>JAGWAS010000016.1:0-19088 GCA_021296235.1 Paracoccaceae bacterium | reverse complement strand
GCTTGGTATCGATTCCCAGAAAATTCACAGTCGTTCCTGGACCAACAAACAAAATCATGGCAGTGCGCTTGAGATGAAGTTCCACCGCCGAAATGTCGACAATTTTCAACCGGTTCTGGTCAACAAGAAGGTATGCTCGATAGCGCCGTCCAATCGCGCTGCTTTCGGTGTCGTGTCATTGTTGTGTACCCCAGCACGGCTGAAGGTTTCGTGCCACCAACCCATTGGACGGTCTTAAGTCAAGTGGCCGGAGCACACTGGACCAATACCGAAAACGATCTGCTTGTCGCGGAGTATTTCTCGATGCTCGGAGCCCAGACAGAGGGAAAGATGAGAACTGCTACGAAGTTTGGATCGCTCCAAAGGCGCAATTGAGTACAAATTGAGCAATGTCAGCGCCATCCTGAGTTACATCGGAATGGGTTGGGTGTCTGGCTACATTCCGCGCAAGAACATCCAAAAGTCACTCGTTGATGCTGTGGAAAGGCAGTTGCCGCAACATTTGAGCCGGATGGACACGCTTGCTGCGCGTTCCTTGGGTCCACAACAACCAGGCGATCGCGAACTTACTTTCGGCCCACCGCCGACATTGAGCAACCGCGTGGAAACAACCGGATTTGAAAGGACCCGGGCATTGGCACGGAAATTCGACTTTGCCGGACGCGATGCACGAAACCGCGAGCTTGGTGAAGCAGGCGAGGCTCTTGTCCTGCGACACGAAGTCAATGTCCTACAGAAGGCGGGCCGAACTGACCTTTCGGGCAAGGTCAAATGGGTTTCAAAGGATATGGGAGATGGCGCTGGCTACGACATATTGAGTTTTGACACGCGCGGTGAAATGCGTTTGCTGGAGGTAAAGACGACCATGGGCGGAGAGCGAACACCCTTCTTCATCACAGACAATGAGTTGAACGTATCAAAGGAGCGGCCGCAAGCCTGGCGACTGATAAGGCTGTGGGGATTTTCCAATCACCCTCACGCCTTCAAGCTGCACCCGCCTCTTGAAAGGCACGTATCTCTGATCGCAGGAAGTTACAGGGCCAGCTTTGCCGGCCATGAAGAACACAGGTAGATTGCTTGGCTGTGGCCATAGCTCACGCCAAGTCAACATTCTTGCGCCGGGAGAATTCCGACTCCGCTCCGCTTGATCCGGGATCGCTCCATCAACTTCGGTTGACCCTGTCCATCAAGCTCAGGTTGCGTAGTTCGACCCCTCCTCATCAAGAATGGCCTTCAGTTCCGCCAGATGACGATCTGCCAGCTCGGGATATTGCTCCACTTCAGCGGCCGTCTTGCCGGCAATTTCGTCAGACAGCAACCGCAGTTTCCTTCCGGTCTGAAGTGCTCGGATGTAAGTCTCACAAGCGCGTTCAAAATGATACATCCGGTTGAAGGTGTCCGCCACGGATGATCCAATCACGAGAATTCCATGATTGCCCATGATCATCACCTTGTGCATTGGATTCTCAAGGAGATTGGCGCAGCGTTCGCCCTCTTCTTCAAACGCGAGTCCACCATAGCATTCGTCAACCACAGTCCTGCGGAAGAACATGGCCGAATTCTGATCGATTGGTGGAAGGGTTGAATCTGCGAGGCTGGCCAAAACCGTGGCATGTATGGAATGAACATGCATCACGCATCTCGCATGGCGACACAACCGATGCACTGCTCCGTGGAGCCCCCATGCCGTGGGATCCGGTGCATTGGGACCAGCGGCACATTCCGGATCATTTGCATCCAGCAGCAGGAGTTCGGACGCGCGAATTCTCGAAAAATGCACCTGATTGGGATTCATGAGGAAACGGGTGCCTTCCTCATTTACCGCAAGGCTAAAATGGTTGGCGACAGCTTCATGCATGCCAAGTCGTGCGGTCCAGCGAAATGCCGCTGCCAAATCCTTCCGTTCCTGCCAGAACTCAATGTTGGGCCTTATTTGAGGTTGCAGGGATGAACTCATTTCCGCCTCCATTCTTGTCAGTCGGCCAATCTGTCGTTTCTAACAGCGACTGTCGGCATCGTGTAGAGTGTAGCACAAAAAAAATCGTCGATGCGGTGGATGCTGGACACCTGTCTGCTTGCCACTGCCAATCGTGTCAGAGCACCGAACCCACTGAACAACAGATTTCCCTCAGACGGCAAATCTGATGTTGATTCTGCGGTTCAGGCGTCCCTTCTTTTCCACCTTGCCAATCGCAAGCGCACCGATCTCACCGGTTCGGGCGACATGGGTTCCACCACAAGGTTGAAGGTCAATCTGATCGTCGAGTTCACCGATCCTTACAAGCCTGACCCTGCCGGCCCCGATGGGTGGCTTGACTGACATTGTCTTGACCAAACTTGGATTGGCAGCAAGTTCCTCGTCCGTGATCCAGTCTTCGGTTACCGGAAGATCGCGCTCCACGAGCCGATTCAGTTGCCCCTCCAGTTCGTCCTTGTCCGCAACAGCCTCCGGCATGTTGAAATCCAACCTACCTTTTTCGGCAGATATCGCACCGCCTGAAACCGGAAATGGAACAACAACGGATAGGAGGTGAAGGGCAGTGTGGATGCGCATGTGACAAAAACGCCTGTTCCAATCAAGTTCCTGGCGGGCAGCTTCGCCGGTCGGCGGCGTTGCAGACCCTTCGGCAAGAACCAATTCCACATCCTCATGCCCGCAAATTCGCGTATCCACGATGCAAGCCGACCCGGTATTCCATGTCAACATTCCGGTGTCCCCGGGCTGTCCGCCGCCAGCCGGATAGAACACGGACCGATCTACAATGACGCCGCCGGCCTCGCCCAGTCCGGTGATCATTGATTCGGTTTCCCGCAGATAAGGGTCCGTTCGAAACAGCTTGATGGTCAATCCTTCTCTCCAATCGAAATTTTGTCGGCAGGATTGTCGGCATCCGTCTCATTTGCATTGCGTATCCAAACATCGCGCTGCGGAAACGGAATCGAAATTCCCTCCCTCTCAAACCGTTCGGCTATGGCAAAATTAAGATCCGACTTTGCCCGAAGGAACTGGTTTGTGTCATCAAGAATGGCCCGCAGTTCGAATTCGAGCGCGTCGGCTCCGAATCGCATGAACATAACTCCCGGTGCGGGGTCCTTCAGCACAGAGGGATGTTCGGCGGCTATTTCGAGAAGAAGTTGTTCGACCTTGCGCGTATCGGTTCCGTAGGCGACTCCGACCGGAACAATCGTCCTGCAAATGCGATCCGTCAGGGTCCAGTTGGTCACCTGCCCCGACATCAGATCAGTATTTGGCACCACCACCGCGGCCCGGTCGAAGGTTTCGATTACGGTAGACCGGACGGAAATGCGTCTCACTGTTCCCGATACGCCTCCGGCCTGAACCCAATCGCCAACATTGATCGGCCGCTCAATGAGCAGAATGATGCCAGAAACGAAATTTGACACAACAGCCTGCAATCCAAATCCTATTCCCACCGAAAGCGCTCCGGCCACGATTGCCAGATTTGTCAAATCGAGGCCTGCGACGGACACTCCAACAACAACGGCCAGAATGACACCGACATAACCGACTCCAGTCGTGATTGCCGCCTGTGCTCCCACCTCAAGATCTGTTTCCGGCAGGACAGAACCGGAGAGAATTTTCTGCACCAACTTCGTTCCGGCATATCCCGCGACAACAACGACGATGAAGGTCAGGAGGCTATAGATGGTGAATTGCTGCCCACCGATCTGAACACCGTTCAGGATCAGTGACCAGATTTCGGAAAGCTCCTTGTCGGTGGCGCCCCAAATGATTGCAAGTTCGGGAATTGCGCCGGCAAAAACGACAATGCCAACGGCGACGGAAATCAAGCCTGAGCGATCCCGTGCCGATTCTCCATTGAACCGGCGAACCGCCTTCGACAACAAATCAGCCGCCACTGCATGCAGCACCAGCGCAAAACCAACAAGCGCAAGGGTAAGCAGGGACGAAAACACCAGCATGCGGGCGCCCGTGGAAAATCCGGCCGCCCCGGCCAGCAGGCCGACCACCGCTCCAACCCTCACTGCGAGCGCAAGGCCGGCCAGCACCAAATCGGCAACACCGGTGTCCGTATCGCCGGATGTGCGGGCGGCGATTTGCTCTGACAAGCGGCGGCCGAGCAAATACAGCGCCGTGGAACCGGCTGTGAGAATTGGAAATCCGATTACCACAGCAACGGAATTGAGCTCATCAACTCCTTGGAGCATCGAATCGGCAAGCAGCCGCAAGGCAATGACCCAACCGGCCAGAACAGTGACAAGCCTGGCTGAAGTCGCCCATCCAGGACTCGGCCGACCAGTGAACACCGGGACGCCCTTGTCTGAAAACAGGGCATTGCCGAGCCATGAAGCACCAAAAACGGCGATAGCCATATTGGGTACGGTTTCAGTTGCGATGTCGGCAGTAAGAAGGAGAATATCCGCTTTCCCGACGGCACCGGCAAGGAGGTGCACTCCTGCGACCGGGAGCACAAAACCGGTCAGAAAGCTCTCGATTCCAACCGCTCCCACACTGCCCTTCAACGCCAACCTCGTCGAGGCCGCTGCAATTGACCGTGCGATCCAAGCCCGCGCCGCAGTCAGCAGGAAAAGCCCCATCAAAAGAAGGGCAGCCACCCCCGGCCAGTTTTGCCGGAGCACCTGCCTCTGAGCAGGACTGGATAGTGACTCTGCAACCTCCCGACGCAAATCCCCGAACTGATCTACCAAGTGAGTGAATGCCGCCGGCCAAGCACCTGGAATCAAGGGCGAAGGTCCGGACGAGAACAACCGCGATTCCCGCCTCTTGCGAAGAGTGGCATCAATTTCCAATATCAACCCGCTCGACCACTCGGCCACCAATCCGGCGAACCGAAGCGGAGCTTCAGCCTGTGCGAGTTCAGCAGTCAATTCCGATCGAAGCTCTTCAATTTCCTCAGTTGACGCACTTGCCTCGTCCCTGTTGTCCAGTGCATCAATCCGCGTCTCAAGCAGCGAAACCTCCCGTTGGGACGTTCCCTGCGCCGCACGGGCACGTTCCATCCACTCCTGAAGTTCCAGCCTAAGAACCAATAGCGAAGAATCCGAGGCGGCAGCTGCATCCAGGACGGTTTCTGCCCGATCGGCAAGTTGCCTCCATTCCTCAAGATCAAGCGCACCGGTCCGTTCCGATTGGGCAAATGAAGACGGCACCGGCAACCAAAGGCAAATCGCAACCGCAAGAATGAACAATCTTTTCGACAGTTGGTGCATCATGTCTCCACAAAGACCCGAGGCATTTTCGAGGCCTTCCTCTGCAGCCATTCCGGAACCGGCAATCCCTTGCCTCGAAGGAAGTCGGGATTGAACAGCTTGGACTGGTAGCGTGTTCCGTAGTCGCAAAGCACCGTAACGATCGTATGTCCCGGCCCCATGTCCCGAGCCATCCGAATGGCACCCGCGACATTCATTCCGGACGATCCCCCCAGACACAGCCCTTCCTCCAGCAGCAAATCGAAAACCACGGGTAACATTTCATCATCAGGAACCTGATACGGAAAGTCGACCTCCAGCCCCTCCAAATTGGCCGTAATGCGCCCTTGCCCGATACCCTCGGTAATCGAACTTCCCTCTGCACAGTGTTCACCGGTCGTGTAATAGTGATAGAGGGTCGCTCCCATTGGATCCGCCAAACCGATCTTTACTCCGGGATTTCGGGACTTCAGCCCCTCGGCAACGCCTGCCAATGTACCTCCGGTCCCGACTGCGCAAATGAAGCCGTCGATCCGTCCTCCGGTTTGCTCCCATATTTCCTGAGCTGTTGTTTCGATGTGGATGTTCCGATTGGCAACATTGTCAAACTGGTTTGCCCAAACCACGCCGTTTGGCTCGGTTTTGGCCAACTCTTCGGCCAGTCTCGACGAGTAGCGAACGTAGTTGTTCGGATTTCGGTACGGCACAGCAGGAACCTCAACGAGTTCAGCCCCGACAAGGATCAATGTATCCTTTTTCTCTTGGCTCTGAGTTTCCGGGATGACAATGACGGTCCGATACCCCAGCGAAGTTCCAACCAGTGCCAGACCGATTCCGGTGTTGCCGGCTGTTCCTTCAACGACAGTTCCGCCCGGTCTGAGCAGTTTGTGCGCTTCGGCATTGCGAATTATCCCAAGTGCCGCGCGGTCCTTTACGGATTGGCCCGGATTGAGGAATTCCGCCTTGCCAAGAATTTCGCAACCTGTTTCCTCGGATGCTTTGTTCAGGCGAATCAACGGTGTACTGCCGATTGCGTCCGCAAGATCCCTGTAAGTTTTCAATCGATGCTTCCCCAATGCAATTCGTTCGAATGCCATCCTTTATAGCCGTATATGCAAGAGTTCCGGATTGCGCACCTGCAATTCGCCAAAACAGAATCCAGTCCCCGGGCCGCGTGCCTGCAGAATTATTGCCAACGCGGAAACAACCCTTACGCTGTCATCGGAATGCGGTCGCCATAGTTCATTCCCGCTTGGCATCCGCGACGGTTTCCGAACCACTCCTGTTTCAACCTCCGCCCCTTCGTCAGTGTTCCGCCTTCCTGCGTGCCCTTCTTTCATGAAGAATCGGCTCGGTGTAGCCCGATGGCTGATTGACTCCCCCGAAGACGAGATCGCAGGCAGCAAGAAACGCGTTGCCCTCAAATCCCGGCGCCATGGGCAGATAGTCCGGATCGGCGGAATTTTGCGAGTCGACCACCCTTGCCATCCTCTTCATCGCCTTCATCACCGTTTGCTCGTCGACAACCCCATGGTGTAGCCAATTGGCGATGTGCTGCGAGGATATTCGGCAAGTCGCCCGATCCTCCATCAGAGCGACATCGTTGATGTCGGGAACCTTTGAGCAGCCAATGCCCTGATCAATCCAACGGACCACATATCCGAGAATTCCCTGAAGATTGTTTTCGACCTCGGAAACCAATTCCTCGTGCGACCAATTTGTGCCTTCCGCCAAGGGGATGTTGAGAATTCTCCCGATGTCGGTGCTTCGCCCCTGCACTTCGATCTCATTCAACCGCGAAATCACGTCAACCCGGTGATAGTGTGTGGCGTGAAGGGTCGCCGCCGTTGGACTTGGCACCCAAGCAGTGCTGGCACCGGCGCGCGGATGGCCGATTTTCTCTTCAAGCATGTTCCGCATCTGGTCCGGCATCGCCCACATTCCCTTTCCGATCTGAGCCTTCCCCTTCAGGCCGCAGGCCAAGCCGATGTCAACGTTCCGATCCTCATAGGCGGCGAGCCAATCCGCGGCCTTGATGTCAGCCTTTCTCATGAATGGTCCCGCTTCCATGGACGTATGGATCTCGTCGCCGGTCCGGTCGAGGAAACCGGTGTTGATGAAAGCGACCCTGTGCCTTGCGGCTCGGATGCACTCCTTGAGATTGACTGTTGTCCGGCGCTCTTCGTCCATTATGCCGATCTTGACCGTGTGTTGCGGCAGTTCGAGAATCTGCTCGACCCGGGAGAAAACCCTGTCGGTGAAACCGACTTCCTCTGGCCCGTGGAGTTTCGGCTTAACCACATAGACAGATCCAAACGCCGAATTCCTGCGCCTGCGCACGATGTCATGCATGGCAATGAGGATCGTGCAGATCGCATCAAGCAGCCCCTCAAAAATCGGATTGCCGGCAGCATCCGACACCGCCGGAAATTTCATCAGAAGGCCAACATTTCGAATCAGCATCATCGATTGCCCCTTGAGGACAAGTTCATGCCCGTTGCATCCAGTGAATTCCCGGTCCGATGCCAACCTCCTGCATACGGCTGTTCCCTTCTTGATGAAATTTGCCTCAAGGTCGCCCTTCATCAATCCCAGCCAGTTGCGGTAGGCAACAATCTTGTCCTCAGCATCGACCACGGCGACTGAATCTTCACAGTCCATTATGGTGGTTACCGCTGATTCGAGAATTATGTCGGCAACGCCGGCTTCGTCCTCAGCACCGATCAAATGCAAGCGATCGATGACGATCTCCGCATGCAGACCGTTGTTGCGCAGCAGGATCGAGTCCGGCCTTTCGCTCCGCCCCTTCCAACCGACCAGTTGGCCGGGTTTCTTGAGGGCAGCCAAACCAGTGCCGCAGTCCACAGCAAGTTTGCCATCACGCACGGCATAGGATCGGGCATCCCGGTGTGAAATGCCCTTGAGCGGAAAGGCCTCATCCAGGAAGGATTTTGTCCAATCAATGACGCAGTGCCCCCGTTCCATGCTGAAACCGCCTTCAGCGGGCGGCGCACCGAGCGCATCGGTTCCGTAGAGTGCGTCGTAGAGTGAATTCCAGCGGGCATTTGCCGCGTTGATGGCAAATCTTGCATTCGTTATCGGAACCACAAGCTGCGGTCCCGGAATCTCCGCTATCTCCGGATCGATTCCGTCCGTTTCGACCTTAAATTCAGGCCCCTCCTCAACCAGATAACCGATATCAGTGAGGAATGATTGGTACTTGCGGCGATCCGGCTTTCCGCAACCACAACTCCTGTGATGGTGATTGATCTGCTCCTGAAGCTCACTGCGCCTTTCCAGCAACCGTTCATTCTCCGATTCGAACTCTGTGCGCAGTTCAGCCAATCCGCCCCAAAATCGATCTGCGTCAACGCCGGTTCCCGGCAACGCCTCAACCTCAATGAACCGTGCAAACTCACCGTCCACCCGCAAATTCGACCGGTTGACCCAATTTTCGCTCTTTACCAATTCACGCGACTCCCCTTTGCAGTCCCGCCGGCCAGCTGCCACCCGGAAATCAACTGCCGATTTCGACCACAATTCGGCCCTTTACCCGGCCCTTCAGGATTGCCTCTCCCAACTCGGGCAATTCCGACAGAACCGCAGGCCTGATCATGCTTTCCAGCTTATCCTTTGGCAGTTCTTCCGCTATCCGGTTCCAGGCGCGTTTTCGGGTTTCAACGGGACACATGACGCTGTCAATGCCCAATAGGCTAACCCCTCTCAACAGGAACGGAATCACGGTTGCCGGCAAGGCCGCTCCGCCTGCAAGACCGACTGCGGACACCGAAGCTCCATATTTCATCTGACCAAGCACCCGCGCCAGCATGGCGCCACCTACGGCATCGACGCATCCCGCCCAAGTTTCGGCTTCAAGCGGCCGCTTGACAGTCTCGGAAATTTCCGCCCTGTCGACAATTTGCGATGCGCCAAGCCCCTTAAGGTAGTCAGCGGTCTCGGATCGTCCGGTAACCGCCGCCACTTCATAGCCCAAGTTGGCCAGAATTGCGGTTGCAACCGAACCGACGCCACCGGCGGCCCCGGTAACCAGAACCGGTCCCCTGCCCGGTTGAAGACCGTGATCCTCCAGCGCCATGATGGCCAACATGGACGTGAACCCGGCGGTTCCGACTGCCATTGCCTGCCTGGTGGTGATCGCATCGGGGAGCGGCACCAGCCATTCCGTCTTCACCCGCGCCTTTTGGGCATACCCGCCCCAACGCGACTCACCGACCCGCCAACCGGTCAGAATGACCTTGTCACCCGGTTTGAATTCTTCACTGGCAGATGTATCCACCGTGCCGGCAAAGTCAATTCCGGGAACGTGCGGGTAGTTTCGAACCAAGCCGCCACCTGAACCCAAGCACAACCCGTCCTTGTAGTTGACGGTCGAATACTCAACCAAAACCGTTACATCACCTTCCGGCAGAAGATCTTCCGTCACCGTTGCAACCGCAGCCGATGTTCTTCCGTCATCATCTTTTTCAACCACCAAAGCATTGAATGGCATCACTGTGCTCCCATAATGGCCTAAATGTAGAAATTTCCGCGGACGGTTGCAGTTCTGGAGCCGTCCGGCAGTTCGATAACTAGCCTTGTGCCCGGATCCCAATGCTCAGCCTCGATCATTCCGATGGCGACATTGGTTTCGAAATCTGGCGACCAAGTTGCCGAAGTGATTGTTCCGGCAAAACGCCTCCCGGCGGTCGCCCGCCAAGGCCGGTCGCAAGCCGGAACCTTGTCACCGTCAATTGACACGCATCTGATTTGCCGTTTTGGACCCTCCGACTCAAGGCGAAGAAGCGATTCCCGACCAAGGAATTCCTTGGAACGTTCGGTATCACAAAATCTTGACAGTCCCGCCTCGTGTGGAGTGTTCTCACGAGTTATGTCGCTGCCGTAGGACAACAGCCCGGCCTCAATTCTCTCCGCATAGTTGGGCCCTCCAGCACGAACACCGAGATCCCGACCGGCTTCCATCAACGCATCCCACACGGGCACTCCGTTTTCGGCACCGTCCACGTAAATTTCAAAACCGCCCTGTTTTGAGAATCCGGACCTCGAAACTGCATGCCTAATTCCGTTGAACTGAACGAATCCAAACCGGAAGAACGGTATCCGGTAAATCTCGTGTCCGAACACCCTGCTCATCAGTTCCCCGGCCTTTGGCCCTTGGACCCCAAGCGGCGAAATGTCGGGTTCATCCACTTCGACGTCAAGACCGGCACCACCCGCAATGCCCAGCGCATAGAGGAGGAGGTCACTGTCGGCCAGCGAGAACCAGAATTGATCCGCAGCCAGCTTCAGCAGAACCGGATCGTTCAGCATGAACCCATTCCGGTCGACGGCCGGCACGTAGAGGCACTGCCCCGCATCCATGTCACCGACCCAGCGGGGTGTCATCATTTGCGCGAGTCTTTGGGCATCCGGGCCGCGCAGTCGAACCTGTCGTTCGCAGGAAACATCCCAAACCTGCACATGGCCCTTAAGGTGGCGATAATCCTCTTCAGGCGACTCGAACATGCACGGCATGAGCATGTGGTTGTAGATCGAAACAACCTGCACGCCTGCACGCTCAACGCGATCCCAGAACGGCGTCCGACGAAGCCTGATTGTCGGCGCAAGCACCGAGGAAGTCATGCCGCCCACGTCACTTGCCCGGCCCTTTCCAATCAATCGCACAAATTTCGGCGGAACGACCGTCAAAATCCCAAACCCTTCCGAAGGCCCTCACGCGCCCTTTGCTTGCCGTTGCGACCGTAATGTCGGGACCCATCCAGTATTTTGTATTTGATACCACAATGTCCTCACCGGTCCGTTTGCCTTCCACCGGCATGACCTGACCGTCAATCTTCCTGCCCACCTTGAGGTGCCTGACATTGCCTTCAGTCTCAAATGACACATCGGCCCTTTCGGCACCAAGAAACTCACTCACCAGCAATTTGAACAGTCCCGTTGTGCCCTTGGCCTTCCCGGAAAGGATTTGAACTAATCCATGGTAAGCCTTGTGGGACGCTCGCCGATCGATGAAAGCTGCAGCTTTCCAGTTGCCGCGCGCCATCATGCCCGGGATTTCGAGAATCATTCCCACATTCAATCCGGAAAGCGATTCCCCGCCATAATTCCCCTTGTCGATTCTAATGCCGGCCCATGCCTGGCAAACGCCCTCGGTCGGCGGGTGCCTTCCAAGGCTCACCACACAGGGACAGAACACCGTGCAGTTGCAGTTCAGAATCAATTCCCCGCTCATGTTCCATTGGACAAGCCCCCGGTCGGACCTGTCGGCCGCCGGATGTCGGTTGTCCAGTTTGCCCGGCACCTTGAGCCGCAGACTTCTTTCATTCTTTTCCAATTCCAACTCCCCGAACTGTCATGCTCCGTTAACTGCAAGGATTACGGCACCGCCCAACAGGGCCATTCCCACAGGTCGTGAAACCCGTCGACCAAATTCAGGCAGCTTTTCCATACACATCAATGCTGTGGCAAGCCCCATCCACAACAGGCCCATTGCGCCCGACACGAGAGAAATTGCCATCAGTAGCCAGCAACATCCGACACAGATCACACCCAACTTCAATCCGAGGCGCAATTCGTTGAACGGCGAACTCCGCCAATTTGCCATGAAGAACATGAAAGGGGTTCTGCATTTTGCCAAGCACGCATCCTTGATGGGCATGAACTGGTAGAGCCCCGCTGCCGCCAATATCGCGACGCCGAGCCGCAGGTTGAACGCCTCGCCACCTCCGGCAGCAACCGGGGTTGGAACAATCTGCCTCTGCAGAACCGCCATCGCAATCGAATAAAGCGCCCAAACCGAAATGTATCCCAAAATCAGTTCAATGAACCCGAACCGGTTCCCGGCCCCGGCAAGCCGAAGTCGATCATATGTTGCAAGAGCCGGAACAAAGGTGGGAAGCATCATGGCAAGGGACATCAGCAACCACATTGCAACAAGTTCCCCAAATCCAATTCCGGAAGCAGCAACCGAGCACAAATCCAACCAAAACTCGGCACCGTAGAGAGTCGCTGATTCGAGAATGCCCGGAGGAACCGCCTGCCGGAACATCACCCACCATGCCCCCAGTATCAGTGCATAAACCACAAGCCAGTGCCATGCAGCAAATTGCGTGAACCCCCGGTGCCGTGCGTCGGCCGGAATTGAGGCTTCCCCGGGTGCACTCAACATTCAGGTGGGCCCTTCGCCGTTCCCGGTTTCATTGGACCAACCGCTGACGGCCTTCACCTTCAGATATTTCTCCAATCCCAAGACACCGCCTTCCTTGCCGTTGCCCGAGGCCTTGATGCCACCGAAAGGGCTGCCGGCAGCTCTTTGTTGGCCATTCCATTCAATCATTCCGCTGCGCAGCCGCTTCGCCAACATTTCACGACGCCCTTCGTCAGCACATTGATCACAGTTGATTTATCCATAGCCTGTTCCGTTGGCGATCCCAACCGCCTGCTCCCCGTCTTAAACGGAAATAGTTGACAGCACCGGTCCGAATACTCGCTCCTGCGCGATCGTCATCCCGCCACCCACATCTGCAAACGCAATTGGTCGAACATACCATCCCCTGTTAATTCCTTCGGGTCGGCCAAGTCCAACTGTCACCAATCTGGCTCATTCATTGATTCCGGATTGAACGAGGTTTGGGATGCTCCCAACTTGGTTCCTGCTTGCCATCGCCCCATGTGCGTTTCTCCTTCCTGGGAAAACCACAGCGAACCGCCCGTGCAGCATCTGCCGCGATTTCAACTGTATCTTCAAAATTCGAGCTTTCGACGAGCATCCGGTTTGTGTCGTTGAATGATGCCACATGTGTCAAAGCGCATATGCGCATTGCTCAGCCGTGCATACTAAACCCTCTTCAATCATGTGAACCGCCGGGCATGCTCCGCAAACCAAAGTTGAAACAGTGCCGCCATTGGGGCCGCAATCGTGCACGCAGTTGGCACGACCACTCAAGGATCTTCTGCCCAAAAACCCGTTGTTGCCACAACGGAAATCTGCCCGACGATTTTGGACACTGTGAGGAGGATGTTGGCAAGACGGATTTGGGATTTGGCGCGGTCGACGGGGCTCGAACCCGCGACCTCCGGCGTGACAGGCCGGCACTCTAACCAACTGAGCTACGACCGCGCGGTCTTGTGCAACACAGAGCGTCGCAAATAGGCGCCTTCGCCAGCCTCGTCAAGTCGGATTTTCCCGGACTCGGCGGCGGCGTAGACGTGAACCTCACTTGTCGCAAGGACATCCAATACCGATCGGAATGAACCCCCCGACCTTCGATCGGCCCCGCGGAGGAACCAGCGATAAACACTCCCCAATGCACCTTTACGCAGAACCGCGCGGGTTGGTTCAGCACCATCCGGCCAAGAGAGACTATGGCCGCCGGTGATTTGTCAGCGAATCAAATCAAGGGTGGGGAATACGCCGAGTCCGGGCAAACATGCCTGTTGCTGGTCAATGCGTGGTTGTAACATATTCGCCGGATCCGTTCACCTGGGCGTTGGCAACGATGGGATCATTCTCAAACGGATGAAGCAACCATGAGCAGTGGCGCGCAAAGCGCCCAAATCTTCCGCATTCCTGGCTCCACAAATAAAGAGTATTCTCAATTATTATCAGTTAGTTACATCTCTTTCTTTATCTAAACACATCAAACAACGCCAAGGCCTGCGACCGGTTTGTTGCATTCATCCCCCACATCCCCGGAGACTGCATCAGTCATACACAAACCGAACTTCGCCGCCGAGCAGGGTCCCAACCTGTTCTTGTGCGCAATCCAGCAACGCCCACTTATCAAACGGAATCAAGCAACAAGGATGTGTTCGGTTTTTGACGCCAATTGGGCCACCGGAATGGTGGTGGGTGATGAGAGGTTCGAACTCCCGACATCTTCGGTGTAAACGAAGCGCTCTACCACTGAGCTAATCACCCCTGCCCGACCATTTTACGCGGAATGTGGAAAGTCAAGATTCCAATTCCATCCATGCCACCCGCTGGCAACACCGGCCATCATCGTTGATCCGCAGATGCAGTCAGCATGTATGGTGGGTGATGAGAGACTCGAACTCCCGACATCTTCGATGTGAACGAAGCGCTCTACCGCTGAGCTAATCACCCGGAACGGTTGCTATTCGCACTTTGCCTGGCTGAAGGCAATCACAGCCGGGTGAACAATATCCACCCAAAGCCGGATTCCAGAGGATCTATTCCAGGTGATTTTGCAGCACATTCAGTGCTGCGACATGCTTGGCGATTCAACATGCGCCGGGATCGTAGGAACATCAGGCGAATCAAGTTCAAAGTTCCACTCGATTGGCTCCGGTTTTCTGACCAAGGCGTGCTTGAGAACCTCGGTAACATGCGAAACTGGCCTGATGTCCAGCATCCCTTTGATATCATCGGAAATCTCGGAAAGATCCTTCATGTTCTTTTCTGGAATCAGAACGGTGCTGATGCCGCCCCTCGTCGCTGCCAGCAACTTGGATTTGAGCCCTCCGATTGGAAGTACATTGCCGCGCAGCGTAATTTCGCCGGTCATGGCGATGTCCCTCCTTACCGGTATTTTGGACAACACTGACACAATGGAGGTTACCATGGCGACTCCAGCCGAGGGGCCTTCTTTCGGCGTGGCACCCTCAGGAACATGCACGTGGATGTCGATTTTCTCGAACCCGGTTGGCCTGAACCCGATTTTTGGTGAAATCGAACGCACATAGGAGGACGCCGCGTCAATTGATTCCTTCATGACCGCGCCGAGTTTGCCCGTTGCCATGACCCGCCCTTTGCCTGGAAGGACAAGTGCCTCAATCGACAGGAGGTCGCCGCCCGCACTTGACCATGCAAGGCCGGTTACGATGCCCACCTGGTCACTTTCCTCAGCAAGGCCGTAGCGGAACTTTGCAACGCCCAGATGTTCCTCCAATTTCTTCGGACCGATCACGACACTCTTAATTTCCTGTTTCACCAGTTTCCTGACGGTTTTCCTGGCGAGTTTGGCGATTTCCCGTTCCATGTTCCGAACACCGGCTTCTCGCGTATAGACCCTGACAATCCGTTCAAGAGCCTGGTCGGTGATCTTGAATTCCTTTGATTTGATGCCGTGGGACTTTCTCTGCTTCGGCACCAAGTGCCGCTTCGCAATCTCGATTTTCTCGTCCTCGGTGTAACCGGCCAGGGAAATGATCTCCATGCGATCCCTCAGCGGTTCAGGAATGTGCTCCAGGTAGTTGGCCGTCGTTATGAACATGACGTCCGAAAGGTCATAATCGACATCGAGATAGTGATCGACGAACTTTGCGTTCTGTTCAGGATCAAGCACTTCCAGCAGTGCGCTGGCAGGATCTCCCCTGAATGACTGTCCAAGCTTATCGACCTCATCAAGCAAAATGAGTGGATTGACGGAATTGCCCTTCTTCATTGTTTGAATGATACGCCCGGGCATCGAGCCGATGTAAGTTCTGCGGTGGCCACGAATTTCAGCTTCATCCGACACTCCGCCAAGGGCGATGCGAAGGAAATCCCTGCCTGTCGCCCTCGCTGCCGACTCACCCAAAGATGTCTTGCCGACGCCGGGAGGACCCACCAGGCACAGAATGGGTCCACTGATTTTTTCGGTTCTTTGCTGGACCGCAATGTACTCGATGATCCGTTCCTTTACCCTCTCAAGCCCGTAATGATCCTCATCCAGAATGATCTCGGCCTCTGAAAGATCCTTTTTGACCTCTCGTTTTACCCCCCATGGGATCGAAAGCATCCAATCAAGATAGTTCCGAATGACCGTAGCTTCGGAAACGTTGTTTCCCATTGACTTCAACTTGTTCAACTCGGAACCGGCTTTCTCTCGCGCTTCATCGGACAGTTCGGTTGCCGCAATTCGTTCTTCAAGTTCTTCGATTTCAGATTTCTCTTCGGCGTCGCCCAATTCGCGCTGAATCGCCTTCATCTGTTCATGCAGGTAGTATTCTCGCTGCGTTCGGGAAATTTGCGACTTTACCCTTCGCTTCAGCTTCTTTTCGACGATTGCGACATTGTTTTCCTCCTGCGTCATCCGCAGGACCTGTTCAAGCCGCTCCTTGACATTTGCCAGTTCAAGCAGGCCCTGCTTTTTTTCAACTGAGACGTTGAGATGACTGGCAACGACGTCGGCCAGCTTGGATGGGTTGCCGACGTTTGCGAGTTCCTTGAGTCCATCATCGGAAATCAATTTCAGACGGTTGGCGTAAACTTGGAAAGATTTCAGCACCTGGTTCGAAAGAGCCAACATCGTTTCGGCTTCATCTTCTTCGTCCAATTCGTCGGGGAGCTTCGAAGTGCGCGCCTGGATGCAATCTTCCGAATCAACAAACTTTCGGATTTTTATCCGTTCGCCGCCTTCAACGAGCAGTTTCATCGTTCCGTTGGGAAGTTTCAGGAGCTGCAGGATATTGGCCGCCACCCCGACACCAAACAGATCCTCGGGTCCGGGGTCGTCGACATCAACTTCCTTTTGCGCAACCAGCACGAGTCCGTTCTCGTTTTCGACAGCCCTGTCAAGGGATCTGACCGATTTCTCCCGTCCCACAAAAAGTGGGCAAATCATGTTGGGAAACACCACCGTATCGCGCAGCGGCAGGATGGGATAGACCTTGGTCCTCATCAGGCTACTTCCTCTCGAACAACATTCGTCACCTTCGGCGGTCCGCTGGACCGATCACAGTCCATCAGATGGTTACGGAATCACGGCCTGTCAAGGCAAATCGAATGCCGGACCTTGCGTGGGGAGCAGCCTTTCCCAATCCGAATCCGGGTTCATGATTTATGCCTTGGCATAGTCGCGGCGCGCTCCATGGAACTCTCTGACGAATTGATCAAGAGTTTGTTCGGCAACTGCCTGGCGCAAACCTGCCATCAATTCCTGGAAATAGTGCAGGTTGTGCCAAGTCAACAACATTGAAGCAACAATCTCACCTGCCTTGACCACATGGTGCAGATAGGCGCGGGAGTAGTTCCGGCATGCAGGGCATCCACAAAACGCATCCAGCGGCTCAGGGTCATCGCGATGGCACGCATTCTTTAGGTTGATGGCCCCATGCCTTGTGAACGCCTGCCCTGTTCGCCCCGAACGACTGGGCAGTACACAATCAAACATGTCCACGCCGCGCTCTACGGCCCCAACTATGTCGTCCGGCTTTCCGACACCCATCAGGTATCTTGGACGGTCGCGCGGCAACATTTCTGGTGCGTAGTCAAGAACCGTGAACATCCGCTCCTGCCCTTCGCCGACCGCAAGACCGCCGATGGCATAGCCGTCGAACCCAAGTGATTTCAGCATGTCAGAACTTTGCCCACGCAATTCCTCATAGATCGATCCCTGCTGGATTCCAAAAAGGGCACTGCCACCGTTTCCGCGGAAGGCATGCCGACAGCGCTCCGCCCAACGCATCGACAGCAGCATGGATGCCTCCGCTTCTGAGGGTGCCACCGGGTGCGGCGTGCAATCGTCAAAGCACATGACAATGTCCGAACCCAATTTCTCTTGAATCCTCATTGATCGTTCGGGAGTCAGTTCGTGCTCTGAACCGTCAATGTGCGATTTGAACCGAACACCATGTTCGTTTGTTTTCCTCAATTGCTTCAGACTCATGACTTGAAACCCACCAGAATCTGTAAGAATTGGCAGATTCCAATTCATGAAACCATGCAATCCACCCAAATCGGCGATCCGGTTCTCCCCGGGTCGAAGCATCAAATGGTAGGTGTTGCACAGAACGACTTGCGCCCCGGTCTCCCGGACGTTTTCCGGCAACATCGCCTTGACGGTTGCCGCAGTTCCCACGGGCATGAAGGCAGGGGTATCGATAACTCCCCGTGATGTTCGGATCCTCCCCGAACGCGCCCTACCCTCTGTATGCAGGATTTCGAAATCGAATGCGCTTTCGGACATCTCCGGTTCCTTTTTGCACCAAGCCAACTGGAATCGTACAGGACACAGAAGTCAAAGGGATTTATATACTTGACCATGCATCAGTTTGCCGTCGCATACCGTTCTGTGTCCTGCCCCGACAACCCGGCGACATCTGAATTTCCCGCATTCTCGGACACACTGGGATAATTCGATGAACCAAATTCCCATCCGGCCAGCTATATTCCGCGCTGGAGAATGTTCCGTGCAGCATTGACAACGCGATCCATAACAAAACCACAGTCGTTGCAGACATATTCCCTCACACTCAGAGGCATTGAGCGTCTGCATCCTCATCTCACGCAGGGCTGACATCACGACATGGGCCGCCTTGACCTGCAAACCTTCCTCTGCATCAATCCTGAAACGGCCAATGCCCTTGATGCGCAGGGAGCCGTCCTTCACCTTTGGCTGCGGTACGTCAAATGAACGTATCTGCCTGCCCTGTCCCTTGAAGCGGGGAAACCCTGGCTTCCCACCGGCCTTCACTCTGCGGAAGAACGCTTTGAACGCCCTGTCCAAGCGGAACAGCACGGACCGCTGACATTGGGCGTGAACCCGGCTGAACTCCTCATATTCACCACGTATTTTCATCAGTGATTTGTACTGGTCGTATGCGCTGATTGTCTCGCCAGTCTTTCTGCAGCATTCAATGCGTTCATCCAACGCATCATTCCACAATTCCGTTTGTTGACAAAGAAACGCATCAAATCGGCAATGCGTGCCTGCACTAATCGAAGGAAGATTGTCCTCGCCGCAGGGGCGCAGCCAGTTGGTCGAGCTTGCCACGCGACTGATCATCGAGGAGGCCCTTGAGGCCGAAGCGCGGGATGTTACGGGACGCAAATATTATGAACACGGTGTCGAACCCGGCCAAGGCTACCGGAACGGCAACCGCACCGCGCGGCTGAAGACCGCAGAGGGTGCAATCGAATACAGCGCCCCGCA
>JAGWAS010000015.1 GCA_021296235.1 Paracoccaceae bacterium | reverse complement strand
CGGTTTTTGACTGCCCGGAAGAGGGTGCGCGCCTCGGCGAAGGCCTCGCGGGCCTTGTCGTGGCGGCCTGATCGGTAATATCGATTTGCGCTCTCCAAGAGCCGCCGCGGTTCAGACAAGGCGAGACCGACGTGCTCCGCGGCCTGGGGCACCTCATGAGCATGCGAGGTCTTGCTATCGTCCGGGACATCCGTCGGGGAGTCAGATGCCCCTGCCTTGGTGCGGGAAGCGGCAAGACCGAAAATCCCGAGACCAAAAAACATCAAAATGTATATGCCGACCTTGTAGGGAAGCGGCGATTCGCGAAAGAACGCTAATGCGACCGCTCCGAGGATAAAGATTATGAGCGCCCAAATGCCAAGGGGGCTCTTGGCCGCCGCCGAAATGGTCTTATGAATATCGTTCAACATGACAACAAAGTTAGAGGTAAGTGCAGCGAGCACCCCACTATAGGGCGTCAATCAGGGATAATTTCCGGCTTTGTTGTCGATTGCAAGTGCTTTTCCCGCCGGTCTTGTATGTCGCTGATTTCTCTCTTTCCCGGAACGAAGACGGCTCGCGGGTTTGGGATGCCGCGGGCCGCATGTTTTCCGGGTTGTCCGGCTCAGTCGGCGGAAGTGTTTTTTTCCGTGGCTTTTGTCGCCGGTCGACGGCGATTGCAGGTCTCGAGTGCGGAGCGCCGACGATAGCTTTCGACATTCATCTCTATCAACGGAACGTAAACGGTCAATGCTGGACAGTTTCGGATTCGGCGGATCCGGAGCATTGTCCGGGGGAATATGAAGACTGATGTCGACGCGCCAGCCCTGGACGCGGACTTGGTCGACGACCAGTCGCAGCAGTCTCTGTCTCTGGTCAAAATCGAGTTGGTCAATGTTGGATCCCACCGTTGCCGAGAAGCCGATGATCCTCTCGCTCACGGCGTTCTTGTGTGCAAGTTCCTTGCGCTGGGCGATCAGGGCATCACGCTGTTGTTCCGTAACCGGCCATTCCGCGACGTGTTCCTTTGCCATTGAGCCCGGAATTCCGTTTCTCGATAATTCGGACGCGCGTGCGTTGCATGCAGTCAACACGGAGAACTGGACATGGAAAATGAACCGACAGGGGCCCGCCCTGTGTCAACCGGCACACAAAAGGGGACCCACCATCTGGAGTGCAAAATTGACCCGTCTTGTGCCGGTTTTCTTTCCCAGTAGCCTTTTCCCGGTAGCTTATTCAGGAAGCTGGGTTTTGGGAAGTTGGTTTGATGGGAAGGAAGTCGGGTTTTGGTCTTCGGGAGTTGGCCGACGAATTGAGGACGCGCCCTCTTGTGGAGTTGGCACCGTTGCTGGGGTATCGGCAGGACACGGTTGACCGTTCTCGGTGGCGCCGCAAGGGTTCGGTTGTCAATGTGAAGGGTGCGAAGTTCTTTGACCACCTGCAGGGATCTGGCGGAGGCGGAGCGATAGACTTGGTTGTTCATTCCCGCGGTTGCACACCGACGGAAGCGAATGTTTGTGGCAGGTGCTCTCCAGTTCTAACTTCAATCCTCGGCGCAGATCAGTAAATCCACTCAGGTTGCCGGAAACATGGTCCATGTTGGATCTGCGCGCTCGCCCGAAGTCGAAAGATCGGGACCGGACAAGCCTCCACCCAAGAATTCGTGCATTGGCGGCTTACCCAACATCTCAGGGAATGGCGGCCGGAAATCTGACTTGGGGCAGAAATGTGGACCCACTTCGCAACGGAAAGGGCGGGGCTGGAAATTCTCTGCACAAGGGAGCACGCCATTGCCCCACTCGACACAGGTTAACACGCCACCTTCACCCTAAGCCGTGCATGTGCAGTCATGAGAGTGCAGGCGAAGTGTCGGCAGCGGCTCGTGTGGCCAAGATGACCGAGCATCGAATATGTTAAGGTCCGCAGCCGAGGATTTGTCATCGGTCGAAGGCAACAACACTCAGTTGTCCAAGCTCACAACCGATGATATCCGCGTGTGCGGCGCCAAGAACGCAGTAGCCAGTAAGATGGCGGGTGTGTGTTCAACCTGTTTCCGGTAACGGTTCATGCATCGCCAATCGGAGAGAATTCGGATGCTTACCAATCTCACCATCCGCAACTTTAAACGCTTTGGCGAAGTCGAGGTCGAGTTGGGAAACCCGGTCGTGTTCATTGGCCCGAACAACTCGGGTAAGACCACAGCCATGCAAGCTTTGACCCTGTGGGACATCGGCGTGAAACGGTGGAGTGAGAAACGTGCGGGAAAGAGCGTGCCGGGGAAGCGATCCGGCGTAACCGTCAACCGAAGAGATGCGTTCTCAATTCCTCATTCGAGTGCAAGACACTTATGGCACGATTTGCATGTTCGAAACGTCGAGAAGATTGATGGCAAACAGCAAACGAGCAATGTGCGTATCGACCTGATTGTCAAGGGGATCACCGAGGATAGGCCTTGGACCTGCGGTCTTGAGTTTGATTACGCCAACGAGGAGTCGTTCTATTGCCGACCACTTCGGCTTGATGGATGTAACCATCCCAGCAGGATGCAGGTTCCAAAGGAAGCCGTTTCTGTACGCATTGCTTTTCTTCCTCCAATGTCCGGCCTTGCTGCGACCGAAACTCGACTCGATCAGGGTGCTTTGAACGTTAGGATAGGAGAAGGTCGCACGGCCGAAGTTCTCCGTAATCTGTGTTTTCGCATTTTTGCCCAAAATCCTGATCTGTGGACATCGTTAACGGAACGGATTGAAGCGCTGTTCGGAGTTGAGCTTGGCAATCCCCGCTACGTGGAGGAACGGGGCGAAATAACTTTGGGGTATCGAGAGCGCGGGTCGGATCTGGATCTCTCGTCTAGTGGACGGGGATTGCAGCAGACTCTCCTGATTCTTGCCTATATGCACGACAATCCTGGCTCGGTCATTCTGTTGGATGAACCCGATGCACATCTTGAGATCCTTCGCCAGCGCCAGATTTATGAATTGATTACCGAAGTTGCCACGGAAACCGGCAATCAGATTATCGCCGCAAGCCATTCGGAAGTTTTACTGCAGGAGGCGGCCGACAAAGATCTGGTCATTGCCTTTGTTGGCAAGCCGCACCGGTTGGGAGGGAGAAAGAGCCAAGTGCGCAAGGCACTCGTGGAGATCGGGTTTGATCAATACTACCAAGCCGAACAGACTGGCTGGGTGCTCTATCTCGAAGGTTCGACGGATTTGGCAATTTTGAGAGCATTCGCCAAATGTCTCGGCAAGAACAACGCCGTTCAAGCTTTGGAAAGGCCCTTTGTGCACTACGTCGGAAACAATCCCCCGGGAGCTGCACGCCACTTTCACGGTCTCAAGGAAGCACACCAAAATCTCAAGGGAATTGCCCTCTTTGATCGTTTGGAGAAAGGCATACCCGACAACGTTTCGTTCAAGCATCTGGTCTGGGACAGGCGAGAGATCGAGAACTATTTGTGCACTGAAGCGACTCTTGAGGCCTACGCGCGCGCCTCGGCGATGTCAGAACAACCGCTGCCGCTTTTCACTTCGTCCGAAGTTGGCAAGCGATTGCAGGCAATGAGAGACTCAATTGCAGAGGTCAAACATGCCCTGCACACATTGGGAAAAGGGTCGCCTTGGAGCCACGATGTCAAAGTGAGTGATGACTTCCTGACCCCATTGTTTGTAAAGTACTTCGACAAAATCGGATTGGACAATCTCATGGACAAAAAGAACTTCTACGAACTTGCCAACTTTGTTCCTGAGAATGAGATTGATCATGAGGTCGGCGAAAAACTGGACGCGATCGCTGCCATTCATGAAAGTGCTGTTCAAGGGGATGTGTAGCCAGCGGCCCCGTGAGATACCAGCCAATCGTGCCGGCCGCGGTCCTGTGATTCAGCTGTCCGGTCCGGTCCCTGCATTTTTCATGAAGCGGTCGGCAATGACGACGGGGTCCATCGAAATCACCGGAACGGGCCTGTTTCCGGACAGATGCGAGAGCCCGCTCAAGCTCCTTGGCCGTATCTTTGGCCGAAACTTCAACCACATTTTCGCAACCGCAGGCCTTGGCCACTCCGGCAAGGGATGTCTTGGCGCCGGCGTAGGTCGGCTGGTCGCCGGTTGAGCCATAGCTGCCATTGTCGATGATCAGCAGCGTAAAGTTGGAGGCGGGATTGTTGGCGATCGTGCTCAGGGTCGCCAAGTTTGTCAGCACCGAACCATCACCGTCGATTGCGATGACATCCTTCTTTTGGGCAAGGGCAAGGCCAAGACCAATGGACGAGCACAGTCCCATCGTTCCCAGCATGTAGAAATTCGAAGGCTGATCATGCAGTTCAAACAATTCCTGGGATGGTGAGCCGATGTTGCAGACCACCAGCCGACCGTCGAGCAAAGGAATGATCTCCTTGAGGACATCGTATCGTATCATGAGGCTGACCCCCAGAACATCGCATCGGCAAGAATCGCAACGGGCTTGTTCGACATGAAGCAATGACCGAGGATGTCATCCAGATCCTTTGCGTCAGAGCGGTGCCTGAAATGATAGGTGGGTATGTGCAGCTGTGAAAGGATGGCCTTGGTGTGAAGTGCCATTTCGACCTGGCAGGCGACCTTTTCCCCGACCTCACCCCGATAGCTGATCAGCATCGGAAGCGGAAAGTGATAAAACTGAATGAGTGTGGCCAGCGAGTTTATGACAACTCCCAAAGCAGTGTTTTGCATGATGATGCATGGGCGCATTCCGCCCATGTAGGCACCGGCGCAGAGCCCCATGCCCTCATCCTCCTTGTTGCAGGGCACGTGGAGGATGTCCCCTGAATCCTCGACAAGTTCAATGACCCCGGCGAGTTGCTTGCACGGCACCGAAGTTGCGAATGCCACCCGATTGCTGATCAGGCTCTGCAAGATTCTGGTGTCGGTTTCGGTTGCCATTACCATCCCCGGTTGAACAACAGACATCCCCTAGTCACAATCCTTCAGATGCACCAACACTTTTTCGGCGATCAGCATGCTGACGCGTTGGTTCGATTCCAACGTAACGCCGGCAATGTGCGGGGTCAGCAGCAGATTTGGAACGCCCTTGAAACGGGCGCCGCCGGCTCGACCGGGCGGTTCGGTTCCAAAGACATCCAGTGCTGCCCCCAGGATCTTCCCGGATTTGATGGCGTCCGCAACTGCGTCCTCATCTACCGTGCCACCTCTGGAAGTGTTGATCAGGATGGAGCCGGACTTCATTGAGGCAAGCTCGGCGGCGCCAATCAGGTTTCTGGTCTCGGGTGCCAGCGGGACATGCAGGCTAATCACATCTGCCTCGGAAAGCAGCACGTCAAGCTCCCGACGGGCAGCAAGTTTCCAGGCGTCATTGTTCGGGGGAAGATGCGGATCGAAGGCGATGGCCTCCATGCCAAGTGCCCCGGCCATTTCCGCGGTCAGCTGCCCAATGGAGCCAAATCCGATAAGCCCCAGTGTTTTGCCGTGGATTTCGCTGCCAACGCAATTTTGGCGCGGCCAACCGCCGGCAATGATGGTTTCATTTGCCGAATAAGCCCGGCGAAGCAGCATCATGGCGGCGGCGATCACGTATTCGGCGACGCTCCGGTCGTTTGCTCCGGTTGCGGGATAGACGGCAACGCCCTTTTTTCTGCATGCGGCAAGATCAATGTTGTCCAGCCCGACCCCGAGTCGGCCGATGCATTCGAGACGATCGGCGTGAAGGAGCAGTTTTTCGGTAACCAGTGTCCGGTTTCGGACGATCAGTGCGCTGGCGGATTCCACATGCCGCGCCAGTTCATCAGGGTTGTCCGCCAAGTCGGGAATGTGAACCACATCATGATATTTCCGGAGGGCAGCAATCGCCGCATCGTCCATAAATTCAGTGATGAGTATCATGATGGGTGCCGCAGATTTTTGCAGTACGCAGGGTTGGATGCACAGCTCAACCCTTCAGATCGTCCCACAATCCCTTGACTTTTTCTCCAAGTGAGGCGTCCTTGGCATGCTTGTACTGAGACAGTTCCTCAAATCGTTCCAGCAGCTTTTTCTGCTCGGCTGAAAGGTCGGTCGGGGTTTCGACGGACAGTGTGACATACATGTCACCCCGTGTGGAGTTTCGGTCTCTGAGCGATGGCATTCCCTTTCGGGAAAGCCGCAATCGCTTTCCGGGTTGGCTTCCTGCTGGAATTCGGACCTTGGAAACACCGCCGTCAATGGTCGGGATTTGAATGTCGCATCCGAGTGCAGCCTGTGGCATGGAAACTCTCGCAACATGATGGATGTCATCGCCGGATCGCTCGAACGCCTCGTGGTTTCTGACGGTCACGAAAATATAGAGGTCGCCATTCTGGCCGCCGCGCAGACCGGCTTCCCCCTTGCCGCTGAGTCTTATGCGGGATCCGGTTTCGACACCCTTCGGAATGTCGACGTCCAAGCTTTGATCCTTCCTGACTCTTCCGGCTCCGGCGCAGTGGGAACAGGGATTTCGAATGACCTGTCCGGCGCCCGAGCATGTCGGGCAGGTGCGTTCCATGGTGAAGAAGCCCTGCTGAGCACGCACCTTGCCGGCACCCGAACATGTTGGGCAGGTGCTGGGAGCGGATCCTCCCTCTGTTCCCATTCCGTTGCAGGATTCGCAGGATATCGAGCCGGGAACGGTGATCCGTTTTCGAACACCGGTGAAGGCTTCCTCAAGTTCCAGCCCGACATCATAGCGCAGGTCGGAACCGCGATTGCCTTGTCCGCGCCGGCCCTGCCGCCGGCCACCGCCCATCAAATCCCCGAAAAAATCCTCAAACACATCGGAAAATGCCGACGAGAAGTTTGCTGAACCGGAGGGACCGCCGCCTTCGAACGCGCTGTGGCCGAACTGGTCATAGAGTTCTTTCTTCTGCGGGTCCTTGAGCACGTCATAGGCTTCGTTGACGGATTTGAAGTGTGATTCCGCCTGGGGATTGTCCTTGTTCTGATCCGGATGCAATTCGCGCGCCTTGCGGCGATATGCCTTCTTTATTTCGTCCCCTGATGCCCCTCGAGGGACTCCCAGAGTTTCATAAAAGTCGCGCTTTTCCATTCGACACCTGGAGCGTCAGCGGCTGAGATGCGGGCTTCAGGCCGTTCGTTCAGCCCTTCTTGCCCTTTTTCTCGTCCTCGACATCCTCGAAATAGGCATCCACGACGTCCTCTCCGGCATCGGTTCCAGCTTCATTCTCTGCCTCTCCTTCGCCAGCCTCGGCCGCTTCAGCCGATTCCTTCATCTCAGCTTCATAGATTGCCTGACCCAGTTTCATGGCAGCGTCGGTCAGGTTCTGGATGCCGCCCTTGATCTTTTCGACGTCATCTGTCTCCCTTTGCTCTTCAAGTGCCTTCATGGCAAGCTCAATCGCTTCGACGGTTGCGGGATCGACCTTGTCGCCATGCTCCTCAAGGTTCTTGCGTGTCGAATGAACCAGCGATTCCGCCTGATTCTTGGTTTCGACCAGAAGCTTGCGTTCCTTGTCGGCCTCGGCATTGGCTTCGGCGTCAGCGATCATTTGTTCGATGTCATCATCGGAGAGACCTCCGGATGCCTGAATGGTGATCTTCTGCTCCTTGCCGGTGCCCTTATCCTTTGCCGACACGGAAACAATGCCATTGGCATCAATGTCGAATGCAACTTCGATCTGCGGCATGCCGCGCGGTGCCGGCGGGATCTGTTCAAGATTGAACTGTCCCAGCATCTTGTTGTGCTCGGCCATGTCCCTTTCGCCCTGAAACACCCTGATGGTAACGGCGCTCTGGTTGTCCTCGGCGGTCGAGAATATCTGGGATTTCTTGGTTGGGATCGTGGTGTTGCGCTCAATCAGACGGGTGAACACGCCACCGAGAGTTTCGATGCCAAGCGAAAGCGGGGTTACATCCAGAAGAACAACGTCCTTCACATCTCCCCTGAGGACACCCGCCTGGATGGCCGCGCCCATGGCAACGACCTCGTCCGGATTCACGCCCTTGTGGGGTTCCTTTCCGAAGAATTGGGAAACCTCTTCGATCACCTTGGGCATACGGGTCATTCCGCCGACCAGCACGACCTCGTCGATGTTGGTTTTTGAGAGGCCCGCGTCCTTGAGGGCCGCCGCACAGGGTTTCAGGGATTTCTTGATGAGGCTGCCGACCAAACCTTCAAGCTTCGCCCGCGTCAGCTTGGTTACGAGGTGAAGCGGCTGACCTCCTCTCGGATCCATGGAGATGAACGGTTGGTTGATTTCCGTTTCCTGGCTGGAGGACAGTTCGATCTTGGCCTTCTCCGAGGCCTCCTTGAGCCGCTGAAGCGCCATTTTGTCCTTGGTCAGGTCGACGCCGTGTTCCTTCTTGAACTGATCGGCGAGGTGCTTGACGATGCACATGTCGAAATCCTCGCCCCCGAGGAAGGTGTCACCATTCGTTGCCTTGACCTCGAACAGCCCCTCATCAATCTCAAGGATTGTGATGTCGAAGGTGCCACCCCCAAGGTCATAGACGGCGATGGTCTTGTTTTCCTTCTTGTCGAGACCGTAGGCAAGCGCCGCCGCCGTCGGCTCATTGATGATGCGAAGCACCTCAAGTCCGGCAATTTTGCCGGCGTCCTTGGTCGCCTGACGTTGCGCGTCATTGAAATAGGCGGGAACCGTAATTACGGCTTGGGAAACCGTTTCGCCGAGATAGCTCTCGGTGGTTTCCTTCATCTTCTGGAGAATGGCGGCTGAAATCTGCGACGGTGAGTATTTTTCGCTCTTGACGTTGACCCATGCATCGCCGTTACCGCCGTCAACAACCTCATAAGAGAGGTTCTTTTTGTCCTTTGCCAGATCCGCATCATCGAACCGGCGGCCGACAAGTCTCTTGACCGCAAAAATTGTGTTGCTGGCATTTGTTACGGCTTGGCGCTTTGCCGGTTGTCCCACCAGTTGCTCATTGTCGGTGAAGGCCACGATTGAGGGCGTCGTCCTTGCGCCTTCCGAATTCTCAACGACCTTCGGCTGAGAGCCATCCATGATTGCTACGCACGAGTTCGTGGTTCCCAGATCGATTCCGATTACTTTGCTCATTTCAAATTCCTTTCCAAACCTCCATCTACGCGGGCCTTAAACGCGGAACGGCCGGATCTCGGTAGATTGCGAAGATGGTGGTCACCATCACGGCGCGCTATATAGGTGTGCGATACCCTTCCATCAAGAATTCGCCGGAATTTTGATTTTGGGCGGCCTCGGCGCGATGCTGGAGTCAGGCATGCATGGCAACACCAATGGGGATGCAGGTTCCCGCACGATCCGCGGCTTCAGATTCTTCAGTGCCCTGCTGACGGAACCGGAGCAGTTTCGAATTATTGACGATATCCGCGATGTGGCAGCTGCGGCACCGCTGTTTGAGCCGGTAACGCCTTCGGGAAAAAGAATGTCCGTGCGGATGACATCCGCGGGCTCACTCGGATGGGTTGCCGACCGGAAGGGATATCGCTACCAGCCGACGCATCCATCCGGAAGGCCGTGGCCTCCAATTCCGGAGTCGGTCCTTGATGTCTGGCGAAGGATTGCGGAATGCAAAACGGAGCCGGATTCCTGCCTCGTCAATCTTTATGGACAAAACGCCCGCATGGGGATGCATCAGGATGCCGACGAGGCCAACCTTGCCTGGCCGGTTGTATCGATATCGCTCGGCGATGATGCGCTGTTTCGGGTCGGCAACAAAACCCGGGGAGGCACGACGGAATCGGTTTGGCTCCGATCCGGCGATGTGGTTGTGATGGGCGGCTCGGCTCGGCTGTTGCATCACGGGGTCGACAGGATCAAATTCGGCACCTCGCGGCTTCTTGCCAAGGGTGGCAGGCTGAACCTGACACTTCGGGTTGCAGGATGAGCCTTTGGTGCAACCGCGTTGCCGGTGCCGTTGGTCCAATACAAAATTGGGGTGCAATTTTTCCGGCCGGAGCTGTAGTGAACAGGAAGGGATGCCCGACGGAAGCGCAACGGATGGATTATTCGGCGGTTGAGGAAACATTCATTGATCTGTCGCTGCGGGCAGGCTCATTGATTCTTGACGCTTTCAATGCACCTGAGATCGAAACCAGTTGGAAGGATGACGGAAGCCCGGTTACAGCCGCCGACCTGGCCGCGGACGAGTTGATCAGAGAAGGGCTGAAGCAGGCATTCCCCGGCACCCTTGTTGTCAGCGAGGAGAATTCGGGCAGCCATGCGGGGAGCGCAAGCCGGTTCTTTCTGGTTGATCCGCTTGACGGCACAAGTGGATTTCGGCGCAGGAAAACGGAGTTTACGGTCAACATTGCGCTGATCGAAGACGGAATTCCGGTCATGGGCGTTGTTCATGCACCTGCCATGGGTCGCCATTTTTGCACTGATGCGGGCGGAAAGGTGGTTGAACGCAGCGTTGATCCCGAAGCTTCGTCATGCCGTGTTGTTGCCCGGCACGCGGTGTCGGGACGCAACAATTCCGCGGTCCGGGTGGTGGCATCGCGAGCTCTTCGCTCCGACAGCCGCATGGCGGATTTTCTCAAGGGAATTCAAGTAAGGAATGTCGAGGTCATGTCGTCCTCAATCAAGTTTTGCCTGATTGCGGCGCACGAAGCGGACCTTTATCCGAGATTTGGGCGTACAATGGAGTGGGATACGGCGGCTGGTCATGCCATATTGAGGGCGGTTGGAGGGAGGCTAGTGCGGTTTGATGACAGGCGGGTGCTTGAATACGGAAAACCTGGATTCGAAAATCCCGGGTTCATTGCTCATGCTCCCGGAACAGTTGTCTAAGTGATTGTTGAATGTCGGTCCTGATCGTCATACCGGCCCGTTTTGCCTCTTCGAGGTTTCCCGGAAAGCCGCTTGAGATGCTGCGCGGGGCGACCGGCCTCGAAAGGACGCTTGTTCAGCGAACCTGGGAGGCCGCAGCCGCCACCCGCGGGGTTGACCGGGTGGTGGTTGCCACCGACGACATACGCATCCGCGACGCGGTTGAAGCGTTCGGCGGTGAATGTGTGATGACCAGCCCGACCTGCAGAAACGGAACCGAACGATGCTTTGCAGCCATCGAGCGGTTAGGCGGACGCCATGACATTGTGATCAATTTGCAGGGAGATGCACCGCTCACCCCGCCCTCTTTTGTCGAGAGCCTGATTGAGGCAATGCGGGCCGACCCTGGTGTGCAGGTTGCAACCCCTGTCGTTCGTTTCGACCGCAAAACACTTGAGGGGTTCGCGGAAGACCGGAGAAACAATCGCGTGGGCGGTACAACGGCTGTGTTCAATGCCAGAAACCGTGCCCTCTATTTTTCCAAGGAGATCATTCCCTGGACCGGTTTCAGTTTCATTTCCGATGATCCCTTCCCGGTGTTTCATCATGCCGGGGTCTATGGTTACACGCCCGAGGCGCTGCGCTGGTACTGCCGGTGCAAGCCGGGCGTGCTTGAGGCATGCGAGGGGCTGGAGCAGCTTCGCTTCCTTGAGCATGGCATGGATGTGCTCTGCGTGGAGGTCGAGGCGGCGCATAACCTCTTCTGGGAGGTCAACAATCCCGACGACATCGCAAGGGTCGAAGAGAGGCTGCTGTCGTTGGGGTTGGAATGAGGAATGTCCAATGAAGGGACGCAATGGCTTGTCGGACTGCAGCAGGAAAATCCTGAATTGTTGCACCGGGTCTGCCAATTGGTGCAGCCGCCGGTAGGACAGGCATAGGCCGCAACCAAAAAAAACAGGGAGGAATTTCGATGATCCTGAACAGCTTCGTTATGGGTGGTATCGAATTCCTCTCCGCACTCTTCATATTTTTTGTCGGTTTGGCCGTCGCGGTGGCAGCGGTGCTGTTCATTCTTGATGTCAGCCAGACGCGCGATGCCGTCCGACGCAACTACCCCGTCATTGGCAGGTTCCGATATCTGTTCTCAATGCTTGGCGAGTTCTTTCGCCAGTATTTCTTCGCACTTGACAGGGAGGAGATGCCATTCAATCGCGCCGAGCGGGACTGGGTTGACCGGTCGGCAAGGAGCCTCGACAACACCGTTGCCTTCGGTTCGACGAAAAACCTGACACCGGCGGGAACGGCGATCTTTGTGAATTGCCCGTTCCCAACCCTTACGCAGGACGCCGTGGAAATGGTTCCGATGTTGATAGGAGAGAACTGTCGGCATCCATACAACGCGCCCTCCTTTTTCAACATCTCCGGAATGAGCTACGGGGCACTTTCGACGCCGGCCGTCAGGGCGCTGTCGAAGGGTGCGACCTTGGCGGGCTGCTGGCTGAACACCGGTGAGGGCGGATTGTCAAAGCACCATCTGGAGGGTGGCTGCGACATTGTTTTCCAGATCGGGACCGCAAAATACGGGGTGCGAGACCTCGACGGCAAAATGAGCGACGAAAAGTTGCGCGAAATCGCGTCCCACGAAAATGTTCGAATGTTCGAACTGAAGCTAAGTCAAGGTGCAAAACCGGGTAAGGGGGGCATTCTTCCGGGCGCAAAGGTGAACTCGGAGGTTGCCGCAATCCGGGGCATCCCCGAGGGTCAGGACTCGATATCACCCAACCGGCATCCGGAAATTCAGGACATTCCGCAATTGCTCGACTTCATTGAGCGCATTCGCGACGTTTCGGGAAAGCCCGTCGGTTTCAAGACTGTTGTGGGAGACACTGGTTGGCTTGAGGACATGTGCAGGGAGATCCGCGCCCGGGGTTCCGAGAGCGCTCCCGACTTCATTGCGGTTGACGGCGGCGATGGCGGAACTGGTGCTGCACCGATGCCGTTGATGGACAATGTGGGCCTTCCGGTGAAGGAGGCGCTGCCCCTGACCTCCAACACGCTCCACAAATACGGTTTGGGTGAGCGGGTCAGGTTGATTGCGTCCGGCAAGCTCATCACGCCGGCGGAGGTGGCATGGGCAATTGCGACCGGTGCCGATTTTGTGACTTCCGCACGCGGGTTCATGTTCTCCCTTGGGTGCATTCAATCTCTCAAATGCAACAGGAACACGTGTCCCACCGGAGTTACCACTCACAATGCGAGATTGCAGAAAGGACTTGATCCGACGGAAAAATCCGTGCGGGTTGCCAACTATTGCAGGAAGGTCATCCGGGAAGTGCAGATGATTTCCCATTCATGCGGCGTTGTCAGACCTCGCCTGATGACTCGGGAGCATGTTCGCCTGGTGCTGTCGGATGGCAGGTCGGTCCGGATGGACAAACTGTATCCGTGTCCGGAGGCACTGCCGGAGCACGCCTCCTGAAGTGATGGATTGACCATTCCAACCCGGTTCAAGTCCAACTCGCACTTGGCAGGCACATGCTCGTCGATGGTCGGCAAGGCCCCAGTGAATTGCTCGATTTGCTGCTCCCGGACAATGTCCAAGGCCTTGGCATCCGGGCCTGCACCGTTTGCGGGAGGGCAGCGGACAAAGTCCGCCGCCCGTATGGTTCACTGGATTGCGCCAACTTCGCGGTAGTAGCGTTCGGCACCGGGGTGAAGTTCAATGACCCCCTGCTTGCGCACCGCAAAATCGATCTTGATGGCCTTGGCCCATGGCGCCTCGGAGGTAACCTGCTCAATGTTGTCCCAGAATGCGCGGGTAACGCTGTAGACCGTATCCTCGTCGAGGTCGCCCCGAACGGCAATGCCAACTGCCGTTCCGAAGGAGGCTACGGGGCCGTCATTCTTCTGGCCGTCATATGAGCCTGCCGGAATGTCCTCGTGATAGCGGAATGCGCCCAACCATTTTTCGACATGATCACCGGTGGGGTCCTCGGGACCAATGAACCGAATGTCCTCGGTTTCCGTGAACTGCACGAATTGGCCACAGGGATCAATGCAACCGATGGTGTAGACATCCACCTTGCCGTCAAGAAATGCCTGATGCCCGGTTTGCCAGTTGGCGGTTATGGCTTCATAATCCTCGCCGGCCACGAGACCTGTTGTTGCCTCTACCCAGCCTTTGGCGGCATTGTAGGCGCCGCCGCCCTGCGGACCAAGGAAGACCGTTGCGCCCTCGATGTCGTCAAGCGTCTGAATGTCGCTCTCGGCCCGCACTGCAAAGTGATAGGCCCCATAGGGGAACCACATCAGCAGATGCAGGTTTTTGGCCAATTCCGGTGCGTCCTTTTCCTTGGCATACATCGCCTTTCCGGCCGTCATGAGATTGGCCACAACGGGCGACGTCATGGACATGTCAAGATTTCCGCGGGCAACTTCCATCATGTGCAGAGTTGCTGCACCTCCGGCCGCAACCTCAATTGAAACGCCATCAAGGTTGTCGGTAACGATGTTTGCGAAGGTCGCCATGGTGATCGCCTGATTAAGGCTCGGTGCGATCGTGGCCATCTTCAAAGTCGTTTCCTGCGCAACCGCTCCTGCGGCCATGCCAATTCCGGCTACTGCGGCAAATATGGCTCTGTGCATCGGTTTCTCCCTATTCTGAGTTCTTGTCTTCCCCTGCGGGCGGCATCGCCGTTCCCAATGTTTCGGGCGCCGCCCTTTTCGGATGCAGGATCCTGTGCCCGAATATCAGTGCCGCGGCAACCACCAATGCCGGTGCGGCAATTCCAGTGATGGGAATCAGCAGCGCCGTTCCGGCAACAACCCTTGCCAATCGCTCAACCGGAAGGAGCCGGTTTCTCTCAAATCCCGTCAGTGCGGTCGTGAACAGCCACAACGCAACCGACGTGGCAAGGACAGCCCAGCCAAGATCGGTCCAGCTTACCGCCGAGATATCCATCATTGCTGCGGAATCGACAGGCTCGCCGCCAAACCATTCAAAGAGAACCTGCAACTTGTAGAGCATTGCCGGATGGTAGACGACAACGAAGGGAATCACGAAGCCGGCCAACGAAAGTCTCGCCGCCTGCAGTCCGGTGTGCATTGGTGAGGCCCCAGCAATCGGTGCGGCCGCAAACGCAGCCAGCGCGACCGGAGGAGTTACCGTGGAAATGACTGCAAAGAACACAACGAAGAGGTGCAGCGTAAGCTGCGGTATCCCAACCGCCTCTATTCCTGAACTGAGCGCAATGACGATTATGAAATAGGTGGCGCCCGGCGGCAGGCCCATTCCAAGTACAATGGCTCCGAGCGCCACGACAATCAGGGTCAGCAGCAGCGGCCCCGATGCCAATTGCACAAGAAGGAGCGACAGCCGGCCGGTGAAACCGGAAACTTGTATGAGGCCAACGATCAACCCGATCGCGGCGACGATAACAATGATGGTCGCGGCCATCCTTCCCGCCTCTGCGAAAGCGCGGAAAACACGGGACCACGACCGGAATGCAGGAAAAAGCGCGAGTGCGCTGACCAATGCGGCCAAGAATCCGTAAAATCCCGCCTTTGGAACCGAAGGCTGAACAAACAGGAAATAGCTGAGCACGCCAAGCGGAACGATGAAAACCAGACATTGCAGTCTTTCGACTGGAGTGAGGCGCTTGCGGGCTTCCTGCGGCAACGGCCCAATTCCAAGCCTTCGCGCCTCGAAGTAAACCGTCAGGAATGTTCCAAGGTAGTAGAACAGGGCGGGAATGATGGCCGCAACAACGATGTAGCGGTATTCAAGTCCGATCTGGCCGGCAACGAAGAACGCAACGACGCCCATGACCGGCGGCATCAGTTGGCCGCCCGTTGAGGCGGATGCTTCGACCGCGGCTGCGAATGCAGGCCTGAAGCCGGAACGCTTGATCACAGGAATGGTCATGACGCCCGTCGAGACCACGTTCGAGATTGCAGCACCCGATAGGGTTCCGAACAGTGCCGAGGAAGCCACCGCCGCATGTGCGGCACCTCCGGTAAAGCGCCCGGTAAGCCGGTTTGCAATCTTCATCAACAGATCGCCCGCCCCCGATGCCATCAGCACCGCGCCGAACACGATGAAGATCAGCACATTGCCCGAAACCACCTGCAGTGGCTTGCCGAACATTCCACCGGTCTGCGACCAGAAATTCAGGACCATGGATCGGAGATTCTGGGCGAAGCTGGCTTCGGAACCGGCAAAGACCCCCGTCCAGTCCGGAAGGTGGCCCCGCATGAAGAAATACACGATCCAGAAAACGCAGAACGCAACGATGAAGCCGCCGAAATGCCGCCAGGTCAGATAAAGGGTTAGGGCCGTCGCAACCGGAAACAGGATATAGTCTGTCGCAGTTGCATTCGGCAGAAGTCCTGCATCGATGGAAAAGAGCGTCGCCGTCCACATGGTGAATGTAACAAGCGTTGCACAGGCGAGCAGAGTGTTTACCCAACGCCACTGCGGGGAAGCGGGCAATTTCAGGAAGCTGATCACGAACGAAAAAAGAATGGGCAGGCCGAGTATCAATCCGGTGGGCAGCAAGAATCCGCGTTCAAAGGCCTTGAATCCTGCGCCCAACCAGTGATTTTTCAGCAGCAGCCGTTGGTCGCGGCGGGAAAGTTCCTCAAAATCCGCAACCATGGATTCAATCTGGTCCCGAAGCCGCATAGATCAGGATCACAACTGCAAAGAGCGCAGCCAACGCATCGGCGACCCGCACTTCCCAATTTCGCGCCCTGTCCGTCATTCCCACCTCCCGGGCGAGGCACAGGCGTCCGCAGACGCCGTCATCCGCGCATTCCCGAAATAACCGCACCTGACGGGGAAGGCCACAACAGATGCGATTGCCGATTGGGCCCGTTGGCCGTCCAATGTTCGCCTGCCAAATTCAAATTGCCGATGCCACACGATGCTCATGGGGCTCGTGCAGTTTTGCTCTGTTCATAAGCATGCGGCGTGCCGGAAGTCCCAGCCGGCAGCCGAAAATTCACCTTACCCAAGGAGCAAAGACGGAACATTCGGCGGATGGCAGTTTGGTTTCGAACAAAAGCCATTCCGAGCGTGTCGGCGGGGCAAATTGAAGGCAATTTCCCCAGAAAATGGCGTTGGACTCAACCGTTAGATTGGGGCATCAACTTGATCGGTTACAGACAATGACGTGGCTATCTCGTGAAGGCCATTTTGCGCCGGCGGGTGAACTGGTGCCAGATGCGATATGCTTGCAGCAAACCAAGAGGCACGAAGTGTACAAGCGCTGGTCCCAGCCCACCCCAGTCATGCAGAGCGGACCAGTGCACTAGTGTCAGGATGGCGGCACCATAAGCCCAGCGGTGCAGCGCCTTCCATCGGGGGCCCATGGTACGAACACAATAATCCATCGAGGTGGCGGCCAGAGGGATGAAGATGAAAAAGGCAAGCCATCCTGTCCAGATATCAAGTCGCAGTGCTTCGCCAAGAATCTCTGCCAGTGCTCCGGCATCCACCAGATAGAGTGTCGTGTGCGCAAGCGCGTAGCCAAAGGCCGCCACGCCAAAATATCGCCGGTTCTTCATTAGCCACCTCGGACCGCGCCAACCTTTGAAGACTATTGCGAGCGGTGTTGCCATGAGTGCGATAATCATGAAGCGCGCGGCGAATTCACCGGTCGGGTGCAAGAGCCCCTGAATCACACTCGGAGTGGGGGATTCGCTGACCTCTGCGATCATCCCGGCGGCGGGAAGGGCGAGCAGAGCCCACAGCCAGTATGGGGAAATTGCAGAGTATAATCTTGACATCGGCCTGTCCTGATCGTGCGCAACCAATCATTATACGTTCAATGGAAGAAGTTCCGTCGGTTGGCGGCCTAATTTTAGAGCTTTACCGAACTTTGACCGGGGATGACCGGGTGCCGGAAACCGTTCGGGAGGATCTCGCCAAGCGCCTGTCGGAACTCCAATCATGGCCGAACTCGCTCTGCCAAGATGCATGGCTCAGAATCGATGAAAGCGGTTCAGGTCACCTCAAGCACATCTACCGGAATGTTCCCCAACCCGGTTGGTGAAGGCACCCTCAACATATCTGTAACCTTGACCCTGACATGGTCGTGAAAAACACTCCGGAAATCCGTATCAGAGCCTTCCATGCCGCAATCCGCTTTGCCGGAAATTTCTGGCCTACAACCGGCCTTGATTCGGGCTACGGCCTGATCTGCTTCGTCGCATTGTTACGACAACACGAGCCCGAAAACACATTTCCTGAACCGAAACACCCCGCTTCCGGATTGACGATGGCTGCGAACCTGCCCGCCCTGTCAGTTCTTTCAGGGCCGCCGGGGCCGGTCCGTGATGGCAAATGGGTCTCACATGGAGCTGTTGGAGCTCGGATTATTCCGTCGCAGGTGCACGGTGAGATGAGTTTGCAGGCGCCGCCAATAGATCTCTGAGGTTTTCGCTAAGCGCATTACGACCACTTTCCGCCGTTCGTTTGCAGGCCGGGCCCTGGCCAAGGAGTTCCTGCCATGCTGCGGCCAACTCATCCGGCCTGTCCGCCGCCAGCACCTGTAGCAGCGCACCCGCCTGTTCGATGTCCTTGCGGGCCTTCGCCTGACTTACCGTCGCTTTACCGCGCAATCGGGACACAAGCAGTTTGTGAAGGGCAAACCGCTCCGGAGTTGGAACACGGACTGGAATCCCCGGCCCGTGCACCGCAACTGCCTTAGTCTCCCGATGGATCAGGAAATCCAGATAGCACGGGATCTGCGCATGACCTTTCAGCGCCCTCAGCTTTGTCGGCCCCAACCGGGGAGAGCCGCGCTGGGGCATCAGAATATCAACGGAAAAAATCTGCTGCTGGCCGACCCTGACGGCATAACGCGCTGCCCGGCGCGTGTCGTACGGCGATGAAACCGCCTCGAACCGGGGATCGGCCCGCTGCAGGACCGTGAGCAGGTCCGCGTCGATCTCATCCTCAACGGCAAGGCCGATCGAATGACATTGGCCAATGTCCAGATCGCCCGTACGGCCCAGTTCCCTTGACGTCCGGAAGCCGAGCAGCGGACCGTAGCACTGGAAGGCCACCGAACCAATGAGCACCGCACGCAGGCGAAAAACCCCTGCTTCGGCAAGCGCCGACAACACATTACCGCTTATCGCGTCCGGAGACGGAAGCCGTGCGGCTCGCAGGCATCGGACGAGCTCCAGACGATCCCTGCGGGCCGCCGCCAAATCGGACCGATCCTGCATACGCCGACGAATTGCCGGTGAATCCGGTCCCAGATACTTCGCCGATGGCCGTGTGCCTCCCTTGCTCGGTGGCTGCCAGTACCAGTAAATGCGGCCCTTTACCGTGCGCTTGTATGCGCTGCCGCCTGCCTCCATGATTTCCCGGAAATTTCCGGTCCACGCCCGGTCGGCCAGATCCGCATAGAGCGTCTGGATTGATACCGGCAATCGTTCGGGAGGCATGTCAACCATCGTCACACGTTATTGTAGGCATTTATTCAATTCTGCCTACAACAATCTTTGCAATTGGGAAATCTCTGCCGACATTGGTTGTTTCGGAACGCTTCTCAGCGTTTGGGGCCCGGCCAGCCGTGAGGCGTCGTCGTCGGGTTCCGGGCACAACGGATTCCGAAGAATTCCAAATGTGAGACGTTGACCCCGCCCTCCGTCTGCCCATTTTGTCATCCTGATTGACGCTGCCCTTTTATCGTGAATGACAGCGGACAAATCACCCGTAACGGCCCTGGAAACGAACCTCACGAGGCTACCGTCAATCCGTTTTACATGTCGTAGTCCGGCCCGTCGTCGTCCGGCTTCGGTCTGGCCGGGTCGGGAGTCGTGAATGGACTGCGAAAGTCCTTGCCGGGGCGGTCGCTGTTCTCTGAGGTTCCTGCGGTGTAGCGGCTGCCCTCAGGTCCGAATTCGGCAATCAGCCGGGCGATCATCTCGTTATCTATACCTTCGAAGGCCGGAAGAGCGCCTCCGGGTCTGGGCGCTCTCCAATCTCCGCCGGATGCAATTTTCCGGCTGAACACCGGTTGGCCGTCGGACTTGACTTCCAAGCGGCCGTAGCTCTCCGGCGGCGCGTCGGGCAAAGTGGTCCGCGCCTCGTTCAGGGCGGAATGCAGTCTCTCCCCGATCTCTTCCAATGAAACTTCTGCTGTCAGAACCAGCCTGTCGTCAGGTGTGGTCCTGCGAACTGCCATATCCCAGTTGTGCGACATGCGTTCAACGAGGGAAAACGGATTCAGGTCTGCCCGTTTGCCTGGTACTGCACAGGCCATCCGCCAGAGAGGCATGACGTACCGGTCCAACATCACCAGATCCAAGAAATCGCGCTTCTTTATCCTGGATCCGGCGGCCAGCGCCTTGTTGACCGCGAGGTCGGCAAAATGCAGCCGTCGGCCAAACAGAGAATCGGGAACCGGCGCATAAAACTCACTTGCGAGGCCCGCTGTCCATTGCAGGGTCGTTGTCCCGACCAGCGGCTTCATCACAAGGCACTCCCGGAATCCGTCGAAACTGCGGCGAGGCTGGACAATATAACCCGCGGCCTCCAGCGCCGACTGGTCAGTTTCCGCCAGGCCATCCAGACGCTCATCGCTGACAGCAAATATGTCCTGGTCGTCAGTGAGACGAACCCCGTGCTGCTGGATCACGCTGCCGCCAGCGAAAGCACTTTGAGAATCCCGATTGCAGCTGATGACTGCAATGACACTCTTCTGAAACTCGTCAAGTGGCATCGCCGGTCCTGCGCTCGATTTCTTGGAGTATCGCTGCTGCCAGATAGGCCGCTTCAAGATCGCCATAGCTGCGCAGACCGTCGATGACTGTGGCGGCACGCTCCACAGGGCGCTGGCGTCATAGCGGTCCCAGGCAACCTTGCGCAGTTCCATCAGCCGCTCGCCGATGTCATCGTATTGCAACGCTATTCCGAAGCGCGCGGCGCGCAACTCTGCACCGCAGCTGAAGCGTTGATCGATGGAAAGCTTGGTCATGGCAGGAATATAGGTTTTTCCCGGCCGGGATTGAAGATAGCGCTGACAGCCCTTTTCGCCGGCTTCGGCGCCAAACGGCCGCCCAGCCAACATGTAAAACTCCAATTTCCTGTAGTGAGAGATGATTTGCGCCGAGCCAACTGGCGAGGGGGAGTTGGAGCAAGTCTGACGAAAAGGAGGGTTTCTCCACCGCTTACCACATGCCGTGAGCCATATTGCAGAAGAGATTGGACATGGCTGATGCGTCTGGGAGATCAATATGGCCTTGGCGATTCGCGCGGTGGTGTACCGTGGGACTGGCCTTGAATTCCTGAACATGAGTCCGGCCCATTGCATTCAGGCTGATCAACGCGGCTGTGCCTGCGTTATCCACAGGGAACCGTCGCAGCCTCTGCCGGGAATTGCAGATTTCCTTGCGGGGCCGGATAGAATTTCCGAATGGACAATTCCCATTCCGGTCAGAGACCGTATTGCCGTGCCATCGGGTATGCGGTTGCAGTAGTTGCCGCAATCTGTCCCCGACAGTCACTTTCCCAGGAGAATTCCCAAACGTTGATGTCCGGCGACCTTTCCGGGATTTTCGGAACACAATACGGCGATGCAAACAGCGCAAATCTGCTCAACAGGATTTTTGGTTCCCTGTTTCCGGCGGAATCAGGCTCGGTTTCATCGACCGCGATTTCCGTCCTCGCCGGCAACCTCAACGTCGCGGTTCTTGCCATTGGTGGTCTCCTGTTTGCTTGGAGCATTGTGGCGGGCGTTCTTCAATCAGCCCATGAGGGTGAGGTGCTTGGTCGCCGCTGGTCCTCACTCTGGGCACCGCTGAGGGTGATCTTTGCGGTTGCACTCCTGATTCCCGTCCCCGGTCTTGGCGGCTACAATTCGGTTCAGGCCGGAGTTGCATGGATCGTGAAGGGATCGACGATGATGGCCTCGGAACTTTGGGGCCTCGGCGCGGGCCTCCTGGTGTCCGGTGATCTGCCGATTTCAGGGGTTTCGGCTCGCTTTGACGGCGAACTGTTCAAAACGGTCTATCGCAACCAGCTTTGTGCCTGGCTGGCCAACCACCAGTTGGAGGCGGCCCGAAGTCCGCTTCGCGTTCGCTTTGAACGGGTTGAGGTTAGGGACTCAGTTCGTGTTGTCTCATCTCTGGGAGGCAGAAATCCGGAGATCTGTGGTGCATACGCAATTCCAACCTTGCCGAACCATCTTTCCGGCGGCCGTTCCGATGCCGGTTCCGATGTGGCGCGGGAATTCCGGGCCCTGCACGCCGAAATACTTGAGATCGTCATTGACGGATCGAACAGAGCGATCTCCCGGCAGTGGCCGGCTGTTCTGGTGGGCAATCCGGAGGTGCCCGACATTTCCGGCGACATCAGGGAGACGCTTGCGCGCATAAACAGCACATTGAAAGACGGCAACCATCGCCTGATCCGCGTGGTTGCCGGAAGCGAGGGGGAACGGGGCGCAGCAAGGCAGGCCATAGGCGATTTCATGACAGGCATTTGCGTCAGGAATTCGGGCTGTGGCGGCGAGGGTTGGGTCGGAGCGGGCAACTGGCACATGACCCTTGCACGGTTGAATTCGGAACTGATGGGAATGATGAACGCATCAATCACCGCATCAGAGTCGGGATATGTTGCGGAAAATTGGCGCAGGTTAAACAAGCAGGTCGTATCAGCGGCCGACGCATCCGGATGGTTCTCCGACCTGTTTGGCAAGTCCGACGTGAACAAATACATGCATGTGGAGGAGGCTGGCCGGATCTGGACCGCAGCCAATGCAGGATTGGAGTCCGCTGCAGCGAGGCTGGCACCGCTCGGCATGGGCTTGCCCGGCAGGATCATTGAAGATGCATTGCCTGCCGGCCCGACCGGCCTTCTCGGCCGCATTTGGCAGGTCGGGTTTGCCGACGACATTGAATCTCTTCTGGGAATGCTCTCACCCGCCGGTTTTGGCCGCGATCCGATCGTTGGACTGGTCAACATGGGCAACTGGTTCCTTGAGGCGGCAGGTGTCCTGATCTTTGGTGGTGCAACGGTTTCACTTTTCTCCGGTGGTGCCGGAACGACAATTGTGTTCATGATCGCCGCTCCAATGGCGGCGATCGGGATTGCGCAATCTTTCATCATTCCGATGCTTCCGTTCATCTACTGGATTCTTGGCATCGCCGGATACTTCCTCCTTGTCGCCGAGGCGGTGATTGCTGCGACCCTTTGGGCCCTGATGCATTTTCGGCTGGACGGCGACGGCATCTCAGGGGATGCCGGCCGTCAGGGTTGGCTCATGCTGCTTGCGCTCGTGCTCACCCCGGCACTCATGATCATGGGATATTTTCTCGGCATGGTGATCTACCGGGTTGTTGCAGGGCTGCTCGACCTTGGCATGCACTTCGCCATGGGCGCTCTTGTTTCCGCCTCCCCGATAGTTGGGGTATTTGGGCTGATTGCCACCGGCTTTCTTTCCGTCGCGGCACATATTGTGATCATTGAAAGGAGTTTTTCCCTCATTGCGGATTTTCCGGACCGGATCCTAAAATGGGTCGGTGCTGCCGCTGGCGTGGGAGACGGTTCAGGAGAACGGCAGTTCCGTGCCTCTGCATCGCTGATGTCCACATCAGTCGCATCCGCAACGCGACAGTTGGGCCGACTCGTTCCGGCCCGGCTTTGACGTTGCATTTCCAAAACCAGCAGCCGGACTAAACCTGCCGGACCATGCCCGCACGGCTTTCGAGAGTGTGAGAAACATGGAGGCGCAGAAGGTGCCTCAGCCAATGCACTCGAAGGGTTTTCAACAGGGAATGCGCCAATCGTGACAGCTGCGCTTTCGATTTTCACCGGCTGACCCGAAGAGTCTCCCGGTCAATCGGGCGGTCAAGCCCGCGCAGACCGGAAGAGGCAATCAATGAAAAGAGTTTCAAATGCAACGCCGGCGGGTCCGTCGCGACCGATCGGCAATATCGTGCTCAGGGTGGAATCCTACGATGGCGATGCCGTTTGCGAAGATTGCCATCCTGGCGTCATTTCCGGAACCGTAATGGGTGGGCAACTGGACGGGAGGCGAATTGATGCATGGACGCGCATCACCCCCACCAATTCGAGTGTTTCGACCGTTGCGGATCTTCAGGACGAAACGAGTATGGTTCGGACTTCACCGGGAGGTTATCTCGCACTTGAGAACCTTCGGGTTGATGGTGGCAGGTTCACCGCACAATGGATCAACAAGATGGGTGATCCCGGTGCCGACCTGAGGGCAGGAATTCCGATGCAGGTTTCTCCATCAATTGGCGCCGACGGAAGTGTCAGGCAATTCCGATCGAACGGCGCAACCATCTACAACGGATTCCTGATGCACATGGGTGGATCCGAGCAAACCTCGGAACTGGGGGCCATGCGCGAAACACTGGCTGCAGCTATGAAGTGTTCCGGTGCTGCGGCGTTGGCAGTTGTTTTACAGACCGAGCAGGGTGTCAGCAGAAAGACCCTGTCAGCACTGCGCGGCTGGAGCGACGGTGAACCGGCTCCGGTTGATGAAGCGCTGCAGCGGTTCTTTGCAGTCAATCCGGTTTCGAAGTTCAGGCAGGTCTATGAGGCCGGAGGGGTGATCGACGTCATTCCGATGGAGGTGGTGAAAGTCGGTTCGAAGGTCGCCGAGTCGATGGATCTCGGGCTAAGGAGTGCAATCCCGCTGAAGAGCTTTCAGACCGGAGGCCTGGGTGCCAGAATCGAGGGTACGCTCCGGCGCCTGGATTCCCCTGATGCGGCCCGGCTGGAGGCCGCCTTTCTTGCGCAGGCTCATCCCAATGCCAAATCGGCATTTGCGTCAATCGGCTGGAAGGGTGTCTGGAACTGCGATGTTGAACGCTTCTTCAGCAATATGGGGATTACGCTTCCACGTGTCGCAAGATACGGGTTTGCGGTGTCGACGGCAGTGCTCAAGCCGTACGGGGCGGATCCGTCCGCCGGCAGCTTTCTGGCGAAGGCCCGGACAATGAGCGCGGCGGTGCCAAGGAATGCTGTTCCGACCCCATCCGATCCGAAGGCGGTGTCGCGATTTCATGCAACGATTTCGCGGGCTGTTGCGCATGCTCTCGAAGTCCTTCCCGATGGTCCGGACAGCAGTGTTTCGCCCGGGATCGGGATTGACAATGTCGCCGAACATGCGAAGAAGGCACCCTCCGGTCCTGAAAGTGCCAAGCGCGTTGAAGGTGTGTTCAGGGAAGTGAACGATAGGATCGAACCGGAAGACGGCGGACATTTGGATTTTTGATGGTCGGCCGGTTGGGGCTTGCGGCCACAATCGGGGCAGCATCGCCGGCTTGAAGCCCTTCCAGTTGGAGGGTGAGCGTGTCAAAGCGACCCGCTTCCGGGGATGCATCCATCAAATGGGTGGTCTTCAACGACAATTGCGCCGTGCTGAGAAGGATGGTTCGGTCCAGTGGCGCCAAGGGCCTGCTCCTTCAGTTCACAAGCCGAGGCAGGCGCAGGGAGGTCAGGCGCCTTGCGCTTGAAGCGGGCTTCCTGGAATTCGGGGACACGGGTGATCTCTATTTGATGGCACCCGCCCGCCGGTCACGGTTTGATGCCGATGCCTTGGCGAAGATGCTCGGCGGGGTCATTCACACGATGCCCCGGCAAAAGCTCGAATCCTATCCTTGGACAATCGACTACACTGCGCCGGACAAGGGAAAGGCCAACAGCTACCGAAATATTGCGACGTCGCAGCGGCCAGAGTTCATTGGCAGGAATTTTCGGGGTGAGGGTGTCTTTCGAGACGCAAATGGCTTCCGGTCAAGAAAGGTCAGAAACGAAGCCGGAAAACCGGAATTCATTCGTGAATCCGGAAGTGAATTTGCGACGGAATTCCTGCGGTCCGAAGGGATCGGAGACCTGCCTGCCATTGCCGCGGGCCTCTTGGCGATGGCGGAAACTGGTTCTGTATCCGAGATTGATTTCCAGCGGGTGGCAATTGCAGCGCAGGAGACGCTGCCCGGGGCGGATGTTCGGGAAGACCGGTTCGATGCGGCCATTGCGCTGCGGAAGGAGCTTCTAAAGCAAATCGTTGAGGCGACCTTGGAGGAGGACGGCTCCCGAGACAGCTATCGCAGGGCAATGAAGCTCGCCGAGAACTCTCACGCCGTGATTGATCCGGATCGATCCGACGTTGAAGGACTCAACCCATCGGCCAGCTTGCTGATCTTTCTGAGGCGCCTCAACATCACTGCATCCGAGATTGAATTCTTGGGCAACAGCAGGCTTGGCTTGGCGACCCCGCTTTTGAAGGCAAGCGGAAACGTCTCGCATCAGCTCTGCGACCTTACCACCGGACCCGCTTCCGGAATTCGTGAAAGGGTGATCAACATTCTTGCTGGCCGTTGTGATGACGGGTCCAGCACGTTGATTGTTTCTGGATCCGCCGAAAGCGCACAGGCCACCACAACAAGATCGGTGGTCGGAAAGAGCTACGCGCTGGAGACGGTTGCAGAGATATCCCCGCTTGTTGCAACCGGTCGGCATGAACAGGAACCGGTTACCCTCTTCATGGTCGGGGAACGGCGACCGGAGCTGAGTGAAGGTTTGCCGCTTGCGGCACTCCGTACATTTTCGGTGTTCAGCAGGGACGATTTGGACAGGCTGCATACTGAGATTCTTCGATCCCGGCGCAAGATCCGGGATTGGCATCGCGGAATTGGGAAAGCAGCCGGACAACGAGAGTCCGTGCTTGAGGACAATGAGAGGCAGCGGCCCTATGTGGCTCTTTCGCAGACCACTACTCCCTTCACCATGATTCCCAAATCGCTTGACGGTGCCACTGCCAAGGCGTTGCAACGAGTCGCCGCCGATTGCGAAAAACTCGGAGGTGTCGACACAGCAGTTGCCAATTCCCTCGGCATTTCACCTGAACTGCTGGGATCGGTGCTGACGGCCGAGCAGGTCGATGCGGTGGCAATGCGAAATTCCGCAAGTTCCAGGAATCGCGGGTTCCTGCTCGGCGACCAGACCGGCATCGGCAAGGGACGCAGCCTTGCGGCAATGGCTCGCCTGCACATTCGCGAGGGTGGGAGGGTTCTCTACTTGACTGAGAATGCCGAGATCAACATTCCGGATGTCTGGCGGGATCTTGAAGCGGTTGGTGCCCTTGCCGAAATAAGGCCGGTGGTTCTTGCCGGCAAGCCGGTGAACCTGCCGACAATTGCATCGTCGGGCGTTCCGCCCGGCAAGACGTCACGGCCGGAGTGCTACACGGCTCTTGCGGCAGCCAAAAGGAAGGTGGTCTTCGAGTCGGGCGAGTGGCCTCCGGGCTGCAACATGATCCTGACCAACTACAGCCTTTTCAGCCGCGGTCCGGACAGCCCCGCCGCAACTTGGGCCTCGACTGCACCCGATGTGCATACGCTTCTTATCCTCGACGAGTCCCACAACGCCATCAATCCTTCTTCCAATACCGGCAAGGCGGTCAGGAACATGATCGAATTGGTCGGACGCAGGAACGTCGTCTATGCCACTGCAACGCCCATGCGAAATCCGGCCGGCGCGAACCTTTACATTCCACTTTTGCCTGATGCCGAGGGCGGCCGGCTTGACAGGATTCTGGCAGACTTGGCTCCCGGCGGGGAAACCGCGCAAGAGAGCTTCGCCACCATGCTGGGCGAGGATGGCACCTACCTCCGCAGAGATCACGACCTGTCCAATCTGGAGTTTGAATACAGGCTGCCGGACGACGGCCGCATCGCCGCGTATCAGGAGATCATGAACCGGATGACCCCGGTGGTTGAACTCATGATTGATGCATCGCTTCGGGTCGGTGCCCTCGTCGGAAGGGCACAGAGCCAACGATATGCTCAAATGATCAATGATGGGGTTGATGAGCAAACTGCCCGCACGCAATGCAACGCACTATTTCAATATTCCGGTGCCATTGGCAGCCCTCTGGTTCGGCTGGCGAGGGTAACAATAAACGCCATCAAGGTGGATCAGGTTGTCGAAGAGGCGGTCAACGAACTCAATGAAGGCCGAAAACCCCTGATTACCTTCCACTCCACGGGGGCATCGCTGTTCAATGAGCTTGCTGCCGACAATCAGGCGTCGCCCGATGTGAAGCTCTCCCTGTCGGATCAGATAGCAAGGGTTGCAGAGAGCATTTTCCGAATCAAGCTTGATGACCAGATTCAGGATGCAAGGCAGCGCGACCGGGAGATTGGGAACATTTCGCACCGGCTTTCTTCCATGATTGCCGAGATGCCCGACGACCTTCCGGCTTCGCCGGTCGACTCTGTGATTGAGAAGCTTGCTGAATTGGGCTTTGTGGCCGGCGAGATCTCCGGGCGCAGCCTGGCCTACAGGGATCGGCGCATTGTTCGGCGCAGCGCGTCCGACCGAAGGTCCGTTGTGGATGCCTTCAATGACGGAGGCATTGACGTTCTGATCTACAATTCAGCAGGCGCAACCGGTGGCTCCTATCACGCTTCGCCGGATTTCGGCGACCCGCGGCCCCGCACGCTGATTGAGATGGAAACACCGGTTGACATCATCAAATACATACAGTCGCAGGGACGCGGAAACCGCTACGGCCAAATTGCCAAACCAAGAATTGTTTCCGTATTGACCGGGCTCATTCCGGAAATGCGGATCCTCCAGCAGCGCAATCGAAAATTGAGGGCACTTGGGGCCAGTGTCGACGGAAACAGGTCTCATCCGCTGCTCATGGACGATGTTCCTGATCTTCTGAACAGAGTCGGAGATCGGGCGACCGCGCAAATCCTGCGCTCGAACCCGGATCTGGCGAGACGTCTTGGCTTCACGGAGTTTCTTTCGGGAGACAATGAAGGTGACGAAAACCAATTTGATTGGATGATGTTCGATTCCGGGGCATCGAAGAGCTTGGTTGAGTCAATCGCCAACAAGGCGCTGACGCGATCCCTTGTGTTGTCGGCCGCTGACCAGGAACGCCTTGTGGACCTCATCACGATTGAATTCGAAGCGATTATTGAGGAACTGGAAAGCCGGAATTCAAACCCTCTGCGGCCGAAGGAAATGCCGGGAGAGGTCGAGATTCACGCGACGACGTTGTTTTCCGGAGTTGAAACCGAAATCTCCGATCTGGAGACCTCGGCCTTCTTTGCGCCGCTCTACATTTCAACCGGAACGCACCACATGAATGACGAGCCCATAACCGGGGACCAACTGCTGCAGATGGTTGAAAGGTCGAGGATCACCGACGGAACCGATGGATTTTCGAACCACGCAACTCGCATTGAGACGATGATGCCGACAATTCTGGCACATTTGGTTCCTTCGGGAATGACCATCGCAGAGGCGCTTGCGACTCCGAACCGATTTCATCTGCTCAGGAACCGTCATGCGCTCCTGGTTAAATTCATTGAACTGCTGCAATTGATCCGGCCAGGAGTGGTTTTGGAGATTGACGGGGAGGATGGCGGTATAAGCGGGCTTCTGCGAACCGTGGTAAAGCTGACCATGCCTCGTGAAGAGCATCTGCACCTTCCGCAGGCCTACCGGGTTCGGACCGTATGCCCTGGGGACGGAAGGCCGGAGATTCACACGCTGAAGCGCCTGCTGGCGGCATGGCCGGACGGTCTGCGGATTCACCCCGGCCTCTCAATGGGCGTGAACGAATTGCATATGCAGGAATTTGCGAACCAGCTCAATTTGGGTCGGCGCTACCCGGTGCAGGTGCTAAGCGGCAATCTGCTGGCGGCGATCACTGAGGCTCAGAGCCACAAGCTCGGAACCATGAGTCTGTTTCGCGAAATGGAAGGTCAAATGCGGCGCGGCATTGTGGTGGACAGGTCAAAGGTCGATCTTGATCGCCTGCCGGCGATCGTGCCTTCCTGCAGGGTTGCCGTCGGCCTCGCAGCCGAAAGATTGGAAGGGCGCAGTCTCAACAATCTGACGATATGGATCGGCAGGCGCGAGAGGCCGGAATTCAGCGTCCGCTTTTCCAATTTTTCTTGGCAGGACAGCAGACAAATCAGAAACATATTCGTTAATGCCAAACGGTCGTTCCTCAAGGGGGTTCCGCAATTGGAGGCCGATTTCAACGGCAGAACCCTGCTAAGGCTGTCTTGGCCGGAACACCCGGACGGATTGGAGCGCGTTTTGAATGCGATCGAAGGTCATGACATGCTCACGGATGGCGTTAACCGCAACAGTGTCAATTCCCTGACCCGCATTATTGAGGAACATGGCGGACTTCCGCCAGAGATGGAATTGTCGCACATTGCCGCAGCAGCAGAGACATGAGACGGATTTGGTTCCAACGGGCATTCCGGAATTCAGCGGCGGAAATTGGCGCGCCGGTCTGTGAATTGTGGAATGTTGAGATGGAATTCAGCACTGACACTTCCGTTGCCTTTCATGTAGCCGGGCGAAAGCGAAACCGACCCGTCAGGCACATGGCAAATGGTTCGTTCTGCACGCGGACTCAGAATGGCACCGGCCAGCAGTGACCGAAATTCAGTTCGGATATCAGTTGATCCTTGTCTCAGGGCCACCGCGTGCCGGCAAGAACCGTGCCGGCAATTGCCTGAAGGGGTGGCTTGACGGCGATCACTTTGCCCTGTCCAACAATCTCAAGAGAATGACGCATGACCACTATGGACTCGGGACCAATCTGCCGCCGCTTCATTTTGAGGATATGAAGGATTTGCCTGCGCCCCAATTCGGCGGTTTGACGCCGCGTCAAGCATATATCAGGTTCAGCGAGGAAATCATGAAACCAAGATTCGGAAGCGGTTACCTTGGGGTCGTCGCCGGTCGGCGGGTCGTCAGAAACAGGGATATCGGCAGGGTTTCGATTGTCTCCGGCGTCGGATTTGCCGATGAGGTGATGCCGATGGTCAAGGCGGCGGAACCTCGCTGCACCCTTCACATCCAGGTTGAAGCAGCGATTGCAAGAGCAGGCAGCATGTCCGACAGTCGCAAAGTCCTCGACCTTGCGAATTTGGGAGTGGACACGGTTAGGCTGGTCAACCGGAATTGTGAACAACTGATCCGCGATCTCGAAAGATCGCTGCGTGCGCTCTGAGCCTGATAAAACTCTCAATTCGGCTGGGATAAATCTGCGGCTGCATTTCAGAATTGACGATGTGCGAATTCATGACTTCCGGCATTCGAATGGGTCGAGATCGCTTGTGATCGGCAGTCTGCCGTTCCGTGTCATCAACAGTTCAGATTATCCAAAGGGACCGGCAGGTGGATCAATTTTGGACAAAATCATGATTTCTTGCTTGTCAGCGCACTCCCGTGCACAGGAGCTTCGGTGAGCAGTCGCTGCAGGATCACTGTCACCCGTTGAGTGCTAAGTATCATTTTGCGGAAACATCCGCATGCAACAATCCTTCTGCCCGGAGGTCGCATCGCAACTTCACTCGTCAGCTTAGCGGGATGTTGCTGCTCCGCTTCGATGATTGATACACGGTGGAGAGATCGTCATAGAGCGATTTGACGTATCGTACCCTCATCTCCAGTTCTTCGTTCTTGTCTCCGATGAGATCGCCAATCGATTGACTTCGCCAGAATGCATTATGGCGGGCATATTGGCCGTTCCTGATGCGGAAAACCTCACTCAGGATTTTCAGGTCATGGGGAATGTTGAAGGCATCTCGAGTGTCTTCATAGCCGAAGAGGTACACAAAATTGTCAAAGCCGGCCCAGGTTATGGCCGACAGGCACATGGAACAGGGTTCATGGGTTGAAAGGAACAGGCAATCCGCGGGCACAGGGCGCGCGGACTCGGGCAGGGCAAAGAACGCATTCAGTGTTGCTACCTCACCGTGGAAGAGCGGGTTCAGGGTCTCGCGGTTGGTGGCGGAGATGACGAGGGACAAATCCGACTTTTGGAGGATCGCACCGCCGAAAACTTTGTCGCCGCGCTCCACGCCCTCCCTCGTTAGAGGAATGATGTCGTGTTCAACCACGTCCAGGAAGCGAGTGGCCAGCGCGTGGTTCGAATGGTCCATGCTCATGTTCCGGCAGTTTGACTGTATCGTTCGCGTAAGCCTCAATCGCCGGTCAGATACACGACAGCCTTGGCTGATGGTTCAGACACTGATCAAATCCGGGCCCGCGATTTGATCGACATTGGTTGCACAATTGGCGTTTGCACTCAACGTGGTTTTGGACGGGGAATGGTTCAGGAACATTTGGCCATTCGTCAGGTGGATCCCCAATGGCCAGACATTGAAGAATGCACTGCGAAAATCAATCGGATGTTCAATCCATTCACAGCGGATATCTTGGAATCTGCACCGCAGCGTGCTCTTCCTCAACGGGGGGCCAACCTGATTGTTCTGTTTTCGGCGGCAGAGCGTTCGGCTGCCAGGGCAAAGCGCAGAATCCGTCGTCCTTCATCGGCGGTGAGTACCGGTTTGCCGCCATTCCGCACGACATCAATGAAATGACGTGTCGACAGAATAAAGCTCTGCTCCCATCCGGTTTCGACATCCGGAAACTTGGTCGTGCGGCCCTCGCTGTGAACCGCCAGCGGCATGGCATCCGCCAAGCGTCCGTGACCGCAATTGATCCAGATAACGCCCCGTGTTCCGGTGATCTCGACCCTGTCATCCTGAGCATAGTGACGAGTTTGGATTTCAAGTTCAGGTGAATAGACAACCTCCAGGTTGCCAATCCGGTTACCTGGAAACCGAAACGAAACAATTGACTGAGCGTCGAAAAAGAGCCCATCGCCCCGGTCCGTGTTGCCGATGAACGCATGAACCTCTTGCGGATCCCCCATGAAGCGCCAGGCAAGGGCAAATTTGTGGTGTCCGTCGTCGAAAACCAAAGGCCCGCCACCGGATCTTGTCCCGCTTTGCCGCCAGGTCTCGGCATCGATTGGAATCTCCCACGCTGTTTGGCTGGTTCCCGGATTGCTCTTGATCCTGATTGACAGAGGTTCCCCGATCGCACCCTCTTTGATCAATTGTGCCGCCTTGAGAACTGGCGGAAAGAATAGAAAATTCTCGAACAGTTTGAATGGCCGTTCCGCATCCCGGACAGCCTCGACCAGGCGATCAGCCTCCTCCAGGGAAACGCAGATCGGTTTTTGCAGCGACACGGCCTTTTCCGCAGCCGCTGCGTCAAGGGCGATTTCAAGGTGAAGATCATGCGGGACAAGGATTTCCACAAGATCCACCGCCGGATTGGCCAGGATCTGTGATGGGTCGTCGGTTACCGCAACGTCTGGAATTCCCCACTGCAGTGCCTTTTGCCTGGCCCGGTCCCCGTTGCGGTCGCAGAGAGCGACAATTCGGGCACCAGAATTTTGCAGATACTCCATTGCGTGAAGGTCGGAAATCCGCCCTGTTCCCACGATTCCCACTCCGATGGTTCTGTCGGCCATTCGCTGCCCCCAATTCAGACTCCAATCGCCCCAGCTTACGCCGTTGTTGCGGGTTCACAAGCATGTTGGGCATTCCGGACGCTGGGACAAAGGGACAGGTTCAGCTTCGGCGTTTCGGCGGATTCCTTTACGGCTGGATTCCCTTCCGCAAGTGAGGTTTCGCAAGGTTTCGTTCTGTAGTCATCGGCCTGTGCTGTTCTGTACACCGGAGAGCTGGCCGATTTATTGTGGTTTCCGAATTCGTTGTCTATGATCCGTTCCTTGGAACTCTTGCGAAAGGGAGGTAGTGAAATGAAGATTACAAAACGTAGATTTCTTCTGGCCGCGGCAGTGTTGCCGATTTCGACGCTGTCCATACCCGGAATGGCGTCCGCCGAAGGGGACGTGACGATCAGTCACTATTTCACCGGCGAACTCGGCAAGGCGGCGATCGACTCGATTGCCGGCAAATTTGCCGAGGAAACCGGATACACAATGAAGGACAGCCCGGTTGGTCATGAGGACTTCAAGACCGATATCCTGGTAAGGGCGGCTGGCCAAAGCCTGCCGGATGTATTCAGCTATTGGGCAGGTGCCAGGGTTCAGTTTGTGGTCGATTCAAACAGCCTGACGCCCATTGACGGCATGTGGGAGCGTGAAGGCATGGATGATGTGATCGCGCAAGCTCTTGCCGACAGTGCAACAATGTACAACGGCAATCGCTATCTTGTCCCGGCAGGGTACCACTACGCCGGAATGTTCTACAACAAGAAGGTGATGGACGATGCCGGCGTCACCGATTTTCCGTCGGACTGGGCAGGTTTCCTTGATCTCTGCGAAAATCTCAAGGGCATGGGAATTGCGCCGATAGCCCTGGGCTCCAAGAACCGTTGGCCAGCCCAATTCTGGTTCGACTATCTTATTCTTCGTACCGCCGGTCCGGACTATCGGGCGAACCTGATGAACGGGACTGCGTCCTATGATGATCCGGAGGTCATGAATGCCATGGCCATGTGGACGGATCTGATCAATCGAGGTTGCTTTGTGCCCAACGCCAATGCCGACAGCTGGACGGATGCCTCCGATCGTGTTGCTCGGGGCGAGGCCGCAATGACCCTGATGGGAACCTGGATTACCGGCTACTGGAACGGCAACGGCATGGTGCCGGGCGAGGATTATGACTTCTTCGAGTTCCCGACCATAACGGAAGGTGTTCCGAATGCAGTCGTGGGACCGGTTGACGGATGGGTAGTCTCCGCCAATGCAGAGAACGTGGCCGGAGCCGAGGCTTGGCTTGCGTATTTCATCAGCAACACCGACGCACAAGTCGAATGGGCCAACGTCCAAGGTGCCCTGTCCGGCAACGTGAATGTCGATCCTTCGGCCTATAATTCGGTTATGCAGAAGGCATCTGCTGCCGTGGCGGCGGCCGAAGCGTTTGCGTTCAACTATGATCTGGCAACGCCTCCACCGGTGGCTGAAGTGGGGCTTTCTATGTTTGCCCAGTTCATGGATGATCCATCAGACTACGAAGCATTGCTGGCTGACACGCAGGAAAGTGCAATGGCCGCTTTCAGCAACTGAGCGTTCGCTGATATTGAAGGGGGTGCGGGCCGGATCCCGCTCCCCCATTTTTTGCGGCGCACGGCGTATGGAACAAAGCAACAGATTTTGGCGGACAGTTCTGCTTGCGGCGCCGGTTGCGGTATTCACCGTGTTTGTGATCTGGCCGCTTCTCAGTTCATTTCACTACAGTTTCACCAACTGGAACGGATTCAACCGTGAATTCGACTATGTCGGATTTTCCAACTATGCCAAGATCGTTACCGACAAGCTGTTCCTGAACGCGGCGATAAACACCGTGATCTGGATGGTTGCTGCCATCCTGCTGCCGACATTGCTGGGGCTCGGTCTTGCGCTTCTCATTGACAGCAGGGTGCCCGGCGGCACCATGTTCAAATCGATATTCTACCTGCCGATTTGCCTGTCGGCTGTCGTGGTGGGTCAAATTTGGGTGTGGATATACCAACCGGACTGGGGCTTGCTGAACACGGTCATTGGTCTCGTCAGCGGGGAGGAATTCCGTTACCCATGGCTTGCCAAGCCGGATACGGCGCTGGGGTCGGTCATCATTGCATGGGCTTGGCAGCAAACCGGGCTTTCGATGGTGATCTATCTTGCGGGACTGACATCAATCCCGGAGGATCTCATTGAGGTTTGCGAAATCGAAGGCGCAACGGCGTGGCAACGCATCCGCATGCTGATCATTCCTTTGCTGACCCCGGCCACCGTGGTGGTGATTGCATTGAGCGTCATCAACTCGCTGAAGGGTTTCGACATTCTCTACATCATGACCGGCGGTGGTCCCTTCCACTCGTCGGACACGCTGGCGATGCACATGTACAACGAGTCCTTCAAGAAATATCTCATGGGCTACGGCAGCGCCATTTCGGTGGTTCTGTTTCTGATCGCCCTGACCATAATCCGCATTTACTTCCGCCAGTTGCGCCGGGTGGATGAGATCTATGGTTGACGCGGCTGCCATCGACCGTCCGTTAAGGGACTTCAACCCTTGGCCTGCTGTGATTGTTGTCTGCCTTGTGTGTCTCGCCGTGCTGTTTTTGGCACCGACGCTTGGTGTTCTGCTCTCTTCAGTGAAGACAACGCGCGACATTGCATTTGGCGAGCTTTGGACCATTCCGGACACGCTGTTCCTTGGCAACTTTGGTGAAGTCATCGCCAACCCGGCAGTTCATCGCTACATCCTGAACACCATTTTGGTTACAGTTCCTGCGACTGCGGCCTCAATCGCGCTTGGTGTGTTTGCGGGCTACGTGTTTTCGAAACTGCCTTTCAGGGGAAGCGACGTCTTGTTCCTGATTCTTGTCTCGGGCATGTTCTTCCCGCCTCAGGTCATTCTCATTCCGCTGTTTCGGCTGTTCAACACGATGGGTTTGATCGACACCCTGTGGCCAATCATAATTGTGCACACGGCCTTGGGAATTCCAATTTGCACGCTGCTCATGCGCAACTTCTTTGCCACCGTTCCCAACGCTCTGCGGGAAGCGGCGATTCTGGAGGGCGCAAATGAATGGCAGGTGCTCATGCGGGTGGCGCTGCCATTGAGCCTGCCGGCAATTGCGGTGCTGGCGACACTTCAGTTCACATGGATCTGGAACGACTTTCTGTGGCCTCTGATATTCACCAATTCCGATGAAAAACGAACGATCATGATCGGAATCGTGAACCTGAAGGGGCAGTATTCCGTTGCGTGGGGTGTGCAGGGTGCCCTGTCCCTGATTGCAAGCATTCCGACGCTGATCGTGTTTCTTTTCTTTCAGCGCTACTTCATCAAGGGGATGACGATGGGAGCGGTGAAGGGTTGAACGATGGCAGATCTGCGCCTTGAAAATGTTTCCAAACGCTTTGGTGATGTTCAGGTGATCAATGGAGTTGATTTCGCGGCAAAACACGGTGAGTTTGTCGTTTTTGTTGGGCCATCCGGATGCGGAAAATCGACCCTGCTGAGGTTGATCACCGGACTTGAGGAAACGGGCGGCGGCCGGATTTTTATCGGCGGAGCGGATGTAACAGGCATGAAGCCCTCGAAACGGGGTGTGGCAATGGTGTTTCAGTCCTATGCCCTGTTTCCCCACATGACTGTCGAAGACAATATCGGTTTCGGGCTTCGCTTGGCAAAACTTCCAAAGGAGGAAATTGGCAGGCGGGTCGCAGAGGCAGCCCGCATCCTCCAGATTGAGGATCTGCTTGAGCGCAAACCGCGGCAATTGTCGGGTGGCCAACGCCAACGCGTGGCAATTGGCAGGTCCATCATCAGGGATCCAAAGGTTTTTCTGTTCGATGAGCCGCTGTCAAATCTTGATGCCGCCCTGCGGGTGCAAATGCGCCTTGAGATCGCACGGCTCCACAAGCGCCTTGGCGCAACAATGATCTACGTAACCCACGATCAGACGGAAGCAATGACGCTGGCTGACCGCATCGTGGTCATTAACCGGGGCCGAATTGAACAGGTCGGCTCGCCGATTGATCTCTATGACCACCCCGCAAACAGGTTCGTCTCCGGATTCATTGGCTCTCCGGCAATGAATTTCATTGATGTGAACGAGCACGGCCCGGAGAATTGCACATCCCTTGGGGCAGGTTCCGCCAGTATTGAACTGGACGGTTGCCAAGTTGCCGGAGCAACTGCAATCGGAATCCGGCCGGAGCATCTTGAGCTTGCCGGACCGGAAGAAGGTGATTTTCCGGCAACGGTCGAGATCATTGAGAAGCTGGGTGCGGAATCCTTGGTTTATCTTCAGTTTGATGGCTCCGATTTGCCTCTCACGATGAGAACTTCGCCCGAGCATCCGCTTTGTGCCGGGGAAACCGTCCATGTTCGGTTCAACAAGGATCGGATTCACTTTTTTGACAGGGACGGAAAGATCCTGAACCGTCCTTGAGGGAAAGTTAACTGTTGGTCCGCAATCCGCAGGGAAGTCCTGTTGCTGGAAGTTGGAGTGGCGGTTGATGGAAGGCGGCCAAGGAGATGGAGCGCAGGACGCAGTTCTCCTGCAATTCCCGGCTTGGATCTTGGCGCTGCCGCAATTGCTTGCGCAGGACAACCTCGTAATGGCCTGCAGTCAAACGGTAATCACACCCGTAAGGTTCGCAACGCCAAAACCGGCAGTTGCAAAATGCTGTGGTCGATTGATGGTGCATGAGGGGAATGTTGTGATTGCCAAGAGCGGAACGCAGTGGCACGGAACGCCGTTGGGGCCCGAGATGGCGAACCTGGAGTGCTCAGGATGAGCGATTTTTCCCATGAGATGACTGGTCCGATAGGGGTAAAGGCAGCGCTGGGACTGATCGTGCTGCAGGCTGATGAAACGATCGAGCAGGAGCTGCGCCGACTGATATTCGATCCGGAAGTGAGCCTTTATGTGAGCCGGGTGCCCAGCGGGCTCAAGGTAACGCGTGAAACACTGACCGAAATGGGCAAGACGCTGACTTCGGCGGCTGCGTTGTTTCCTCGGGCGGTTCGGTTCGATGCGGTCGGCTACGGATGCACCTCCGGAGCCTCGGTGATTGGTGGCGGGAAAGTGGCCGATTTGATTCGGGAAGGGTGCGAGACAGCCCACGTAACCGATCCGCTGAGCGCGGTGGTCGCCCAATGCCGTGACAAGGGGCTGAGCCGGTTGGCGTTGCTTTCGCCTTATGTTGAGGACGTCAACGAGGGGTTGCGCAAGGCGCTGGCGGAGGAAGGCATAGAAACGCCGGTCTTTGGATCGTTTGGTGTGGCCGAGGAGGCACGGGTTGCACGGATTTCACCCAACTCGGTTTGGGCGGCGGCCACGAAGCTGGCTGAGAGGGCGAATGTAGACGGGATGTTCCTGTCCTGCACCAATCTGCGAACGGCGGATGTGCTGGCCGGGTTGACACAAGAGCTCGGATTTCCGGTCATGTCGAGCAATCGTGCCTTGGCATGGCACATGTGCCGGTTGGCTGGATTGGGTTGAGTTCCGGACCGGGACGAGGTGAGGAAACCGGGTGCCTGCGGAAACCGAACCTTCATTGGCAGCCGTTTCGTGAGTTCGTATCGAGTCTGTCAAGGGTCGGGGAAGCGATGTCTTTTCGGCCTGCAGTATCTCGGAATGTTGGCCATCGGCTTCGGGTGTTCTCCGGGAGTTGCAACTCACTTCAGAAATTCTGAGCCGATCCGGATGACAACACATTCCAAACGGATCTGCCCGGATGTCGTCGGCGTGCACGGCCCCATCGATTCCACCACTGTTGCCGCAACCCCGGGATTGGTCGAAGAGCTTCATGCCGGTTGTGGTCAAATCCAAAATTTTGCGCTGTTTTCGTGTTCAATTGGAAGGGGCTCGACGGCAGCTTGGCGATGGGGCATCCTCCCCAAGCGGTAGGCACTTCATCAGACACGCACCGCAATCCGCCAACTCCTGCTTCGGAATTCAAACGTCTTTGGTTCAGCAGATTTCCTGCCAGGCTGCCGGTAGAGAAAAATGGCTGGAAGGAGAGCGGTGGTTGAAGTTCGTTTTACGTTTCTGAAGTGAATTCAATTGATGGTTGAAGCAGTTGAGGGACTGTTCGAGCCGTTCCGCTCGGAATACCTGCGGATCATGCCAAAGAGATCCCTCGGGTCGTCCGGATCAGCGATCAGATCAAGTTGTTCAGTAACGGTGGTGTCCTGAACCGCGGACCAGAGCCAACGCAGGGCTGAGAAATCCTCGATGGCAAAACCCACCCCGTCAAAAACAGTGATCTGATCAGCGCGAATGCGGCCTGGTGCAACTCCTGCCATGACCTCCCAAATCTCAGTTACGGGATGATCGGGATCAAGCTGTTGAATATCGCCTTCAATCCGGGTCTGTTCTGCATGTTCAACAAAAATGTCCGATCGCAGCAGAACATCGCGATGGAGCTCGGTTTTGCCCGGACAGTCACCTCCAATGGCGTTCACATGCACCCCTGCGCCGACAAGGTTGTCCGTCAAGATCGTTTGGTGGCTCTTGTCCGCCGTACAGGTGGTAACAACGTCCGCCCCCTCAATCGCCGCTTCGACGCATCCACAGACCTTCAGCTTCAAGGCTGTGCCGCTCAAATTGGCCACGCACCGTTGCGTTGCCAGTTTGTCAATGTCGTAGAGGCGAAACGAAGTAATCCCGCAGACGGCTGCAAGTGCACGAATCTGGAACTCGGACTGTGCACCATTGCCGATGATTGCTGCAGTGCTGCTGTCCGAACGCGCAAGCATACGGGTGGCCAAAGCCGAGGTGGCAGCGGTGCGCAATGCAGTAAGCAGCGTCATTTCAGAAAAGAGTTTGGGATAACCCGTCGCGACCGATGCCAAAACGCCAAAGGCCGTTACCGTCTGCAATTCCCGCTTTACGTTGGAGGGATGACCATTGACGAACTTGAAGGAATAACTGACGCCGTCGGATATGGGCATGAGCTCAATCACACCTGTCGCCGAATGCGAGGCAACGCGCGGAGCCTTGTGAAACATCTGCCACCGGGCAAAGTCGGCAGCAATGGCGTCGGTAAGTTCGATCAGACAGCGGTCAATTCCGCAGCGATGGATCAGTGCCAGCATGTTCTCAACGCTGACGAAAGGAACAAGTGCCTTATCCGACGGAAAGCCCGACATCAGTAGGCCATCTCATAGGCGGCGCATTTGGCGGCAGTGTCCATCCCGGCGAGGTGGGCAATTTCCGAGGCCTTGTGAGCCAGGTAAACCTGCACGAACGGTTCGGAAAACCAGCCTGCGACAGTTGCGTTGGCACCAAATTTGCCAAGCGCGGCTTCCAGTGTTTCCGGCAGGCGGACGAAGCCGCGCGCATTGAGAGCCTCTGTTGAGAGTAGCGAGAGGTCCTCTTCGGTGGGCACGGGGGCACTTAACCCCTCTTCAATGCCCTGCACACCTGCGTGCACCAATGCAGCCAGTGCCAGATGCGGACAGGCAGCGGCATCGGCGGCGCGGTATTCCATGTTGAATTGCCTGGAAACGGCGGTGGGATCTTTCGTTGTAACCGGGCAGATGCGCAAGGATGCCTCCCGGTCGCGAAAACCAAGGTTGTTGAAGGCTGCCGACCAACGGTGCGGCGTAAGGCGCAGATACGAAATGACCGATGGAGCGGTCAGTGCAAGGATGCTGTCAAGATATTTCAGGATGCCCGCGGCGAAGGCACCGGAAAGCCTGGACATGCCACAGGGGCCGTCGGGGTCAAATGTGGCAGGATTTCCATTCCGGTCAAGAAAGCTCAGGTGGATATGCACGCCATTGCCCACGCTCGCCGGGTCGCGGATCGGAGTGAAGGTTGCCGCCTCGCCCGAGTGGCGAGCCGTGGAGCGGGTGAGTTCGCGCAGGATGACTGCGGCATCTGCGGCACGGATTCCTTCCTCGGGCCCAATCACCAACTCATATTGGTTTGATCCGTATTCCTTCATGATGCTGTCGGTGGAAAGTCCGGCGGCTGCGACATGCGACGTGAGCGATTCACAGAAGGTCCTCTGCATTTCGAAACCGGTGCGCCCGTATGCCTCTCCTTCCAACTCAAATTCGGATTTCAACTGGAACTCATGCTCGAAGGCGGCCAACAATCGCACATCGGCAACACGCTCCAGCCTGGCGAGTGCGGACTTCAGAAGCGAACGGGTGCACAATTCCCAAGGTTCGCCTTCAAGCGTAACGATGTCCCCAAGCATGAAGTGCTCGACCACACTTCCGAAATCGGATCTAACCTCGGCGTCAGCATCCGGTATCAACAGCAAATCGCCCAAAGCTCCGAACGGGCTTTCGGCAATTCCGTCGAAACAATTGATCTGGACGTTGGTTGGCGTCCAGCCGACGCCCCGGCTCAGTCTTCTTTTAAGATCCCCGGCCGGAAAGGCTTTGCCCCGCACCTTTCCCGCCAAATCACAGGTCGCTGCAAAAATCAGGGGTTGCATCAATCAGTCTCCGGATCGGTTTGACCGGCGGCATCCCAGGCTTCGATGCGCGCTCGGGTCTTGTCCCAGTTTTGTTCAGCCACGCGGGTAACCAGCGCCTCGGTTACCGCAAGTGCCGCGCAGTAGCTGTCCCAGATAGTCCCGGTCTCGGTAGGAACAGCCAGCACCTCAGAGGCATGCCGGGTGGCCGGCGACAGCCATTTGTCGGTCATCAGAATTACCTGCGCCTTGCATTTGCGGTTCGCCTGTTGTGCCAGCCGGGCAAGCTTGGGCTGGTAACGGCGGAAATCCACCAGAAAGAGAATGTCGCCCGATCTCATCCGCAAGAGGTATTCCGGCCAGGCATCCGGATCGCGCGGCAGATGGTAAACCCCCTGGCGCGCCTGCCGCAGGTGGAACGACAGATGCATCGCAATGGAGTCGCTTACCCGTCCCCCTATTGCATAGACACTGCGCTTCTGTTCGGAGAGCAAAGCACATATCCGTTCAAACTGCGCTTGGGTTATCGCTGCACTTGCCGAATTCATTTGTATCGCCGCGCGTGCGATGAATTCCTCCAGAAAGCCACCTTCAATCCTTTTGCCCGTCCTGTGAATTTCAACCGGCGAGCGGGCACCCTCCGCCAACTCCGCTATCAAACGGCGTTGCATCTCCTGGTACCCGGACAGTCCGATCTTCGCGACAAAGCGCGATATTGAGGGGGCCGACACCTCGGCCCGTTCGGCCAGTTCCTGTATCGAATGGAGGCCGGCATAGGGATAGTCCGCCAGCAGCGCCGAGGCCAGTTTGCGCTCGGATTGCGTCAGCGCACCCGAATTGAGTTCAATTTGATCGCGGATCGACATGGTTGAAGAATGATGAGAAAAAAATTTCAGTCAACAAAAAAATGTTGACATTGAAAAAAATAATTCCTTAACCTTGGAACATGAAGGCTGCGTCACTCTCTCCATTGCTTGCACCGGCCGATGTTGCACCGGTTGAGGTGGTTCACGCCGAAAGCGACGTGCCGCTGCTGCTGCTGTGCGAACATGCGGGGTCGGAAGTGCCTGCCGCACTTGGAACATTGGGAATCGACGAAGCGGTGCTGAACAGTCACCGCGGTTGGGACATAGGAGCCGGGGACGTGGCACGCCGGCTGACCGACCTGCTGCGTGCGCCGCTGATTTTGCAGCGCTACAGCCGCCTTGTCATTGACGCAAATCGCCCGCCGGGAAGCCAAAGCTCCATTCCGGAGATCAGCGATGGCGAGACAATCCACGGAAATCGGAACTTGACCGCCGAGGACATACAGGCGCGGCGGCTTGCCATTTTTGATCCCATGGACCGGGCAATTGCCGGAGTGTTCAGCGCACGGCGACGATGCGCCGCTTTCTCAATCCACTCCTTCACGCCGCATTTCAACGGGAAGCAACGACCATGGCACGCCGGTTTCATCACGCGCAGGAGCATGGACACGGCAAATCAGATGAGGGCGTTTCTTTCCTGTGCCTCCCCGAATTTGAACATCGCGGTCAACGAACCCTACCGGATTGGTGATGACTCCGATTGGTTCATTCCCGTTCATGCCGAGGCACGCGGCCTTCCGCACTGCTTGATTGAGATACGCAACGACCAGATCGACCATGCCGGTGGCGCTGCGCATTGGGCCGGGCTGCTGGCCAACGCAATCAAGGATGTCGTGGGGGAACTGACATGAGTCTCACGCGAGAGGTTCCCCTTAAGCCCGACCAATCCGCACTTTTGTTCATCGATGTTCAAAATTTTTCAGCCCACAGGAACGGGGCAGAATTCAAGGATCTCACCCCTGAGGCATTCAACGCCAATTACGGTTGGTACTTCAGCCAACTTGAGGAACGCGTAATTCCGAACATGCAGGCGATCCAGTCCGCTTTCCGCGCAGCTTCGGTGGAAGTGATGTATACGACAATTGAGAGTCTGACACTTGACGGGCGCGATCGATCACTTGACCATAAAATTACCGGTTTCAACGTTCCGAAGGGTTCTTGGGACGGCAAGGTCATTGACCAGATTGCACCTGGAATTGACGAAATTGTGCTTCCCAAGTCATCTTCCTCCGTCTTTGTCTCGACACAAATTGACTATGTATTGCGAAACTTGGGCGTGCGGCAGCTGGCGGTCTCGGGACTTTTGACCGAACAATGTGTGGAGAGTGCGATTCGCGACGCCTGCGACCTTGGCTATCTGGTAACCCAGGTTACGGATGCCTGCCTGAGCTACAGCCAGGAACAGCACGACAATTCCCTGCGTGCAATCAAGGGCTACTGTCGGCAGGTCACGACCGGTGAAATTGTTGCCGAACTTAAGGGAGGTGCTGATGGATAGTGCAATTCAGGCCGTGCTCGACCGGATTGAAGCTGACAAGGATCATGTGGTGGCCCTGACCCAAGATCTGGTGCGCATCCCTTCGGTCAATCCGAAGTTTCAGGTCGAACAGGGGCTCAATCGCGAAAGCGATGTGCAGGATCGGATCGAAGAGGAATTGCGCCCGCTGGGTTTCGACCTTGAGCGCTGGGACGCATTGCCGGGCCGCCCCAATGTCGCGGGCGATCTGCCGGGGACCGAAGAAAAAAGCATGATCCTTTGCGGGCATGTGGACGTGGTGCCGGTTGGCGATGCCAATGCTTGGTCGCGCAATCCATTCGGTGGCCAATTGGAAGTTGATCGGGTTTGGGGCCGCGGTGCGGTCGACATGAAAGGGGGCGTTGCAGCCTGCATTTCTGCGGCGCGCGCAATCCGAAAGGTCGGAGTGGAGTTGAACGGGCGCCTTTCGGTCCACACGGTCGTGGACGAAGAGGCAGGAGGATTTGGCGCAATCGACCTGGTTGAAAAGGGCAGACTTGCCAAACATGCCATCATCGCCGAGCCGACTTGGGGCAACGTGATTCCTGCCGAGGGCGGCCTGTCCTGGGTCAAGGTCACAATTTTCGGCAAGCAGGCGCATGCGGGCTGGAGATTCAATTCGATCTGGCCGCAACACGACACTCCCGGTCGGCTGGAGCCGGGCGTCAACGCGATCGAACTTGCAAGCCGGTTCATTCAGGCGTTGCGCGATTTCGAGGCGTCGCGCTGCCGGACGCAAAATCACCCTCTCCTGCCGGCTGGTCTCGCCACAATAAACCCCGGCACCATTCATGGCGGTGCCGGCATGGGTGAGGATGGGAACCCGGCGGTGATGACCAATGCCGCGATGATATCGGATGTGGTTACGCTGGTGTTGGACTACAAATTCATGCCTCAGGAGAGTTTTTCGGACGTGAAGGCCGAGTTTGAGGATTTTGTGGCTCACTTCGCGGCAATGGATCCCTGGATGCGTGGCCGCCCTCCCCAGATCGAATGGAATTATTTGGACCTCCACTTCCCTCCCATGGATACGCCGGTGAATCACCCGCTTACGAAAGCGGTATTCGAGAGAGCCAAGGCAATTCAAAGGAAGCAGCCAAAAATCCAAGGTTTTGAAGCAGTTACTGATGCTGCCCACTACGCGGGCAAGGGTGTTGTGCCAGTTATCTTTGGTCCAGCAGGAGAGGGCTTTCATGGAGACAACGAATGCGTAGAGGTCGAAAGCCTGATTGAAACCACGAAAGTTATTGCCGCTACTGTGCTGGACATGTGCGGTGTGAATTGAACCCAAGAGGAGAAAGACGATGAAAAGACGAGCACTGTTTGGAACGGCGATTGCCATTGCGATGGTGGCGAGCGCTGGATTGACGATGGCGGAGGTTGTCAAGATCGGCGTACTTGCGCCGGTGAGCGGCAAGGCCGCAGCGGACGGCGAAGAGATGGTCAATGGTTCGCAACTTGCCGTCGACGAGTTGAATGCCGCGGGCGGTGTCGCCGGCTATTCGTTCGAACTGGTTGTGGGGGATGTCGGTGAAGGCAGTGCCGATGCGGTGGCCACTGCAGCCGAACGGCTGCTTGGCGACCGGGATATGGGTGCAATCATGACCGGATATGCCTCGGGCTCGAACTTTGAAATCGAAATGATGGCCGAGCAAGATATGGTCTATTTGATATCTGCCAACTCATCGCAAACTGAAGGGATAATCTCACCTTCGCCGGACGATTTTCCCACCGTTTGGTCGTTGACCCCGTCCTATGCCGGCTACAACACCGAAATTGTGCCAGTGATTGAGGGCCTTGCCGAAGATGGCAAACTGGACCTTCCCAACAGGAAGGTGGCCATCATTGCCTCGGACAATCCCTATTCCAAGGGCATTGCCGATGGCATGGTCGAGAGCTTTGCAGCCGCAGGTTGGGAGGTAATCGTCAATGACCTTCTGCCCTTTGGCGAGATCAACGATTGGCGCGGTTTCCTCGCCAAGGTTCGGCAGGATCCGCCCGCGGTGCTGATCAATACGGACTACGTGTCATCCAACGCAGCACTCTTCGTGTCTCAATTCAATGAGGACCCAACCGACAGTCTTGTCTTCATCCAGTATGCCCCCTCGGTTCCGGAGTTTCTGGAACTGACGAAGGAGCAATCCTCGGGAATCGTCTACAACCTCTTGGGCGGGGTGCTGAACACGCCAACCAACCCGCGCGCCAGGGAGGTATTGGACAAGTACAAGGATGCCTACGGAAACGAGCCGGGCACTTACGGCCCGGCGCTCTATGAGCAGGTGATGATCTATGCAGCCGCACTGGAAAAGGTTGGGGATCCGTCCGACCACGTTGCCATCGGCAGGGCGATTGGAGAGTCCAATACCCAAACAGCCATGGGTGCGGTGCAGTTCGATCCCGATACGCATCTCGCAGTTCAATCGAACGACGGCATTCCGATCCAGTTTTACCAGATCAATGAGGGCAACCGGGTGCTGTTCTACCCGCCGGTGTATGCCACGGGTGAGTTTTCAGAACCTGCATGGATGAAGTGAAGTTGGCGGGGCGGCGCAGCACCGCCCCGACCATCTCGAATGGGGTGCCATGCCGGTACTTGAGCTTCGACATGTTACCAAGCGCTTCGGTGGCCTGACAGCGGTCGATGACGTAACATTCGGTGTCGAAGAGGGTGAACTTCTGGGCATTGCCGGACCCAACGGGTCCGGCAAGAGCACCCTCTTCAACGTGGTTACCGGCATTCCCTTCGGCGCGTCGTCAGGCGAAATCCTCTTTGATGGAAAACCAATTACCCGCATGGTTTCTCACCGGATCGCCCGCCTGGGTCTTGCACGCACCTTTCAGAAGGACGCGGAATACCCTGACCTCACGGCGAAAGAAACCATAGCGCTGGCGGCAATTTACGGGCGCGGGTTGAACCGGCGCGCAGCAGCGGAGGCAGCGGAAACCCAGCTTGAGGCCGCGGGCATCGGCTGCGCCCGCGCCGGAATGCTGACGACAGCGCTTTCGGTTTACGAACGCAAGCAATTGATGATTGCTTCGGCTCTTGTGATGCAACCGAAGGTGCTGATGCTGGACGAGCCCGCCTCGGGGCTGACCCGACCTGAAATAGCGGCACTGAATGCGCATTTGGTCAAGATCAACAAAGGCGGAGTGACGATACTCCTGATAGAGCATGTGCTGAGTTTGCTCCTGTCGTTGGCTGAACGGCTCATAGTGCTCAATCAGGGTGCCGTGTTGGCGGAGGGTGACCCGCAGGAGGTGATCCGGGATGAGCGTGTGATTGAGGCGTATCTTGGGGGACGGTCCGCATGAGCATATTGCGGATTGAAGGAATTGGGGGCGGATATGGGTCGGTTACCGTCCTGAGAGACATCACACTCACGCTTGAGACGGGCGAGAATTTGGGTCTCTTTGGACCCAACGGCCATGGCAAGACAACGCTTCTGCGGATGACCTCCGGGCTGATGCGTCCCAGTTCTGGAACAATCCAATTCGACGGGCGGGACATCACCGGCGCAAGCCCTTCGAAAATTGTCACCTCCGGCCTGGTGCACACGCAGCAAGGCAACACGCTGTTTGGGGACATGGGTGTGGCAGAGACGCTGGAAATGGCCGCGTTCACCAAGCGCGCCCGGGCCGGTGCAACAGCGCGGTTGGAAAAGGTCTATGCGCTATTTCCGCGCCTTGCAGAGCGTCGAAAGCAAAAAACTAGGACGCTTTCAGGCGGAGAGCGACAAATGCTATCGATTGGGTCTGCTTTAATGTGCGCACCGCGGCTGCTGGTTCTTGACGAGCCGACACTGGGCCTCTCACCCCGGCTCAAGGAGGAACTGACAGAGGCGCTAATTGAGATATCAAACTCAGTTCCGCTTATGGTTGTTGAGCAGGATGTCGAACTGCTGCTCGCCGTAACCGACCGGCAAGTTCTGGTTGAACATGGAGAAATCGTGCGTGAGATCACTGCAACCAATACACCGGACCATGCGGAGATAGTGGCCATGTACTTTGGTGCGCAAGCCTAATGGAAACACTGCTGGCCACGTTCGTATCCGGTCTTGTTTTGGCTGCCCTCTATGCGCTGATGGCCAGCGGCTTGAGCCTTATCTGGACCACGATTGGTGTCTTCAACTTCGCCCATGGTGCGTTGATGATGGTGGGGGCCTTCGTCGCCTGGACAGTCAGCGAAGTTGGCGGGTTTGGCCTTTGGCCGGGTTTGATTGCAGGTGTGGCCACCACAACGGTGCTCGGTGTCATAATTGAATATCTGTTGATCCGTCCCTTCTACGGACAGCGAAACATGGTGCTGATCACGGTGATGACAACGCTCGCCGCAATGATCATTCTTGAGAAATCGGCTCAGATAATCTGGGGTGCCCGATTGAAACAGCTGCCCCGCATGATTGAAGGTGACATTTCAATATCGGGAGCTGTGATCTCGGCTCACGAGGCGCTGATTGTGGTGTTGGCACCGCTGATTCTCATTGCGCTGTGGCAGTTCACCAACCGAACGCCAGTCGGTCGAAGTTTGCGCGCGGTTGGACAAAACCAGGAAGCCGCGGCACTGCTTGGTATCAATGTGCCCCTGACATTTGCATTGGCATTTGGCCTTGGTGCAGCGCTGGCGGGTTTGACCGGGGTGCTTCTGGGCGGAATCCGTTTCATCACGCCCAGCCTTGGTTCGGAGCCATTGATCAAGGCAATGATTGTGGTGATCTTTGGTGGGTTGGGCTCGCTGGGTGCCACAGTCGGCGCGGCACTGGTAATTGGCATGGCTGAGGCGTTTCTGGTTCTGACTTTGGGGCTCTACTGGACACCTTTTGCAATTTTTCTGGGTCTAATCGCCGTTCTGGTGCTGCGGCCGAACGGCCTGTTCGGAAGGAGTTGATCGGTGGATTGGAAACTTGCCGCCGGGCTTGGTGTTCTGTTGATCCTCCCGTTTTTCGTGACCGACAGCTATACTCGGCACCTGTTCATTCTGGCGTTTGTCTATGCCATTTTGGCTTCAAACTGGGACCTGTCCCTCGGCTATGCGGGCCTGTTCAACTTCGGTCACATCGCCTTCTTCGCAACCGGGGTCTACACCGCGGCCATCGCAGCCAAAACACTCGGTGTTTCGCCGATGTTGACCATTCCCCTGGGCGGTGCAACGGCAGCTCTGACCGCTTTGATTGTCGCGGCGCCGGTTGCACGACTTAAGGGAATTTATGTGGTTCTGGTTACTTTTGCCTTTTCACAGGTGCTGTTGCAGCTGATCCTCAGCCAGTCACACATCACCGGCGGAGCAGAGGGCATGGTTCGCATTCCCGCCCTGCAAATCGGTGACTACAAGTTCATTCGCGATTTCAAATTTGGATACTACTACGTTGCACTCGGGCTTTTGGTGCTGTCCACGTTCTATCTGCTTTGGCTGACGCGCTCGCCCTTCGGCAAGTCGCTGCTGGCATTGCGGGACAACGAAGAATATGCCGGTGCGCGCGGCATCTCGATAATGCGTGCACGCGTTCTGGCGCTGGTGGCCAGCGCAATCTTTCCCGGAATGGCCGGAAGCTTCTTTGCAATCTACCTGCGGGTTGCTTCCCCCGAGGTTCTGGGCTTTGGAACGCTCAGCCTCGTCCTGTCGATGGTGCTGATCGGTGGAATTGCCACAATAACGGGGCCAATATTCGCGGCTTTTGCCATCTTTTTCGCAACTGAGACATTGGCGGGCACGCGCGGAATGGAAGAGTTTCGCTTCATCATCGTCGCCGTCGCCATGATCCTTGTGCTGCGATTTGCACCTGGTGGGTTGGCCCGCATCCTGCAGGTGTTTCAATTCAAGAAGAATCGTGTCCTTTAGACGCTTTGCGGGCCTGTACATCCAAATGCCCGAAATGTTTGGATAAAGCGTCGCAACTCACTGCGCCGAACCGCGCAAGGCCAGCGCATCGCGGATCTCCAGCTTGAGGTGGCCGTGTGCGCTTTCGATTGCACCATTCACATGGGCAAAGCCGCGGTTGTTGCGGGAGGGGTTCATCCCGTAGTGTCGGCAAAACAGGCAGTAGCGTTCGGTCATGTCCTGCGCATCCTCCCTGCGGGCATTCGAAAACAACGCCGACAGGCTGTCGGTCCGGTGCTCCTGCGGAACCTCGCCCAGGAGCCAGAGCGCAGCCTGCAGACCCTCGGCCAGGGCCGTGAAGCTCTCGCCGCCGAGAACCACCTGCGCATGTTTGAACCCGGGTCAGGGAAGCCGGAAGTGATACAGCTTCTGCCGCAGTTGGCTGGCCGGTGGCCAGCTTTGGACCAACACAGGGAGGAAGGAACCCCGCACCAGTTTCGGGAGAGAAAGGGCGCACACGTCAAAGTGGATTTGACCGTCAAGTGTTTCCAGATTCGTCGTCAAATACGTCAGATTTTGCACCGGCCCTGCTCAGCACCAGGAGTGGTCAATATTGGATGCCGATATGGGGGTCAAAGTTCAATGCCGGTTGACATTCAATCTAGAAAAACTTTTTAGGACTGTGTGTAAAAATCATCTTAAACAGTTATATGGGTCAAACCCTTAGAGTATTCGATGAATCTTGATCTGTTCTTTTCCGCCACAACTCCGATTCCGTCGCACGCAATTATGGCATTATTGGCTTTGGTGGTTGGGATTGCGCAATTGTCTTTGCCGAAGGGGACGGTTCAGCATCGCGCCACCGGCTATCTTTGGGTCGTGTTAATGGCGTTCGTCGCGGTCACTGGGTTTTTCGTGCATGAGCTGCGGATGATTGGGCCTTTCAGCATCGTGCACGCGATTTCGATATACGTGCTTTATGGTCTTTATAACGGTGTGATGGCAGCACGGCGCGGCGAGGTTGAGCGGCATCAAAGCGCGATGAAACAGCTCTATTGCTGGGGGCTACTGCTGGCGGGTGCATTCACGCTGTTTCCGGGGCGGCATATGTATAAGGTTTTGTTTCAGTGATCCTGAGACCAGGAAATCTTGGCCCTCGCGATCCACTTTTTGCTGCATAAAATACGGGAATTATATACTTGCCTAACCATGCGTAATGCCCTATATTGATTCGTGAAAGGAGAAACACCATGGCAAAAGCACCGGGAAAATCGCATCGTGAAGGGCTGAGCGTCATTGAACTGTTCGAGATGTTCCCCAACGAGGAAACTGCCGCGAAGTGGTTCGAGGATGTGCGCTGGCCAGCCGACGGGGACAGGAACTGCCCTCATTGCGGAAGCCTCAACACCGTGCGCAAGGAGAACCGTAAGCCGATGGCGTTCCGGTGCCGCGATTGCCGCAAGTTCTTTTCGGTCCGGCAAGGTTCGGTCATGGAGCATTCACGGATACCCCTGCGCAAGTGGGCCATCGCCATCTACCTGAATGCAACGAGCCTCAAGGGTGTTTCTAGCATGAAACTGCATCGCGATCTCAAGATCACCCAGAAATCGGCTTGGTTCATGGCACACCGTCTCCGGGAAGCATTTGGAAGCGAAGAAGGACTGTTCTCTGGACCGGTCGAGGTTGATGAAACCTATATCGGTGGCAAAGAGAAGAACAAGCACGGCAGGAAGAAGCTCCGGGCCGGTCGCGGGCCAGTGGGGAAGACCGCCGTTGCTGGCATCAGGGACCGGGATACCAACACTATCACCGCCAAGGTCGTTGAGAGCACGGACAAGCCGACATTGCAGGGCTTCATCCGGGACAATGTTGAGCCGGGATCGCAGGTCTTTACGGACGAGGCCAAGGCGTATCGGGGCATGGATGATTACCACCATGCGACCGTTAATCACTCGGTTTCCGAGTATGTCAACGGAATGGCGCACACCAACGGAATGGAAAGCTTTTGGGCCGCCCTCAAGCGCGGTTACCACGGAACTTTCCATCACATGTCGCCGCAACATCTGCACCGCTACATCAACGAATTCGCTGGCCGCCACAACATCCGTGATGCCGATACCATAAGGCAGATGCAGGACATGGTTGCAGGGATGGTCGGCAAGCGGCTCATGTATAAAGAGCTTGTGGGAGAAGAGGCATGATGGATGCAGTTATACCACCTGTGATCAACGATCCGGTTGCATTGGCTCGGTCGCTGTTTCCAAAACGACCGCAGACGTTCACGGACAATCGCGTGCCCGTTATGGCTTGTGCGGACAACATGGAGTTTTTGAGAGGAATTCCAGACGATCACTTCAAACTGGTAGTGACCTCGCCGCCCTACAATCTAGGCAAGGATTACGAGTCCAGGACGCCGTTGGATGATTACCTAGCTCAGCAGGCAGCAGTGATTGCCGAATGCGTAAGAACGCTGCATCCGCAAGGCTCAATATGCTGGCAGGTCGGCAACTACGTCTCCAACGGAGAGATAATGCCACTGGACACACTTACCTACCCGATATTTCGCCGTCTTGGCTTGAAGCTGCGCAACAGGATCATTTGGCATTTTGGACACGGATTGCATTGCAAGCGGCGGCTGTCGGGCCGATATGAGACAATCAACTGGTGGACCGCATCGGACGATTACACGTGGCATCTGGATCCAATCCGGGTGCCGTCCAAGTATCCCGGAAAGAGGCACTTCAAGGGGCCAAACTTGGGCAAATTGTCAGGCAATCCGAAGGGCAAAAACCCAACCGATGTATGGGAGTTTCCGAATGTGAAAAGCAACCATCCCGAGAAGACAGGTCATCCCTGCCAGTTCCCAGTTGAACTGGTTGAAAGGCTCGTGCTGTCAATGACTGACGAAGGCGACGCCGTTCTTGATCCATACATGGGCGTAGGATCAGCCGTCATTGCGGCCTTGATGCACAATAGGGACGCCTACGGATGCGACACGGTTCAGGAATACGTCACGATTGCCGAGAGACGGGTAGAGGCATGGCGCAATGGTGAACTGAAGACCAGACCTATGGGGAAGCCGATCTACAATCCTGACCTGCCCAAGGGCGGGCACTAATGCAGATCGGTGCGCGATACTCACATCTAAACGGTGAAGAATACCTGTTGGTCCATCGGGCTGAACTGTGGCGGGAGGTTCTGGCCGTCATCGACGCTGTGGACGCGGAAGCATGTAGAACGAAAGTTTCATGGGAACAGAGGAAGCTCGGACAGTTGCTGTATTCTCCGTTGGATATGAATGCCGCGTTCAAGGACGGCCTCGAAGCGTTGGGGTGGGAGGAGCGTCGCAACACTTTCTGGGTTACGTCGGATGAACGCCTAATGCGCGGCATATACCAACTGTCAGCCGCAGAACAGAGGCGCGAAATTGAGGCAGCCGGTCACGAACCAATCATGTCATACAACCAGACTGATTTTGTGAAAGATCGCGTTGCCGTGGAGGTCCAGTTCGGCAAGTATGCCTTCGTCGCACATGACCTGTTCGTCAAGCATCTGAGCTTCTACGTGTCGGACCTGATCGACGTGGGCATTGAGATACTGCCCATGAAGTCGCTTGAATCAGAGATGTCGAGCGGGGTTCCCTATTACGAACGCGACCTTCTCAACGTGATCCGGCAGGGCCGGGGTGTCCCGGCCGTGCCTCTTGTTCTGATCGGAGTCGAACCATGACGGTTGATCTATGGTTAGGCTCCTGTTACCATCCCCCTATGGGAGGTTTCCCGCCCTTACACCCACCGCCTCATATGAGGTTTAACGGCGTCTTCCAGGGATTTAAGCCCTTCCATAGGGCATCACCTCCTTTCCGCCTCAAGATTTGTGGCGAACCACAAGGGCTAGCGAATTGCACTTCGCTAGCCCTCAATATCCTGTTGCGTTCTGACTATCAAGGATAATGGTTAGGCAAGTATATAAGTCCCTAAAATACTGGCGGATATCAAATTTTTCTGAATGCGCAATTTGATGTTGATCTCATCCACTAGCCCGGCGGGGTTTGAAAACCGCACTTGGTCAAGGCGCAAGGGCGTGCTTGCTGCTTCGGCCAAGTCCGGTTCAAGACGGTCCTCGGAGCACTTGGCCCGGCGCTGAGGGCCCGTTCAAGAATATGCGAAACCGTTCCGGTCGAGCTTCCTGTTGCAGCTGCGATCTCGGCGATCGTCAGCCCTTCATGGCGATGTCGCAGCATGTCCTCCATAATCTGCATGTCGGTTCTCCTCATCGAAAATTCCTCTCTCTCGGATGATCTGACCAAGAGGGAGACAATTGCCCGGTTGAGCGGGAACCGACACTGAAAATCAGCGGTCGTCGCCGCAAACCGGGGGTTCAAGTCAGGAGGAAGGACGGGACGGGTGAGGTGCCGACGGCGTTCAAGTGTCGTCGGAATGGCGTTCAAGTGTTTTCGGAATCGTGTTCAACTGTCGTCGGAATTTGCAAGCAGACGTTGAAGAAAAAGCTCGGAAGGCTGTCCGGCCCGGACAGGGATAACCAGACTTGTCCTTGTGAGGGTTGAGCCGCGATGTCGTCTTCTTTCGGGTGAAGTGCTTGCCGCAATTTATGCACTCGCAGATGTATCGCGGACCGTCTGGCCAAGTGACTGACCCGGACCGGCGAGGTGCCATATGCGCTCACCTGCGGGACAGCCCGGAGGATTCCTCCCGCCTCGCGGTCGGTGGAATGACGGGCGCGCCCTGCGGATTCAGTTCCACGGCGAAGCGGGGAATGAAGCTCTGCCGGGTCGCTCGAGCGCCCTGGATGCGGTCGATGCGATAGCTCCGATGCCCACCGTCGGAGGCTCTTGTGGCATGCAGCACGATATTGTCGTCTCGGGTGCGGCGCAGCGAGTAGGGCTCGATCCGCCGGACAGAACCCAGATACTCGAGGTCTACGCACAAGCGGTTTGAGGCCGCGAAGCGGATGATCTCCAGATACGACTGGACTCTGCCCGGAACCGGAAGGCGCAGGGTACGCTCCCTGAGCAGGGTTTCGCCCGCAGCCAGCCGGTATGTGGCCGGCTCGGCCGGCGTCACGCCTCTCTGAAGCCAGGCAAAGAACTCGGGCAGTACTTCCCAGAAACTTTCGACAGGTGGCAACACCTGAAGCTGGTGGCCCAGCATCGGTTGCCAGGAGCCCTCACAAGATCGCCTCTGTGTGTCTCCAGCGCCCTGAGCGACGGAACAGCAAGGGTGCGGTGTTTGCATTTCTGCTGTAGGACATCGAGCAGGACAGCGGCCCGAGGCCGCGCTTCGGCGTTGCGATACAGATTGATCACATCGTAAAGGTCGCGCGGACGCGCGCGGTCGCCGAGGGCACGCACCTTTTCAGCAAATGCTTCCTCATAGGCGTAGCATAGGACGGCGATCCCCTCCGCCGGCGCATCGCTGTATTCGTGGAAGATGGCGCGCTCGACCGGCGGCAGCACGAGAAGTTCATCGGGCGTCAAATCAAGCTTGATGCGCGGGAGACCGCCGGAGCGAGGAGCGATCGGCCCCCGGTAGCTCAGTTTTCCCTGACAGGACACCGTGCCGCGAGAATTTTCGAAGACTTCGAATTCCTGCAGTTCTTCAGGAAGCTTGATGCCGATCTGTTCGTAGATCCATTCTCCGATGTCGCGGAATATACCCGCTAGGAAGTCGCGATCGATTTGAGAGGGATCGGTGAGCGTAAAGTCGAGGTCTTCGGAGAAACGGTAGGTCTCGAAATAGCATTTCTTGAGACAGGTCCCGCCTTTGAATATCCAACTCTCGGCGAGAGCCGTCTGCCGATAGATCCCGGCAAGAACCCAACCCAGCACGTAGTCCTTCTCGACGACATGAGGCAGCAGACCAAGGGTCTCCGCCGTATCGAGGATCTCGCGGCGATCGATCATTCAGGCGCCGCCAGGATCCAGCTCTGCGGAACGAAGAGACGCCAGCGCGTTACTAGCCGGCGGCAGGGGAGTGCGGGATCGAGCTTGGCATTGCCCTTCGTCAGCCGTTCTCGGCAGGCGTCGAGAAGAGCTGTACTGCCGGACCTGCGTTCCGCCAGGAAGCCCAGCCGCTTGAATATGGCACCGTTGCCGATCCGATCGGCGTAGGCGACCAGCTTCCCATCGTCCCGGTCCTTGCGCTCGAAATAGGATGTAAGACAGTCCTCGACATGCTGAATGCCAGCGCCCGACACAGGATCGTCCATCATGTCGATGATGGTGCGGTGTACGTCCGACACGGCAATCCTGGTCCTGCCGCGCCAAACACTCTTGGTGCCGAACATCATGCCCGCCCGGACGTTCCGCAGGGTGAACCTGGCACCATGACGTTCCTGGCTTCCTGCACGTACCGACCGCTCCGTCATCACGACAATGTCGCGGAAGATCTGCTCTGTCAGGTCCCAGTGTTCTGCAGCTGTCCGGCCGCCGACATAGGCAGGGTCATACAGCACCGGCACCAGTACCCAAGGGTCGTCTAGCACCTGCTCGCTGATCAGGGAATCGAGACTGACCGGTGCATAGGCGCCAGGGCCGACACGCCGTAGCCAGCCCTGCCCGCTCCACCGGGACAGCAGCTTGGCGGCAGCGGTACGACTGACGTCGAGAGCTCGTTCAGCATCGGCGATCCGGACAATGTCGCCAGCTTCCCGGACCACCTCGGCCAGTTTGCGACGCCCTTCAGGTATGGCGGCTTCTTTGCTCATGTGTAAGTACAATTTACCAGCAAATATTCCCACTTTTCGAGAATATCAACCGTATCATTGCACTGCAATCGGATTTGCGCAAGGGAGCAAGGGAGCCAGTATACCCGCCCTACACACTTTCCGACATTACGGGAATTTATACACTTTCGCTATACTATACGACCTGGCAGCCTATATCATGCCCGTTACCCTCGCTCCCTGGCCACCAGATCCCTTGTTCAGCCCGCCAATCTCGATCCAATAGTAGATCACACAGCGCTTCTCCCGGCACCGCAATGCCGATCGCGGGATCAAATGCTACTGTTAGGTTGCAGAGTATTTTGACGGTGAGTGTTTTCAGGTTGCGGCGCGCTGCGTGATGAGATCCGCAGGTCTTGGCACATCGGGAGCGCCGGAAACTTCGAGGCGATCCCGCAGATAATCCCAGTATGACACGCCGAGCTTGTTGCAGATCTTCAACGTCCCGAGACAGGCGTCCCGGGCCGCACGCCCGCTCTCGCTGCGGGTTCCGAACGAGATCTTCCGCCGGGCAACATGAGCGCGAATATCGCGCTCGGCACCATTGGAATTCAGTGGAGTGGCCGGATACTCAAGCACCCGCAACAGTTCGTCCTTTGTGCGGGATGTTCTGACGTTGGGATCAGAACTGGACGACACGCACAGGGATAAGGAGCACCAGAACAAAAACGTCTTTCCCGATCCGTTACTGTTCTTTCCAATATTCGAGAAGCCTTTTTTGTGGACGGGGTTGCGGGCGGGTGTACGCAGTCGATCCTCTACGGATCGCAGGGGCATCAAAGATCAACGATCATCTGCAACTCGTTTGCATTTCATTGTCAACCCGGGCGGTGTAATCTATAAGTTACACATGTTTGAACTGCGCCAGACGCCGGTGTTCAAGAAGTGGTTTCTTGGACTTAAGGACCAACAGGCCAAGGAGGCGATCGCAAAGCGGCTGGTCCGGTTCGAAGCCGGGCTACTTGGCGATGCGAAATCGCTTGGTGGCGGGGTGAGCGAGTTCAGGATTCAACACGGGCCCGGATACAGGCTCAACTTTTCCATGCTTGGCAAAACGATCATCATTTTGCTTTGCGGTGGAGACAAGGGTTCCCAGGCACGGGACATTCTCAGGGCCAGAAAGCTGAAGAAGGAAATTGACAATGAAAACCACGAAGTTTGATCCTGCTGAGCACCTCAAATCCCCCGAGGTGCAAGCGGAGCTTATTTCCGAAGCGTTCGGGACAGGCGACCCGAAGTTTATTGCACACGTGATTGGTACGGTTGCGCGCGCACGCGGAATGACTGACGTAGCCAGGGACTCGGGGGTCTCGCGTGAAGCTCTTTACCGGGCATTGAGCGAAAAGGGTGATCCTCGCCTGAGTACCGTGACCAATGTGCTGTCGGCGCTTGGCTTCGGCCTTGAGGCCAAGGTTTTGCCGGACACGCACGCATGATGCCGGGCATGGCGCTATTGCATGGATTGTCAGCTGGATTGCTCTAAGGTGGAACAAATCAAGCGCATTCGGGTTCAACGGAACCGCCTTGCACTCCTGCAGACTGTGGCCCTGCCAAATTCGAGTTGTCTTGCAGCCTGCCGTTGCAGATTTTCCCCTCACGGTGCCGGTTGACAAACATCGCTTGAGCGAACCTTACGTAAAGAATATCTTCAATATAGTTGACGGCGCAAGGCCTTCGGCTATCCTGAAAGTGAATTTCAATAACAAAACCAATGAACCTCAATATCCGGGTCGGTCGCGGACTGTCGGAGCATTTGGCCTTCGCTACCGGCAATCAGGGCGACTATGACAACGCCAGCGAATATGTGCGCTCTCTGACCCGGCAGGACAAGGCGCGGGCCGAACAAGCCGCGTTCGAAGCCAAGCGGACGGCATTGCAGCTGGCTTTCGGTTTGCCTGACGAAGCGTATGGAGCCGTTTCCGCAGCGGATATCAAACGCCGCGCCCTCGACACTGCCTGATGCCGAGGATCTACCGATTGTCTGTCGCCGCTCAGCAGCAGCAGATCGACATCTACCGCTACAACCTGCAACGCTGGGGGGAAGCGCCGGCGGATCGGTATTTGGAGGATTTCCATGCATTGTTCGAAGCCATCAGCACCGGAGATGAGCCGGGCCGCCTGATCCAGGCAGAGTACGGTGTTACCGGACGCTACGTTCGTTGCGGCAAGCACTTCGCTTATTGGAAGGCGTTAGCGAGCGGTGAGATCGGCATCGCCGAGATTTTGCACGAACGAATGAACCTCGGTGATCATCTCGCCGGATCGGTGGCGCTGAACGAGCCGCGCGACGAATAGATTTTCCGGTAATAGCTGCTTCGCGCTGAGTGCCCTGCAGCTCGTTTGCTACGCACAGCGGGCGTCTCGGTTGTTAACTTGCGATGAGGACGACTGCTTGGCTGTCAACTGGCGCGCATAATGTTGAGTTCAACATTATGCACGACTTTCCACAGGTTCGACGTTTTGTGGTCAGCTCCCGCTTTGCTGCCTCCAGTTGTCGTTTCCGGTTTTGGGGATATCGCAGTGGTGCGCAAGTCGTTCGAGCAATGCGCTGGTCATTCTGGCACCGTCAAACACATCGGCTCACTTTCCGAAGGGCAGGTGGGCCAAGTGCGGACGTGTATTCCGGGGCAATCGACCGGACCTATGTTCGGTTTTGCGGTTGCGGTATCCAAGTCGGTTTTGCCTGGCCATCATTGCACCGGTTGCAGATCACAGCTGCGGCCTCCAACTGGACTGGCGTCCAGACAGATCCCAAGCCTGCACCAATCTCACCATGGCATCCAAAATGAAGGCGATGCGCTGTTCCAATGCATCGGGCGCCATCAGATCCCGCCCAAACAGAATGGTGCCAGTGAAGCGATTGGTCAGATGGCAGCATCCAACCGCCGCGATGGTGATGTTCAACTGAACCGGATCGACGTCATTCCGGAACACGCCCTCAGCGACGCCTCGGTCAAGCAGGTTATCCAACAAGGCGACGAAATGGCAGCCGACAAAATTAATCCTCCTTGATCGCGTCAGGCACCGCGCCCTGTGCAGTTTCTTGCTGTTCATAGGCACCAGAAACTCAGGATTTGCGAGGAAAAGGTTCCAAGTGACACTCACAAGCTCTTCGAGTGCTGCAACCGGTTCGAGGTAACCAAGCCGCAATTCTTGCTCAGCTTTGCGCATGTCAAGGCAGATTTCCTCAAGTGCAGTTTGAAACAGTCGCGTATTCCGATCCATTTGAAATGGTGAAACACCATCCGTTTGCCGGCATTTGCGCGTGCGGCAATCCTTTTGCACGCGCGCCTCGGCGAAGCCACTCTCGGCAAACTATTCTTTCGCGGCTCTCAGGATGCGTGCGTTGGCAGCCTCTGCGATTCTGGGCCTTGAAATTATCTTTGCCATTGGTGCGCTGCACTTGCTCCTGAAATTCGGGCGCCGGCTGCCTTCAGCCCCACGCATCCTGAATTGATTTGTATGCCGCTTGACAGGATTTGCCAAATTAATGTAACTAACTGTTACGTTACTTATCGAATCAGTCGATCCCGTTGGCGTTCTGGACTGCTCAGACGTTGCTGCATGTTTGGCTGAACTCTCGGTAGCCAATCGGAAGGAACTTCGAAACCAACGAACCTAAGGAGGACCCTATGTTCATCAAGAAGTACATCGAGCAAGAGACGATCAATCGTCGTGATCTTCTGCTTGCCTCTGCCTGTGGACTTGGCGGCGTTGCTGCGGCCGGACTCTTGGGCCCGGGCATGGCCCGGGCGGCGATACAGGACCCAACGATCGCATGGTCCTACAGAAACCGGACAAACCCCTACTGGAACGAAATCGTCTCGGGCGGTGAAGCGTTCGTGGAGTCACTCGGCATGTCAAAAGACGCGCTGGTCCATTTGATCAATGAGGGTTCGTCCGAAAAATCGCTGGCGGACGTCAAGGCGCTTCTTGCCAAGACCAATGGCGATCTTGCACTTGCCATTGATACAAACGACGCACCGAACGCCCGGCCTGTCGTCGAAGCTTGTGTCGACGCTGGCGCCTACGTCTCGACCCTGTGGAACAAGACCGACGATTTGCACCCTTGGGATTTTGGCGACAACTATGTCAGCCATATGTCATGGTCAGACGAAGGGCCGGCCGAGCAGACAGCCCGCATCCTGCTCGAAGCCATTGGCGGCAAGGGTGGCGTCGTCCACTTGGGGGGCATCGCCTCAAACAACCCGGCAATCGAGCGCCTGAACGGCCTGAAAAACGCATTGAAGGATTATCCCGATGTCGAATTGTTGGACGCTCAGCCGGCAGACTGGGATACTCAGAAAGCCAACCAGGTCATGTCGTCTTTCCTGACGCGATACGGCGACGAGATCACAGGCGTGCATTGTGCAAACGATACCATCGGGTATGGTGTGCTTGAGGCACTGAGGGCCGAGGGGATTTCAATTCCGATTGTTGCCTATGACGGCAATCCGCAGGCGGTGGAACTGGTCGCAAAGGGCGAATTCCTGGTTACCGTTTTCACCAATCCGCATTGGGGTGGCGGCATCACCGCTTCACTCGCCTATCACGCGGCAACAGGCGCATTCAGGCCTTCTGAGGAGCCGCACGAGCACCGCGAGTTCTACGGGCCGACCATAATGATCACGCCTGAGGATGCGCTCGAGTTCAAAGCGAACTACCTCGACAGTGTTCCGACCTACGACTGGACCGACTTTTGGGGCCCGTCGAACGGTCAGATCAAGTACAAGTGATTGCCAGCCGCGGCCCGGAACGACGCGCCGGGCCGCGGCCAACCGCGCGGTCAGGGCACCTTCGGGAGGGGCGTTCCGGGTATCGAGTCGAAAGGCAGGGCTGTCGCGGTCCTGCCGGAAGATGTCCCGGTCCGTGGCACCACCACCAGGTAACGGAACTGACGGAGCACGGGGATGGTTGCAGTACGGACCACCAATTCGCCGACTTTGCCGGATAATCCAAGGCACGGAATTGTGCTTGAAGCGTTGGTCAAATGGGCACCCTTGCTGGTTCTGCTGGTCTTGATTGCGTTTTTCGCACTCATGGAACCGCGGTTTCTTTCAATCCGGAACTTCGCCCGGATCGGGATTTCCTCTTCGCCTGCCCTCATGGTCGCGATTGGTGTGACCTTCGTCATCCTGATGGGGTCAATCGACCTGTCAATGGAGGGAACGGTTTCGGTATCGGCGGTACTCTTCGCATTCGCATTCCTGGCCCTGGGTGGGACGCTGGCCTCGTTGGCTTGGCTTGCCTTGCCGGTGGCCCTGATTGTCGGGGCCATCATCGGTTTCATAAACGGGCTGATCCACATAAGATTGAGAATCCCGAGCTTCATGGCCTCACTGGCAATGGGATTTGTTGGCACCGGTTTTGCGCTGCTGATTACGGGAGGCGACCGCATCAGGATCGAGGATGAGCTGTTCCGCTCGCTCCTGACTGTGCGATGGTTCAATTTCCCGATCATGTGCTACGTCGCGATGGCTCTTGTGCTGGTTGCCTGGTTCATCCAATCCCGCACGAAGCTGGGACGGAACTTCTATGCCGTTGGCGGCGGCGAGGAGCTGGCTCATGCATCCGGTCTGAATGTTGGTCGCGTCCGGATCATGGGATTCATGCTTGCTGGTGCATTCTACGCCGTTGGTGCTCTTCTGGCAGTGGGTCGGATCGGGATCGCAGAGACCGCAACCGGAAACAATTTCATGTTCGTTTCAATCACATCCGTGGTCGTCGGCGGCACGGCGCTGTGGGGCGGAATTGGCGGCATCTGGAACACTGTTGTGGGTGTCTTGATCGTGAACGTCATCAACAACGGCATGGTGGTTATCGGCCTGCCGGGATTCATCCAAGACGGCGTGTTGGGTCTTTTGGTGATCGTGGCGGTTTTTCTCTCGACCGATCGCAAATCGGTCAGCTTCGTGAAGTAGTGAAACCCGGTCGTGTACGAACTTAAGGCCATCGACAAGAATTTCCCTGGCGTTCAAGCGCTGAAGTCCGTCGATTTCCATGTCGGACGGGGCGAAATTGTGGGGCTCGTCGGCGAGAACGGAGCTGGCAAATCGACGCTTATGAAGGTCATCTACGGAGCTTACCAACCCGACGGCGGCAGCATTGTCATTGACGGCAAGACGGTGCGGTTTCAGAACCCACGCCAAGCGATGGACCATGGCATTGGAATGGTGTTTCAGGAACAATCGCTGATCACCAACCTCACGGTGATGGAGAATATTTTTCTGGGTTTTGAACAGCAGTTCGTTTCGATGGGCGTCATCAATTGGTCAAAGATGGCCGAAGCGGCGAGGAAACAACTGGCCAAGGTCAAGCTTGACATTGATCCGGCCACGATTACCGCAAAACTGTCCTTTGCCCAGCGTCAGCTTGTCGAACTCGCCAAGGTTCTGACGCTTGAGGAACGGGTGGACGGCGATCTGGTGATATTGCTGGATGAGCCAACATCGGTTCTCGCAGAAGAGGAGGTTGAGCTACTGTTCAAGCTCGTCCGCGATCTGATCAAGCGGGCATCCTTCATTTTTGTCAGCCACCGGATGGACGAGGTGCTGGAACTGTCAGACCGCGTCTATGTCATGAAAGACGGCTCGGTGGTCGATGTTGTCAGCCGGGAGCATGCCAGCATAAATGAAATTCAGCACAAGATGGTTGGTCGGGAGGTTGACAAGGAATACTACCGCGAAACCAAGCAGATCGACCATTCCGATGAGGTGTTGGCGAGCTTTGAGAACGTTTCACACGGAAGCCGCTATTCGAACATTTCGTTTGAATTGCACAGGGGCGAAGTCCTGTGCCTCGTTGGAACGGAGGGTTCCGGTCGCGAGGCGATCCTGCGGACGCTCTATGGGCTCGACAAACCCAGTTCCGGCACGATCAGGATCAAGGGCAGGAAGGTAACTCGTTTTCGCGCCCGGGCCGGTGTCAGGCGCGGTGTCGGCTATGTTCCCCGCGAACGCAAGGTCGAGGGTATCGTAGTCGGCATGAATGTTTACGAAAACATGACGCTCAATCAAATGGAAAGATACTCTTCGAGCGGTGTTCTTCGGATCGGCGAGGAAAAGGAACTTGCCCAGAACTGGATCAACCGTTTGGGGATCAAGACACCCGGTGTCAACGAGGATTGCGGAGGACTTTCAGGCGGCAATCAACAGAAAGTGGTACTGGCCAAATGGCGTTCCGCCGGATCAGACATCATTCTGCTTGATCACCCCACCCGCGGTCTCGACATCGGCGCCAAGGAAGATGTCTACGACATGGTGCGTGAAATATCTGCCGATGGCGTCGGAATCATACTTGTGGCTGACACGCTCGAAGAGGCGATCGGCTTGGCGCACGTCATCATTGTCCTGAAAGACGGGGAGATGCAGCGCGTCTTCCGCGGATTCCGGGAAGGCAAGCCGTCGCTCTATGACCTCGTCCATCATATGATTTGAGGAACGTAGACATGGCAACCATAACCAAGTCCGCGAATCTCGTCTGGGAAAAGACAAAGCCGCACTTGCCGTGGGTTACTTTGATCACACTCGTGATCATCGTAGGAATCGCCGATGCCAATTTCCTGAAACCTCAAAACATGATCAGTTTGGCGGCTGATGTGGTGCCGCTGTTCATCATGGCAATGGGAATTACCTTCGCCATCTATATTGGTGGAATTGATCTTTCGGCTCAATCGATTGCAAATATGACGACCGTCATAGCCACCGTTGCATTGGCAATGTTCGGCATCGGTGCGGCTTTCATCTGCATTTTGACGGGTGCCGCGCTTGGTGCCGTGTCGGGGTTCGTAACCACTCGGTTGTACGTGCCCTCATTCGTATCGACAATTGCGGTCGGTGGAGTCGCCTATTCCGTGGGCCAGTGGCTTTCCGGGCAGCGCGCACTCTACATGGATGCCGCACTTCGCGAGAATGCATTCGCGTGGATGGTCGGAAACACCGCCGGATTGCCACATGAGTTGGTCATTGGCGGCACTCTGCTTTTCATCGCCTGGTTCCTGATGACGCGCACCAGCTTCGGGCGGGCGCTCAAGGCGATCGGGGCCGGTGAATTGGCGGCTGTTGCCTCAGGGCTGAATGTCGACAGGATCAAGGTCATTGCTTTCGCGCTGTCAGGCGCATTCGCGGCCATCGCCGGACTTCTCTTTGCAGTGAAGTTGTCGGGCGGCTCGCCCACCATTGCCAACGGTTTTCTCCTCCCTGCAATCGTTGCGGTTTTGGTGGGCGGGACGCCGCTGACGGGTGGGGTGGGTGGCATGATCAATACGCTTATCGGCACGCTGATCGTCGCGGTAATCCGCTCCTCAATGCTCTATTTCGAGATTGATGCCACCAAGCAGCAGATGGTTTTCGGCATCATCCTGATTATCGCCATTGCAGCCACCATCGACCGCTCGAAACTCCGCATTGTCAAATGAGTTCGATGCGTGCCGCCTATCTCCTTGAACCAGGACAATTCGAATTGCGCGAGGTGCCATGCCCGGTTCCGGGCCCGGACGAGGCACTTGTCCGGGTTGCCCGCACCGGCATTTGCGGAACTGACGTCCATATATTCCGAGGACACTACGCTACCGAACATTTGCCGCTGATCCCCGGGCATGAATTCACCGGACACATCGCGGAACTCGGCGGGCCGGTGGCGGGGCTTGAGGAGGGGATGGCCTGTGTGGTCGACATGAATATCGGCTGTTCCCGCTGTTACTTCTGCCGCCGGGGTGAGACTCTGAATTGTCCCGAAAAACAACAGATGGGCATCACCGTGGACGGTGCATTCGCCGACTGCATCATTGTTCCCTCCCGGCTTGTCATTCCGGCACCTGCCAAGGTTCCGTCCAACACGTTGGCACTGACCGAGCCCTTGGCTTGCGTCGTTCGCTCTGCCCGCAAGGCAAATGTGTCTTTCGGCCAGTCAGCCGTGGTGATCGGCGCCGGTCCCATCGGCAACCTGCATGTTCAACTCCTGCGCACCATTGGCGCGGTACCAATCATGGTTTCGGACCTCTCTGAGGACCGGGTGCGCATGGCATTGGAAATCGGTGCTGATTTCGGCTCCTCCGATCCGGAGAGTCTCCATGCCTTGGTCATGAAGCAAACCGATGGCCGCGGTGCGGATCTTGTGATCGAATGTGTCGGCGACTCTGAACTTTATGAAACCGCCCAAACACTGATGCGAAAAGGCGGTCATCTTGCCGCCTTCGGTCTTCCCGGTCCGGACAGTAAGTTGACGTTGCCGATTGTCAGGACCATTGCGGAGGAGAACTCGCTGTCGGGTTCGGTGGCCGGGCAGGGGCAGGACATGCATGATGCCCTGACGCTCTTGGCCCACGGCCGCATCTGCACAAGCGCTTTTTCCGGGGCAGAGTATGCACTTGAACACATCCAGAAGGCCTTTGACAGCATCGGCGATCGTCCGCAGGACCTGAAAACCCAAATAGTGATGAACTGAAATGTTCATCTGATTCAACATAAAGCTGTCCTCCATGGCTACAGAAGCATATGTTTTCCACCCGAGGGCATGCTGCCCAACAGCCGGTTCCCGCTCTTGACCCACCGGGGCCAAATTCCGGACGGCAAAGACTCTATGCTCTGCCGTTTTCGTGCAACCGGTTGGCTCAACAACTGTTGCCACCCTGGAATTTAAACCCACCGGCACTTTCATTCGACGTCCCATGAGTGCTTGTGTTGCGTGAACGGTTGGATGGAACTGGCGCTGTTTGGGTCCGGCGGCAATTGCGCGCGGATTGAGGTCGGTGACGTGGTGGTCATGCATGTCGGCGTTTCGTACGCGATGGCGGGAAGTTCCGGTGGTGTCCTCGTGGTTGGCGGCTATCACAATGGCCGAGATTGGGACAACATCCGAGAGGCTCACCTGAACGAAGAGGCGCGCCGTGCTGCCGTAATGCGAGATGTGATGCTTTTCCGATCCCGGATCGAGGTCCCATCACTGGCAATCCCTTTCAGCGGTGGATTGACGCACCATCGTCGGTTGATGCCGGTTTGAATGAGTTGGGCGACAACCTTGAGCCGCATTGCGCAGAGCCACGGTTGCAATTGCTGGGTTGGTGCATTCCGCTGCACACCGTGAATGTATGACAAGGCGAAGGATTTGACGCTGCAGTTGCCCGTGGTGTGCAATGGCAGAGTTCGCCGCGTGTTGCATCTCATGTTGTCGAACGCATGGGCTGCAGGCTGCCCTCATGTCCGGTCTGAAAGGCGGGGTGCAAGAAAGCAATTACAAGCCAGACTGAGGCAACGGCGTTCGGCATTGGCCGCCGCTCAACTGTCTGCTTGCAGTCTTGCAACGAATTGCCCCTGCACCTCAACCCCACCAACTCCTGCCGTTGCACATGTTGCTGCCAAATGGTTGGCATAATGTGATTCGCAGTTTGTCCGATTGGCGGGCACCTTATGATGAAACTGCATGATCCGAAGAATCCTCTTGACGCAAACTGTGCAATTCGGAGTCGATCCGCATCCCGAATTCAGATTGTGACGGAGTCCTTACCTTGTCATCGAATCCGATTAGTGGCACACGGAACCGTTCAAGGTGAGAGAGCGCAACCTTCGTGGTCCATCCTTGTCCAAGGGCATCGGCAAGATCCCAACCGCCCGGCACACCGGTCGGGGGAAGAATTTGAGAAGCCCGGAAGAGATACCCAACCTTCTGCAACGAATTCGCAACCGAACCGGCCGCGTCCAAAGCAAACCGCAACTGACGGTCAATGGCAATTCCATTCCGACCGGTTGCGGGTTTGTCGGCGTCCGGCCAGATCAGGAAGTCAATCGGGGACTGATGGTCACGCTGAAAATTCTGGAAAGCAACCTTAAGGGAAGACCAATCTGCAAGCCGAACAGCCGCCCCACCGCCCATCGCGGAAATTGAAAGCACGCCGGTCCGTTGGTGCGGCAGCAGCGATGCCGCCGCATCCCGGGTCTTTTCGCCATCGACCAGAAGAATGCCGCCGCCACCCCGCGAGGCCCAGTCGGGAAAGTCAAAAAGCCCGTAAACCGGTCTCGCAACATCCCTGGGAAACCTGACAAGAGACCAACCGGGATTCCCCGATTTGTCATTCCAGCCTGCCTGGATGAAGAATTTCCGGCCATCGCGGGCGTTTGACCGCAGAACAACGCAAAGAAGCGAACCGTCGACCGAACGGTATTCATGAACATGGGTGGGCACCATCTGAATGGTGCGTTGCCTGACCGGATCGTCAATTGTGAAGCGTCGCCCCGGCCGCGGCAGGGCGATATTTTCCGGAACAGGTCGCAGGAATTCAGCCGCCGGACGGAGGCTCGGATTCATGTTGGACTTATTTTGGATCACTGAGCGCCATGCAGCCCGGTCCGCGACAGCTGAACCGGATACCTGATTCCGCCCCATTTGGGGTTGTGGAAGGTAGGCCAATTCCGTGGCCAAGCGCAGAGCTTCTGCAAAGTCAGCCGAATACCACTCCCTGATGAATTGAAGGACATCACCGCTGACGCCGCAGCCGGAGCCAAAGCACTTATAGCGACCGGTTGAATCGTCGACAAAGAATGAAGGTGTGGATTCCCGGTGAAACGGACAGCAGGCCTTTACCCCCGAACCGCTGGGCTCCAGCCGGATGCCGGCTATCCTCGCAATTGCGTCACTGAGTGGCAGAGCAGCCTTGATTTCGGCGACCCGCTCGGCAATGCCTGGGTTTTCCGCTGACCGAAAGCAATCACGATCCTGCGGCGACGGGGTCGGCTGTCCGCGGGCGGTCATTACGGATTGCCATAGGCAAAGTCATTGCCCTGTTCCCAGTGCGGGCTCTCCTTGCAAGGGTTGCAGATCCTGTTTCCGGGGCCTTCGGAAAAGAAGGTGCGCCGGCAACTGAGACAACTTCTGGCCTTGCCCCGCTTCCTGGCATTTACGGAGAACTGGTCGTTCCAATAGGGCCGCGTGGTAAGTCCAAGACGGCTTGCCTTGATTGAAACCGATTTTTTTGACCTGCCCATGGTTTTTGCAATGCGACCGAACGGAACGTGGCGTTTCCAGAGATCAATCAACCTGTGAATCTCATCATCCGTCCACTCCACTCCGTTGGGATTTGAAGTTTGCCCAATGGCAACGCCAGTGCGTCGAGGCGGGTTTCGATGGTTCATGACATCTCCTCAGAATCTGATTCTCCATCAACCTAACAAATGAGAACAAAATAGCAACAAAATGACAAATTGGGATGTGGAAACACCTTCATCTCGGCAGCGGTCCCGGTATTGCGGAAGTTATCCACGCGATATCGCAGCAAATATGTTCAACCCTTCACGGAGTTTCTTTGGTGGCATTCAAGCATGATCATGCGGTGCTGCCGGATTTCGTTGTGGGCGCCGTTTCAAAACGGAGTTTGCATCGAAATGAAACCCTACGTTCTCATAATTGCCCTGGCTTTGCCGACGGGTGCGGCCCTTGCACAGGTTACTGACATCGGAGACATGGCTTCAGGCCTGCAGGCACAGGCTGGTGACGTTGCCGACCTGATTGGTGCCGCCGCCTTCATCTTGGGCATCTGCCTTGGAATCGCCGGGCTTCTCAAGTTCCGGCAGTATTCGCAAAGTCCCAACGATCCGTCGGCCAGATTGTCGACCGCATTTACTCTGGTCTTTGTTGGCGCCGCCCTCGTGGCAATTCCCGCGACGCTCGGTGTGGGTGTGGATTCCCTGTTCGGATCGGGGGCAACGCAGCTTTCCGTTGACGGCTCCCTCAGGAACATCAACTGAAACCGGCCCGGAAATGCTGATGGAATTGCTGGAGATGCCGGCCGACATCGCAGCGCTCGGCGCGAGAATGCATGCGGTTCTCATTCGCAACCGCGGCAGGGAGTTGCAGGAGTGTTTTCGGCGCGATGATTGGACATGCCACAGCTGCGGATTTCGATTCAGGGGATTCATGGAGGTTGATCACACGATATCCCATGATCCCCGCCAACCTGGCGGTCTTCGCACGATCTGCCAATTCTGCCACAATCTCCGTCATCCGGTCTGGTCTGCTCTCAGAGGCCGCCTGCGCATGATCTGGGCACCGTCACTCTCACAGGAAGCTCTCAATCGCATGGCGTGGCTGGCACTTCTGGCGTCAGGGGACAGGGCGGGAAAATACGTCGATCACGAGCTTGCCGATGCTGCAAATGAGATCGTTGCGGCCACCCGCCGAAGGGAGAGCATTGTCGCCAGCATTTTGGGCACGTCGCATCCCGGAGGGTTGTTTGAGGCAGTATTTTCAGTTGGACCGCTTTGCGGGTCCAGCGACCGCATGATCGCACTCAAATTGATCGGGCGGTCTGTCAGGTTCTGGCCTGTTGCAGCCGACCGAATCCAGTCACAAGTCGCTGACCCTTCAGCATCATTCAGCTTCTGGGATGGATGCCGTTTCACGGACATTGCCGAGCTGGCAGTATCTGAATACTGGAAACGGGAACGAACCGTTGACGAACTTCGCCGCCTCTGTGCAGCGCATCAGGCGGAGATTGACGCTTGAGCCTGCGCCTTGTGAAACTCGACCGCAAGCCCGCACCGGGCAGGTTCCTTCCTGAAGTCGGAATTCAATTGACGGAGCAGGATGGCCGCCGGATTTCCGCAACTGGATCTCAAGTGCTGGGTCCCGACTGCAACGACGTTTTGGTGCCACCGAAGAATGGAATCTGGCTGACCAACCGGGATTTTGTCGAATTGAGTGCCATCGGGATGGATCACCGTGGCGGCCACGTCAAACCCGACGGATGGATGGGGCCGCAATGGGACCAGATCCTGACGGAATGGGGGCTGAGAATGCCCTTGCAGGATCGGGCTGCGCAGGCACTTGCCGAAATGGCAGGCCGGGTGGTGCGTCTCGGAATTTCGGCGGCGTCGGGAATGGGGTCGCAATCCCGAGAGCAATCATGCCAAGCAGAATTGGGAGTCGGTCGGCACCCGAGTTTTTCGTCGGCCCTCCGCCCAATGATCCAAAGGCGCCTGGATAAAACAAGGCCCGGGCAGGTTGCCCTTCATGAAGTCTCCCGGGATCTTCATCTCTTTGGCACGGCCGTTGCGCCGCCGCCAATTTCAGGACGCAGATCTGCCGTCACTTTCATTCGCTCCAGGTATTGCTGGGCCAACATGCTGGCGGCATTGAAGACACCGTTGCCCGGCCTTTGGCAGCGGATTGAGCTGCCTGAAACACCAATGACGCTCTGCGACCGGTTGCTTGGCGAGTTGGACGATTTCGAACGGCCGGTGATCGTTGCCGGCGGATTTCGGCCCTTCACGCTCGTGCTGCCTCCTTGGGTCAGGAGTTGGCTGGCCGGGTTTGCGGGAAGTTATGGAAGGCGCAGCTTCATCCTTGAGGAAATCCGGTTGCTCCGAACCCACGGTGAGTTTTGCGTTCGGGAAGCCTTTGCCGGTCCAGGGTGGCGGCCCGCTGCCGATGCCCTGCAGCGCCAGTTCCTGCAGGGGTTGGCGAGGGTGTGCGCAAGCGCCCAGGTCGCAATGCTGTCCTGGTCCGCGGGTCTTGCCGCGGAAAACCTCCTGCTTGCAGCCGCCACACGGCCTGGGGAATTCAGAGATTCCTTTCCGCTGGAATCAAGCTGGCTTGCGGCACACGACAGAATTGCAGCGGTGCCGGCGATGGAAGCTGTGGATTCCTGCGGAGCGGTGCTCATCAGTGCACGCGCAGGCACGCTTTGCGTGGGCATCAGGGAATCACGCGAAGCGGTTCTCAAATTGGTTCGCGCACTTTGGGAACTTGGTTGGTGGCCGGCGGGAGGTTTGCGCGGAAGTCTCGCGCAGATTGCAGGCAACCCGGATCAATTCGGTGGCAGCGCGGAGGAACGGGCCATTGCGGTTGCAATGCGGGATGGACCCGAGGGGATCGCCGGCCAACTCGACCGATTGCCGGACCTGCCGGTCGCAATCCGCAGGAAGCGCACACGGGCATTGCGGCTTCAACTTGATCAATTGGTCGCCTGAATCCAGGTTCACCGTTGGAGTTTCTTTTTCCCATTCTTGATCGGCTTTTTGATGTTCCGCTCATTGAACGAGTGAGCGTCGAAGGTGTCGAAAATTCGACAACATTGGCGCTGAAGAACGGAACGCTCATCTCCGTGATCCGATTGGCGGGAAGTCAGCAAATGCAGGGTAGCGACGAATTCTCAGCCGATGTTGAAGCGATCCGAATAGCCCTGTCGCCTTTCCTGTCGAAGCCGGGCCATGCGATCGAGTTCAGCTTTTCGCGAGACCCGCAAGCGGCTGCAAGAGTTCTGGAGGGATCCGTGGACAGGAGCCGGAGAAGGGGACTGGAGCTTGGAATTGATGTGGGCCAAATTCTCACCGAAAGGCAACAGCGCCTTGGCAGCTTCCTTGTTGCGGAGACCTGCCTGTTGGTTGTTCACACATTTGCACCGGCTCCGTCGACGGGCGGACTGAACGATCTTGAAGAAGGTATCGACAGCGGAGGGCATGCTTGCCATGAAACGCTGACGGAGGCTTTATGCCGCACCCTCCAAGCCCGGAACATGGATGCAGGAGTCGTTGACGCAATTGACGCATTGCGGGAAATCCGTGCATCGGTTCATCCCCTCACTGCGCCTTGGAAAGGGGAATGGACCCCGGTCGGTTTGGGTTTGGGAGATGAAACCCGGATGTTGCAGGAGCCCATCGGCCTGGACCGCCAACTCGCCACCGAAACGGTGGAAATCCTTGACCAGAGTTTCATCAGGATCGGCGATGCGCTTGTCTCGGCATTCGACGTAACGGTTGGTCCGGAGATCCTGAAGCCGTTCAACGATTTGGTGGATGCAATCAACGCGGCACCGACGCCATTCCCCTGGCGCTGCTGCTTTCTGCTTGAGCCGGGCGGATTGCGTTCGCTGAGATTGAAGGAGCAATGCGCACAGCTCTTTGCCTTTGCGGCTCCCGTCCGCAACGGAAGAATCAGGGAGGCGATGGCCCGGTTGCGGGAAATCGACGGGTCGAACGACACGGTGGTCTGCTTGAGAATGTCCTTTGCCACTTGGGCAAATTGCGGACAGGAGACCAAACTCCGCAGGAATGCTGCGGTGCTCCGTCGCGCCGTTGAGCAGTGGGGCAATCTGTCGGTGGACGGGGTTTCCGGCGACCCCGTCGCCACAGTGCTGTCCACGGCGGTATCCATGGCTCCGGATTCGACCGCGCCCCCTGCCGCAGCACCGCTCTCGCACGCGTTGGCGTTGTTGCCGTTTGGTCGGCAGGCGGGTCCCTGGAAGGAAGGGCCCGTTCTGCTGCGGACTGACGACGGAAAAGTCTGGCCCTACCGTCCCGGCTCTTCCCGGCAGAACAGCTGGGTTGAGATCCATGTTGGCAGTTCCGGTTCGGGAAAATCGGTTGCAATGAATGCGATGAACCTTGCGGCGATCCTTTCGGATCAAACGGTTGACGGTGGAAAACCGGAGCTGCCGCTTATGGCAATCATCGACATCGGCCACTCCTCAAAGGGTCTGATTGACTTTCTCAGGGATGTCCTCCCGATCGGCAAGACGCATGAGGTTGCCCACTTGAAATTGAAAATGACACCAGCTCATGCGGTCAATCCGTTCGACACGCCGCCGGGAATGCGCTCACCATATGCCGCCGGCAGGTCCTTCCTGATCAATTTCCTGTCGATCCTTGCCGGTGCAGGCCGGGAAGGTTCCAGTTGTCCCATGACCGGCCTCGTGGGCGCAGTTGTCGATCAGGCATTCCGGCAGACATCGGACCGGGAGCGGCCGAAACACCATGTTGCGGAAGAAGAACCGGAGGTTGACGAGGCAGTCGCGCTGATTGGATTCAAATTGAGCGATTTCACAACATGGTGGGAGGTGGCGGATGCACTTTTCCTTCGACACCGGTTCAGGGAGGCAAGCCGTGCACAGGCTCGAGCTGTGCCGGTACTTGCCGATCTGATCGACGCCAGCCATGCCGATCAGATTGTGGTCCTTTATCAGGACGCCCACGTAGCCGAAGGTGGTGAGCCAGTTCTTCAGGCGTTTAGGCGGGCAGTGTCGGAAGCCGTGAGGGATTTGCCGGTTTTGGCCGGAGTTACCAGATTCAACCCTGGATTTGCCAGGATCATGGCTCTTGACCTTGACGAGGTGGTTTCAGCACAGTTTGGTGGTGGCTCGCAGCGGCAGGCGTCGCTGATGTTCATGCTTGCCCGTCAACTCCTGATCAGGGACTGGCTGCTTGACGCCGATGAAGCTGCCGTTGCGGTGGAGGACGGGATTCTCCCGAAGATGTACCTGGATCATCATTCCGGCATTGCCCGATTGGGGAAAAGTGTGCCGAAATTGTTTGCCATGGATGAGTATCACAGATGCGGAGGATTGCCGGGATTCAGGCGGCAGATTCTTCAGGATATGCGCGAGGGCCGCAAAAACAACATTCGCGTGGCACTGTCGTCACAGGTCGTGGAGGATTTCGGCGACGACATCCTTGAGGCGGCAACGACGGTGTTCATCTTTGATGCACCCTCGGAGAGTTCAGCCGACCGGCTCTCCCGCCTGTTCGGACTCGGGGGCCATGAACGGTCAATCATCCGATCCCGGCTTACCGGACCTGGCCGGGAAGGGGCACCGCTCTTTGCGGTTGTTCGTCACAAGGGCGGAACCTCCCGGCAGAAACTCATTTTGACTTTGGGGGCGGCCGAACTATGGGCACTTTCCACAACCCCGGAGGATGTTGCTTTGAGGGAACGTCTCTTTCGCCGGTTCAACATGTCCGATGCACTGCTGCTGCTGGCAGCCAGGTTCCCCGGAGGTTCGGCCAAGGCCGAAATCGAAAGAGCTGTTGCGCGGTCCGTTCGAGCAGGAGGCAATGGTAGGGGCCGGGAACTGCAGGCCGACATCATGGAATCTTTGGCGGATGAACTTGCCGAGAGGTTCTACGGCAACCTCGAATCCAGGATCAAACTCTTCCGTGATTGATGAGACAGACTGAATTCAATGGCGGAACGAACATCCGGAATTTGGGTTTCGGGGCACCATCGGATCACTTTTTTCCGGAGTTTGGTGCGATCCAGCCAATGTTTCGGTCATCGCGGCGGTAGACAACATTCACGCCGCCATGTGCATCGTTGTTGAACACGAGAACGGGCGCATCGGCCAGCTCAAGTTGAAGAACCGCCTCACCGACCGAGAGGGTTGGAATGCGGGTTTCCATCTCGGCTATGACCACCGGCTGCAGGGTTTCGGGTTCTTCATCCTCCGGCTGGTCTTCCGATGATTCCAATACGAAGGTCGGAGCCTCGTGGAACTCCACCGGTGCTGTTCGCTCACGGTGATGGTTTTTCAGCCGGCGCTTGTACCTCCGCAACTGCTTTTCCACCTTTTCGCAGCCGTCGTCAAAGGCGGAAAAGACGTCGGATGAAGAGGCCTTGGACTGGACCGAAATGCCGGAGGAAAGGCGGACAGTGATTTCGGATGTAAACTCATGCGTTTCGCGGGACAGTATTGCAATTGCTTCGGTTGGCCTCAATTCGAACTTTCCGACTGCAGACTCCAAACGCTCCTCGACATGTTCCCGCAGTTCGGTTCCGACAGTCAGGTGCCTCCCGGTTACAGTGTATTGCATCTTACCTCCGATTGGGCATTGAGTGCACAATTGCCGCCGTCGGTTCAGATTATGGCAGTGATGCCTTGCCGACAATCACATTCCTTGCGCCGAAACGGGATGCAGCCGGAACCGCCCTAAAGTTCGCCGTCATCATGGCCGAGGTAGTCACGGACGAAATGCTCGTCCGACCTGACCTCACCCGGTGTTCCGGAAACCAGGATTTTTCCTTCGGAAAGGACATAGACCCGCTCGACGAGCGACAGCGTTTCTCGCCAGTTGTGATCGGTGATCAGAACCCCAATTCCTCGGTCGCGCAGCTGCAGTATCAGATTGCGGATATCCCTGCCTACGACAGGGTCGATACCGGCAAATGGTTCATCCAGAAGCACATAGTTCGGATTGGATGCCAGACAGCGGGCAATCTCCACCCGCCGCGTTTCGCCGCCCGACAGCGAATTCGCCTTTACGCCGCTGAGATGGGAAATGGCAAATTCATCAAGAAGGGAATTCAGTTTGTTCAGGCGGCGTTTCCGGTCCGGCTCGCTGAATTCGAGAGCCGAAAGTATGTTGTTCCGGACGGTCATTCCCCGAAAGACCGATGTTTCCTGCGGCAGATATCCAAGGCCAAGTCTGGCGCGCCGATACATTGGAAGGAATGTCATGTCGATGCCATCGATGAGCACAGTGCCGGAATCAGGAATCAGGAGGCCCGCTATCGAATAGAAGCAACTGGTTTTTCCGGCGCCGTTGCGTCCAAGGATTCCCACGACCTCTCCGCGACCCAGACGCAGGCTTACGTCATGAATGATGCGTCGCCGCCTGATGAATTTGGTCAGGCCCTCAACGAAGACTCCCTGAGTGCCGACGGATTCCATGCCGTTGCGTGCGCCGGTTCCGACGCGCTAATTCTCGCCCTTCACCAACGCGCTTGCGTTGTCGATCAACCGGCTCAGGCCGGATTTCACGTCGTAATGAAGACCCCCTGCGGAAAACTCAACCTCCCCTGCCTTTATGGTTACCTCACCGACAAGTTTGATGATTCCCTCAATCAAATCATACTCCCCGGAATTTGCCGATGCGGTGCCCTGACCGGTTTCCAGATAAACTCCGGAGCTTACAAGGATCAGGTCGATTTTGGATGCATCATCCTTGTTGCTGAAGGCTTCGGCACGGTCCGATTTCAGGATGATGTTACCTTGGGTTACGCTCACATCGCCAACGAACTCCACCACTCCATCCTGCTGGTTGAAGATGACTTCGTTGGCGACAACCTTGACCGGTCCGTCCGCTCCATCACGAGGACCGAAGAGCATTTCAACGCCTTGGGCCTGACTGACCAGGACAGCCAGAACAAATGTCGGAAGGCACAGGAACTTCAATGCATGAAACATGTTCAGAGTTCCGATTGAGGGAATTCAACGAATGTAACCTCTACACCATTCGTGAACTCTATGGAACTCCACGAGTCCGCTTCGTCCCTCCCTGATTCCCTGCGAACGATCCTCATGCTGCCGGCCTGGCCGCTGCCTCCATCGAACTCAAACGTCACCGCACCCAGACTATGCAGTGCCGATTGGTTCAGTGACAAGCGAAAGCCATCGGACCGGACTCTGAATTCACCTCCCGCCTGCAGGACGGCTCCGCCTTTCAGATCTATGTAGTCCCCGCTGTCTTTTGTTTCGGCCGACTGTGCCAACACCTCGTGCCTTGATCCATCCGGGTTCTGCATTCGCGCCGAGATGCGTTGAATCAGTGCCAATTCGTCGCCTTTGAGGAAACTCGCCGAAACAACGTCAATAACCGAGCCGTCATCTGTCCTGCCGCTGTATTTGAGACTTTCTCCGCCGGTTTCGGCGACTCCGGATTGCGGTGCTTCGGGAGCGTCATCATTCGGCATCCAGATCAGAATCATTATCAAGGTCAAGGCCGCGAGCGGAAGACACACCCGCAGGAAGGCAACGCGCCTTGAATGGCCAGCCACCTCCTGCTGTCGGTCTGTTCTCATCCGACACCTGCCCTGAGACAATCATGAATGTGAAGAATGCCACTCACGCGGCCCGTTTCCTGCGAATCAACGACAAAAAGGCAAGTCACCATCTTTTCGTTCATCAGACCAACGGCATTGGCGGCAAGATCACCCGCGGCGATGGTGACAGGGTTGTTTGTCATGACCTCGCATGCCCGTTTGCCCAACAGGTTCTCCATGTGTCGGCGCAGGTCACCATCTGTGATGATGCCTTCCAACTTTCCGTCGGCGCAGCACACGCCGACGACTCCGAATCCCTTTTGCGACATTTCGATCAATGCCTCCGCCATCTCCATTTCACCGGATATCAACGGCATTGTTTTGCCGGTGTGCATCAAATCGCGGACCGTGGACAGACGCGCTCCCAAACGTCCGCCAGGGTGAAACTCCCGGAACAGTTCGGGAGTGAAAGAGCGGTGCTCCATTAGGGAGACTGCGATGGCATCACCGACCGCCAGCATCATTGTTGTCGAAACGGTCGGAATCAACCTGATCTCACCGGCTTCGCATGCCTCCGGAAGGACAATTCCCACATCGGCCTGCCTGATTAGGATGCTCTTGCGGTTTCCGGCAATTCCGACAAGCGGGATTCCGAACCTTCTCGTGTAGGCGATTATGTCGGTGAGTTCCGCTGTCTCACCGGAATTCGAAAGCACCAACGCGGAGTCATTCACGGCCATCATTCCCAAGTCGCCATGACTGGCCTCGGCAGGGTGCACGAAGTGAGCCGGCTTGCCGGTCGAAGCGAGGGTTGCTGCGATCTTGCGCCCGATGTGCCCCGACTTTCCAATTCCCGAAACAATCACGCGTCCGGTTGTCTTCGACAGCAGTTCCACTGCCTCGGAAAAATTCCCGTCTATCTCATTGGCCAAGCTGAGCAGCGCTTCGGCTTCACTGAGAATCACCCGCCGGCCGGACTCAAGCATCTTCGAGCGGTTGGGGGCGGGATCATTCAAGGATTCGGCCTCGCGTGTCATTCAAGTTTGTCCTTCAAATAATATAGTTGAATCAAGGCGATTTCTCAATTGGCTGCGCTGTGGGCATCCGCTTGCCTTGCGGCCTCAACTCTTGTTGCCAAGTGAGCAACGCAGATGAAACCGGAGACCTTTGCTGGCTGATGTGGTCAGTGGGCAAATATGTCCTTTCCGGCCCATCCCGCAACATCAAGGTTGGCTCGAACCGGCAGAAAATCGAAGCATGCATTGGCGAGGTCCATCCTGCCTTCACGTTCAAGCATGCGGTCGAGTTCGATCTTGATTTTGTGAAGGTGAAGCACGTCGTTCGCAGCGTATTCGATTTGGGCTTCGGACAGAGTGTTTGAACCCCAATCGGTCGATTGCTGTTCCTTGTTGAGGTCGAGATCAAGAATTTCTCGAGCCAGAGCCTTGAGCCCGTGCTGATCAGTGTAGGTCCTGGCCAACTTTGAGGCGACTTTGGTACAGTAAACCGGTTCGGTCAATGCACCGAATGCCGCGAGAAGGGCGGCGATGTCGAACCGGGCGAAATGAAAGATCTTCAACACTGACCGATTGCGCAGCAATCGGACCAGATTTGGTGCAGAATCCTGACCGTGGTCAATTTTAACCAGGCAGGCCGTTCCATCTCCGATTGACAACTGCACGAGACAAAGGCGATCCCTTCTGTTGTCAAGCCCCATCGTTTCGGTGTCGATTGCAACGGACTGTCCGTGCACAAAATCGTCCGGCAAGTCATTCCTGTGGAAGGCTGTGTTCATTTCAGGATTCTCAATTGTCATGTTGGTTTCCGTTCGGGGCAAAGCGGGGAAGCGCTGGCCAGCTCACTTACATCAATCCATTGGGGTTCTGTATAGAATTTCTTCAGTGCGCCTCGGAAGGATGCGTTCTCCATGCGGGTGCAAATCCTGCCCAACAATTGCCGCTTTCGGTTGGCAGCTGCCGGGGTGGGACATGGAGGTAACGACATGGCCTGAAGCGCTCCGGTGGCAAAGGACTGCATGAGGCATTCCAGCGACCGTTAGGGCCGGAGCGTTAACTAACGCTGAGCGGGCCTCGAAACACTGAATGCGTGAACCAATCCACCTGCGGAATGGGAAGATCGAAGGCGGTTCGGGTTGCGGGGAAACGAAGCACCGGGATATTGGCGCAGGCATGTATTGAAGATGGAAGACGCCGCAACACGAAAAAGCTGTTTGGTGGTGTGCACGCACCAACCAAACCCCCGCGGGCAGTCCGGGCCGGCAGGACTGCAGGCAGGTGTTGGGTTGCAGGGTATTTTGATGGCGAATGGGCGATTTGAATGGTCATGGCATGGAGGTGATTGGACAATCACTTTGTACGTGGAACGGAGCACACAATTAACATTTGCAACCTTGACGCTAGTCTCGCCCAATTCAACACACCGCTGAAGGATGACAAGGGCTTTTGTTCAAGAGGGTCTCCGCAGCCTCATCCAGGAGGTTCTGGAAACCGAAATGGCGGAAGCTCTTGAATGACAGGAGGCAGCGATTGAAGAGGGGGAAGTTATGCATGGTGGTTGAGCGTCGTCAGCGCTCCGGGCAGGCATGATCGCAATCACGCCTTCTGCGCCTGCAAGGTAGCCGCGGGGATGAGCCCGTTGGGGCGCAACACCAGCATCAGCACCACGAGGCTGAGCCCAATGGGCTCGCGGAACTCCTGCCAGTCGGAGGGCAGGAACGCGGCCAGCAACACCTCGATGAACCCAAGAACAAATCCGCCCGCCACGGCTCCGCGCAGTGAGCCCAACCCGCCGAGAATTGCAGCGATGAAAGCCTTGAGCACCGGAGTGAAACCCATCAGCGGGTCCACCGAGGCGCGTTGTGACACCCACAGAACCGCAGCAACGCCAGCAAGCAGGCCCGACAAGGCAAAGGCCGCTGCAATCACCGTATTGGCGCGAATGCCCATCAGGCGCGCGATGGCAAAATCTTCGGCCGCCGCGCGCATGGCGATGCCGTGTTTTTGCCGGGTCATGAAGGTTTCAAGCGCCACGAGCATGACCAGCGTGGCGGCGATCGCAAAGAGCTTGTTTACGCCAATCACCAGCCCGCCGATCGTTATGCTGTGACCCAAAAGATCGGGAACAATGACCGGCTGCGAACGTGGGGAAATCAGGTTCTGGAACAGGACCTGCAGGATCATGGCCACTGCAAAGCTTGTCACCAGCAGCGTGGCGCCGGATGCATTCCGCACTGGCCGGAAGGCAACCCTCTCCATGGCCATGGCGGCCAGCATGGCGGAGGCAACGGCCAGCGGCACCCCCAGCACGAAGGGGACTCCGGCGATACCGCAATACATCAGCACATAGCCCGCAATTGTCATCAGTTCGCCATGGGCAAAATTAATCAGCCCCATGATCGAAAACACGACCGCGAGGCCAAGTGCCAACAACGCATAGGTGCCGCCGAGCGCCACGGCATTCACGGTTTGTTGCAAGATCAGATCTATGTCATTGGCTCCCAAGATAGCTTTCGACCATGCTGCCCGAGGTGCGCATCTCGTCGGCGGTTACGTGGCGGGTAATTTGTCCCGAAGACATCAGATAGGCCCTGTCGGCGATGGTGAGCGCCCCAGCGACATTCTGTTCCACCAGAAAAATCGTTACCCCCTGGTCGCGCAGGGTGGCAATCAATCCGAACACCTGTTCCACGATCAGGGGGGCAAGGCCCAGTGACGGCTCATCCAGCAGCAAAAGCCGGGGATTGCACATCAGCGCCCTCCCGATGGCGAGCATCTGCTGTTGGCCACCCGACAGCGTGCCGGCATATTGGCCTTGGCGCTTGGCCAGGATCGGGAAAAGACTGAAGACACGTTTGCGCGCGGCGTCGATTACTGCGCCATCCCGGACACCGTAGGCTCCCATGCGCAGATTATCTTCCACCGTGAGCGTGCTGAAGACACGCCGGCCTTCAGGTGACAGGGTGAGACCCGAAACTGGAATTTCCTCGGGCGGAAGGTCGGTGATGTCCTGCCCATCGAACAAGACGCGACCCTCGGCAACCGGTTCCAGCCCGGCAATGCCATTCATGGTTGAGGATTTGCCTGCGCCATTTGCGCCCAGAAGGGCGACGACCTCGCCCTTCCGGATATCCAGATTGATGCCGCGCACGGCCTCCACCGCGCCATAGCGCACCTTGAAGTTTTCAAGTGCCAGCAGCGAGGCCATGCACGGGCCAATCCCTTACTGCATCCGCGGAGCGGGGATCAGATCGGCGTTTGGAGACGGTTGGCCAACCAATTCACGCTCGCCGCCCTTGACGCGTATCAGCGACACTTGACGAACCGGCATGCCGGTGGTGCCCCTGTATGTAATCAGGCTGGTTGCGCCCTGCACATCTTCCAGATTGGCCATTGCATCGCGGATTGCCTTCGGTTCAGTCGAACCTGCGGCCATGACAGCGGCCTCCAGCACCTTCACAAGGTCATAGCCAACTGCGTTGAAGACGGTCTCCGAGGCCGAGCCAGTTTTTTCCTCGTAAAGCGCGTTGAACGCCTCAAGCGGGCTGCCTGCGGTGGCATGACCTGCAGTGGTAAACACCACCCCTTCGGCGACATTGCCCAAACCAAAGGTCGTCGGGCTGTCGATCCCGTCCGAGCCTATGATTTGGCCTTCATAGCCAGCCGCGCGCAACGCCTTGATGAAAGTCGGGAAATCCGGCTCGTAGGCCGAGGTCATCACCATATCGGGGACCGGGTCCAGCGCGGCGATCTGCGTTGCCACAGCCGAGAAATCGGGTTGGCCGATATTGTATGTGGCTTCACCCAGAATCTCGCCGCCAAGCGCCTTCATGACATCGGCAAAATATAGCGGCATGGTGGTGTATTGGCTGTCGGGCGAATAGAGGATGAAGGCCGATTTCATGCCCTGTTCAAACGCCCACGAGGCTGAAACCGTGGCCTGCACGTTGTCGCCGGGGAAATTGGCAAATACGTAATCCCCTCCGATGAGCGGCAGAGTTGGGGACGAAGCGCAAGTGGAAATTGCCGGCACCTGCGCCGCATCGACAATCGCCGCCGCGGCAATCGACGGATCAGCATCGCAAGGCAGCACAATCGCTTCGGACCCGGCATCGACCAGTTCCTGCACCGAGATTGAGGTCTGTGCGGTATCTGAGCGCACGTCCTTTTCGTTCAGCTCGATCATGATGCTGCCGCCGATGCCGCCGGTTGCATTGATCTCGTCAACCGCAATGTGAATGCCCTCGACCACCGGTGCGTCATAGGGTGCGAGCCCGCCGGTCTGCGCCGTGGCAAGGCCAAGTTTCAATTCGTCAGCCTGTGCCGCAAGGGCGGCGAGGCAAAGCGCCGTGGTTGCTGTCAAAATGCGTCTCATGATGTCCTCCTAGGTTGGAACAGTGGATTGTTTCGTAAATGTGCCCAGATAGGCTTCGATCACAGCGGGATCGCTGCGCACTTCTTCGGGGGTGCCTTCTGCGATCATGCGCCCTTCGTTCAGAACGGCGATGCGGTGACAAAGTGCGTTGATCAGCGCCAAGTCGTGGTCGACCAGCAGGATGCCGATGCCCAGATCGGTGTTGATCCTGCGCAGGATATCCATGAGCGCGTCGGTCTCCTCACGGTTCATGCCTGCCGCCGGTTCATCGAGGAATATCAAGGATGGTTGGCAGACCAGCGCGCGCGCGATTTCGACCCTCCGCTGGTCACCATATGAAAGCGTGCCTGCGTCAGTTTCTGCCACGGCCTCAAGCCCCAGCCACTGCAAGGCGCCCGCGACACGCGCCGCCGCATCCCTGCCACCCTTGGACGACAGGGCCGCGACCTGAATGTTCTGATAGACCGTCAGTGTCGGAAACAGGCGGATGTTCTGAAAGGTACGAGCGATCCCGGCATCCGCAAATTTGTGCGACGGCAGTTTCAGAAGGTCTTGTTCTCCACGTGAAATCTTCCCGCTACTTGGCGGCAAGACGCCCGAAATCTGATTGAGAAGCGTCGTTTTTCCGGACCCGTTCGGGCCAATCAGGCCGAGGATTTCACCGGGCCTTACCGTCAAGCTGACCTTGTTTGTTGCCAAAAGCCCGCCGAAACGCCTGGTGACGTTTTCGGCAATTACCGGAGCACTTTCGGCCGGGGAAAGCGGTTTTGGATTCACCGCGGCGCGGCGCGTGGGGATCAACCATTCCTCCCATTCCTTCATCCCGGCCAGCCCGTCCTTGCGGTGCATCAGCGCCAGCAGAATCAGGACGCCGATGCCGATTTGCGTGGTGCCGAAGACCTGCGGAACCTCCATGAAGCCCAGATCAAGCCCGCCTTCGAGCCGCCGCAAAATCTCGGTGATGAGTGTTACGACGGCCGCACCCAGAACCGGCCCCGAAACGGTGGTCATGCCGCCCACGATCAACATCGCAAGCAGGAAAAACGTGTCGGTGAAGTAAAATTTCTTGGGGCTGAAGGCGCCCAGGAAATGTGCGATCAATGCACCCGACAGCGCCATCAATCCGGCGCTGAGAACAAGGGCAATGAACCTCTCGCGCGGCACGCTGATGCCGACGGACGCCGCCGCGGTTGCATTTTCGCGCCCGGCGCGCAGGCGCAGGCCCCACGCGGAATCGCGATAGAGCCGGGAAATGATCAGTGCGACAAAGCATCCGATTGCCGCAACCCAGATCGTTGTGTCGCGCGGCACGCCAAAGAAGGTCTGCGCTCCCCGCGTAACGTCGCGCCAGCCGATCAGAATTCCGTGAGTTATGATAAGCAGCGCCAGCGTCGCAATTGTTGCCGCCGATCCCTCCAGCCGCCAGATTGCAAGCCCGACGACGACAGCGACCGCCATGGTCACCAGAACCGCAACCAGTGTCGCGGGCCAGAGCCCCAATCCAGTTGAGGCCAACCAACCCGGCAAGGCAGGCAGTGTTGCCTCCTTGATATGTGTCGGCAACGTCAGCAAGGCTGAGACATAGGCGCCGACACCCATGAAGGAGAGATGTCCAAAGCTGAGGATGCCGGAGTTGCCGGAATAGAGCCCCATCGCCGAGATGGCCGTGAGCGAAACCAGAAAGACGATGATTGTACGTTCAACCGAGGTTCCCACCAAATCACCCACCAACGCCAGGACGACCACAAAGGCCAGCGCTGCCAGCAGGGCCGCGACAAGGTGCGTTCTGGATGAGGTCAGCTCCATGCGGGAATCCCCGGACGAGTTTCTCAAATTGTCGGACAAATATTTTCAAAGTCAACGTAAAACATCATTTTTGAAAATTTTCAATCATATTTTACCACATCCGGATGCAAACCTTGTCCCATGCAGACTCGGAATTGGATCAAGGAAGCCGCTGAACAACTTCACCCCCCAGCGAATGCAAACCCGCGGCGGCAATCCTGTCTTAATGCCCGTATGCCAGTCTTGTCTTGATCCAGGATCTCGCCAAGCATGTCGAGCATTTCGTTTCCGCAGACCTGTCCGAGGCCGAGCATTGATCCGAGGCTGCTGTCGGCGGTTTCCGGAGACAGGCGCTTTGCGGTTGCGAGTTTGGAGTCCGGGGCGATGATGCGTGCGGTAATGGCTGCGAGTGCGAGATAGCGCTTCCGGCTGCGGTGAAGGATGCGTTCAAGCCCAATCCTGCGTGCGGTTCCGAGAGCTGCGGCGGCATGCCCGTGGGGCAGGGTGCGCACCACCTTCAGTTTTCCTGAGAGGTCTGCGAGGGCGACACCACCCTTGAGAACGGTCCTGAAGCCGTCGACGACTTCCGGGGAGAGTTTGGACAGGTTTGCGATTGTTCTTTTTCTGATGCGCGATCCATCGCGCCATGCCTGTCGCAGGAGGATTGCCGGTTTTCCTGCCTTGTTTGGTATTGTTTCGATGTGAAGGCCATTTCGGTCCTGTGTTATGGGTAACACAACACCGTGATATGTGACAGTTATATAGCGTGTAAACGGGCAAAATGCCACAAGCAGTGGATCCTATGTTATGGGAACAAGAATCCAGGTGTCACCCGCCCCGGACGCAAAGACCACGGTCAATTCAAAGGGATATGCCAAAAACGGCACTCTGAAGTTCCGCCTAATGCCGAATTGACGGACTGTATGCCTGAGCAGTTAGCAATATTCTACCAACCAAGTGATGTGCACATGGCAAACTCCCTGCCCCAGTTTTGTTTTGTTTGGTCTTTGCTGCGGCATCCGTAACGCTTTCGCAAGGAACAAAGCAGATGCCCTCCGCCAAAACCGCATTGTGATCGGCACTCGAAGTCCCGTTTGCGCCAATCTTGGCAATGGGAATCTTGTCCGAAACACCTTCGCCGCGCGTCCTTGGGGGCGGTGTTCTAATCCTACCTGTCGTTGTTTGGTCTCAAACTCGCAAGACACAGCCAATTGTTTCGAAAATGGGAGCTGATCTCTGTACCACCACCAAATGGCAAGTAGCGCTGGAACCGGTCGCACACCGGACACTCGACCTCAGATCGGCCGGGAATTTTTGTCGGAGATCCCAAATTACGCATCGATTTTCGATAATGTATCCGCAGAATTGATCGCCGAAACGAGTAAGTTGTCTGATACCTTGGTATATAGTTCAGTCGTTGCAATGCTAGCGTGCCCGAGAAGACGTTGAACCAACCGAATATCGACGCCTTCCTCGATTAGTAAAGTGGCGGCGGAGTGCCGAAATCGGTGAGGTGTTAGATGAGGTTCGATAAGCAGTGATTGCGAAAGTTTTTTCAATCGCTTACGAAAAGTTTGTGGCGTCAAACGAACACCCCTTGAGTTAGTAAATAGCCATGCCTGAGAGCCCGCAAAATCGCGGCGTTGCTCCCAAAAATATCGGAAATCGGCTTGGAGCTGTTCATTGACAACATATACTGTTCGTTCCCGGTTTCCCTTTCCAAGAACACGAATTTGCGTTGCCGCACCCGTTACATCGCACACTCTCAGGGAGGTTGCTTCCCCAATCCGTAGACCGGTGGTCACCAATAGTCTGGCTACGAGCCCTGTGACTTCAGCGATTGAAAATCCAGAGGGCTTACATTGATCAAGATTTGGGTCGAGTTGAACAATGCGCTTTGCGGTCCGAAAAATAGAACCCAGGGTCGGCCTATCTACTGGTCTAGGTAGCCGTTTAGGAACTTTCATTTCAAGACGGAGCCCAACGAAAGGTGAATTGATTGTCGGATCAATCTCTTGGAGCCAGCCATAATATGACCTCAATGTTACCAGCCGTCGTCGTACAGTTGCCGGACTTGATCCGTTCACCTCGCGAAGTTCCCGTTGATAGTTGACAATGTCAGCTCCACAAGGCGGGCCACTCATTTCATCCCTTTCACGGAATCTTACGAATGCAGCCAAATCTTGCCTGTAAGCTCGTAGGCTATGTGCGCTGAGGCCAAGTTGTTCGCGGCAGTAGTCTTCGAATTCATCAATCAGTATCTTATGCATGTCGCCCTTTCTATCGTTTGCTGGGTTTGCCGTCTTCGGTGATGGTGTTAGACCTCAGGCGAAGTGCAAAAGATCTAACCAAAAGTGCTTTTACAACAGGAGGATAAGTGCTAAAGTGACGTAGGTGGCTGGGCGGTCCGCAGGAAATGCTGGCAGCAGGCGGCTACGAAGCTTAGATAACTGGGAACTATCTAGCTAGAATGACCTCAATGACCGACATGGATGATCCAGTCGACGCCGCCCGTCAAATTTTGGATAGACATCGGATTGTCATAGTTTCGGGTCGGCAGGGAATTGGCAAGTCCACATTCGCATTCAATGTTGGTAATGCCCTAATTGGCGGAAGAGACATGCCCCTGCTGGGTGTGTCCGGCAACCAATATCGGCAGTACACGAGTTTCCATCCATTTGAGCATAAGTCGTATCTAGAGGCGCTCAAGAAATCGGGCGGTTCGATTATCCGGGTGGGAACTACTGTTGCAACGGCAATCGATCCTATTGGCCAGATCCTCCACCCAACCTACGAGGCCATCAAATACCTTGTCGACGCCCAGAAATCAGCGTCGACTGGCTTCACGAAAGCTGAGGTAGAAGGTGCACGAAATTTTGCAACAATTGCAAAGACCCAGCGTGTATTCCTATTTGACAATTTCCACTTCTGGGACAACAAATCTCTCGAATTTGCTCGGAAGGTTATAATCTCTCGCAAGCCACTTTGTGTCTACGTCATCATTGTATGGACCGAGCATGACGTTGTTCAAAGCGCAAACGAATATAAAGATGTGCTTGCGAATGCACCGCGATTCGCCAAATATCACTATTGCGGCCTGCCTGAGGGTTCACTGCGCAATGAGTTCTTGCACGATCTCCCAGACGCGCATGCAAACATCATCCTAAACGTCGCGGGCGCAAACATCCCTCTGATCAAGCAACTAAAGGCAGTGGTACACCAACATCCTCACGATCCAAATCTGGCGACCAGGATTGCCAACTCGGCCGTGAATTTGAAGTTCGACAGCCTAATGGATATTCCTGGTATTCAGAACGAGCAGCGGGCCTTGGGCTGCGTCGCTGTAGTCGGATCGGGCACTAGCGTTAGAGATATCGCTTGTGCCTTGGACCTGTCGGCCGACGAAACCGTTAGAGTGCTTGAATGGGGCGAACGACATGGCTTGATAAACATCCTTAGTGCGCATCAAGTTGCTTTCGTCCACGATCTCTATCAACGGCTATTTGATGATGACGAAATCTTGGAATCTCGATTTCTCGAAAAGATCAATCTTTGCTGTGCGCTTGGGATACCGGACGAATATGAGAAGCGCGCCGAGATTGCCAGTCGCGGACACGAGAGAGATTTCACGCTTGCACTGGTTATTTCCTTTCTGCGCCAGCGCATGCTTAGCTGGAACGAAACAAAGGACGATATTTCCGTCGAAGTTGACCAGATAAAGGACCTTATCGGAGGTAAATACTCTGCCGAATTGGACAAGCTTGCGCACATGCTCAATGCAGCGTTGGAACATGCCTCGAAAGGTGAATTTGAAAAGGCGGCGTCGAGAATATTAGTTTCGACTATTTGTTCAAATTCACATGCCCATCTTGAAGAAGCAGTGCTGTTCGCTCATTATGCCTATTTGTCGCGTGACAATACATTGCGCGAATTTGCAATACAAAGACTCAACGCAGTTAAGGACACGGCTAAGGACGAAGCAGAAAGATCGTTCATCGTGTCGATGATGTTGGCGTACGGCCTGTCGCTAGGAAATAGACTGAAGGAGGCTACAGCCATTTTTGCCCAAGAAGAAGCTCGTTTAGCCGTTTCCTCGGACAGGTTCAAAGACGCAGTGTTCTACATAGCCATTTGCGAACGCATGTCGCTGACATGCTATGAGAACTCTCTCGCACGCCGCCGGTTGGAACGCGCATTTCAAACGTTTCAACAGCTATTGGAAGAGCATGGGTTTCTCAAAAGGCCGGACGAGTTGCTCAAATGTGCGTCCAATTTGTGTTCTGCATACGTGATCGGTGGGATGCCTGATCGAGCGGAGGACGTCCTCCAAGCGGTGGGACCCGCTGTTTCAGACATTGACTATAGTTGGTCAACCGCACCGGCTTTTCTGGTCAATAACTCGATGGTCGCTGCAATTCATCAAGGGCAGACTGATTTCGAAGACAGTGCCGAGACGTGGCATTACATGGCTCGAAGCAATGCACATGTCCAAATGCCATTCCTTGTGAACGCACTTGGCTGTTTCATCGAAGCAGAAACACCTGTCCTAGGAAAGATTGCGGTATCCACAATCATTAACGATTTGGAAGAGGCGTTGACGTCAATGACAGATGGCGAAGCCTTCATGTCGTACATTGCGCATTTTACGATCTGGCAGGCAATACGTACGCTTAATTTAGACGGGGACGCTGAAGTCCATCTGAAACAGGCATCAGACTATGTTCTTGAAATCCCCTATGTAAATGGTGATTATTTTCGAATGCGTCATAACGCACTAGTTAACTCGGTTCAGGAAGATGCGGGTTTCTCTAGTCAAGCTTGGCAGGCTATAGCGTTCGATTTCTTGCCTGATTCTCAGCTGCCAGTCTTCTACAGGCGTGTGGTCCATTTCAATCCGTTGGAGCATTGGCTTCCAAGTTGATTCCGTTATCCATGGCACGTTGGACATTTAGTGCCATCATGAACTCCCAACTGTCAAAACGAGCGCCGGCAAACTCCAACGATCTACCAATCGCATGATCTTCGTTTAATCCGGGAACTTCGGCCATGTCAAAGAGCTTCGGAATGCCGTTTGCATCCACTCGAAAGTCCATGCGGGAGATGATGTCGATTTCGAGCTCATCCATTGCTTGCGACGCCAACCGCGAAGTTTCTGCAGCAAGTTGCTCGTTCGCCACGGGGCGGAACGCATGCTTCTGTCGTCGATTCAAATCAATACCGATCGCATTGCCTTGCGACCAACTCTCATCCTCAATGAAGATTTCCGCTGGTTTGAAAACAAAGAAGTCATTTCTCAGGCGAAAGACGGGCGTACAAATTTCGGAGCCATCAACGAACTCTTGGACAATAAGCTCGGTCAGACCAGTTTCTTCGCAGATTCGGTTGCATTCCATTTCGACTTCAGCAACGCTCGGTCCGCGTAAGACAGGATCATGGGAGATGCCTAGCCCCCAAGCTTCTGTGTTGTTCTTGATGATCACTTCCTTTTCCTCCGCAGGGGCATTGCCTCCTTTCCAGCCAAGTCCTTTCCTAAAATGCCAGCTGCGCGGCGTTGGTATGCCACTCGCTTGGAGGATCCGAGTAGAAAGAAACTTATTCCAGCCCAAAACCCGCCCCAACACGCCGCTGTTGGTGCATATGATCGACCTCAGGTCGCAAAGGATGGGTATAAGACACCTTATACCATCAACGGCGGAGTATTTGGTACTGCTGTAGGCGAGCTGAATCGGTCGCGTCCAATCGATATTCTGAGTTGGAACGCCTGCGAGAAATTCTGCATCGGAGTGATATAGACTCACCGAAATACCCAGCTCTTGAAGCCGCAAGATTGCAATGTTCAACTTCGCTTCTGTCTCAGCCCGTCCTGCGATAACCGCACGCTGATCGCGCTCGGTCTTACGAACGGAGGTTTCGAGATTTGCTATGAGATGGACGTTGGTCAATGCAAACCACGGGCGTGCCGTTTCGACGATTTCTGAGGCCTTCGCAACTGCGGCTTCCCAGTTATCAGTACCAGCCTTAAGCGGAATTTCAGTGCGCTGTGGAAAGGTGCGTTGTCCTTGTGGGTGCAAAACCCACGCAACAATTGTCGACATGCCACAATCCCGACTATGTCGCGTTTGCGGCCCGGAGCGTTGAGTCCCCGGGCCTTCCAGCCGGAATTGTCGGCATAATCACAGCGACTTCAGGAAGCTCAGCAGGGCGTCGTCCGGCTTGGGCCTTCCAGGTCTGACCCCGACGGGCGCGTCCTCTCCATGGCCCTTTCCTTGAGGCGGAGATCCGTGTGCAGGTAGATCTGCGTCGTCTCAACCGATTCATGGCCGAGCCAGAGGGCGATCACTGTGCGGCTGACACCGTCATGCAGCAGCGCCATGGCTGCGCCGTGCCGCAGGCTGAGCGGGCCGCCACGGTTGCTGGGGAACAGCGGAGCGTTGTCCACGTTGCCCTGCTCGTCGATCCAGGCTTCGAGGAACTCCGCCGTTTCGCTCCGCAAGGGCGTGGAGCGGTCCTTGCGCCACTTGCCATGGCAGCGCCCGGTTACTCCGCCCGTACCACGTGGCGAGGTCGGGTGCGTCGGCGAGCGCCTTGATCTCGTCTTCCGTTAGCCAGGTCACGGTGGCCCCGTCGTGGCACTTGTTTGGGAGTTGCAGGACCTTCCGGCAATGGTGCAGAACCTGTGGGTCGTTGACGGCGGCATGACCGAAGAAGGAACGGATGGCGGCAAGAAGGTCGTGGAGACGAATCGCGACGAGTTTCGGAAAGCCACGACAGGAGGGCAAATTTAGGGCGACAATGACTTGGGTGGGAGTTAGGGGATTTCGCGGAAGGCGATTCACCTAAATGGAGTCTACAATGGAACTGGAAGTACTTGCCTCGGCCAAGGAGATCATTACCGGATATTGGCCTCATGTGAGCGCGGCAGCGATTTCCAGCGTCGCGGTCTTGGGTACTGCACTGTTCACCTATTTCCGGCGCCCCAAATCTTCGGTGGCCAGTATCGACCCTTACTTTACCGAGGCTGCACTCTTGTCGCCTCCACTAGCAAGACCGGCGTACAGCGACCGGATGGCATATGTTCTCGCAGAGATGTCCGATCTGGCCTACTACCAGTTCGAAGGGCAGCAGGGCTGCGTGGATGACGCGGTTGAAAATTTCATGTCGCTGGATGTAAGCAAAGACACTGATGTTAGAGCGTTTCTTGAGCAGTTTTCGACTGATATGATGAGCGGCCGGAGGCTCCAGTTGGAATCGATGAAGAAGATATTGTCGAATTCCGGATTTTCTCTCTTGGATGTCATCGATATCAACGAAACTCAAGGTTTCGCCTGTAAGCGCGATGTTGAAAACGAACCGTCTTACGTGGTGCTTGCTTTCCGGGGAACGGAGAAGAAGATCTCCGATTGGCTAACGGACGCGCGCTGCGTTCCTGCAGTGAAGGGCAAATGTAAGGTGCATACGGGCTTTCATGAGGCATTCACAAAGAAACGGGATGCCGATGGGAAGACGGTCAAGATGGCGGTTGAGGACATTCTCAGCCTTCCGGAGGCAAAGGACGATAGCGGCGCACCGTTGCCCTTGTTCGTAACCGGTCATTCCCTTGGTGGAGCACTAGCATTGCTCGCAACCAAGTTAGTGGTGCCAAATGTAAATGGTGCCTGCTATACGTTCGGAGCGCCTAGGATCGGAAACTACGAGTATTTTCGACAGCTTAAGACGCCGGTATATAGGGTCGTCAATTCCAGTGATATCGTCCCACGGGTTCCTCCTGGAGCAATAATGATGGGATTCGTACTGGCAGTCCAAGGAATGTCGTGGCTCACTAGCTTCGCACCGCCTGTCTCAGCAATTTTCGACAGACTTGGAGAATTCCTGGACAAGTTGAACGGGTACCGACACTTTGGCGACCTTCGTTATCTGACCGATGTCGCCGCGGGAAGATTCGATACTGTGCGTCTGTTGCCCAATCCGCCCGCCCTAGAAAGGATAATGTGGCTGTGGACGCGAATCGCAAAGAGTCTCTTCGTACCGGTCAAGAGCCATAGTATGCGCATCTATCGGAAGAAACTGCAGAAAATCGCGTACGACCGAAACAGCGCTTGAGTTAACTGTCCGTGGCGGAAGTTCATTTAGGCCGTGTTGACGCCAAGGATGGAAGTGATCAGTGATGGCACGTCTTGTGGCGGCGGTTCACTGGATTTCGACGGAATTTCACGTGGGACGCTGAGGCGTAGGCCCTGCTGGAAGCCATTTTTTTGCAAGGGTCGGGACGGATGATCGGCACTTGGAGACATCTGGATGAGACTGGTCGGCTTGAATTCCAGATCGACTGGCTGACGGGCGAAGCACTGGAAACCTCAGCAATTGAAGGGGAATTCCTGGACCGAAATTCGGTGCAGTCTTCATTTTGTCGCCAATTCGGGCTCCGGACTGATGTGCGCCGGCCAGAACCTGCTGAGGAGGGGATTGCCGAATTGATGGTTGATCTTTGCCAATCCTTCGACAGGGATGACGCAAGATACTCTGTTCGACCGGCATCGCATGGTCATGAATGGGCGCCGTGATGTGGATGTAGTTGGCGGATGGCGCACCCACAGTGAGTCCATGCAGGTGATGTCGGGAGCAATGCACAAGCCCATAATCCACTACGAAGCGCCGCCATCAGATCAGGCCAGTGTCGAGATGCAAGCCTTCATCACCTGGTTTAACGGCAGTCGTCATCTGCCTGCATTGACACGTGCCGGGGTCGCACATCTCCATTTTGTATGTTTGCACCCATTTGAGGATGGCAATGGTCGGGTGGGACGTGCTCTGGCGGAAACATCTCTTGCTCAAAACCTGCGTAAGCCGAGCTTGATTGCATTGAGCCAAACAATTTCGAAGGGTCGCAAACGATATTGCGATGCCCTGCATGGGGCAAACCGCAGTGTTCGTAACGGGGCGCCGCCATCGGCGCAGACACAATGTAAATTGGAATGTAAAGGCAATGAGAATGCCGTTTTCGATCAACGTATTTTTGTACGAGCAGGAAGATCAAGGGGAACGCCGATACCTGATTTTCCGTAGAAATGAGAGAAAAGACAGGTAGTTGCCGTCATTCTGGCAAGGGGTGACTGGTGCGACTAAGGGAGGTGAAACCCTGGAAGAGGCTGCGAGACGAGAGATTTTTGAAGAAACCGGCATTGCCCCAGAGCAGATTTCCAAGACCGACTTCAGTTACGAATATCCAATCAAGACAGCGTGGAAACCTTCTTATCCAAGTGGCGCAACGCGCATAACCGAATACGTTTTCTGCGCGAAGATGGCGGGTCTACCTACGCTGTCAATGGAACATAAAGAGTTCAATTGGGTGAGTTTTCAAGCAGGGTTGAAAATGCTTACATTTGAAATGAATGCGCAGTCCCTTGAGTGCGTCGAAAGTTTTCTGAAGCAACGGGAAACTCGCATGTGAAGGGAAAATTCGGGCTTGATGATGCGGATAGGTTCCCATCATCGCCATCTGGAACGAGCCAAATTGTACAGAGACGGTATTCGCCTGAAAGTGCTGCGTTTTGAAGCAGATCTGGGTTTGCAAAGGGTCGAAGGTTCAAAAGCATGGCCACGACTCCACCAGGTTTTTGGCAATGGATCGGAGCCCGCCGTACATACAAGGACAATCCCCGAGACCATGCGTGCCATAGGTTTGGTTGGCATTGGTGTTTTTGGCCATCATCGGCAACGGTGTTCAGTCAAAGTTCCAGATCGTGGTGCTTGGAAATGAATGGTATCGGCAGTGAGGCTGCCGTTCCGCTGGCGGGTATTCTGGTTCATACAGAGCGCGGAACGTCACGCCGAGATCGGGAGATGTAAAATCGGCGTCGCCAAATCCATTGATTTGGAAATCCGCAAACCAGGGAAACATATCCAAGCACGCAGACACCCTGATCACGTGGACAGGCTCTCAATCTTCTGTTCGGCGAAATATCGCAACAGGTCAGCCCTGAATTCGGAAATATCCTCGGAGGTGACGGTTGTGTCGGGACGTTGCACAAAAAACTGGAACGTATAATTCGCATATTCCAGGTTGGGCTGATGATAGGTGTCCACGAGCCGATATTCGGGATGTCTGGGGCCATTATCGGGAACTCTCAGTCTACAGGCAGGCCCCCTGCGGTGTGCGCAGCGAGGCACTGTCGATGCGTTTCGATGAGATCTTCGGACAGCGGACCGGCTATGGCAGCCTCGACAATCTGTTGCTGCGGCTGAGTGCGAACAGGGACGAACTGTTGCGGGTGCCTGAGTATCCGGCCACTCCGCTGCGCTCATGTTACCCGGCGGAAGATCTCGTTCGGAACCCGGAGCGAGAGCGGGCGTGCGGCCCGGGATGCCTGTCTCGGGACGTTGAAGACCTGCAACAGGCTCGGCGTGTCATACTGGGATTATCGGCGGGCTCGCCTCGAAGTTTCCGGCGCTCCCAATGTGCCGAGGCTTGCGGACCTCATCACGCAGCGCGCCGCAACCTGAAAACACTCACCGTCAAAACACTCTGCAACCCAGAAACGCACCCGGCAGGGAGCGACTGGCAGTGTCGCACTCCAGAACCGACTGCGAATTCCAAGAGTATCAAAAAATCCCTTGGGTCATTCCCGGCAAGTTACCCCTATTACGGCCTACTCAACATAACAATGCAGTTAAGATTACATACATAATGTTGAGCTCAACATTATGCACGCCGTTTAACATTGGAACAATCACGACATTGCCCGCTGCACAGTGGAACGTCTGATGAAAGCTGTGGGAATACAAGGCGTTGTGCGCGGGCAGAAGCCGATCACGACCAATCCTGACACATCACAGCCGTGCCCTGAAGATAAGGTCAATCGCGACTTCACAGCAAGCATGCCGAACAAGCTCTCGGTCAGTGACTTCACCTATGTCTCAAGCTGGCAGGGCATGATTTACGTCGCATTCGTGATTGATGTCTTTGCCCGTCGCACTGTCGGTTGGCGTGTATCAACATCAATGACGACCGGCTTTGTGTTGGATGCTCTCAACCAGGCGATTTGCCAGAGAGCTCCATCTGGGGCGGATAGCCTGATCCATCACATCGACCGCGGCAGTCAATACCTCTCGATCAAGTACACCGAAAGGCTGGCTGAAGCTGGCATCGGTCTTTCCGTGGGAAGCGTTGGTGACAGTTACGATGATGCCTTGGCGGAAAGCACGATCGGTCTGTTCAAAACCGAGGTCATCGACTTCATGGGCCCTGGAAATCCGTCGGCAAGGTCGATGGGAAACCCTGAAATGGGTGAACTGGTACAACACAAAACGCCTACACAGCAAAATCGGATACATCACGCCGAAAGAAGCTAGGAGAACTTCTATGATGCCTTGAATGCCGCAGAAAGAGCAGCCTAACATTTGAACCAACAACTCTCCGGTAAACCCGGGGCGGTTCAATCACACACCGTTCGCGGCGCAATGTCCGGCGCGCTAAAGAAGAAGCTCGGTCTTGAGGTGACCTCGGAGAAGGTCGAGGATTGGGGACGCGTCTATCGTATCATGGCCTGACAGTACGGGCGGAGTGGCCGCGCAACACTGATCCTGCGGTCACTTCGGTTACACTATTTTCACTTGTTTCAGTTATTTCATTTGAGTTAACAGAGATGCATCGCCATCTAATCCAGTGACTGCCAGAGACCCGGAGACCGACATGACCAATGCAGCTGAAGTGATCGACCTGACGCGCCGCTTGCCGACGCGCGAGGAAATTGCGAGCGCCGCAGAGGCCGCGACCGCTCTTGTCAATGCACGCACCGACACTGGTGCTCTTGAAATAGACGGCGAGGATGGTGCGCCAATCCGGCTCGCTCCGGCCATTGCGGATCTCATGATCGACATGCTCGGGCACCTTTCTCGTGGGGACATGGTCACCTTGGTACCGACCGGGGCCATGCTGACCACACAGCAGGCGGCCGATATCCTGAACGTCTCGCGCCCCTACCTCAGCAAGCTGCTGAAAGAAGGCGAGATCCCGCATATTCCGGTCGGCTCCCACCGCCGTGTGATGCATGCCGACCTAATGGCTTACAAGGAACGTCGGGATGCGGGCCGCAGCGCCGCTCTGGATGAGTTGGCGCGGCTGGGCCAAGAGTTCGACGCCTCCTGATGCATATTGCCGACCGTTTCGTCGTTGTTCTTGATGCCAACGTCCTGTTTCCATTTCGGAAGCGGGACGTTCTGCTCCGGTTCTACCATGCCGGGCTGTTCCGCGCCCGCTGGTCGGAGGAAATCCTCGACGAATGGACGCGCAACCTCTTGGCTCTGAAGCCGCACCTTGAGGACAGCATTCGCGCGCAGCAAGCCGCAATGTGCGACCACTTTCCCGAAGCCCTCGTGATGGGCCATGACCCGCTTGCAGGAGCCCTCGACCTTCCCGACCCCGATGATCGGCAGGTCCTAGCAGCCGCGATCCAGTGCGGTGCCCAACATATCGTGACGGAAAACCTCGTGGATTTCCCGTCCGACAAGCTTAAGCCCTACGACATCGAAGCCATTGACGCGGATGAGTTCCTATCCAGAACCTTTGATCTTTATCGAGCGGAAGCGCTGACCGTCTTGCGCAAGCTGCGTACCCATTACAACAATCCGCCGTATTCCCCTCCTGAATTCGTTCTCGATCTAACCGCCAAAGGTCTGCCCAAGCTGGCCGCTCGGGCACGTCAGAACCAAACCTTCCTTTAGTGCCGGATCGCCTCGAACATTCGCCGCAAGGCGAAGGACCGCGCGATGCTGACCACCGTGAAGATCGATCCCATTTTCAGGTTCTGCGCCAGCGTCGTTCGCAGCCCGAAGATCGGGAAGATCAGGAGTTGCATGATGACCGCCACGCCATAACCCACGATCACATTGGCGAGGGACTCGACCAGCGACATGAGGCGCGACTGTTTCATGCTCGCTCCCCGTCATCCATCGGCCTGCAATTGAGCTGCGAGAGTTCTGAGCGCATGCGCGGCAGCCAGTGGGACCATGCCGTTGCCGTAGAGCCGAAGGCGGTCCATCCGGTGGGCCAGCCCATCAGCGCCTCGACGAGCGCTAGCCCGCATATTTGAAGACGGGGGTGTACTATGGGGTTGGATTCTGTGGTCTTGGTTAATGAGTTCAAACACTTACCAATACCCGGAGTAATAGGGGCAACTTACCGGGAATGACCCAAGGGATTTTTTGATACTCTTGGAAATCGCAATCGGTTCTGGAGTACGACACTGCCAGACCTCCCGCAGCCAGGCAACCTCCTGGGCAAAGAACACGATGTCGCGGACAGCGTGTGCCCGAAACCCCTTGCGTTCCGCTCCCTCGGGCACATCGTCAAGGCTGACCTTCAATTCACGCCGGTGCAGATTCGGATTTGGCCGCCGCGGGCCGCGACCTTTCTTTCGGCCCTTTCCGTCCTTCTTCGAGCGTTTGGAGCCGGAGGAGGAGCCGGCTGCCG
>JAGWAS010000035.1:34077-34472 GCA_021296235.1 Paracoccaceae bacterium | reverse complement strand
ACCAGAGATGGTTTCGCAAGCACGGATTCGTCGTCAACCTCATTGCCCGAACCGTCCACCAGACGGAATGGTCCGCCTATGGAAGCTCCTCCACCCGGCAATGCAGCGCCGACGCAATCGACTTCAGGGCTGCGACCGAAAAGTCCAAGGTACAGGGAACCGCCGACAAGCAGTGCAAGTGCCGCCGCTGAAGCAAGAGCATAGGTGGTGGTTTTTGGCATATTGGTTCCGAGCCGCAAATGTTGAACGTGAACTCTTACTTCCGGCGGCGGCACAACTCCAGTGCCGGATCGGGTAGGGAACGTTCAACGGCCGTTGGTGAGTTCCAGACCCTTCAGCAGGCATTCAATGACCAAAATAAGCCTCTGTTTGCAAACTGCCTCTGCAGGTGTGGG
>JAGWAS010000035.1:0-34037 GCA_021296235.1 Paracoccaceae bacterium | reverse complement strand
CATCACGCTCGCCGGAACAGACGGAGTGGCTTGCCCGCCAATTGGCGCCAAAATGCACCGCAGTCGACACGTTGCTGCTTTCCGGGGAAATAGGATCCGGGAAGACGGCTTTCGCGCGGGCTTTCATCGGCTTCCGACTTGAGAAATGCGGCATTGCGGATGAGATCCCGTCTCCAACCTTTACCTTGGTGCAAACCTACAATGCGGGGAGCACCGAGATCTGGCATGCCGACCTATACCGGCTTAATTCACCATTCGAGGCGGTTGAGTTGGGACTGGAAGAGGCGATGGACCACACCCTGTGCCTTATCGAATGGCCGGAACGGATGGGTGAAATTGAACCTGCTTTCGGGCACAGACTCAACTTCTCCTTCGATGCATCAAATGAATTCGTGCGGACGATATCCATTGGAACCCGAAATCCGGAAATCGCTGATTTCTTGGCGTCGCTTGACGGGGAAATTCCCTCCTGACGGTTCCAGCTACATGCCGAAGTTCCGACGAATTCTGCTTCCTTCTCCCGTCAAACTGCAATCCGGACAGGGCACGGGCACCAATTTGCCGCCATGCGGCCATTCCGGAGTTGCAAAAAACCCAATGCCCGGAATTTACGCAAGCGGGCAGGTGTGGCAAGAAGAGGTCGGAAACCGCACCCGGTGTGCGATCAGCCGCTGCGGTTCCGGTAACGCTGGATTGCCCGTGCCCGAAAGGGGTCAGGGCCAAAGGGGAACAAGTGGCTGCTTTCCGGACCCTTGAAGCGAATGTCGGATCTTTGGATTGGGATACATGCCATCCCAAGCTTTGGCACCGGTCCGAGTGTTCGGGAACGGAATTGGCGGACCGGTTCGCTCCGCCTTGACCCGCGAAAAGGCAATGAGGCGGTTTCTTGATGGAACCGGATGGCAGAATGCAATCGCCCGCCCGCTTGCAGGGGATGCATCATTTCGTCGCTATCTGCGGTTGATCAACTCTTCAGATCAATCAAGCAGGATCCTGATGGATGCCCCCACCGATACGTGTGGATCCCTTGATCCGTTCATCAGGGCAACCAATTTTTTGGGTAAAGCGGGATTGAGTGCCCCGGAGATCCATGCCACCGACAAGGAGTCGGGTTTTCTGTTGCTTGAAGATTTTGGCGACGCGATTGTCTCCCGAATTGTGTCAGACCAACCCGATCAGGAGGCCGAAATCTACGGGGTTGCCGTTGATCTGCTGGTTGAACTGCTGGATTTTGATCCTGGATCGGGGTTTCCCGAATACGGACCCGACGTGCAATCTGAAATCGCAACACAGGCTCTTTGGTGGTACCAGTATGCAATGACAGGCAATGTGCCCGCCGTGGAGACAGGAAACGAGTTTCGGCAGATCATCTCCAGGACCGCATCTGCCCTGGGAACCGGCAAGGCCTTCATTCACCGGGACTATCACGCCGAAAACCTCATCTGGCTCCCGGAAAGAACCGGTGTCCGGCGGATTGGCCTGATAGACCATCAGGACAGCTCGCTCGGTCACCCGACCTATGATCTGGTATCAATCCTTGAGGATGCACGCCGTGACGTTCCGGCGGAACTGCGGGACAGTCTGATCCACCGTTACGCACTGGCTGTCGGCCGGTCGGAGGATGAACTTCTTCGGGAGCTCGCAATATGCGGCGCACAGCGCAATCTGAGGATAATTGGGGTTTTTGCAAGGCTTGCACTGCGCGACGGCAAGTTGGGCTACATTGATCTCATCCCGCGAGTTTGGCGCCACCTGGAACGGGATCTTTCGCATCCGGCCGTATCTGAACTGAAGCAATTCGCGTTGCGGCATCTGTCTCCTCCGGACGCCGCCTTGCTGAACCGAATTCGGTGCATGGTCAGTTGAAACGGCGAGCCGCCATGCTGTTTGCTGCGGGATTCGGCACCCGAGCAGGAAAGCTGACCGCCGACCGGCCAAAGCCTTTGCTGCGCGCTGGGCGTCAACCTCTGATAGACCATGCTCTTACGGTCATTGACCAGGCGGGAGTTGAACGATGTGTCGTCAACCTCCACTATAGGGCCGAAATGCTCGCAGAGCATCTCGCCGGCAGAAGCGGCGTCATACTGTCACACGAACATCCCGACATCCTTGAAACGGGTGGCGGTCTGCTTGCTGCCCTGCCTCTCCTTGGTCCTGAACCGGTCTATACGCTCAATTCCGACATCTTCTGGAAGGGACAGAATCCACTTTTGACGCTTGAGGATGCATGGCCGAAATCCAATGCAGGTGCGTTGCTGCTCTTGTCTCCACCGACCCTTGCCCTTTCGTACTCCGGAAAGTGCGACTTTGTCCTTGATGAATCCGGACGCGCCCGGCGATGCGCCACCGGCGAAGAGGGGTTGGTGTACGCCGGGGCTCAGATAATCCGCACCGACGGTCTTGGAGAACACGGAAGAAAGGTGTTTTCCCTTAACCTTGAGTGGGACCGTTTGGCGGCACGCGGTGAGTTGTTCGGCGTTATCCATCACGGAGAATGGGTCGATGCAGGCACGCCTGAGGGCTTGCAGATTGCCGGTATGCTCAACACGGGAACATCCGGTTGAACCTTCACCGCACGCTAAAGCAAACCAACGGCACCAGCGGGTGCAATCCGCTCCACCGCGTCTTTGCAGCCTCTGAAATTCAGCAGTTACGCAATCAAATTCGCATCGTGCAAAACGTTCGGACCGCCAATCCGCCTACCGGCCATGGCTGCGACATGAGAATTACCAGGAGTTGTCAATGAAACTGTTCGACGTTTCCGAAGGACCGCGGGTATTTGCCGTTCCGCCCGGGAAGGACTTTGCGGTCGAGTTCGTTTCAGGCCTGCGCGATAGGTTTTCCGGACATCCGCCTGAAGCAATGGCCAAGGCGCTTGTTTTCCTCAACACCCGGCGTGTCAGGCAGGGAATCCGCAACGAATTTGCGGACGGATCCCCGGGATTGCTTCCGAAACTGCGACTTGTTAGCGATCTTGCCACCGATCCGGGCTTTCCGGAAATTCCGGCACCCGTTACGCCGCTACGGCGGCGACTTGAACTCTCGCAGGCAGTTGGAAAATTGCTGGAAGGTGACGAACGGTTCGGTTCCCGGACAGCCGTCTACGATCTTGCAGACAGCTTGGCGAACCTGCTTGATGAAATGCATGCCGAAGGGGTGGGCCCGGAAAAAATCAAGCAACTCAATGTATCCGAGCATTCGGAGCACTGGGCAAGAAGTCTTGAATTCATTGACATCATCGAACAGCATTGGGGGACCAACGCACGGCCCGACGAGCAGGCCAGGCAGAGGCAGGTTGTCGAAAAACTCGTTGAATCCTGGCAATCAAGTCCGCCCGAATATCCGGTGATCGTTGCCGGCTCCACCGGATCCAGAGGCGGAACGCAGCTCTTGATGCAGACAGCCGCAAATCTGCCGCAGGGCGCGGTGATTGTTCCCTGCTTCGATTTCGAAATGCCGAGTGAAGCCTGGGATTCAATGGAGGATTCGACCACGGGAGAAGATCATCCGCAATACAGGCTCAAATGCCTCATGGACAATCTGAACATCCGTTCCGGCAATGTCGAGCCATGGCGCGGGGGATCCGGTCTGGGCAGTGCAAGAAACCGCTTGGTTTCACTTGCTTTGCGCCCCGCACCGGTTACCGATCAATGGATGAGCGAAGGCCCGGCTCTCGGCAATCTTGCGGAAGCCACCAGAGGGTTGACACTTCTGGAGGCAGCAGACCCCCGCCAAGAGGCGGTCGCGATCGCCCTGCGCCTGCGCGAGGCCATCGAGAACAGCGAGAAGGCAGCCCTTGTAACGCCGGACAGAAACCTGGCAAGGCAGGTAAACGCTGCGCTGAAGCGATGGGGCATCACGCCCTTCGACAGTTCGGGCGAGCCTTTGCTGCATACGGTTCCCGGCCGGTTATTGAATGGCGTTGCGGACATGCTGGGCCGCCCCCCCGACCCGATTGCCCTGATTGCCATCCTGAAGCATCCCTTGACGTTTGCCGAGCACAACCGGAACTTTCATCTCAAGATGACCGGACTGCTTGAAGGGGCAATTCGAAACCGGGAACCGGGAACCAACCCTTCGGCTGCCATCGACAAGTTGCATGGCGAATGCCGGTCCAAGCCGGAAAACGAGTGGCTCGACTGGCTGAATGGGTTCCTGCGCCTAACCTTGAAGCTTCAATCCGCAAGTCTTGCGGAATTTGCAAAGTTGCATGAAGAGCTGGCCGAGCAGCTCTGGTTCGGTTCACAGAGGGATCACGGACGAATTTCCAAGAGCAACGTGGCCTGGCGGGAAGCACTTGCCGCGTTCAGGGAAATGAAACTGGAAAGCGGTGCGGCCGGAACACTGAACTGCTCCGATTACGCTCATCTTTTCAAATCCATCTTCGCCCGGAAACTCATATGGCAGGAGTTTTCCGCCCACCCGCTCATATCGATCTGGGATACCATTGATGCGCGCATGCAAAGCCCCGACGTCATGATTGCAGGCGGCCTCAACAACGGCACTTGGCCGGCCCAACCTGCACCGGATCCTTGGCTCAACCGGGATCTGCGCATGCAGGCGGGACTGCTTTTGCCGGAGAGGATTACGGGGCTGCGTGCCCACGATTTTCAGCAGGTTATTTCCGCCAAACAGGTGATCCTCAGCCGATGCGTCCGCAACATTGATGCCCCCACTGTTCCCTCACGTTGGTTGAGTCGCCTTACTGGCCTGCTTTCCGGGCTCGAAGTTGGCGGCAACGAAGCGCTTGCGGCAATGAAGGGAAGGGGGGAGGAACTTCTCCGCAGAGTCCGGTTGATGGAGCAACCAAAGGAATCGTTGACTCCAGAGAGGCGCCCCGAGCCAAAGCCACCGGCTGAGGCGAGGCCGAGAAAGCTGTCGGTAACGGCGATCAGAACACTGATCACGAATCCCTACGAAATATACGCAATGCATGTTCTTGGGCTGCGGGAGCTCAATCCCCTGAGCGGCGGCGGTGAGCCCCAGCAACGCGGTATGGTCATCCACAAGATCCTGCAGCTTTTCATTGCCGAAACCGGAGGGGAAATTGAGGCTTGCACGTCCGACAGGCTGGTGGAGATCGCCAAACGCGAACTGAACTCGTCGGGTTTTCCCCAACATGCCCGGAGCTTTTGGCAAGCGCAGTTGAGCAACATCGCAGACGAATTCCTGAGATTGGAAAGTGAGAGACGGCAGAGGGGCGATCCATGGCTCCAGGAAGGCAATGGAGAGTACGAATTGCCCGGCATGGGCTTCACACTGACAGCTCGTGCCGACCGGATCGACCGGAATGGGAACGACTACTTTCTCTACGACTACAAGACCGGAAGAATTCCAACCCCGACCGAGATTGCCAAGTACGACAAGCAAATCCCCCTGACCGCAATCATGATTGAAAAGGGTGGCTTCAATGGTGCCGACAATGGATCCGTCCGAACCTCAGCCTATGTCGGTGTTGGCCGGGAAGCGCTGGAAAAGGAAGTCCGGCGCAATGACAGCCAGAAAGATCTTTTCGCCGAGGATTGGGACAAGCTCAGGCAGATGATTGCGACCTATTTGGAGGAATCAACCCCCTTTATCGCAAGGCGCATCATCACGACGCAACATTCAATTGGACGGGCAAGAGGGCTGGATTTTGGACGGGCATACCACCATCTTGCCCGTTTCGGGGAATGGGACGACACGGCCGTCCTCAGGGAGGAGTCGAAACCATGAACCAGTTTTTGGGTTTCGATGAAGCCACAAACCCTCAAATCAGGGCCGCCGACCCCCGCTCGGCATCCTGGGTTTCAGCGAATGCCGGGTCCGGAAAAACCAAAGTTCTCACCGACCGGGTTGCTCGCCTCCTGTTGTCGGGCACCCCTCCTCAACGAGTCCTCTGTCTAACCTTTACCATCGCTGCTGCATCCAACATGCAGAACCGGCTCTTTGAGCGTCTCGGAGGGTGGTCAATGCTTAAGGATGAAGATCTCCGGAACGAACTCCTCGCGCTCGGCGAAGATCGAGACTCTCTTGATGGGGAATATCTCAAACGGGCGAGAACCCTGTTTGCACGGGCACTCGAGACTCCGGGCGGCCTGAGGATCCAAACAATTCATGCCTTTGCCTCCACCATCCTTAAGAGGTTTCCGCTCGAAGCCGGCGTTTCGCCTCAATTCAAATCCCTTGATGACCGAACCGCCGGAAGGATCCACGAGGAAGTTCTGGACAGCATTTCCGTCAATTCGCCCTCGACCTACGCCAAAGTCGCAGCTCATGTGAATGTCAAAGGGCTGCAGAATCTGGTTGGAGAGATTGCAGGCAACCGGGTTGCGTTCGCCAGCAGGGTTTCCGAGGATGACATTTGCCGAATATTCGGTCTTCCCACTCCATTTTGTCCGCCTGAAACCATGATCCGGGACCTTCTGACCCAAGAGGATTCCGATTTGATCCGGCAGCTTATGAAATTCCTACGCAGGGGCAGCAAAACGGACCAGAGTGCTGCAGGAAAGCTGGAGAATCTGAACTTCAGTGACCCGGCAATTCCGGACTTCAGTCTGCTGCAGAGCGTGTTTTTGTTCGGGGCGAAGGCCAACAACCCGTTTGCACCAAAGACAGGCAGTTTCCCGACCAAGAAAGTCCGCAATGAAATGGGCGAGATCAATTCACGAGTCGAGGACTACATGGAACGGGTCAGCAACCTGCGAACGCCGATCCTGCGGGCGCAGGCTGCTGCAAAGACAATGACATTGCATGATTTTGCCCACGATCTCCTCAGGGAATTTGAACAGCACAAAAGCCGGGTATCAAGCCTCGATTTCGACGACCTCATCCTGAAGACACTGGAATTGCTCAGCAATCCGGAAACCGCCCAGTGGGTACTGTACAAGCTTGACGGTGGCATAGACCACATTCTGGTGGACGAGGCACAGGATGTCAGCAAAACACAGTGGAACATCATCTCCGGCATTGCCGAGGAATTCACTTCGGGGCTGGGCGCCCGCCAAAGCAAACGCACCGTGTTTGCGGTTGGCGACGAGAAGCAGTCCATCTACGGTTTCCAGGGGGCCGCACCCGAGAAATTCAAGGAGATGTGCGATCATTTCCGAATGAAATACCGCGAAGCCGGCCAGAAATTCACCGAGGAGGGCCTTGAATTCTCGTTCCGATCCTCTCCGGCGGTTCTTGAAGTGGTCGACCGGGTGTTCGAGGGGCGGTCAGAACCGGGATTTGGGGGTGCAACCGTTCACCGTGCATTCAAGGATGAATCCCCCGGCCGGGTTGATCTGTGGCCCATTATTGGAGAACCCGAAAAACCGGGCCAGCCTGAATGGCACGGTGCGCAGCTGGTTCCTGGCGAAACGCAGGCTCCGGCGAAGCTAGCAAGGCTTCTGGCCACCGAGATCCGGCGGATGACCCATCCGGACAGTGCCGAAAGCCTGCAAACGGAAAATGGTGCCCGGCCCATTCAATGCGGCGATATCCTGATTCTTGTTCGGCGCAGGAACGATCTGTTCCATTCAATAATCGCAGAACTGAAGTCTGCGGGGCTGCCGGTGACTGGAACCGACCGAATGCTGCTGTCCGAGAGTCTCGCCGTTCTGGATGTCCGCGCATTGCTTTCCTTCCTTGCAACGCCGGCTGACGATCTTTCCCTCGCTGCGGCACTGAGGTCACCGATCTTCCAAATGACGGAAGAGGAACTCTTCTCTGTTGCTCATGGCCGAAACGGAAAATCGCTGTGGAGTTCGCTTCAGGAAAGGAAGGCGGATTTTTCTCAAACCGTCTCAATTATCCGGGATCTTCTTAATGGAGCTGACCGGCTGAAGCCCTACGAACTCATCGAACACCTGTTGACCTGCCATAAAGGGCGCGAATTATTGACCGCTCGGTTGGGCAACGAGATATCCGAACCACTTGATGCGTTTCTGCAGCAGGCCATCACATATGATGATGAAGAGGCACCGTCGCTGACCGGATTCCTCGAATGGAGCAACAACGATTTGGAAATTAAGCGTCAGCTGGATCAGGCTGGCAACGAAGTTCGGATCATGACCGTACATGGTGCCAAGGGCCTAGAGTCACCGATCGTCATTCTTCCCGACACCAACGAACGCCGCCCTCCTCAGCCAGGAAACTTACTGTTGACGGAAGAGGGTCTTCCGATTTGGAATACCACTATGGACAGTCGCCCTGAGGTGGTGGCAGATGCGATCGATCGATATGCCGAACAGGCGGAGAATGAGCATCTCAGGTTGCTCTATGTCGCGCTGACCCGCGCCGAAAGTTGGCTCATCATCGCCGGGGCCGGCAAGGCTAAAGAAACCAGTTGGCACGGTCTGGTCGAAGCTGGTCTTTTGGCATGTTCGCCAAAAGAGGTGAAGGTGCCCGAATTGGGCGGCTGCGATTGGCCCTTTGACCAATTCCAGCGTCATTCGTTCGGGGAATGGCCCGAGCCGGTAGCTGCAGGGGAAAAATCTGCGGCCGTTTCCGACAGCCTTCCAAGATGGATCCACGAAAGGGCACCAAAGCCTGAACAACCACCGGCCCTCAGGTCGCCGTCCGGACTTGGCGGCAACAAATCCTTGTCGACAAGGAAAACAACGTCATCGAAGGAGGAATCGGAATCGCCTGACGATGCAGCGGATCGCGGAACAATGATCCATCTTCTGCTGGAACATTTGCCCCCCGGAGGCGGAAACAGCCGGCGCAAGCTTGCCGAGAACGTTCTCGAGTGCGCATTTCCACAGTTGACCAAGGACCGTTTCCTGGACGCCTATCGGGAGGCAACCCGCATTCTCGACAATTCGGATCTGAAAGATCTTTTTGGCGACCATTCGCTTGCCGAGGTCGGAATTACGGCCAGCCTCAAGGGGCTGAGCGACAACAGAGTGCTGGGTTATATCGATAGGCTGATTGTCGAAGATGATCAGGTTCTTGCGGTCGATTTCAAGTCGAACCGCAATGTTCCGCCATCTGAAAATGAAGTGCCCGAGGCAATCCTGCGCCAGCTGGGCGCCTATCAGGATGCGCTGGAGCAGATCTTTCCGGATCGGGGCGTCGAAGTCGCAGTGCTTTGGACCCGAACCGGCAATCTCATGCGCATCGACCCAAACTTGTGCAGATGCGCACTTGCCCGAAGCCAAGCCGTTCAGCAAAAGACCGAATCAAACGGTTCAATTGAATTGGACGCCTTCGGCGAGAATTTCAAATGATGCTGTCCGGTATTGGCATGTGAAGGGGATGGATTTGTTGTTCACGGCTACTTGAGTTCGACCTCAATGAAAGCGTTTGGCTTGTCGTCATCATTGATGACGTTGTGTTCGACACCTGCCCTTCTGAAATAAGGCTCCCCCTGCACCAGTTGGGCCATCGTCTCGACGCCGTCGGCATCAACGATGCGCAGCTGTCCGTTCGTCATGGGAACCACCGTGTAGTCAAATTGATGACGATGATGGCCGGTTGCCTGACCCGGTTCGAAGCACGTTGTCGATCTTCACTGCAGATGTTGCCTGCGGATGGTCTGCCATCCTCTGTCTCCAATGTTGGCATCGCGTCTCGGTTCGCAGTTTCCATGAGGTTGGCAGTTTGGTCAATTCGATTTTCGCGCCCACACATCATTCAGCGGCCCACCTGCTGTCGATTGAAATCCGGAATTGGAGATTTCGGCCGCTGACAAATTGAGTGAACATCCTGTTGGCACCGCCAAGACCTCAGACTTGCGGGCATCGCAATCCTTCTTTGACAATTGACCCTTGTCCTTCAAGACACTCCAAGGTGCGTGATGAAACAGGCGGTCATCGAGGCGGGCCGGCGGCAATCCCCTCCGGAATGTTCCTGCAGATTGCGTGCAATTCTGAATTGCCCCTTCGGCAGTCTTGTAAACCGGGCAGCTTGGCACACCCTGAAGTTTCGCAGGAGAAGCGTAACCGGCACCAGACAAGTCGGAAGGGCGACCGACAAACGGGATGACGGCGGGGCAAATTGGGAACGCAGCGGAGGGCGAGCTTGGCCGGGATTGGGACGGGGCACCTCCATCCGGATCTGCTTGACGCAACCGACCCCCGACCCTATTTCTTGCCCCGGACAAACGGGGAGATCCTTTCATGGGCATCAAGCACCTTTCAGACGACAACTTCGAATCGGAGCTCAAATCCTCCGATATTCCGGTTTTGGTTGATTTCTGGGCTCAATGGTGCGGCCCCTGCCGACAGATCGCTCCTGCTCTTGAGGAATTGGCGGAAGAGTTGAACGGCCGCATTTCTGTTGTAAAGGTCGATATTGACAGCAATCCGAACACGCCGTCAAAGCTTGGTGTGCGCGGAATTCCGGCACTGTTCATCTTCAGCAACGGCGAGCCGATCTCAAACCGAACTGGCGCATCGTCCAAGGCCGACCTCAAAAAATGGATTGAATCGTCCATCTGAAACGTCCGGAAAATCCCGTTTCGATGACGCCGCCGGCGACCCGGACCCGTCCGCCCGACCTGAACAGCTCAAGCCGGGCTCCAAGCTTGCACCAAGTCGCATGGGCAGTGGGATGCTTCTCCATATCAGGCACTTGACGGAATTTCACTACGCCCGGCCGATTGCCGGCGGCAAAATGAAAATCAGGATGACACCCAGTCCGGACTGCGGTCAGGACGTCCAAATGCGTGAGTTGAAACTGTCCGGTTGCACTCTCTGCAGTTCATTTCGCGACGTCTTCGGAAATCAGGTCGAACTCGTTGAGGTTGAGGGCGAACGGCAGGACATCAGTTTCGAAATGTGTGCGGACGTTGAAACCCGGGATTTGGCCGGGATTTGCGGAACCGACCCTCAGCAATCGCCCGCATGGGCGTTCAAGGCCTCAACCCCGAAAACAAATCCCGGAGAGGCAGTTGGGCGGATCGCCGCGAATTTTGCCGATGACGACCCCCAAAACCCGGAAACATTGCACCGGCTTTCGAACCATGTACGTGCGGCCGTTACCTACAGGATTGGAAGCACAAGCACGGAAACGACCGCCGAGGAGGCCGCGCTGAAGGGCGAGGGTGTTTGCCAGGACCACGCCCACATATTCATTTCCGCCACCAGGCTTCTTGGGCTGCCGGCTCGCTATGTCAGCGGATACCTGCGAATGCGCGACCGAATTGAACAGGAGGCCATGCATGCCTGGGCGGAGGTCTTCATTGACGATCTCGGTTGGACCGGATTCGACGTCTCGAACGGAATTGCACCCGATGAATCCCATGTGCGAATTGCGGTCGGCCGGGATTATTCGGATGCAGCGCCGGTAACCGGCGTTGTGCGCGGCGGCGGCAACGAAACCATGAAGGTGGCAATAGGCGTCAGTCAAATCTCAGAGGTTTTCCCGCAAAACCGATCCCGCCAAATAAAGTGATCCGCAAATCAGAATCCTCGAATCCGGAACCTCGGAAGCAATCTTCCGGGCAGCGTGTTCGACATCAGGCGACACTTCCGCCTCAAAGCCAAGTTCGCGCGCCACCTGCGCAACATTCGCGGCCGGAAGTGCCGCCGGCTCTCCCGGGATTGTAATTCCGTAGAGCCTGTCTGCGACAGCACGAAGGGCACCAAGAAAGCTCCTGATGTCCTTGTTTCCGAGCATGCCACATATGATCTGTGTTGCCCGATCCGGCATTGACCGGAATGTGCTCGCCACGGCATGGCCGGCAGCGGGATTGTGGCCGCCATCCAACCAAATTTCCGAACTGCGGGCAGCGTCCACCAGCGGCCCCTCCCTCAGGAGTTGCATCCGTGCCGGCCACACTGCATCCGTCATTGCCGAAGCAATGGCGTCCCGGCCAAAGCCAAAATGGCGCAGCACCGTTATCGCCGCTCCTGCGTTCTCAACCTGATGCGTCCCGATCAGACTGGGTCTCGGAAGGATTAGTTTTCCCTCAGGGCTCCTGTGAATGATCTGAAATTCCGAGGATTCGACTGTCCAATCTCGATCCTGAAGCAACAGGGGAGCACCGAGCAAATCTGCGACCTTTGCAATCTGCCGCAGTGCCTCGGGATCCTGGCGACAAACGACACAGGGCACCTTCGGCTTCAGGATCCCAGCTTTTTCCGCAGCAATTTCACCGAGCGACTCGCCCAAATGCTCCTGATGATCAAGCGACACCGGGGAAATCACGGTTAGTTCCGGTTGATCAACAACATTGGTCGCATCAAGGCGGCCTCCGAGGCCAACCTCCAGCAACAATGCGTCCGCCCGGTTTCTTGAAAATGCAAGGAACGCAGCGCAGGTTGTGATTTCGAACAGCGATATCGGCTTGCCTGAATTGATCCGCTCACATTCCGCAAGGACCGCCACAAGATCGTTCTCTTCGATCAACTCGCCCGCAAGGCGGATGCGTTCATGGAACTTTGTCAAATGCGGTGAAATGTATGTGTGGACATCAAGGGATGCGGCCTCCATGCCGGCCCTGACCATCGCCAGGATTGATCCCTTTCCGTTGGTTCCCGCGAAATGGATGACAGGCGGCAGCTTCCTTTCGGGGTGGTCAAGTTCGGCCAACAGCCGCTTCGGACGACCGAGTGTCAGGTCGATACTCTTCGGATAGAGCGATTTCAGCCGATCAAGAATGCGGCCGGAGTCACCATTGCCCAATTGTGAATTCTCCGTCAGCCCTAAACAGCCGCCGATCGGCCGTCCGAGGTCAGTTCACCCTTGACCGCTTCCGGCATGCCCATCAGCAGCCGGGCAACGGTTGCGATTTCCTCCCGAATCCTGCTTCTGTGCACAACCCGGTCGAGCATTCCATGCTCAAGCAGATATTCGGAACGCTGAAACCCCTCGGGCAGTTTTTCCCGGATTGTCTGTTCGATGACCCTTGGTCCGGCAAATCCGATCAATGCCTTTGGTTCTGCGATCTGCACATCACCCAGCATGGCGTACGAAGCGGTAACGCCGCCGGTGGTCGGATTCGTCAGAACGACAATGTAGGGAAGAGGCTTGCGATTCAGTTTCAGTCGGTTGAGGGCAACGGTCGTTCGCGGCATTTGCATCAGACTGAAGATTCCTTCCTGCATGCGCGCACCTCCCGCTGCCGAAAAAACAACCAGCGGCGCCGACAACCTGATGGCGGCGTCGCAGGCGGCACTGATGGCATTGCCCACATACATGCCCATCGAACCACCCATGAAATCAAAATCCTGCGCAGCAACCACAAAACGTGTCTTCAGGATTTCTCCTTCAGCAACAATGATGGCATCGGATGATCCCACCTTCGCCTGGGCGGCGCGCAACCTGTCCGAATATTTCTTCTGGTCCCTGAAATTCAACGGGTCCACAGGAGGTTGCGGCACCTCAATGTCCCTGTATGCTCCACCATCGAAGAGGTGCCCGAAGCGCTGACGAGGTGCAATCGCCATGTGGTGGTCGCAGCCCGGGCAGACATTCTGGCTGTGCTCCAGCTCCCGGTGATATAGCATGGCGCTGCACTCCGGGCAATTTGACCAAAGGCCGTCAGGCGAAGAATCCCGTTGCGTCTGGAGGATGGATTTGAGCTTGGGCCTTACGAAATTGGTGATCCAGTTCATTTCGCCCGGTTGCTGCCAATTGATTGTTTGTCCGCTGAATCCTCTACATGGTCAGTTAATCCACTGCAAATGTTTCGGCCACCCCGCAAAACCGCACTTCATTCGGCTGGGCCGACAATGAAAATCCGAGAAACCGAATTGCACTCATACCTCAAAACCGGTGAGACCCCGATCGTCCTTGCGCACCGGGGATATGCGGCAAGACACCCGGAAAACACGATGGCTTCGTTCGCAGCTGCGATTGATCTGGGAATTCGTCATATTGAAACCGATGTGCAGGCCACCGTCGATGGCGAGGTTGTCGTGTTCCATGACGATCGGCTTGAGCGGCTTACCGGACGCCCCGGTTTGATCTCCGAAATCACTTGGAACGAACTCAGGCAATTTCGGATCAATGACAAGGAACCGGTTCCCCGGCTTGAGGATGCCCTTTCTGCATGGCCCAACATCCGTTTCAACATTGACGCGAAATGCGATGGGGTCGTTCGGCCACTCCTTGACCTTCTGAAAAGGCATGACGCTTGGGATCGTGTCTGCATCGGTTCATTTTCCGGCCGACGATTGGAATTTGTTCGCAATGAAGCCGGCCCAAAACTCTGCACCTCCATGGGTCCATTTGAGGTCTTCCGCCTTCGCCTTGCGTCATTCGGGTTGCCGACCGGCAGTTTCAGGGCCAACTGCGCTCAGGTTCCGCCGGTGCACCGGGGCCTGACGGTCATTGACAGGGCTCTCGTGGACGCCGCGCATGCCCGGAACCTCCCCGTTCACGCATGGACGATCAACGATCCGGATGAAATGAACCACCTGCTGGCACTGGGTGTTGACGGCATCGTATCAGATGATGCGGTGTCGGCACTTGCCGCATGCGCAAGTCACAACAAATGCACTAGATCTTGCCAAAACGAGCAGTGAATGCAGCTGCAGAAAATTCGATGTTGATCGAAGAAAGTTCCGGAATTCGACCAAATTGTGCCGAAAATGCGACGTCCACAGCGGTATGGCACGCGGCGCTCCAATCAGGGATGGTGCCGGTGGCTGCCAAAACCGTGCCGGCAACAACTTCCATTTCCGGAGCTGGAGCCGAGCCGAGATTCGGGTGGTGGGTCCAAGCGTTTCCCATTGCGACACATTCCGTCAAAAACCGGTGCAGGCTGCCGGTCATTGCCGATCCGGAAACAGTGCAGCAATGCCAGCCTGAGAAGCTTCGCAAATGCCGGCCTCGGTTATGAGACCGGAAACCAGTCGAGCCGGGGTAACGTCGAAGGCATAGTTGGCAACCGGCGAACCCTTCGAAACAATGTTGACGGTCTGGATTGAGCCATCTTCGGAAACGCCTGTCATCTTCGCAACCTCATCACCGGAGCGCTGCTCAATCGGAATTTCGGCAACGCCGTCGAATAGCGTGAAATCAATCGTCGGCGAAGGAAGTGCCACGTAGAACGGAACTCCGTTGTCCTTGGCGGCAAGCGCCTTCAGATAAGTTCCGATTTTGTTGCAAACGTCGCCCGAAGCAGTGGTTCGATCTGTGCCCGTGATCACCAGATCCACCTTCCCGTGCTGCATGAGATGTCCACCGGTGTTGTCCGGGATCACAGTGTGGGGAACGCCGTGATGTCCCAACTCGTAGGCGGTAAGCGATGCACCCTGATTCCGGGGGCGCGTTTCATCAACCCATACGTGAACCTTGGTTCCTTCGTCATGAGCCATGTAGACTGGTGAAGTGGCGGTGCCCCAATCGACCGTGGCCAGCCAGCCGGCATTGCAGTGCGTCAGAATGTTGACAGGTTCCCCCTGGGCCTTTTCGGCGGCGATCCCACGAATGATCCCAAGGCCGTTTCGACCGATTGAAGCATTGATCTCGACATCCTCGTTGCAGATCTCGCCGGCGCGCGCGTATGCGGCCTTCCCGCGTTCCTCCGGCGAACAGTTCCCGAGATGCATTCTCATCCTGTCAATCGCCCAGCGGAGATTGACGGCGGTTGGCCGGGTTCCGATAAGGCGCTCGCAGGCTGCAGCAAGATTTCCGGTTGAAGGGTCGTCAGCCATGGCCAGCGCAACCCCATAGGCGGCAGTGGCGCCAATCAGGGGAGCGCCGCGCACAACCATCCGCTCTATTGCCACCGCCGCATCCTCGACACTCCGCAACTGCAGAACCCCGAATTCGAACGGAAGCCTTGTCTGATCAATTACCTCGACGGTGCGTCCGTCCTCGGCGACCCATATGGTGCGCATTGATTTTCCGTCGATTTTCATGCCGCAGCCTCCTTCAGGGCCCCTTGATGTCGGGGACCAATGCATTGATCCGCCGAGCAGCCTCAGCAACCGTCCCGATGCTGCCGTAGCTCTCCGTGTTCACCATGAGATCGCGCGCCAACAAGAGCGAGCGGGCCTCTGCGGTGGCCCGGGTTTGCTCATCCGTGATCCATTCGAGATCAATGTTGTGTGCTAGACCAAGAATGCGGCGGATCATCTTCGCCGCGGCAAAGCCCAGCGTATCCCGGAACAACCGATCCATGTAGGCATCCCGCTCCCGCGCCAGAATTGCCTTTCCGGCCGGATCTTCGAACAGGACGGCAGGATAACCGTCCCCGGTGCCGTGCGCTTCCCATTGCGCAATGAACTTTCGGCGGAAAAGCATCCAAACCTGCTCAACCGCGTCAAGAATCCAAACCCGATATTCATCGCGGGCACCAACGTGTCCTTCATGCCCTATCTGGCTAAAGTAGTTGAGGAGAAGGTTGGCTATCAATGCACCCACATCAAAGCCCATCGGCCCCATGAAGGCAAATTCCGGATCAATGACGCGCGTGTCGTCTGCAGTGAGCATCACTGAGCCGGTGTGAAGGTCGCCGTGGATCATTGCTTCCGGCGATCCAATGAATTTGAGTTTCAGTTTTGAGACCGCACATTTCAGATCGACATCGGCCCGTATCGAGGCGGCCTGCCCGTCAAGCCAAGGACTCGTCCAGCGGTTGTTCTCCGCCATCATGTAGGGTTCGGTGAAGATCAGATCCTCGGTGATCCTGCACAGTGCAGTGTTTCCGGAAAAGTCCGCAATCAGCCCCTTGAAGTCGTGTGCCGAATGGGCAAGGGCCGAGGTGTGAAACAGGTTTGCTGCCATGAAGGTGGATATGTCATCGGCAAATTTGGGATAGGGGATCCCCGATATCATGCCGCGGCGCATGATGATGTGAGGATCCAGTAGCTCCATCACGATCAGCGCGAGAGTTTTGTCGTAATGGTGAATCGCCGGGACCAAACCGGCTGCATGCTTTGCCTGAATGGACAGCGCCATGTGCTCGTAATGGGCGCGCGACAGCGGCAGCGGCCAACTGTCGCCAACAAGGCGGACATAAGGCAGCGCCTGCTTGACGGCAAATCCGGTTGCGCTGGAGCGGACAATGAAAACCAAATTCAGGTTTCCGTCGCCAACCTCCTCAATGGTCCACTCCTTCGGATCACCGCCCAATTTTTCCCTCAGCGGAAGGCCCGCCAAGAGTGCACGCAGCCCATCAATGTCAAGAATTCTGTAGCCTGGCGGCGTCTGCAGCTTGGTTTCGTTCACCATTCTCCACCGCCTTCCGGTTTCCGCCGCGGTCCGGTGGTGATGTCAATTCCGAATGTCGCTTGGACCATGTGCAACAGATGCTGATGCGTCAGCAACACTGCCAACCGGCATTCGATTGTCGCAACCATGCGGGGCAGGTGAGAGTATTTTGCAACCGGTTGGCCCATCCTGTGCATGAAGTTATGGCAAAAAGGGGCCTGCAGGTCGCAACCGCACAGGCAAAGGCAAGATCGCAGTCTGCGGCTCCGGCGTCAAGCCTGAATCACTCTCAGGCGGGGAACCTACCTTGATTGCAACGGGATTCAGCCGCGGTGGCGTCATCTGACGGCCGCATGCGGGGTGCCTTCTGTGGCTCCGGAAACATCAGAGTCTTCCGTCGGAAGATTGATTTCATTGCCTATGTTGCGTGTTGACCGCCAACGCCTAATGCGTGTTGACCGCCAACGCCTAATGTGTCAGCCTACTTTTGGAGAGCTTCCGCCTCCCGGTCGCATGGGCGCGCGCTCGACGAGACGGAGGAACAGACATCCCTGAATGCAACAGGAATCACGGACTTGTTCAACAACCCATGACAAGATTGCGCTGCGGAATTGAGTGAGAATGAACCAGACCGTGCGTGATTCCTCCCCCTCGCAACCGGCTTGGTTCAGGAACAAGCGAACGGCGCGACCGTTGATCGTGGCGCGCTGGGTGCCGGTGGCTCTGGTGGGCTTGCCGGTGGCAGTTCTCTTGGCCATCGTGATCTATCCAACAATCTGGATGTTCTACCACTCACTCCGGGATACGAATATCCAAGGACTCTTCATGGGTTCGCACGAGTATATCGGCTTCCAGAACTATGCGACTGTGATCGGATCGGATCGGTTTCAGCAATCCCTCATCCATCTGGTGCAGTATCTGACATTCGGCGCGTGCCTTCAGGTCCTGATTGGAACGGTTCTGGCGCTGACGCTCTATGAATTCGTCAAGTCGAATGCGCTGCGAACGGCAATTCTCATCATTCTTGTTCTGCCGATGATGCTGCCGCCCTCGATTGTCGGGGTCTTGTGGCGATTTCTGCTCACGCCATCCAATGGAGCGGTCAACCAGGCGCTCTTGAACATCGGGTTGATCAAAAACCACATTGAGTGGTTCAACGCCGGAGTGTCTCTCTGGTCGATCATAATCGCCGACATCTGGAATTGGGTCGCGCTTCCGCTGCTCATTGTCTATTCGGGACGGGTTTCATTGCCGCCAGCCGTCTACGAGGCAGCGAGGGTGGACGGTGCGGGCCAATGGAAGGTGATGCGCCGCATTACCCTTCCAATGCTCAAGGAGGTGATTGCGATCGCGTTCATCCTCCGTTTCACAGACGCGTTCAAGTTTGTTGATCTCGTGTACATAATGACGAGCGGGGGGCCTGCACAATCATCGGAGCTTCCGACCTACATCGCTTTCCAGCGCGGCATACGCGAGTTCGCCATCGGCGAAGCGGCAGCTTATGCCATTGTGATATTTGCGATTTCGGCCGTGATAATCACGCTGTTCCTGAAATACATGAAGCGGGTCATGAAGGCACAGGGCTTGGCATGATCGACGAAGTGGCGACATGATGGCGCCGGGATCCCCCGACCGCATGATTGCCGCGGCGGCGGGCCGACCAAAGGACGCTTGGAGGCATGTCCGCCTGCTGTTCCTCGCCTTCCTTGCACTCTGGATTCTGTTTACCGTCTTCCCGCTTTATTTCATGACAATCACGGCATTCAAGACCGCGGCGGAAACCAACCTCACTGTGCCGACATTTTGGCCCGGCGATTGGCAACCCCGCAATTTCGTGGGGGTTTTTGCCGAAAAGACAAACTTCAGTGCACTGGTGGACAGTTTCATAATTGCCACCGCGAACACGGCACTTGCCCTTTTCCTTGGTTCGCTGGCCGGCTACGCCTTTGCCCGGTTTCCGCGACAGGCGGGAGGCGAAAACCTTGCCTTCTGGATACTCTCGAACCGCATGTTCCCGCCGGTTGCGATCCTTGTGCCGATGTTCTTCCTGTTCGACAGCACTCCTTGGGGAACCGACAGCCACCTGTCCCTCATCCTCCTTTATCTCGTCTTCAATCTCCCGCTCGCAACTTGGCTCATGATGGTGTTCTTTCGCGATGCCCCGGTTGAGATTGAAGAGGCGGCGTATCTGGACGGATGGACGCCCCTGCGAGCATTTGCCAAGGTTACATTGCCACTTGTCCTGCCGGGAATGATCTCCGTGGCCATGCTCTGCTGGATCTTTGCTTGGAACGAATATCTGTTTGCGAACCTCTTTGTGGGATCTGCCGTACGGACCTACACCATCGTAATACCAACTTTCACGCATGGTTCGCAGACACTCTGGAATCTTCAAATGGCATTCTCGCTCATTGCAATGGTTCCTCCCGTAACGCTTTTCATATTGCTCAGACGCTACATGGTGCGCGGTCTGTCGCTCGGCGTGGTAAAAGGCTGATGGCACGCCTGGAGGTGGACGAAATCTGCAAGGGATGGGATTTCCCCGTAATCGACGAGTTGTCCTTCTCGGTCGATGAGGGCGAATTCTTTGTCATTGTTGGCGCCTCGGGAATCGGAAAAACAACGCTGCTCCGCTTGATCTCCGGACTTGAGACCCCCGATGCCGGACGCGTCATCATCGGCGGAGCAGACCAGACCAAACTGCCGCCATACAAACGGCGTATCGCAATGACTTTCGAAAGCTACGCCCTCTATCCGCACCTCTCCGTCCATGAGAACATTGCAAGCCCACTCAGGGCGCGCAAGGTTCCGGCCAAGGAACGGGATAGGCGGGTCAAGGAAGTGGCAAGGCTGTTGAAAATCGATCACCTTCTGAACCGCAGGCCGGGCGAGGTATCAGGTGGCCAGAAGCAAAGAACCGCGCTCGGGCGAACCTTGGTGGCCGATCCCGAGATCTTCCTTCTCGACGAACCAATCAGCCATCTTGATGCCAAGATTCGGCATGAATTGCGTACCCAGTTCCATACCCTTGAGGACCTTCGGAAGGTTGCGACGGTCTACGTAACCCATGACTACAGCGAAGCACTGTCCCTCGGGGACCGGATCGGGGTGATGGGTGCTGGCGGCAAGCTTGAACAGGTGGGCGCGCCGCGAGACCTGTTTGAACGACCGGCCAATCTCACCGTAGCGGAACATCTCGGTCAACCGACAATCAATGTCATCGGTGCAAGGCTTCAATCGGAGGATGGAACACTCTTCCTGCGCGCAGATTCCGGAGAATTGAAATTCCCGGTCGGCAAATCAAACCGTGCCCTACTTGAAAGGCATGGCAAGGAAAAGATCACCGTTGGCCTTCGTCCGCAATTCATCAAGCCGATCGAGGAGGCGGAAGACGGAGCGGAACCGTTGACCGCCGAAATTGACGTTTTTGAGCCCTTGGGAGCGACCGGCATCATGATCGCCAATGCCGGCGGCGTACGTCTGACCGCTCTCACGAATCCTGAAAAGCACTTTGAACCGGGGCAAACGGTTACCTTGGCTGTCGACGTGGACAGGTTCCATTTCTTTGATGCCGACAGCGGCGTTAACCTTGACAGGTTGAACTGATGTCGCAGGTTTCACTGAGGGAGGTCAACAAGATCTACGGCGAGGGGGCCGGTCGGGTTCACGCAGTGCAGGATTTGAACCTTGAGATCGGCGACGGCGAGTTTGTCGCTCTCCTCGGTCCATCCGGCTGCGGCAAGACATCAACGCTGAGAATGATCGTCGGACTTGAGACCATCACCTCCGGCGACATTTTCTTTGACGGCAGGAACATTTCCCGCCTTGAACCGCAGGACCGAAACGTTGCGATGGCGTTCGAAACCTATGCGCTCTATCCGAATTTCACCGTTGAGGAGAACCTTGCATTTCCGCTTGAGGTGCGCGGGGTCGTTGAGGCAACGCGCCGCAGCAAGGTCAGGGAAATCGCCGAGATCCTGCGAATTTCCGACATACTCGGCTCCCATCCGTCAGAACTTTCGGGCGGGCAGCAACAGAGGGTTTCGCTCGGCCGGGCGCTCATCCGGGAACCGTCGGTTTTCATCCTTGATGAGGTGATGAGTCATCTTGATGCCCATTTGAAATTCCGAATGCTGTTTGATCTCAAGCGCCTGCATCGGGAACTCAAGCGCACCATGGTATATGTTACCCACGATCAGGTGGAGGCTCTGGCACTTGCAGACCGGGTGGCGGTAATGTCAAATGCCCGCATGCAACAGGTGGGTGACAGGAACACACTCTACAACCGGCCAGCCAATGTCTTTGTCGCTGATTTCATTGGAGAGCCTCCGACGAACTTTTTTCGGGCCCGTGTTGTTGCGGACGATTCGCGGTTGACCCTTGCGGTTGAGGACTCGGATCTCGTGCTGGTTCCGGACGAAGGGACAGCGGCTGCACTCAAGCGGTCGGAGCCCAAATCCGTTATCGCCGGGATCCGCCCACAGAATCTCAATCTTTCGGACAAACCCGTTGCCCTGAATGCCAGGGTCGCGATCAATGAGTATCTTGGGGAGCGTTCAATGTTGACAGTTTACAACGGTTCCATCCGTTTTCGGGCTCTTGCACCACCGGAAACCCGGATTTCGAGGGGCGAGGCGGTCCGTCTTGGCTACGACCCCGCCAACGTCATGGTGTTCGACCCGGAAACGGAGTTGCTAATTTCTTGACCGGTCCCCTGCCAGGCAGGGTTGGCCAAATTCCGACTGACAAAAAAGGAGATACAGTCATGGGAATGATGAACAACTGGACACGGCGCAAGTTCATGAAGAATGTGGCCTTGAGCGCCGGAGCTGCAGCAGCTGGCGCCACTGCACCGGGTCGCATTGCTTGGGGTCAGGAATCCGTTCCTCCCGGCAAGAAACTTTTCAATGATGTCGGTCTGAAATACTTTCAGGATTCCAACTGGCTTCATGCTCCGCTTTGGCTCTCGGATCATCTGATGAAGGAAGCGGGTGTCGGCATCGAAAGCCGTGAGCTCTATGACGGCGGCGACGCAGTTGCCAAGATTCTTCCTCAACTGCTCTCAAGGCGACCTCGCTTCGACTTCATGCAGTATCCGTCCCTTTTCTTCGGGGCCTTCGCCTCGACCGGGCAACTTGAGCCGCTTGATCCCTATTTCGAGCGTTACGAAGGAACCGACGAATATCTGGACTGGGTCATGCCGGCCTACCGCGAGTTCTACACCAAGTGGGGCGGCGAAACCGTGGGCGTCATGCTCGATGGTGACATTCACATCCTGCACTACCGAAAGCAGCACTTCGAAAATCCGGAGTTGCGGGCGAAGTTTTCGTCCCGCTTCCAGCGTGAACTCGACGTGCCGACAACCTGGCAACAATTCCTTGAATGTGCGCAGTTCTTCACCGAGGAACTCTCAAGCCAGGGCATCTACGGCACATCCATGGTCGTTAATCCACCGAATTTCGGTTGGGGATTCTGGATGGACATCGCTGCGTCCGCCGGGGTGAACTACTTTGACGAGAACATGAACCCTGTAATCAACCAGGGCAGGGCGGCCGAAGCGCTGGATATGTACCGCGAAATCATCAAATTCGGCCCACCGGGTGCCGAAGCGATGGATATCGGCACAACGATCCAACGCTGGCAGTCAGGCTCCGATGTGATGAGCATCTGGTGGATTGATTTGGCTGAATTCACCGTGCAGCAGCAGGGCGTCGAGCTAGCCGAGGACCAAGGCGCCGCGATTGTCCCGGGATGGCCAATGGATGACGGCAGTGTGCAGCACCGGGCGATTTCACTTTGGTGTCGAACGGCTTCAATTCCGAGAAACCTGCCTCAGGACGTCAAGGACGCGGCGTTCTATTTCATCTATCGCATGTCGCATCCCGACTACTCCAACAGGATCGTTGCCGACCCGTTCTGCGGATCCGACCCGTTCGGCAAGACGCACTACACCGACGCGGCGGCACAGATGTACATTGAGCCTAACCCGCAAAGGGGCACCAACGACATCTACCCGGTCAATGACGGGATATTCAAAACCTTCGGCAGGGCAAGAAACCACCTGGACGCAGGCCTTGCAAACGTCGAAGTCGGATATCCGCAGTTCTTCTGGGAAGGGGCACCGGAATATGCCGATGCGCTTGGCAGGAACATTTCGAAGGCGATCTCGGGCCAGCTGACCTCTCAGCAAGCTCTCGACGAGGCCGCCGAGGAATGGGTGAAGATTGTTCAAAAACTCGGAATTGACAGTCAGAAAGCCCAATACAAGAACTTTGTCGATGGCGCCCGTGCGCTCGGTTACAAGATCTGATTGGAAACGGGCCGGCGGTGCGCCGCCGGCCCGAATTGATCCTCGGGTTTTGCCCGGGCAAAAATACTCTTGCCCATTGCCCTGAAGGTGGCCAATAAAGAGAAATTAAGGTTAATAGTGCCACAATTGATTGCAGAGAAACGGCATTTCGGCTTCCTCCGCACCATTTTCACAAGAGCCGACTAGGACATTTCAACGGCGGAGAACCGGTCGCCTGTCGTCGGTTCAATTTGATGCAGACAATCCACATATTGGTGGCCTCCCGCATGCGAGACTTTTTCGCCGCGCCGCAGGATCGCCGTTGTCGGCGCTGGAATCTCCGGACTCGCCACCGCAATGCTGTTGGCGAAGGAAAATGATGTCGTCCTGCATGAAGCGGAGCCTCGCCTCGGCGGCCATGCCCGCACCATTTCCGCAGGTCTCGACAGAAACCGGGCGGTCGACACCGGGTTCATCGTGTTCAATTACATCAACTATCCACACCTGACTTCAATGTTTCAGAAACTTGATGTTCAGGTGGAAAAGAGCAATATGTGCTTTGGGGTAACGATTGACGACGGCAGGCTTGAATACGGGCTGCGCAACCCCGCAGCGCTTTTCGCACAGAGGCGGAACTTGGTGCATCCAGGCTTTCTTGGGATGGTGCGGGACATATTCCGTTTCAATTCCAACGCCGAAGCTGTTGCGAGGAACGGCGGAATGACGATCGACGAACTTGTCGAAGAACTTGGTCTCGGCCGCTGGTTCAGAGAGTGCTACCTCAGACCGATAGGCAGCGCCATTTGGTCAACCGGAACCAGCCGCATCGGCGAATTTCCTGCCGAAACCCTGGTGCGGTTCTTCCGAAACCATGCACTTCTGGGAGTGTCGGGACAGCATCAGTGGTGGACCGTGAAGGGAGGCAGCCGCGAATATGTAAACCGGCTGGCAAAGCACCTGATGGGCCTCGGCGTGCAGATCCGCACCAGTGCTCCGGTGAAAAAGGTGCTTCGTTTCGGCGACCATGTCAGGGTGGTTGGAAGCCAAGGGCCCGAAGCCTATGACCAAGTCGTGCTCGCCTGCCATTCCGATCAATCCCTGCGGCTCCTTGAGCGCCCGACATCGGCCGAGCAGGCCACACTGTCGAATATCCACTTTCAAAACAATGACGCAGTGCTGCACCGTGATCCGGGCATGATGCCCCGCCGCCGGGCATGCTGGTCCTCATGGGTTTACCAATCCAGTTCCGGTCAAGATGGTCAAAAAGTCAGCATCACCTACTGGATGAATCTGCTGCAGAACATTCCTGAAAGCGATCCGCTGTTTGTAACCTTGAATCCGGTCCGCCCCATCAAGGACGAAGCCGTTTACAACCGGACAGTCTTTCGCCACCCGGTTTATGACCGTGCAACCCTTGCGGCACAGGCACGCATTTCCGACATTCAGGGCAAGAACCGCACATGGTTTGCGGGCGCTTGGACTCGAAATGGTTTTCACGAGGATGGCTTTGCCAGCGCCGCCAGAATTGCGCGATCGCTGACCGGCATGACATTGGTTCACGGTGCAACCGAATGACGGCATGGCCCGAACATGTAAGGGGTTCCACCGTTCACACGCGTCGCGGTGCTGTGAGCAACAATTTTCGCTACAGCCTCGACTGCGTGCTGATTGATCCCGAAAGTCGCGAAGGACCAATGTTCTTTTCACGCAACCGGTTGAACATTGCTTCGGTGCATGATCGCCACCACGGTGGACGGCGCGGCGCCGGACACGGTTTGGCCTGGGCGCGCAAAGTGCTGAATTCCGCCGGTGCGGATGCGGACCGGATCCTGCTTCTGACCCAACCCTGTTTTCTCGGCAACATCTTCAACCCCGTCAGTTTCTGGCTGGCATACTGCGGCGATTCGCTGGTTGCCGCGATCGCGGAGGTGAACAACACGTTCGGCGAGCGCCACAGCTATTTGTGCAGCAAACCCGGATTTGCCCCGATCACGCCGCGGGACCGGATCTCCGTTCGGAAGATCTTCCACGTTTCGCCGTATCAGGACGTCGCAGGCAACTATAGGTTCAAGTTCGACATACGACCCGACCGCATTTCAATTCAGATAGATTTCAGGAACGGCGACAGCGGTGTCTTTGCAACACTCACCGGCATGAGAACACCCTTGAGCGACCGCGGCATTCTATCCGCACTGATGCGCAACCTGTTCATTCCGATGCGGACGATCTTGCTCATTCACCTTCAGGCGGCGATTCTGTCCCTGAAGGGTGCACGATACAGGCCGCATCCGGTGCCGCCGGACAATGAGGTTTCCTCGTGAGCCTTATTTCAAGAAAGATCCGCAACGAATTTCTGCAAAGATGCGAGAACCTTCCGCTCGGCAGGTTGCGCCTCCGCACGCCAGAGGGCCACACCCATGATTTTGGAAATTCAGGCCCCGAGGCCGAAATTGTCATTCACAACTGGCGGGTTGTAACGGCAATGGCGGCGCGCGGTGACATCGGACTCGGCGAAACCTATGTGGCGGGAATGTGGGATACGTCGTCAATCGAGAATCTGACGGCACTGGCACTCCGCAACATTGATCATTTCAGGGGCTTCACCCACGCTTCACCCCTCAACAGTGTGAAATACCGCATTGTCGATCAGCTGTTCCGGGCGAATTCCCGGCAGGGTTCCGCCCGTAACATCAAAAAACACTATGATGTCGGCAATGAATTTTATCAGCTGTGGCTTGATTCGGGCATGACTTACTCATCCGCGCTGTTTGCCGGGCCCGATGAGAGCCTTGAGACGGCACAGGAGCGCAAACATGACCGAGTTCTTGATCTTCTTGGTCCCGGTGAGGGGGTTTTGGAAATCGGGTGCGGCTGGGGGAGCTTTGCAGAGCGCGCTGCCGACAGGGATCGCAAGGTCACCGGGATAACAATTTCGCCCAGCCAGAAGGGCTATGCGGAGGCACGCCTCGACGGAAGGGCACAAATTGAGTTGTGCGACTATCGGGCACAAACCGGCAGGTTTGACAACATTGTTTCGATCGAAATGGTGGAAGCCGTGGGCGAGCGCTACTGGCCGATATTCTTTGCGGTGCTCAAGAACCGGCTGGCAGAGGGCGGGCGGGCGGTCCTGCAAGCCATAACGGTGCGGGAATCCGATTTCGAAGGTTACCGCAGAGGTTCCGATTTCATTCGCCGCTACACCTTTCCTGGAGGAATGCTCCTTTCCGACGCCACCATTGCCGGACAAGCGCGGCAAGCAGGTCTTGCGATCAGGGACAATTACGCATTCGGAGCCGACTACGGTCGCACCTGCCGGATGTGGGCCCAACGCATGCGGGCCCAAAGCAAAAAAATCAGGGAACTGGGACATGACCGGGAATTCCTGCGCAGTTGGCTTTTTTATCTTGAGATCTGCGCCGCTTCATTTTCGGTCGGACGGACCAGTGTCGTGCAGGTTGAATTGTCGCACGCAGCTGAGTGACGTCGAATTGAAGGGCAATCCACAATTGACCTCTTCCTCAAGACCGCACCTGCAGACTTCCGGACCGGGGGCATCGGGCGATCAACCGAAGCGCCTGCATTCCATTCGTCCGGTGCGAACAACCGGTTTTTCCGGCGGCGTCTGAGAACGTCTGCGGATGTGGCGCCCGTTCCTGCTGGCGGCGGCATTGGCGAGTGCCGGACTGCCCCTTTATGTTCATCTTCCCCGACATGCTTCAACTGAACTGGGATTGAGCCTTTCTGTTGTTGCCGCGTCCGTTCTGGCGCTGCGCCTGTTCGATTTTGCTCAGGATCCCTTTCTCGGCAAGCTCGTGGACAGGCATCCCCGCGCTTGGCCGGCCTTTGCTGCAGTTGGAGCGGCTGGCATGGCAGTTGGCCATCTTGCCATTTTCACGTTCGCTCCGTTTCCGACGCCCGTGCCTTGGTTCGTGATTTCGCTTGCATTGCTTGTCACTGGATTCAGCTTTCTGAACATTCAGTTTTACAGTCGGAGCTTTGCGATTGCCGGCGGGATTGCCGGCCTGCCCCGACTTGCGGCATGGCGCGAAGCGGGAGGTGTGGCAGGGGTTCTATTTGCAACCCTTCTGCCGGACATGCTCATGCTTGTCTTATTCGGATGCATTCTCGCAGCACTTACCGCCTTGGCCTGCTGGTCTGCCCGGCCTTTTTGGAGATTGCGGCCAACAGCAGGCGACGTCCATAAGCGGTCCCGGGCACCCTCATTCTCCGAACTGCGAAGAACAGGTTGCACATGGCTCCTCTTGCTGGCGTTTCTCAATTCCCTGCCGGTTGCATTCACGTCAACACTGTTTCTGTTTTTTGTGGAAGATCGCCTTGCCCTTCCCGGAACGGCCGGCCCGTACCTTGCGGCCTTCTTTTGCTCTGCGGCACTGTCAACGCCGGTTTGGGGCAGATTGCTGACCCGTTTGGGCCCCAAGACCACCCTGATTGGCGCCATGCTGCTGGCCATTGCATCCTTTTGCGGGGCAGCATTTTTGCCCCAGGGTGCGGCTGCGGGTTTTGCCCTGATATGCCTTGCCTCCGGTTTCGCCGTTGGAGGTGATCTTGTCGTTCTGCCGGCTTGGTTCGCAGCGCGCCTCGGCAGGGCCGGAATTGAGGCGGGCTCGGCGTTCGGGCTGTGGAGCGCGACCGGGAAACTTGCGCTTGCCATCGGGGCGGGACTTTCACTTCCGCTGCTTGACGCTACCGGATTTGCAGCTGGTCAATCGAATCCGCCGGTTGCACTTGGCTGGCTCACATTTCTCTATGCGGTCCTGCCGTGTGCACTGAAGCTGTTTGCGCTTGGTCTGCTGTTCCGCCTTCCATCAAAAGAGGTTTTGCGATGAAAATGGTCCTCATTCTCCTATTGCTGGCCCTTGCCGCAATTATTGTCCTGATATTCCTTTGGCAGGTTCTCGGATTTCGGCTACAGGATCCGGATGACTATGCCGGCTCCGGGCCAAACTTTGATCTCACCCGGCATCTGAATGGCCAGCTTGTTTCCGAAGGCACAATCTTCGGTCCGCTCAGTCGCGTAAATTCCCGCTTCGTGGCACAAATGGATGGTGAGTGGCAGGACGGAACCGGCATCCTCAAGGAAACATTCATCTATTCCGGAACGGGCCATGTGCAAACTCGGGAGTGGACGCTGACACTCCTCGGAGATGGGAAGTTCACGGGGACCGCACCTGATATCGTCGGCACGGCGCAAGGCAAGGTCTCGGGGGCAACCGCACGGCTCTCATATAGAATTCGATTGCCGGAGTCGGCGGGCGGGCACATACTCTCTGTTACCGACTGGATGTATCTGATGGACAACGGAAACATCATCAACCGCTCCGAAATGCGCAAGTTTGGTCTCAAGGTCGCCGAATTGGTGGCCACCATACGGCCCAAGGGGAACTGATGTTCAGCGGGAGGACATACTGGATCGCGGGAGCAAGTGATGGGCTTGGAGCCGAACTTGCAAAACGCCTTGATGCCGAAGGGGCCAAACTGATCCTTTCGGCCCGCCGCGCCGATCGGCTTTCAGACCTTTGCTGCAAACTTCGGCAGGCGCGCGCCCTTCCGATGGATGTTACCGATTCCGACTCGGTGCGCAAGGCCTGCTTGTCAACCGGTCCGATCGACGGGGTGATCTACTGCGTTGGACAATATGTCCCAATGCGTACGCAGGATTGGGATCCGGAGGAATCCGTCCGCATCTCCGACGCAAATTTTACCGGTGCACTGCGCCTTTTGGGCAATGTCGTTCCGAAAATGGCCGAACGCGGTTGCGGCCACATTGTCATGATCGGCTCGCTGGCTGGATTCACGGGCCTGCCCGGAGCAATTGGTTACGGTGCCAGCAAGGCAGCGCTCATGCATCTTGCAGAGAACATGCAGGCCGATCTGCGACAAACCGGTGTTACCGTGCAGTGCATCAATCCCGGTTTCATCAGGACCAGATTGACTGCGCAGAACCAATTTGCCATGCCTCAGATCATGACACCGGAAGCAGCGGCTGGACGGGTGATTGCCGCAATGCGGCGGAGTCGTTTCTCCAGCAGTTTCCCTGCACCCTTCGCCTGGCTTTTCACTCTTTCGAGCTATGTGCCGCGGGCCGCATTCCTTCGCGTCATGGGAGGTTCACGGTAATTTCCGTTCAAAAATCAATTTCCTTGCGGTTACTTGACCATCCTGCCTGTTGAACGCTCTAAGATGGGAGGCACCGGTGCGGCCTCCGACTTGTTCAAGTTGAATTGACTAATTTCCGCATGCAACCTCCATATTCAAGTGGCAATTGACTATGGAAGCGTCAAAGATCTCATGTGAATTCAAACTTCAATTGCCAACCATCGCCGATTAACCTGTCTTGGCCCTGAACTTCGCGGCCATGCTCCAAGCTTCCGCAAAGATCGAAAACAGTGCTCGTCAACTAGCTGTTCCAGCGAACAGAGCGGACCCAGTTGTTCTCCGATTGTGAGGGAGCTTAGCTACTTTACATTCCGTTTCCCGACAACGGATTCCGCCATTGGGGCTTTGACATTGAGCGCAACACGCAGCGACATTCAGATGCGCATGATTGAGGTCGCGGCGCACCCGCTGGCGTCCTTGCAACTTGCACAGTTCGATTCAAGTCAGTACTCGAATCCAAACACAAGCACAGCAAGGCCAAACGAGATGAACAAATCCGGACTTCCCAGCCGCCATGTAAGTGATGGCCCAGCCCGAGCACCGCACCGCTCTTACTACTATGCCATGGGGCTTACCGATGGTGAGATCGCACAACCGTTTGTTGGAGTGGCCACCTGCTGGAACGAAGCTGCACCCTGCAACATCGCGTTGAACCGTCAGGCACAGGCGGTCAAGTTGGGAGTGAAGTCCTCGCACGGGACACCGCGGGAATTCACAACAATAACCGTAACCGACGGGATAGCGATGGGGCATGAAGGAATGCGTTCTTCACTCGCTTCACGCGATGCAATTGCCGACACTGTCGAACTGACAATGCGGGGCCACTGTTACGATGCGCTGGTCGGATTGGCCGGTTGCGACAAGTCGTTGCCCGGAATGATGATGGCCATGGTTCGCCTAAACGTTCCGTCCATCTTCATCTATGGCGGCTCAATCCTGCCGGGGCGTCTCGACGGCAAGGACTTGACGGTGCAGGATGTGTTCGAAGCAGTCGGGCGGCATCAGGCGGGCACCATGTCGGACGAAGCTCTTGCCGTGCTTGAGAGGGTGGCGTGCCCGTCGGCGGGTGCATGCGGTGGCCAATTCACCGCCAACACCATGGCCTGCGTTTCCGAAGCAATCGGCCTTGCCCTGCCAAATTCATCCGGCGCGCCGGCACCCTACGAAAGCCGCGATCAATATTGTGAGGCATCCGGCGCCACCATCATGACATTGCTCGAAAAAAACATACGATCCCGGGATGTCGTTACCAGGAAATCCCTTGAGAATGCGGCCAGGGTTGTCGCCTGCACCGGCGGGTCGACAAACGCCGGCCTGCACCTTCCGGCAATCGCACATGAGGCCGGAATCGACTTCGATCTTTTGGATGTTTGCGAGATATTCAAGGACACGCCATATTTCGTGAATCTCAAACCCGGCGGCGAATATGTCGCCAAGGACCTGTTTGAGGCAGGCGGGGTTCCGGTCGTGCTCAATGAACTGCGCAAGGTCGGACTCATCCACGAGGACTGCATCGTAGCCACCGGCAGAACGATGGGCGAGGAACTCGACATGGTCCGGAGGAAATCCGACGGGAAAGTGATCCATCCGGTGGAAACACCGTTGTCGCACACGGGCGGCGTAGTGGGTCTCAAGGGCAATCTGGCCCCGGAAGGGGCAATTGTGAAAGTTGCGGGGATTAGCAAAGACCAGCTTGAATTCACCGGACCGGCACGAGTTTTCGAGTGTGAGGAGGATGCATTCGCCGCAGTCAAGGAACGGCAATACGAAGAAGGCGAGGTCATCGTTATCCGGAACGAGGGTCCAGCCGGCGGCCCCGGAATGAGGGAAATGCTGTCCACCACCGCTGCGCTCTCCGGGCAGGGAATGGGCAAAAAGGTGGCATTGATCACTGATGGCAGGTTCTCCGGCGCAACCCGCGGCTTCTGCGTTGGGCATGTGGGCCCGGAAGCAGCTCACGGTGGACCAATTGCGCTGCTCCGCAATGGCGACATGATTTCCATCAATGCCAACGAAGGTTCGATTTCTGTGGCGCTGTCCAAAGATGAACTCAATGAGCGCAAGGAAGCTTGGAAAGGCCCGCGTGAAACGATCTACGCGTCAGGAGCCCTTTGGAAATACGCCCAATTGGTTGGCCCCACCCGAAAGGGTGCCGTTACCCACCCGGGGGCGGCAGAGGAACGCCACGTCTACATGGACCTCTGACCAACGGTGGCAAATCGGCTGCTGATTTGCTCCGGATCGAAGCTCTGACACACCAGCACCCATAATGGTTGAGGAATTTCCAAACTTGTTTGCACCGATTTCGTTCGGTTCGATCACGCTCCCGAACCGCTTCGTCATGGGGTCCATGCATACTGGGATCGAAAGGACCGGCGATTGGAACCGGGCTGCCGAATTCTATGCCGAAAGGGTGCGAGGCGGCGTCAAACTGATCATCACCGGCGGAATTGCGCCCAACCATGAGGGCGCTGTCTTTCCCGGAGCTCCTGGACTTTTCTCTCAGAACGACATCGCCGGTCACCGGATTGTTACGAACCGCGTACACGATCACGGCGGCAGCATTGCCATGCAGATCCTGCATGCCGGCCGCTACGCCCATGGCAAGGACTGCGTGGCTCCGTCCGCGATCCGATCGCCCATTTCGAAATTCTCTCCGCTGGAACTCGATAATGCCGGAGTGGAAAAGCAGATCAATGACATGGTGGACACTGCGTGCCGAGCGCGGGAAGCCGGTTATGATGGCGTCGAGATTATGGGATCGGAAGGTTATTTCATCAACCAGTTCCTCGTAGGCCGCACAAACCGGAGAACCGACCGATGGGGAGGATGCTTCGAAAACAGAATGCGCCTGCCAACGGAAACCGTTGCGCGCACCCGACGTGCCGTTGGAGCAGACTTTCTTGTCATCTACAGAATTTCGGTCATTGATTTGGTGCCGGATGGTTCCAGTTGGGACGAAGTTGCACATCTTGCCCGAGCGGTGGAAACGGCAGGAGCGGATCTGCTCAATTCCGGGATCGGTTGGCATGAGTCCCGTATTCCCACCATTGCGACATGTGTCCCGAGAATGGCCTTTGCCTGGGTAACTCGAAAACTCAAGCAATCAGTCTCAATTCCGGTCGTTGCCACCAACCGCATCAATTCACCGGAAACGGCTGAACGGATACTCGCCGAGGACTGCTCTGATCTTGTTTCGATGGCACGACCCTTTCTTGCCGATGCTGAGTTCGTCAACAAGGCGGCTTCCGGCAGGCAAAGGACGATTGCCCCTTGTATCGCCTGCAACCAGGCATGCCTCGATCATACATTTGAAGACAAGATTGCCACATGCATGGTCAATCCGCGGGCCTGCAACGAAACCGAATTCCGGCTTGAGCGCACCGGGCAACCAAAATCGATAGCGGTGATCGGGGCGGGTCCCGCCGGGCTTGCAGCGGCACTCACGGCAGCCGAAAGGGGGCATTCGGTTGTTCTTCACGAAGGGACCGGCAAGATCGGTGGTCAACTCAACATGGCACTGCGGATTCCCGGAAAGGAAGAATTCTCCGGGCTGGTTGACTGGTTTGAGACGATGCTCGGTGAGAGGGGGGTCAAATTGCAACTCCTTTCCCGTCCGTCCCCGGAGGACCTTGTTGAGCATGACGAGATCATCGTCGCAACAGGGGTTCGACCGAGATTGCCTGGCATACCGGGACAGGACGGACCGAATGTGTTGAATTATTGCGATGTGCTGTCCAAACAAAAACTCGTCGGGAACAACGCAGTGATCGTCGGAGGCGGCGGAATCGCAGTCGATGTCGCTGAGTTCCTTTCACGGGACGGAAAGGGTTCGACCGAAGATTTGCCGGAATGGTTATCCGAATGGGGCATCACTGACCCCGAGAACCAGCGCGGCGGGCTGGATCCCTCTGGCCCCTCGCCTGAAATTCCAAGCCGCTGCGTAACCATCGTTCAACGCAGCACCGGTGCAGCTGGACGCAATCTGGGCAGAACAACCCGTTGGATTCATCGCTCTTCGTTGCGCTTGAGGAAAGTCGAAGTGGTTGGCGGTGCTGCCTTCAAACACATAGCTGCCGAGGGTGTTTACATAACCGAATCCAGAGGGGATTCCCGATTGGTCCCAGCTGATACGGTTGTTCTGTGCACAGGGCAGGAGCCAGAAAACCTCCTTGCCGGTCAGCTCAGAAAGTCAGGCAGAGTTCCACATGTTATCGGTGGGGCACAATCCACAAATGGGATTGATGCAAAACGTGCCATTGATCAGGGAACACGGCTGGCAGCCGCTCTCTGAGAACTTTTGCGATCAGGGGTTACTCTGGTCTGCCTCTGGTCAGGATTCGAATTCGAGCCATTTTTTAGCCGAGATCGACGATGCCGTCGAAAATTGTAGGATCCTGATTCTCAATCCCAGTTTGGGGCATAGCTGACGATGCTCTTGGTAACTATCCGCTGGTTTCGTTTCGACAATTCATCAATCCTGCACATGTCGATGCTC
>JAGWAS010000014.1 GCA_021296235.1 Paracoccaceae bacterium | reverse complement strand
ATGTATGTTGATTTTGCCGGGTTGGTGATGGATCAACTCGCCAATCAGGCGGCGAAAATACGCTACATGTTCGGTGGCCAAATTGGTGTGCCGCTGGTCCTTCGGACACAGGGGGGAGCCGGTCGGTCTGCGGCCGCTCAACACTCACAATCTCTCGAAAGCTGGTTCGTTCATGTCCCGGGGTTGCGCGTTGTGATGCCGGCGACCGTGAACGACGCCTATCATTTGCTGCGCCAATCACTTGCCAGGCCGGACCCCGTCGTTTTTGTGGAGCATAAGGGCCTTTACCGGACAAAAGGCATACTGGACAAGCAGCAGCCGGATGGCGGGTGGGGGCAACCGGTTTGCCGACGGCCAGGGGATGATGTTGCGATCATTTCCTATTCAAAGATGCTTAACTTGGCATTGGAGGCGGCAAAAGTGCTTTCCGGGCGCGGAATTGAGGCGGCCGTCTGGGATTTGCGTTGCCTGAACCCGATGGATCTTTCAGAAATCGTCGACAGCGTCTGCTGTTCCGGGCGTGCCGCTGTCGTTACCGAAAGCTGCACAACCGGCGGCTTTGCCGCCGAGGTCGCATCGCAGATCACCGAGCGTTGTTTTGATCATCTCGAGGAACCTGTGATCAGGATCGGTGGAGAGGATGTTCCCATGCCGGCGGCACCGGAGCTTGAATCCGCGGCAATCCCTTCGGTCGGCCTTATCGCCGACTCCGTTGCCTGGCTCGTGAAACGTGAAGAACCCGGATGGGCAACTCAGACACCATAGCCGAACTGAAGTTGCCGCGCCTTGGCGAAAACATGGACGAGGCGCGCGTTGTTTCATGGCTGATCCGGCCCGGTGCTGAATTCAGGCGCGGCGAAACCCTTCTGGAAATCGAAACCGACAAGGCAGTTATGGAAGTGCCCGCTCTTTGCTCTGGCCGTCTGGTGGCAAAACTGGTGGCGGAGGGGGAAATCGTCCCGGTTGATGCGGTCATTGCCCATATCGAACAGGATGTGCCAACTGCTGCTGCCGGCATGGCTCCAGAGCCGATCCGCCCTTCAGACAACATCAAGCCAACAGCTCAAAAGCCGCGACCTGTTGCACCGCAGAGGTGCCGTCCCGGCACGGTTGCCGCAAGCCCTGCCGCCCGTCGCTCGGCACGTGATCTGGGAGTTGACCTTACAAGGGTAGCCGGTACCGGCCGCCGCGGCAGGATAACCCGGCCGGATGTTGCCAATTCATCCGGAGGGCTGCGCATTGATGGTGAGAGAGGGCCGTTTTTTGTCAGAAGCTGGCAGGCCGGAAAAATTCCGGAGCATCACGCGGTACTGGTGCATGGTCTGTTCGGTGACAGCCTGATGTTTGATGGGTTGGCACGACGCCTTGTGCGCGAAGGGGTCGGGGTATTCGGGTTTGACCTGCCCGGGCACGGTCGCGCATCTGATTTGAGTATGGATTTCCATCAATGCGCCGAGTGCTTGGCAGAGCAGCTGAACCGAATGAAACAGGCTTTTCCTCAGCGTCCTGTCCTCGTTGGACACTCCTTGGGCGCTGCACTTGCGGCGCGCGCGGCGTTGGAAACCGATTTTGAGGTTGGTGGGCTTTGCCTGCTGAATCCGGTTGGTTTGGGCACCCGTGTTTCGGGACGTTATATTGCGGACGTTGCAAACGCCAAGAGTTCAGGGGAATTGCGCAATGCGCTTGAGCGCATGGGCGGTGCACCTTTGTCCGATGTTCGGCTTGTTGATCTCCAAAATCGGCTGAACCGGGGACATGCGGCAATTTCAACCCTTTGCAGCAGCATGATTGACGGCGACCGTCAGCGGGTCAGCATAGTCGAAGAACTTTCCGGTTCAGAATTGCCGATTGCTCTCTTCCTGGGTCGATCTGATCGTGTCATTCCTTGGCATTCCGACGGCACGTTGGCGAATATTCCTTCGAACGTTGGAGTGCATTTTTTGTCCGGAGGCCATTTTTCATTGCTCGACGAGGTGGCGGCGGTGTTTGATGTGCTCCGTCGCACAATCCTTCCGTCGGCACGAGGCGGGCATTTTGTCGGCGCTGCCGACCATTCCTCAGATGTCAATGGGTCGCCGCCGGGATCGGCAAGACCGAGATAGCGAACGTAATCCGCAGGAGTTTGAGAAAGGGAATATCCATCGCCGCCTCCTGACTTTCAAGGGTCCTGTCGCCGATTCCGGTCGCAGAGTGTGCGCCCCAGACCTTCTCAAAAACCTTGTTGATCAGGGTCTCGGTTCGCAATCCGGCTCACTCACCCAACTTTAACGTTGTGAATTCCTTGACCTCAATTCCCGGGAATTTCGAGATCATGTCGGTTTGCCGCGATTGAAAATTCATGCGTTCGTAATTTTGATTGAATTGCAGGCAGCAATTGCACAAACTGCGCCAGCGAAATTTGGCCGTGCGATACCGATGATTGTTGCCATTGCCCAATTGAATCCAAGAGGAGGAAAACAATGAACCCAAGTCCATTCAAGCCGAAGGTGCGATGCAGTCTGATTGGAGCCATCGCCATAGCACTTTGCACAACTTCATTTTCGACATCCGTCAACGCAGCCGGCGAATCCGTGGTGCTGGTGGCCACCCAAAAGGCTGGCGATCGCGGCCCCATTGATGGATTGATCGATGGACTCGAGCAGGCGGAGGCGGAATTTGGGGTCAAAACCCGCTTCCTTGAAGCACTTGACCCAGCCACCTATGAAACGACCCTGCGAACACTGGCCAACCGCGGCACCGATGTTGTCATAACGACATTCTTCGCGATGGGTGCGACGGTTCAGGCACTTGCCCCCGAATTCCCCGACACAAAATTTGTGGTCATCGTCGCTGCACCGCATGATCAAGAGGTGCCGAACGCAAGGGTTGTTGGCTACAAGACCCAGGAAAACGCCTATCTCAGCGGCACTTTCGCCGGTTACATGTCGGCAACCGGGAAAATTGCGCATATTGCCGGTGTTCCGCTGCCATTTGCATGGGCCGATTACAATGCCATGACGCTGGCGGCGGAAGCGATCAATCCGGACATTGAGACCAGTGTCGCTTTCGTTCAATCCTTCGAGGATCCGGTTAAGGGGCGCGAGATTGCAGCCAGCCTTTACTCACAAGGTGTCGATGCAATCTACACCGGTGCTGCGGCAAGTGACATCGGAGTTGTCGAAGCGGCCTCCGAATCGGGTAACCTCGTTATCGCGGCATCGCCTCCCCTGATCGATCAAGCGCCGGAAAACGTAGGCTTCATAGCTTCTTTCGAGTGGGCCAGAACGCTTATGATCGAAGTGGAAAACGCACTGTCCGACGAATTCCAAAGTGGGTTCAGGCTTGGCGGAGTGGACAGTGGTGAAATAGTGATGACGTTTCCGGATTCATTTGTCGGCGATGCGGACCGGAAAACTGCGGCGAAAACGGCGACGCAAGCGGCATATGTTGCCATGCAGAATGGAGAGCTGATTGTTCCCTACGACACTACGGAAAACAACTAGCAGCTGACCAAACCAATTGGCGCAGCTGTTGCTCGACAGTTGCGCCAATTGCCCCGGGGGGCCCAGATGGGAATTGCACTCGGCTGCGGCGGCGTCACAGTTAGCTTCGATTCAGTAAAGGCGCTGAATGACGTTTCGCTTACGCTTGAATCCGGGAAAATCCATGCGCTTCTCGGCCAGAATGGCGCCGGCAAGACCACTTTGGCGCGATTCTTCTCGGGATTGATCAAGCCGGACACGGGTCGCCTTGAAATAAACGGCCGCGAGGTTGAGCCGGGAGAGGTTTCCGAAGCCCGTGCACAGGGTTTGGAAATCGTGCATCAGCGCTTTACGCTGCCGCCGACTTTTTCGGTTTCCGATGCGCTTGAATTGAGCGCGACCCTGAAGAAGGGTCGAGCAGTCTTTTCCACCAATACTGTCGCCAAATCATGGGGCGACGAAATGCAAAAGGCCGGCATCGACGCCTCCCCGTTTGCGAAGGTGGGTTCACTTCCAATTGAGACCGTCCAGTCATTGGAAATCCTTCGAGCACTGTCCGGCAACGCCCGGATCCTCATTCTCGACGAGCCAACGGCCCTCTTGTCGCCCGGTGCAATTGCAAGCCTTTTCGAACGGCTTCGAAAATTGCGCGCAGACGGTGTGTCGCTTCTCGTGATATTGCATAAGCTGCAGGAGGTGCTTGAGATAGCGGATACGGTTACGGTTCTGCGCGACGGGCGGCTTGTGGCGAATCCCACCCCGATAGAAAACACCTCGTCCTCCGAACTTAGCGACCTGATGATTGGTGGAGACGGCGGGCCGAGTGTCTTGCAGGCCCAAGCGGCAATGTCTGCGAGCGGCAAAGCACGGCTTGTGGCTGACTCGGTTACGACGGCTTCGCAAAAGCCCGGCGAACCGGAACTTACCGATGCGACGTTTGTTGTTCGGGAATCAGAAATTCTCGGGGTTGCAGGGGTTGAAGGCAATGGCCAGCGCCAGCTTGCTGACCTGGTGTGCGGATTTGCCGATTTGCAGGATGGAAAGATCAGCTTGGACGGCGTGGATCTGTCGGAATTGAGCTTGGCGGAGCGGCGGCGCATTGGCATTCGCATAGTTCCCTTCGACCGGATGAGCGAGGGGGCAAGCTTGGCAACTCCGCTTTGGGAAAACGTAATCACTTGGCGCGCGGAGGAATTTCGGAAACCGCACATTCCGTTTCTGTCCGTGCGCGCGATGAAGCAGCGTTCACGGGAAATTCTTGGCGGTCTCGGTGTGAAATTCGATTCCCTCGAACAGTCCGCAATGTCACTTTCCGGCGGCAATCTGCAGCGGCTGATCTTGGCTCGCGAGCTTGAAAACGGAGTGAAGCTGCTGGTGGCGGCGCAGCCCACTCGCGGGCTTGACTTCAGCGCGACGGATTTCGTGCTGAGGTGCCTTGAGCAGCTCCGCAACAACGGTGCCGCCGTCATCATGATGTCTTCGGATTTGGACGAGTTGTTCGATTTGAGTGATCGGGTGATCGTCTTGCGCGGTGGCCGGATTGCGGGCGAGTTTCAACCGCCCTACGACCGGCAATTGGTCGGTGACGCGATGGTGGGGGCAACGCGATGAACAGGGTGGCTGCGAATCTGCTGCGGTTTGGCGTTCCCGTCTTGGCATCATTCCTTGTGTGCGGGCTGTTCTTCTCCCTTGCGGGCTACGATGTTTGGGAAGTAACGCTTGGAATTCTCGAGGGGGCGGTAACCGGCCCCGGGTCATTCCGTCAATCTTTGCGATGGTCCATTCCCATGGTTCTCATCGCCTTGGGATTCATGATCTCCTTCCGGACCGGGGAATTCAACATTGGCGGACAAGGCCAACTTATGCTTGGCGGGCTTGGCGCAGTGGCGGTGGCGTTGATTGTGCCAGGCCCCCAACTGCTGATTCTGCCGCTTGCCATCCTTACCGGCATTTGCGCCGGAGCTCTGTGGTCGGCAATCGCAGGGCTGCTGAAGCTGCGATATGGCGCCGACGAGGTGATCACAACGCTGATGCTCAATTTCATCGCTGTGCTGTTCATTCAATGGGTTACGGTTGGACCTCTCAGGGATGAAGCGGTTCGTGGCCAGACGGCATCGACCAAGCGGGTGGACCCATCGCTGAGATTAACCGGAGGCGACGGCATCTCCCCGTCAATGCTTGTACTGGTGGCGCTGGCGATCCTTGTTGCGTGGTTGATTGCGGAACGAACTCCCTTCGGTCTCAAGAGCCGTTTGGTTGGAGCAAACCCGGTTGCCGCGATGTGGCAGGGCGTTCCCGTTAAACGAATTCGGCTTTGGGCCTACCTGCTGGCTGGTGGATTCGCGGGCCTGGCAGGTGCACTTGAGGTTCTTGGACCCAATGGCCGCTTGGTTACTGATGCAACGCCCACCATCGGATTTACGGCGATTGTCGTTGCCATCGTCGGCATGTCCAACGTGCCCGGCATAGTTCTGGCCGCGTTGTTGTTCGGCGGATTGCAGGCCTCCATTCTTTTCCTGCCAATTGTCAGCGATCTGCCGAGTTCGGGCTTGCGCATAGTGGAGGGGCTCATCGCCGCAATAGTAACCGCACGGTTTTTCCACCTGCGCTGGAGGAAGAAACAGGCGGCAAGCGTCTCGGAGTGATTGCAATGGAACTCATTGATCAGTTTGTTGTTACGATGCTGCGCTCGTCAACGCCGATAATTCTGGCGGCTGTTGCCGGACTGTTTGCCATTCGCGCTGGTGTATTTCACCTGGGCATGGAAGGCTTGATGCTTGCCGGCGCGTTCACAGCGGTGGCGGTTGGCACGGTTGCCGGATCGGTGTGGATTGGATTGGCCGCAGCGATCGTAGTTTGCCTTGTTCTTTCAGTGCTTTATTGGATCCTGATCGACAAGTTTCGGGCCGACACCGTGATTGCGGGACTTGGGCTGACAGCACTTTGCGTGGGCGGCACTGCCTTTCTTATGCAGGCGATTTTCAACCAGCGCGGTTCAATGCAGTCGTCCGTACGCCTTCCTCGACCCGTGAGCGGTGTGAATGACGGATTGCTTGCCTTCGTGTCGGAACTGTCTGTGATGACATGGGTTCTGCCAATTCTCGTTGTGCTGGGATGGATCCTGCTGACCCGGTCTCACCTGGGCCTGCAGATTGCAGCAGTCGGTGAATATCCCTACGGAGCGGAGGCTTCCGGGGTCAATCAGTCCCGCGTGCGACTTCATGCCATTCTGATAACCGGTGTGGGATGTGCACTTGCCGGGGCCCAGCTTTCGGTTGGCGACCTCAGCGCATTCACCGAAAACATGACAAATGGACGCGGCTTCATCGCTCTTGCTGCCATGCTCTTTGGAGCGCGTTCTCCCCTGTACACAGCATTGGCAGGACTTTTCTTTGGATTTGCGGATGCGTTTGGAATCCTGATACAGATCCGCGCCGATGGGTCAATTCCGCGCCAGTTTGTACTGATGGCCCCATTCGTCATCACCATTGTCATAGTTGCGCTGAGCAGTTCCATCGGCCGGCGTCGGCGTCGATTCTAGGTATTGCAGGATGACGAGCTCACAGGCTTTGGAAGCCGAAAACCTATTTCGGCTGCAACAGAGTGAAAACGAAGGAAAACCGTTCAATTTGCTGCAGGAACGCGAGAATTCGCGGGACGCGCATGAATTGACGGGAGTGCCAAGCGGTGTAGATTTCGAGTCCTGCGAGTTGGCAGGTGTTGGCGCAATTCGAGCAATTCCGAAACAGGATTGCGGCCGATTCAACGTCGTGTTTCTTCATGGCGGCGCATTTTGCCTTATGAGCGCTTGGTCGCACCACCGTGTTGCGGGGCACATTGCCAAAGCATGCGGCGTGCAGGTCATTGTTCCAGACTACAGCCTCGCACCGGAACATCCTTTCCCACAAGCCTTGGACGAGTGCGTTGCGGTCGTGGCGGCGGCACAAGACGAGCATCCGCTTGGACTTACCGCACTGATGGGAGATTCTGCGGGCGGCGGACTGACGCTTTCTGCGCTTCAGCGGTTGCGGGACGAAGACGTTTTGCTTCCCTTCGCTGCCGTCTTGATGGCACCATGGCTTGACCTGACACTGTCTTCGCCATCGGTCAAGACCGCCGCCGATGAAGATGTGGTCTTGACCGAGCCGAAATTGCGAATAATGGCTGAATACTACGCCGGAGCCGTGGATTCGAGCGACCCGCGCATCTCACCATTGTTTGGAACGTTTGACGCCCTGCCTCCGCTTTACCTGCAGGCAGCTGGGAAAGACTTGCTCCGCGACGACAGTCTTCGCCTGAAAGAAACCTATGCCACCCTTGGGCTTGATCTGAAATGCGAGCTCTTTGGCGACATGATTCACTGTTTTCACTTTTTCGCCGGCAACATGCCTGAGGCCGACCAGGCCATTGCCAAATCCGCTGAGTTCCTGAAATGCCTGGTCAACAAAATTCAGAAGGTTTGATCTTTGGTCAACTGATTGCATGCGGAACGAGAGTTGCTCATGAACCAGCATTCAGATTTCCATTGGCAGGTCGCGGCCATGTGTAGGGCTCACGGGTCAAGTTCGGACATTCTTGTCCGGACGTCCCGGCAACTGAATTCCGTCGGCAGTGCCGGAGATATCTTCCGCGTTCAGGTCAAGGGAGCCTGCGGAGCAATTGACGAAGCTCGTTACCCTGCGGTGCCAGGTTGAAAACAGGAAACCATCTCATCTGTTCCTGCGATCCCCGGTCTCGGATCATGCTTTGGCGGGAGTCGCAGGAAGGAATGGCCGGTCATGTTCCGACCGCACTGGTTTCCAAACACTTCGGATAGGCAATGGATCCTATTGAACCAGCCCGGTGCGAAGTGCCTTGACCGCGGCGTGGTGCTTGTTCAGGGTTCCCAGCTTGTGGGAGGCCGACGAGGCGTGGTGATTTACTGTCGAGACCGATAGGTTCAGTATTGTCGCAATTTCACCCGCCGTCTTGCCTTCCAGTGTCCAGGCGAGGCATTCCCGCTCGCGGATTGACAGTTCGACATCGGTTTCCGGATTGAACCCGTTGGCTTCCATTTCGTGGATGACACGGTCATGGGTATCGAACGCGGCGGCGAAAATGCGGCTGTGGGCGCAGCGCGTAACGTCATGGAGGTGCCGCCTGTCTGACGAAACCACGTTGAAAATTGACAATTCACCATCCGCGCCGCGAACGGAAATCGAAAGGCCATAGTTGATCTTGTAAGCCCGTGCTTCGTCGAAAACCCGCCTCTGTGGCTTCTTGAACTTGCGCAGAAAGCGGCCTTGTCCCCAATAAAAGGGCCTAATGTTCTTTCGGGCCAGGGTCACAACGGGATCCACTTCGAAATAGCGCAAAGCCATGTAGCGGTTGATCCACGCATCGGGATAGCTTGTTCGAAAAGTGTCCGTTACGTCGAAGTGACTGTTCAGCGGGGGCCGCAAAACAAGAAAGGCGAAATGATCAAGGCCCAGTTCGCGCACCATGGCGCCCATCCGCACATTGATTTGTCCCGAGCTGTCATCTGCCTCGTAGTCACTCTCGATCAGCCAAGGTGTCATGAGTCCGTTCATGATCAATATGGTTCCGGTTTTCCGGCTCACTCACATTGACCCGAACGCGCCGGAATTTTTTTGTTCGACATCATTTGCCGTAAAACCCTTATCACGCGGCCCAATTTCAGCAAACCTTTGCAATTGAGTTGGATGCTCCGTAGCCTATAACAGTTTCTGTCAACGATTTTTTCTGAACATTTTGGAGGAACCTCATGGGAAAAATTGCGCGCATCATGTCGGGATCGGCTCTGGCGGACTTGGTGAAAATTGGAGTTCTGGCACCGCTCACCGGACCAACCGCCTCCGACGGTGAGGAATTCGTCAAGGGTGTCGAGTTGGCCGTGAAGGAAGCCAATGCGAATGGCGGTGTTGCCGGTTACACCTTCGAGGTCGTAACGGCCGATGTGGTGGATCATTCCGCCGCCAATGTTTCGTCCGCCGTCGAACGGCTCCTGTCGACTGACGACATCCACATAATCCTGACGGGATACGCCAGCCTGTCGCTGTTTGAAGTCGAGCTGATGGCCGAGGCCAACATGCCGTACATACCGGCAGGCCCCTCGCCGCAATTTGCTGCGATCGTTTCCAAGGATCCTGGCGCCTATGATTGCTGCTGGTCATTCACCGCCGATTTCAAGGGTTATGAGACCGACGTTACGCCAACGATCGAGGCACTCGCAGAGGCCGGACATTTTGAGCTCACGGACAGGACCGTCGCCATCATCTCTTCCGACAATCCTTATTCCAAGACCATTTCCGAAGGGATGAAAGTCGCTTTCGAGGAGTCCGGCTGGACCATAACAACCGACGAGCTCGTGCCCTTTGGGCCGGTCAGCGATTGGCGCTCCATCCTGGCAAGGGTGCGGGAAAACGAGCCGGAAGTTGTCATCAACACCGACTACATTCCGTCCAACGCTGCGCTCTTCACCAATCAGTTCCGCGAGAACCCGACCAATTCGGTTGTCTTTTTGCAGTATGCTCCGCTTGTGCCGGAGTTTGTTGAACTCACCAAGGAGAATTCCAACGGCGTCCTTTACAATGCCATCGGTGCGACCCTTGATGTCCCCAAACACCCGCGCGGCCAGGAGGTTGCCGCCGCCTACAGGGCCGAGTATGGGAATTCTTCCGGCACCTATGGCACCAGTCTTTATGAAATGGCCACGATCTATTTTGAGGCGCTTGAGGAGGTTGGCGACCCGACCGATCACACTGCGATCGGTCAAGCGATTGGCCGGACGAAACGGCCTGTTGTTTCAGGGTTCCTGGAGTTTGATCCGGAAACCCATGTTGCCCGGCAGGGCAATGACAATGTGCCGGTCACCTTCTTTCAGATCCAGGATGGCAAAGGTGTCATGATTGGTCCGGAGAAATTCAAGACCGGTGATTTCAGGAGGCCTGATTGGATGACACAATAGTCCGGCCGATCAACACGCTGTGGTCTCCATTATGGAAATTGGCGGGCTGACAAAGTCCTTCGGGGCGCTGGTCGCCGTCAACAATGTGTCGTTCGAAGTTGAAGCCGGCGAAATAATGGGCATTGCCGGACCAAATGGGTCCGGCAAGTCCACACTTTTCAATTTAATCAGCCGCATCCCTTTTGGTGCGGATCAGGGAACCGTCCGGTTTGATGGTCAACCCATAGAGCGACGCTCCGACAAACACATTACCAGCCTTGGCATCATCAGGACGTTTCAAAGGGAGGCCACCTTTGCGTCCCTGTCCTGCATCGACAACATCCTCGTCGCGATCGAGCAGACGCTCGGCAAACGCGGAAAGGAGGCTGAAAAGCTTGCCGATGAGGCATCGGAACTGGTGGGCTTCCCCCGAAACTTCCACAATATGCATGCTGCGACCATGCCCGTGTTCCGTCAAAAGCAACTGATGATGGCAACAGCAGTTGCACAGAATCCAAGGGTCCTGCTTCTTGATGAACCTGCCTCGTCGCTGGTGGAAAGCGAAATCGACTGGGTCAAGGAAACCATAGTTGGGTTGAATGAACTGGGCATCACAATACTGCTGATCGAACATGTTTTGCCGCTGCTGATGTCAGTGTCGAACCGCCTTTTGGTGATGGAGCAAGGCAGGATCATCGCGCTTGGTGATCCGGCGGAAGTTACACGGCAACAAACCGTAATCGAGGCCTATCTGGGTGAACCGGCATGACCGAAACTCCGCTGCTTGAATTGCGGGGCCTGGGAGGCGGATATCCGCCGATTTCGGTGTTTCGCAACATCGACCTGTCGGTCGGCATGCATGAGTCAGTGGGTTTTTTCGGACCCAACGGTCATGGCAAGACCACCCTGCTCAAGACGGTTGCCGGGCTTATCGACCCTTGGGAGGGTGACATCATTTTCGCCGGAAACCGCCTCAACGCCGAAGGCAGGATGCGGGCCCGCACCTCCAAGAATCTCAACTACGATCTGTTCCGAAAACGTCGCATCCGTGCCGAAACGGTGGTCAATGCCGGGTTGATCTATGTCATGCAGGGCAACCTCCTGTTCCCTGAAATGACGGTCGAGGAAGTGCTTGATATCGCACCTCTGGCCGCCAAGGGCCGAACCGGCATAACCGCAATGCGCCAACGCGTGGACGATCTCTTCCCGCGCCTGCAAGAGCGCCGGGGTTCAAAAATCCGATATCTTTCCGGCGGCGAACGTCAAATGGTGTCCATCGCGGTTGGACTTCTTGCCCTGCCGCAAATGCTCATTCTGGATGAGCCAACCCTCGGCCTTTCGCCGAAACTGAGGATCGAATTGGCTCAGGCAATCCGGAAAATCAGGGACAGCAGGGTTCCATTGATCATTGTGGATCAGAACATTGAGTTCCTGACAGGCTTGGTGGACCGTCTGTTCCTGTTCGACCACGGATCAATCACACGGGAAATTGACAGCGGATCCATGCCCAAACATGCAGAGATCATGACGATGATGTTCGGGGAAGCAAATTGATCTCCCTCGACACATTCCTGTTCATATTGGCGTCCGGCGTTCTGCTCGGCGGCCTTTATGCGCTGATGGCGACCGGGCTGGCCATTGTCTGGACGACGCTCGGTGTTTTCAATTTTGCTCACGGAACCTTTGTGGCGCTTGGAGCCTATATCGCCTGGCAGGTAACACAGAGCGTCAACGGCGGAATGGGTTTCCTGCTCGCTGCCGCCCTGTCGGTCATCATGATGTACGGCATCGGATACCTGCTGCATTTCGTCCTAATCAAACCATTTGAGCGCAACGCAAACCTGGTCCTGCTTGCCGTGATCACAACGCTCGCTGCCGCCTCGATCATCGAGAACCACATCCTCATTGGTTGGGGGCCTCGCGACAAGCAGATCGTGCCGCCTGTCAGCGGCGCCATCAGCGCTTTCGGCGCCTCCATCAACATCTATGACATCGTGGTTCTGGCGGTTGCGTTGTTTTCCCTGCTGGCGATGGCTCTGTTCCTGCGCCGCACCTCGATCGGCCGCGCCATGCGCGCCGCTGCGCAGAACCGCGAGGTTGCAGAACTCATGGGGCTGAACGTGTCCCGTCTCTACGCGATGACAATCGGGCTTTCCGCTGCCACTGCCGCCTTGGCGGGTGTTTTTGCCGGTTCCTTGCGTTTCATCAATCCAACCTTCGGTACCGATCCACTTATGAAGGCCCTCATTATCGTGATCCTTGGCGGTGTGGCCCGCTTCACCAGCCCAATCTACGCGGCTTTCATTGTTGGGATCGCCGAATCCGTTTCCGTCTATTTCCTCGGCTTGTACTGGGCGCCCGCTGTTCTCTTCGCGATGATGATCACAGTTCTGCTGATCAAGCCGGAAGGGCTGTTCGGTCATCGATCCAGAACACTGTAGCGGGGAACGGACGTGAAATACGCCCCGCCGTTTCACCGTACAAACGGCTTCATGCCGGTGCTCCTCGCCCTTTTGGCACTTGTTGTCATTCCGCTTTTCTTTAGCGGAACCTATGCAAGACACACTCTCATTCTTGTCTTCATCTACGCCATCCTTGCTTCCAACTGGGACATTTCGCTGGGTCTTGGGGGCGTGTTCAATTTTGCTCATATCGCGTTCTTTGCCCTTGGTCTCTACAGCTACGGGATCATGGCCAAGATCATGGGCATTGATCCGTGGATCGCCCTGTTGCTGGCACCGGTTCTGGCAATTGTCTTTGCGGCAATGCTTGCAATCCCAGTCCTGCGGCTTGAGGGGATCTACGTCATCCTGATGACGTTTGCGGCGGCTCAGCTGATGCTGCAGATTGTTGTCAGTCAGTCCGAGTATACCGGCGGCACCAGCGGCATGGTTCTCCTGCCCAGGTTGACGATCGGGGAGTATCGGCTCAGCAACGACGGCCGCATCGGCTATTACTATTTGGCGCTGCTGCTTCTGGCCGCATCCACCGCCTTTCTTTACCAGCTGGAGCGTTCGGCATTGGGTCGGGCGATCAAGGCGCTGCGCGACAACAAATACTACGCAATAGCACGCGGTGTTCCGGAAGGTCGCATCCGTCTTCTGACCCTCTGTGCCTCGGCGATTTTTCCGGGGCTGGCCGGTGGGTTCTACGGTGCCTATCTGCGGGTTGCCTCGCCGGACGTGTTTGGTCTCGGTTTCCTTACGATCACCCTCTCAATCCTGCTGCTGGGTGGGATATCCACGCTTTGGGGATCACTGATCGCCGCCTTCGTCATCACAATTCTGACGCAGGTGCTCGGCGATTACGGATCTTGGCGAAACATCATAATCGCCGTGCTCATCATTGCCGTTGTGGTAGTATATCCAGGTGGCCTCCATGCCGCATTGCAGGAGCTCTGGGCCGCGGAAAACCGCGTCCGGACCAATTTGATGGCGGCGTTTCGGCGGCATTTCGGGGCTTCGGCCCGCGCGGCAGCGATGAAGGCTCCGGACAGGCTTGTTCGAACAACACACGGAAATGTCTCGGTCTGCGATACCGGACAGGGCGATAAGGTCATTGTTTGCATCCACGGCAATTCTTCCTGCAAGGAAGTTTTCCGACATCAGTTTGCGGCCTTCCGGAGAGACTACAGGATTATCGCCTTCGATCTTCCCGGACATGGCGCATCGCCCAATGGCAATCCGGAAAGGGACTACAATGTCGAAGCCTATGCCGAGATTGTGCGTGATCTCGTTGATGCGCTGGAACTGGGCAGGCCGATCGTTTTCGGCTGGTCGTTGGGCGGTTACATCGGCCTCGAATATGCCGCGGCAGGAAACCCGATTTCTGCCTTGGCCATCTGCGGCACATCGCCGATCAACAAGTTTCCCGATGACATGGCCCGCGGCTACATCGCCACACCGCATATGGAATTGGCCGGCAAGCGCTTCCATTCACCCCATGAAAAATCTCAGTATGCGACCCACACGGTCGGCATGAAGAAGGGGCAAGAACCGCTTTTGTGGCAGGCGGTCTGGCGAACAGACGGACAGGCCCGGGAGCAAGCATTCTCAAAGCTCAAGACCATCAATTGGCCGCGCCAAACCCGGTTGATGCGCGACGGGACACTGCCTTTCGCAATGATCAATGGCCCGAACGATCCGTTCATCAATCACGAATATTGCCGGTCATTCCACTACGGCAACATTTGGGGAGGCGCGGCACAGAATGTCGGCAACGCGGGACACGCACCGTTTCTTGAGGACCACAAGACATTCAACTCCATGTTTCGTGAATTTCTTCAAACCCTTCCCTGACCGGAACTTCATGGGAGGAGTTTCCGTAATATCCCTTCAATATCAATATGCTGTGCACCAATATCCCCAATTCAAACTGCCATTTGCATGGCAACATTCCGTTCCGGGTCAGGCCAGCGAAGTTCAATCACCAGCTTCCGCAACGGCGACGGCTGCAATGCCAGCGTGAATTGGAAATCGCTCGTTTCAACTCTTTGAAGGCAACCAGCCAGCGACGGAAGGACGGAGCATTGGCATTTGCGCTGTTCGAGTTCATTTCTGCCAATCTGACCTGTGCAGCGTGTTTCCGGGGCAAAGTTTGCCGGAATGTTGTCAGGTTCCAAATGCCGGCTCACGCAGCTGGGCCACAAATGCTGGGTATGATTGATTAACATGGGTTGCGGATTCATTGAGAGCTGTAATGAACTCTGCTGCAGGATGAATGCCAAATAATGGGGGCAGGTCATTTTAGGTTGTGGAACAGCAAGCAACCAAATTTCTAGTCAGCAAATGGTGAGATTGTTATTCAGCATTTGGTGAAAATCTCAGAACAAGCAGGGGAGACCTCTTCTGCAAATGGCATGCAATCCAGAAGCGGTTCCGTGTGGACGCAGTTAGCAAATAGTGGCAGTAATAATAAGTAAATGACGGATAATCTATTTAGCATTCCATTGAGAGTTCAGTGATCAGAATGGCACCGATGCGCAAGCTCCCCCGGCACCTGCTCACAGGGTTGAAGGAAGCACTTTCCACTTCAAGAATCGTAAACCTGATCGGTCCGAGACAGGTTGGAAAGACGACGTTGGTGCGGGACATGCTCGCAACGGGCAAGTACATCACACTCGACAAAGAAAGCGTATTGGAAGCGATCAAGAGAGACACCGCGGGACAGTTGGAAAGTTTGAGGAGGGTTGCTGGCGAAGGTCCACTGATCATCGACGAGGCGCAACGGTCAAGGGAACTGGCACTGGCGATCAAGGTGCTCGTCGACAGAGACACGCGAAAGGGACAGTTCCTGCTGGTTGGCTCGTCAAATCCATTCACAACGGCAGCAATCGTGGATTCGTCTCCCAAGCGCATGCGGACACTGAAGCTTTGGCCCTTGACCGTTTCAGAGACAAGGGAAGTCAATGCAGGTTTCCTGCTGGATTGGGCGACCCAAGAAGTCCCCTCGCTTGACCAGATACGAGTTTTGGAAGCTCCCGGCCGAATGGATTATGTTGAATTGCTTCTCGAAGGGGGATTTCCAGAGCCCCGCACACTTGCAATCAAACCGAGGCAAAGCCTGTACCGCGACTATGTCGATTCAGTGGTTGACCGGGATGTTGCAGAGATCATCAGAATACGGAAGACAGACAGACTGCACAGGCTGATCGAACAATTGACGGCGCGGACAGGTGGAGAAATCAATGTCTTGAAACTCTCCGAAGCTGTTGGTGTGAATCGGGCGACGCTCAATACATACCTGGATATTTTGACAAGGCTCTCCCTGATCTTCCGGCTTGATTCATGGATATCGGGCGAAAGTCGACGTGAGATCAAGAATGCAAAGTACCATTTCGTCGATACGGGAATGGCCTGCGCCTTGAGATACTTCAATGATCGTTCATTCAATGCCGATCAGCCAAACGCGACGGTACTCGGCGGACTGCTGGAGAGCTTTGTTCTGGGCGAACTGATCCGGGTTCAACCCATTCAGAAACAGGAATGTCGTCTCTATCACTGGCGCAATGCGGACGGCAGGGAAATTGACATATTGGCGGAAGGCCCGGACACAATCGTGGGGTTCAAAGTCAAGGCATCGACCTCAGTTTCGGGGATGGATTTCCGCCATCTCAAGTGGTTTTCGACCGAAGGTCCGGGGAGGAACAGGAAATTCTGCGGGATTGTGCTTTACTTTGGGCAACATAAGCTGAGCTTCGGAGGCAACTGCTTCGCGCTACCCATCAGTTCGCTTTGGGCACCGATCGAACTGCAGGGATCTGCAAATGCAGGCAGCTAACTGCCCATTCCGAAAGACCATATGCAAATTGGGCTGCAACAACGGGCATCAGGACCAAATTGCCAATCATCAGTTTTCGAATTGTCATGCCCCTTCCCCCTTTGTCGAGGTCTACGAAAAAAACAACGCCGTTTGCCATCGACTGCGAACATATGCTCACAAACTGAGAACGCCGCCAAAGTGCCTGAAGGCCGCATGGCGGGGTGGCGCTCTTCACTCCTGGACAGAAGGGAATGAGGGTTTGTGCCGGAGGTTTCAGGAAATCGGCTTTCCTGCCGCAAAGGCAACGTTTCAGAGCGTAGGAGGAATTCCGTGGATATCTCGAAAACGCATGGCTACCGATCAATTCCTCCTTCGGGCCGGTCAAGACTCCTTGAGGCAGCCAATGCACGTTCGCGTGCGGCCATGTGATCAACTATCGGAAATGGGTAGGTTTTGCCGAGTTGGACTCCGGCATGGCTCAATACAGTTTGAGGTGCTGTCCACGGTGAGTGGATGAATTCGTCCGGCAGGGACGACAGTTCCGGAACCCAGGCACGGAGGTAGTTTCCTGCTTCATCAAAACGCCGCGACTGCACAATTGGATTGAATATCCGATGGTATGGCGCGGCATCAGCACCGGAACCGGCAACCCACTGCCAGCCGGCGCTGTTGTTGGCCCGATCAGCGTCTACCAAGGCGTCAAGAAACCAATCCGCTCCGGCACGCCAATCCATCAGCAAATGCTTGGTCAGGAATGAAGCCGCGATCATGCGAACGCGGTTGTGCATCCAACCTGTCGCAGCCAGCTCGCGCATGCCTGCATCGACCAATGGATAGCCGGTCCGTCCTTGCCTCCAGCACTTCAAATTGGTTGAATCTGTGCACCATGGCATGCGGTCAAATGCCGGTCGCAGGTTTTTCGTTTCCATTGCCGGATTGTGGTAGAGCAGATGGTGGCTGAACTCGCGCCAGCCAATCTCGCGGAGAAAAGCGTCCGGCCCTGGACCGGGCTCGCACACGTCGATGGCGGACGCTATTTGCCGCGGTCCAATCTCCCCGAAATGAAGGTGCGGTGACAGCCTGCTGGTGCCAGGTTTACCCGGATATTCGCGGCATTCATGGTAATTCTTGACTGCGTTGCGAAGGAAATCGTCGAGCCTGTTGTGGGCTTCCTTCTCCCCGGGCCGCCAATTTCTGCACAGTTTGGCCCCAATGTCCGGAATCGGGAGCAGTGACCAGTCATTGATCATGTCGCTTTCCGGCCACTGTTTCGGCACCTGCAACCTCGACACGGCCGGTCCGGGCATCCTGAAGCCGAGTTTCAGGCAGCATCGCCAGAAGGGTGTGAAAACGCGGTAAGGGGAACCTCCGCCTGTCTTGACCGTCCAAGGTTCAAAGAGCAGCGCCGCATTGAATGATCGGGCTGCAATTCCCTTGCCCTTGAATTGTGCCTTGATCTGTCGGTCTCGAGCGAGGGTTGCCGGATCGTACAGCCTGTTCCAAACAACCGAAGACGCTCCGCTTTCCCGGATCAGTGCGGAAAGTTCATGCCCGGCAGGACCGCGGCGGAAAATGATACGGCAACCCAGTTCCCGCAGACTGTCCTCCAGCGCGTGCAAGCTGCAATGCAGCCACCAGCGTGAAGCGTTTCCAACGGCTGTGTCGCCGGTGTCCTCATCCAAGATGAACGCAGGAATGACAGGCCGTCCGGTTCCGGCCGCCCAAGTCAGCGCCGGGTTGTCCGAGAGGCGAAGGTCGCGTCTGAACCACACCAAAATCGGTCCCTCGTCGCAGGATGTCCTGTCCACAGATTCATCTATCGGGGATTCAGTCATATTTGCTGGTATCCATTACTCCTGCATCCGGCCGACACTGATCCGCAGAGGTTGCCCATGCTCCATCTGGCTGCAATATCGTCCGGTTCTCTCAATCGTTCATTCCGACCGGCCGAAAAAGACCTTCAGATCCTTGGGGAGGCAGAGTGTTGTGGCAGGTCTCATCGCCGATGCAGAGGCCGCAGATCATGTGCCTCCGGGATCCGCTGCAGGGGCAATAATCGCTCCCCCTGCCAAAACGGGCTTCCGGCGATTGGACTCCTTGGGAAGGTCTTCGATCTGCCCCTTCCGGTCCGTATCTACCCTCACGGGATCGCGGCAGTGACTGCCGAATTCGCACGGGTTTGCCGACCCTGTTGCCGCCAGGACATTTGCGTGAGGCTGATGGGTCCGATGGGAACGGTTCATCAAAATGAACAGCAAAGTGTCAGTTGTTTCGCTGTTCCTTCTTCTGTTCGGCGCGTTTGGCGACGACTTCGTCGGCCTGCCGCCCCACAAGTTCCTGGAAATGATCAAATTCCGCCGTGAACGTGCCGAGCCCCTGGGTCAGGGATCTGAGTTCGATGATCAAGTCATGGATTTCCGATTCCGGAAGATAGGCATGCAATGAATCCCATCCTTTCCAGCCCTCCTTTGCCTCATATCCAAGAATTTGACCCCGCCTTCCGCTGATGAGGCCATGGACCTTGCTGGTGTGATCCGTCGGAACGTCAATCGTTACCTTGTCAATTGGTTCAAGCAGAACCGGGGAGCATTTTGGCATACCATCCGTCATTGCCACCCGCGCCGCCAGCTTGAATGACATCTCGTTGCTGTCGACAGAGTGAAATTGACCGTCAGTGAGTGTGATTCCGAAATCGACCACCGGAAAGCCGAGTGGGCCTTCCGCGGCAAATTCCCTGACTCCGGCTTCCACCGCGGGGATGTACTGCCTCGGAATTGCCCCTCCCACAATCTTGTTGGTGAATTCAAAGCCGCTTCCCCGGGGGCGGGGCACAATGTCAACAGTTACGTCCCCAAACATTCCATGCCCGCCGGTTTGCCGCTTGAACCGGCCATGCTGTGTTACCTTGCCGCGAATAGTTTCCCGGTATGGAACATTCGGCTGCCTGGCGCTCGCCTCCACATTGAACTTGCTCTTCAGCTTTTCCAGGGCAATCTGGAGATGGACGGTTCCTTGGCCCGTCAGAACCAGCTCATGCGTGTCCTCATTCTGGTTGTAACCGAGAGAGGGATCCTCTTCGATCAGGCGCTGCAGGCAGGTTGTCAGTTTGACCTCGTCCTTCCGGTCAGCGGGAGTGATGGCCACTGAATAGACCGCAGACAGACCAGAATCCGTTCCGGATGAATCGGGTTCCCCGGAATCGGCCCGCAGCACATGGCCGGTGCGCACCTCCTCCAATCGGCCCAATCCCACGACATCGCCGAATTTGGCATTCGAGACCTTGCGCGATTGGCCACCTGTCATCAACTGAATGCTGCTTATCCGGCTGCCGCCCAAAGTTTGTCCGTCGGCGATCTCACCGGACCAGACCCGTGCGTATGAGAGCTTGCCGCTGTGCTGTGCATAGAGCGTCTTGAAGACCTGAACCGTTGGTTCGCCTTCAGGATTGAAGCCCAAGGCCTCTGCACGCCGTTCCGGCTCCGGCGCATCATGGCGAAGGGCCTTGAGGATCCGCCTTACGCCGAAGTTCCGCTCAGCTGATCCGAAATAGTAAGGCACGACCTGGCAGTCGCGCATGGCCCCTGCAGCCTTGGCGTAAATTTCCTCAATCTTCGGAACCTGATCTTCCAGCAGAAGTTCCAGAATTCCATCATCAAAATTCGAAAGTGCCTCCAGAAACTCTTCCCGTGAGAGGTCAATTTCATCCTTGAGTTGCGAAGGAAACTCAACCTCCCTGGATTCTTGTCCCTCCACATACGAGTATGTGCGGAGGCTGGTGAGATCAACATAGCCGGTAACCGTTTCCTCGTTGGTAACCGGAAAGTTGCGCATCAGGTTTGGCATTCCGGAGGCGTCCCTTATGGCCGCCAGTACCTCGGGCATGGGATCGGTAACCGTGTCGACCTTGTTTATGTAGACCATGTGCGGAACATTCCCGAATTCGAGCGCCCTGAAAATGGGCGCCGCCGAAGCCGCCCTGCTTACTGAGGGTTCAACCACTACGACCGCAACATCTGCAACCGACAGGGCATTGATTGCCTCCTGCATGAGTTCGATTGATCCTGGACAGTCAAGCACGGCCCAATCGTCACCAAGATAGTTCATTTCGGCAACGGACACCTCGGTGCTCATATTGCGGCTCCTTGCTTCCACCGCAGAATCACCGACGGATGTTCCGTCCTTAACAGAGCCCTTTCTCTTGATTGCTCCGGAAGCGGAAAGAAAACTCTCCATGAGAGAAGTTTTGCCGCTGAGAAATGGTCCAACCAATGCGACGCACCGGGTATTATTCATACTGCATCTCCAGTTATTCAGGCGGCCTCGGTTACCCTTTTTGTCCAAATTCCTTCGGCCTATCGGCCACCATAGCCGCGATCCGGCGGAACTTCACGACACGGAACGAAATTTTCCGGTAAATGTCCACCGGCTGCAACCGTCCGTCCAGTTCACCTATTGCGGGCAGTGCCGGCTTGACACAAGCTGCGACGGCACGGCTGCATTCGGTGTTGATGTGGTCCGATTGCCGGGTGTAACCTCGCGGAACCGTTCCAAAATGAGGATTCGATGGCAAACCCCACTGCTGCAGTGTTGGTGATCGGCGATGAAATCCTGTCCGGAAGAACGCGCGATGCGAACCTGAACCATCTTGCCGTTCAACTGGGGGAGCATGGAATCGATCTGGAGGAGGCGCGTTTCGTGCGGGATGTGCATGAGCAGATTGTCGGCGCAGTAAATGAACTGAGAAAATCGTGGGATCATGTCTTTACCACCGGCGGAATCGGCCCGACGCATGATGATATCACCGCCGATGCGGTTGCCGCGGCCTTCGGGGCCGAAATTGGGGTGCGCGAGGATGCGCGATCCATACTTGAGGAACATTGCAGAAATCTCGGTCTTGAACTCAATGATGGCAGACTGCGCATGGCTCGGATCCCCGGGGACGCCTTGCTGATTGCAAATTCCGTTTCGGCCGCGCCGGGGTTTTCACTCGGTAACGTTCACGTCATGGCCGGTGTTCCCAAGATATTCCGAGCCATGCTTGCAGATAAGCTGCGTTCAATACCCGGAGGCAGTCCGCAGATAAGCCGGTCACTTGACCTCAACACTGTCGAAAGTGAACTGGCTGAACCGCTTGCCACAATCGCCGATGAGTATGCCGATCTGCAGATCGGATCCTATCCGTTCCGGACTGAGTTCCGCAGGGGAGTCAGCATTGTCATCAAGGGAACCGATAAAGAGCGGGTCCTGTCGGCTGAAGCAGAGGCGCGGTTGGCTTTCTCGGAGCTTTTGGCCGACTGAGAATCTGCGGCCCGTTGAACGGGCCACCCTGCCTGAAATCGGTCGGGATTGTGCTGCAGGCGTTTTTCGAAGCGGCATGGTGAACACCTGATGGATCGGATATTGTGCCGCCCTCAGACCCAGCTTCTGGCCTGTTTGGCGGTAGCGATGGGCGTCCATTGTGGTGAGTGAATATGGCATCAGTGTTCGCGTTCGGTGTGGCTGTCGTGGATTTTGTTTTCCTGGTCGATGACCTTCCGGATCAAGGGGTGAAATATCGCGCCAACGGCGCCCAGATTGATGGCGGCGGCATGGCGGCAAGTGCTGCGGTTGCGGTGTCCAGGCTGGGGGGCGAAGCGCATCTGGGAGCGCGGGTCGGCACCGATTTCATTGGGGAGGTCATTCGTTCGGAACTGGAGGGCTATAACGTTTCGCTTGAGTTTGTTGACAGTGCGGACGGCGGCAGGTCGTCATATTCCGCGGTCATGGTCGACGATTGCGGCGAGCGGCAAATTGTCGGATTCAGCGGGGCTGGACTAGCCGGGGAGCCCGGGTGGTTGGATGCGGTGCCAAGTCATGATGCATTTCTTGCCGACACGAGTTGGACTCCCGGCTTGAGGAAGACATTGGAGTTGGCCAGACGACATGACGTTCCGGGAATTGTCGATGGGGAACGCAGCGCGGATTTTGAAACCTTGAACTTGGCGACGCATTTGGCGTTTTCAAGTCAGGGGGTTTTGGCAATCACCGGAGAGGAAACGGTGCTTGCCGGACTGAAGGCGATGGCAGAAGTTCACACCAACTGGCTGTGCGCAACCGATGGTGCGAATGGGACTTACGTGGTTCGCAATCGCAAGATTGACCATATTCCGGCATTCGAAGTCGATGCAGAAAACACACTCGGTGCGGGTGATGTATGGCATGGTGCGTTCGCGCTTATGCTTGCCGAAGGCAAAGGCGAGGAAGAGGCGGTTCAGTTTGCGAATGCCACTGCAACGCTCAGATGCACGCGTGGGGGTGGGCGAGAATGCTACCCGACAAGGGATGAAGTGCATTCCTTCATCAATTCCAATTCCTGAATCGAAGGTCCGTATGATGCCGGAAGGAATGAAGTTGGGGGTGCTCCCACTCTGCCGTCCAACATTTGATGTGGAATTCGCAGCGTCAATTCTCCGTTCGGTTCTTGATGTTGTTGACCGGAGTGGATTTGCCGTTGCCGGAAAACCGGAACTCCTGATGGACAACAGGCAGGTGCAGGGTGCGTTGGCAGAAATTGCGGAACACGATGTCGACCGCCTGCTGGTTGTGCAGACCACGTTCACAGATGCCGAATGCATAACGGATTTGGCAGACCATCAAACGGCTCCATTTGCCATCTGGGCTCCAAGTGAGCCGCGCACCGGCGAGCGCCTTCGATTGAACGCGTTTTGCGGGCTTAACCTTGCAAGCCATGCGCTTGGGCTCAGGGGAAAGGAATTCAACTGGCTGCATTCGAACCCGGATCGCACGTCGCCCGATCGGCTTCGCCGGCTGCTCCAGTTCGGCAATCCGGCGAAACCTGCACCGGCGCGCGCCGTCTCCAGCGTCTGCACCGGTCGTGCAGCCGAGATTGTCGGCAATTTGCGTAACGCGAAGATCGGGCGTGTCGGGAGCCGTCCCCCCGGGTTCGACACCTGCGACTATGACGCCAAAACCCTGAAGGACATCACCGGCGTTGAAGTTGAACCTGTTGAATTGGAAGAACTCTTTGGTGCTGCCAAATCCGTAGCCGACGATAGTGTTTCCGCCGTCAAGGCGGAGGCCCGCTCAAGCTTGACCGGGCTGGACAATGTCGATCAGATCTCGCTTGAATGTTCTCTTCGCCTGAAGCCTGCACTTGAAGGAATTTGCCGCAGGCGGCAATTCGATGCCGTCGCAGTCAGGTGCTGGCCCGAAATGTTCACCGAATATGGCGGTGCGGTTTGCGGCCCGGTGTCGATGCTCGCTGAAGCTGGCATACCGTGCGCCTGCGAGGCGGATGTGGAAGGAGCGCTTTCGCAGTTGATTCTTCAGCAGGCTGCCGGTTCGCCGGTCTTCCTCGCCGACATGGTGGACATTGATGCAGATGATGACACGGGTGTTGTTTGGCATTGCGGACAGGCACCTGCGTCGATGCGGGACCCTGCCGTCGAGGCCAAGGCCACTGTGCATTCCAACCGGGGGCAACCCCTGTTGTTCGAGTTTCCACTGAAGCCGGGAACCGTAACGCTGATGCGCATTTCGAAGGCTTTCGGCAAGCACAAGATGGTGCTGATTGGAGGAGAAATGCTGAGGCGGCCGCTGGCATTTTCCGGAACGGCGGGTGTTGTAAGGTTCGAACGGCCGGCAGCCGCGGTGAAGTCCGGGATTATCGACAACGGCCTTGAGCACCATTTGGCGGTTGCCTACGGCGAACACCGCGCAATCCTGCGCAGCATTGCCGCCGGTTTGGGTCTTCCTGTTCTGGAATTGTGAGATGACAATCCGCTATGGCGTGATCGGTGCCGGGATGATGGCCCGGGAGCACATCAGAAACATCCTTATCCTGGATGGCGCTGAGGTCGGGGCCATAGCTGACCCTGTGGAATCCGAACGAGCGCGCGCAATGGCGTTGGCGGGCGAACAGGCGCTTGATTTCGCCGATCATGAATCACTGCTTGAAGGGACGAACTGCGACGCATTTGTCATTGCCACGCCGAATGACACGCACTGCCGGATTTTGCTGGACTTGCTGCCGTCCTGCAAACCGGTTCTCATCGAAAAGCCGCTGTGCACCACTTCGGCCGGCTGCCGGAAGGTCATTGCCGCGGCTGCAGGGCGCAAGGCACCAGTTTGGGTGGCGATGGAATACCGGTACATGCCGCCGCTTGAGCACATGTTGCGGAAACTTGAGGAAAACGCCGTGGGGGTGCCGGCAATGATGTCAGTCAGGGAGCACAGGTACCCCTTCTTGGACAAGGTCGGCAACTGGAACCGCTTCAGCGAAAGGACGGGCGGAACCCTTGTGGAGAAATGTTGTCACTTCTGGGACCTTATGCGCCTCTTTCTCAAGAGCGATCCGGTCAGGGTATTCGCTTCGGGATCAATGGCGGCCAATCATCTCGACGAGAGCCACTCCGGGCGCCGACCCGACATCATGGACAACGCCTACGCGATCGTGGATTTTGCGAACGGCACGCGCGGAATGCTTGATCTTTGCATGTTTGGTGAAGGGGCATACTGGCAGGAAACCGTTTCGGTTTCCGGATCACAGGCCCGCATTGAAGCGATGGTGCCGGCGCCGGCGCGGTTTGTTGCCGGCGGCGAAAAGCGGGCATCAAGGGTCGAGCTGTCAATTCGATCGGGCAGCGGTCCGCAGGTCAGGGAATTCAGAATTGACGATGCAATTCTGGATGCCGGTGACCATCACGGTGCAACTTTCTACCAGCACCGCCGGTTTCTTGAGCTGGTGAGATCAGGGAAGGGTGCGCCGGAAGTAACCCTCGGGGATGGTCATTGGGCGGTGCTGGTTGGGGAGGCAGCGGAAAAGTCGGCAAGGGAAGGACGGGCAGTGAATCTCTCCGAGCTCTCATTGCCTTCTGCCGAATGATCAGTCGGTTGCCGCCAGCAGCGGCGGTGTTGTCGCCGAGACCGCCAAGTCAGGGTAGCCTGCCATTGGACCGTTTCAACCAACTCTGCGACGTCAAGCTCGATCCAGGTCAGGTTAATCCGTTGGGGGACAACGCGGTCGAGACAAAATTGACTGAAGTGCTGGTTGCGTCTACGAAAAAATGAAACAGTGCCGGAAGCCTATCGGCGTTTTGGGTTCGGAGTTTCGGCTGAGGTACTGCCTCCCGATCCTTTGTCACATGAAGCTACGCCGTTACTGATTTAGGAGGGAAACAAATGAAACTCAGGACATTACTATCGACTACACTGATTGTGGTTGCAACGACAGGCGCCGCTCTGGCTGATGGTCACGGCGACTATCCGAACAAACGTATTCAAGTGCTTATCCCCTTTAATCCAGGCGGAGGCGTTGATGCCACAGGTCGACTCATGGCCGCTGAATTCGAGGGCATTTTGGGTCAGGACACCGTCGTCAACAACGTCAGCGGTGCAGGCGGCACCATCGGTGCAACGCAGCTTGCGCAAAGCGCTCCTGACGGCTACACGATTGGCGTATTGCCCATCGGCACAGCCACAACGCAGCCACATCGGCGTGAACTGGCCTACAACGGCGACAGCTGGGAAGAAGTCTGCCTGATGGTCAAGAGCCCGCTTGCAGTTCTTGTGAACCCCGAGGGCAAGTACCAAACCATTGAGGCATTGGTCAACGCGGCAAAAGCAGGTGCGAACGTCTTGGCCGCTGGTCCACCGAAAGGGTCGGTTCCGCACATGGCACAGGCCGCGCTTGGTCAGGCATTCGGAGCCGAGTTCACCTTCATTCCGTTTGAAGGCGGCGCAGGAGCAACCAAGGCAGTTCTTGGCAAGGAAGTAGATTTCACGGTGGAGCCCTTCGGCTCTGGAAAGAAGCTTGGCCTGAAACCGCTGATCATCCTTGCACCCGAACGTGTCGCCGACCTGCCGGATGTGCCGTCCATCATGGAGATCAACGGTTCGGATCTGGACCTTGGCATCTGGTTCGGACTATTCACGCCCAAGGGCACACCCGCTCCGATCGTGGACACACTGGCCAGCGCTTGCCAAGAGGCTGTCGTTCAGGACAGTTTCGTCGATGGCATCGCGAATATCGGTTGGAACATCAACTTCTTGGGCAAAGACGAATTCGCTGAGTTTTTCGCCAAGCAGTATTCAACAAATGGCGCGTTGTTGTCTTCTCTGGGGCTCGCAAAATAGGGCGAGTCTGCCCGCAGATTCCGGCTGCCGCTCTAGGCATCTCCGCCGTGGGCGGCAGTCGCAATTCGAGACCGAAACCAGCTATTGTTCGGAATGAGTATGGATCAGCATCCGAAGGCCAACATACATAGCGAAAGGATCGCGGGAACGGTGGTCGGACTGGTTGCGGCGGTTCTTCTGTTCACCACATTCAACGGCAACTATTTCACACTCGACGATCCCGATGAAGTTCGCACGGTTCTGGTCCCGCGGATCCTGCTCCTGTTGCTGATCTTGTTCTCGTTAATCCTTCTGGCACGCAATGCCTTCGGTGATGGAAAGGCGACCGCCGGTGAAGTGGTCAACTGGACCGACGGTGCTGGCTGGACCCGAATGGCGGCAACTGTCGTCATCACCGCCGCAGTGGCCGCGTCCCTGAAATTCGTCGGTCTATACTTGGCCATGGTGGCGGGCATTTTCCTGATCGGAGCTGTAATCGGCTTTCGCAGGTGGATCATTCTTGGTTTTGTCAGTTTCGTTGCTCCCGCGCTTGCTTGGTATGTTATCGTGGAGATCGCCGAACTGACGCTTCCTGGCGGAGCGCTGCTGAAGCTGACCGGTTTGGGCTGATCATGTCATCGCTCATCGAATCCCTTTCGCTGATCTTCACCATCCAGGGCCTGCTCGCGCTCTTTCTCGGCGTCACCCTCGGCACCTTTGTAGGAGCAATGCCTGGTCTGGGGACTGTGGTTGCACTTGCAATGATGCTGCCGTTGACCTTCGCAATCGACAGCGGGCCAGCGATTGTCTTGCTACTGTCAGTCTACGTCTCTTCGGTCTATGGCGGCTCGATCAGCGCGATCCTGATCAATGTGCCTGGCACGCCTCAATCGGCGGCGACGGTGCTTGACGGGTATCCAATGACCCGGGAGGGACGCGCGGATCTGGCTCTTGGATGGACAACCGGGGCGTCAGTGTTCGGTGGCATATTTTCGGTAATCATCCTGGTCGTCGCGGCTCCGACGTTGGCAAAGGTCGCGGTCAACTTCGGCTCGATCGAAATCTTGGCCCTGATCATCTTCTCGATGACAACCATCGCTTGGGTGTCCAAAGGGAATACAATCAAAGGGTTGATGGCAGCCTGTCTCGGGCTTTTTCTCTCGACGGTTGGACAGGACAATTTCACTGGCAGCGCTCGGTTCGACTATGGCTATTTCCCTCTGACCGGCGGGTTCCACGTCATCCCAATCCTTGTCGGTGTTTTTGCCCTGTCCGAAGTCTTCCATCAAGCCTTCGTTGGATCGGGTTCAAGGATCGAGTTTGCGGGTAAAGTTGGCTTTACCTTCCCGTCGCTTGGTGAATGGATGACGCGCAAGAAGCAATTGCTGCGCGCCAGTGTTATCGGATCGTTCATTGGTGTCCTGCCGGGGGTTGGGGCCGTCACTGCAGCGTTCGTCAGCTATGCGGACGGCAAACGATCGTCCCCGAATTCCGAGAAGTTCGGAACCGGAGAGCCTGACGGTGTTATTGCTTCTGAGGCATCGAACAACGCAGTAACCGGTGGCGCGCTGGTCCCGACACTTGCACTTGGCATTCCCGGTGACGGTGGCACGGCCGTTCTGATTGGCGCCCTGATCATTCATGGGGTGACGCCGGGAGTGCGCCTATACATCGACGAGCCAGTTCTGGTGAACATGATATTCATGGCGTTACTTCTGGCGAATGTGCTGATGTTGTTTGTCGGTGCGTTTAGCGCTCAGATTTTCACGCGTATCCTGAAGATGCCGGCGTCCATCCTGATGCCTATCGTCATGATGTTGTCGATGATCGGCGCTTTTACCGTGCGCGGAAGCATGCTGGACGTCTACGTTGCGGTCCTCGCCGGTGTCGTTGGGCTTTTCATGCGATACTCGGGCTTTCAACTTGCACCGATTGTGATCGGCTATGTGCTTGGCCAGCCGTTCGAAGAGGGCCTGAGACGTGGATTGCTGCTGACCGGTGATCAGCCATGGCGCTTTTTTGAAAGCCCGATATTCTGTCTCTTTATTGGTCTAACCGTGCTGGTTCTTACGTCACCTGCCTGGACGAAACTTCTCGCGCGAAAGGCGTCACAAAATGCTCAATAAACCGGTGATTCTGGTTAATCCGCCACCGCTTTGGACACTTGAGACGTCAGGAATGCTGGCGCTGGAAAAGGCAGGCTATAGCCTTTGGCGCAATGAAACCGGGGTGACGCTGGATCGCGAAGAGCTGCTTCGCCGCATCCCGCAGGCGGTCGCCGCAATTGGTGGGCTTGAGCCCTACGATGCCGGGGTCCTTGCAGCCGCGCCCGATCTGAAAGCCATCGCGCGATTCGGCGTCGGGTTCGACAATGTCGATCTGGATGCCGCGAAATCTGCTGGCATTGAGGTTACAATCTCACCGGGTGCCAACACCCAATCGGTGGCCGATGTCGTATTGGCGCTGATGACGAACCTTTGCTGCGGTATCTTGTCCAACCACGCCACGGTCGTGGCCGGAAGCTGGCAGAAGACAAAGTTCCCCGGACTTTTCGGACGTACCTTGGGCATCATTGGATTTGGCCGGATCGGTCAGGCCGTTGCACAACGTGCTCAGGCATTCGGCATGACGGTCATTTCCTATGACCCATACAACAATGAAGTTCCAACCGCGTCCACGTTTGAAGAGATCATCACGAAGGCTGACGTCGTCACGTTGCATGTCCCGGCTACCGACAAGCCAATCCTTGATGCCAACGCACTTGCCCAAATGAAACAAGGAGCGATGGTCATCAATGCTGCCAGAGGCGGGCTGATAGATGAAGATGCCCTCGCAAAACTCTTGGAGACTGGTCATTTGGGTGGTGCTGGCCTTGATGTTTTTAAGACAGAGCCGTTGCCGGAAAGTCCGCTACGACAGGCGCCGAACGTCATCCTGACGCCGCATATCGCTGGGGTCAGCAGCAGCGCGACGGTCATGATGGCCGATATGTGTGCGGACTCGATCCTGTGCCTTGCGCGAGGTAGCGCTCTGCCGGAAGATCGAATCATCGTCGGTCGGCCATCCGTTGTCTAGCCGGAACCTCAGTGCACCGTTGGTTGTCTTTCCTTTTGAATTGTCAGGGTTTTTACGTTCAGTGTTGGATGACAACTGGATGGTTGGCAAGAAAACGGGGGATTTTCTTGTCCTGATCGGAAAAATCCTCCCGCGTGCCGTGAACCGGATTGCTGTTGAAGATGCTTTCGGCGGCATCTTCGACTGGGCTGACTCACGTGTCCTTTGCCCGCGCTGGATGACCCGCGCCAAAGCGCATCAAGAGATTTCTTCCGCCACCATGTCCGGATGGCAGGCTATCACCTTGACATATGCGATCGCAAAGTCTGGAGGTGTTGACCGCGCCTGCTCCCAGTCCCGCAGCGTGCCAGCCGGCACACAAAAGCGGCGAGCAAATTCCGTCTGGGTTAAACCCAAGCCGGTTCTCGTCCTGCGGATTAGACGGGCTTTCCTGGCCCGATCCATTGCTCTGGGTATCACGTCGAAGTCCTCCGGATCGGTCGGATCAGCCTTCAGTGTGATAGGCTCTTTCTTCACCTCTGTTGCTCCTTCTCACGGATATGAACTATTGAGCAAGGATCAGGTTCCCAAAATATTGGCGGATTCAAGTGGCTGTCAGCATCGCGAGCCACTCGTCCTGCACACCCTTGAACATGCCCTTGCTGAGGTTGGGAGAGCACCATTTGTCGAGCGTATCCAGCATGTCGCCCGGATCCGCCTGCAGATATATCTCAGTGGTCTGAAGGCTTGAGTGCCCAAGCCAGATCGAGATTTTCCTGACGTCACTGGTTGCCTCGAAAGTGTGGAGCACGCAAGTGCATTTTCATCTCGCATCCGGGGATATCTTGCCTGCCTGTCCGATGAGTGAATAACCTCTCAAGGGACATCTGTCGCGATCCTGTTCAGGCTTGGGAGGATTGTTAGAGCAAGTTAGGCGGCAGGGCGTTGAGAGATTTCAAACGCAGCTTCAGCGCAAGCCGAAGATGCTGGGCCGCATTCGGAAACATCCGGATCATTTTTTTTCGGCGCTTGAACTCTTGGTTGACCATCTCAAGCATGTTCGTCGATCTCAGAAGGAATATCGCAGCGACAGACTCATGCCGAGGCCCCTGAGCCTTGATTCCGTCGGTGCAAGATTGAGCTGATTGGGACCTTGGCTACCATCGCGCCAAACCACTTGGCCAGAACCTTGGCCGGTGCGGACCTTGCCAAGGTCCGTGTAGCGCCAAGCCAGATCAACTGTCATGCGGTCGTCCAGCGCCACCGCAATTCCGGTCGTCGCCATCCATGCAAATCCCGTTCGGCTTCCGCCCGGTACGATCGTCGTTGTTGCCGGGAAGTAGATGCTGGTTTTGCCGATCCGGGTATGCGCGAAACCGACGCCGGCCCCAAAAAACGGAATGGGCTGGCCGACTTTTGGCGACCCAACACCGGTTAGATCAATGAAGCCAGCCAACATTGCGGATACAGTTGACAGTTTTGCTCTAACGTCCTGCCTTCTGTCGGCCGACAAGAAGTTCGTACGGCCCCTAAACTCGAAATTCGGGCGATATTCGACCAGCATCTCCAGCCTCTTTGACCCGCTGGCATAGCCGAATCCAAGCTCTACCGCCCGCACCGACTCAAATTTCCCAACCGACCGTGTGGGTTCGCCGTCGCTGCCGGTTCCGCAACCGTAGAGCGCATCCACGGTGGTGCTGGCGCAATCGGTATCGGAGAACACCGCATTCCATGGCAAATCCAATCCGAATCCGACGCGCAGGTAGTTGTCGCCGGCGACCGCCGTTCCGGAAGCCAGCGACATTCCTGTCCCAAGCACAAGCGCCATTAGCTGGGCATGCACACCCACAGACTTGCTGCTGTCGTCAATCCTAGGCACGGCGACCGCGGGTGTGTTACTCGACATGATACATCAGGCATTGTCCTGCTTTAGCTTGTTCCAACCATAAGTCGCTGGCCGCCCATGGTCGATAAACGCCTGAAAGCTTTGATTCTCAGTCTGCACCAATAACGATTTCATCTTACTCACGACTTCCTGCATGTGCTCGCACAACTTGTCAATGTCCAAGCGCCATTCATCGGATCAGAGCAAGTGATGCCCGTTGGCATTGATCAACATAACCTCAGAGTGATTCCCGAACTTCGTTACCAGGGAGAGGACCCTTTGAAGGCCCTTCCGTCTTGATTTCCCGATGCACCTCGGCGCCGAATCCGCCGCGACGCTCGACTGGCCATAGCCGATGGAGTGGCCCCCATCTGACGGCACCACAGGTGCCGCAGATTGTGTGAGACCTTTTGGGGCAGGGTATTCACTTTGCCGAGTGAAGTTGCGGACTTGGGCAAGGCAACCATTTCAGGTGTTGACCGTTCTCCGAGCTATACTAACCAAGGCCCAGTTGGCGGCCGGACCCCGCCTCCGGGCGACGTCACTTCAGGATCTGCGTCCGTGGCAATGCTTGTATTTCTTGCCTGACCCGCACGGGCAAGGGCTGTTGCGGCCGGGGGAACCTCCGGTTCTGCCTCGACCGCCCGGGGTTCCGGAACCCACACGGGATTGCAACGCTGCAGCCTCCGCCAGCCGACGTCTTTCAGCTAGTTGGCGCTTCATTGTCTCCTGCTCCTCTTGGGTCAACGGCCGGAGAATGCTGAGATGGGAGGAAACGTCGGCGCGAAGGGCGTTGAGCAGTGTTTCGAACAGGCCGAAGGCCTCGTTCTTGAATTCATTGAGCGGATCTCGCTGTGCATATCCCCTGAAGCCGATGACCGACCGCAGGTGCTCAAGTGTCACAAGATGCTCGCGCCACTTCTTGTCAAGCGTGTGAAGAAGCACCTGCTTTTCCAATGAACGCATCGTATCGCTGCCGAACTCAACAGACTTCTTGGCCAACAGCTCGTCCGAGGCCTGGTAGAGTCGGTTACGAACGATTTCGTCGTCCACATCCTCCTCCTCGGTCCAAGAGGTGACCGGCAGGTCCACACCGAGTTTTTTCTGTGTTTCCTCTTGAAGCAGATCCATTTCCCACTGTTCGGGATAGGATTTTGGCGGCATGCACTGGTCAACGAGGTCGTCGACAAGCTGGTGGCGCATGTCCCGGACAATTTCCGAGACATTGGTTGATTCCATGACTTCGCGGCGCTGACCGAAGATGGCCTTTCGCTGGTCATTGATCACGTCATCATATTTGAGCAGTTGCTTGCGGATGTCGAAATTCCGGGCTTCAACTTTGCCTTGCGCCTTTTCGAGGGATTTGTTGACCCAGGGATGTTCGATCGCCTCCCCTTCCTCCATTCCGATCGTGTTCAGCACCTTGTCCAGCCGGTCGGATCCGAAAATCCGCATCAGATCATCTTCAAGCGACAGGTAAAAGCTGGAGCGGCCCGGATCTCCCTGCCGGCCCGAGCGGCCGCGCAACTGATTGTCAATGCGGCGGGATTCATGCCTTTCCGTCGCCAGCACATAGAGACCCCCCGCCTCAATGACCTGCCTGCGGGAACCCGCTATTTCAGCTTCGATCTCCGCCCTGATTTTCGAGGCATCGGTGTCCTCTTCGCCTTCCATGGCTTCGATCACCCGCATCTCGACATTGCCGCCGAGTTGTATGTCGGTTCCGCGTCCGGCCATGTTGGTTGCGATCGTAACCGCTCCGGGGCAGCCGGCTTCGGCGATGATGCGGGCCTCCTGCTCATGGTGTCGGGCGTTAAGGACATTGTGCGGGATCTTCTCCTTTTCAAGAAGGCCGGACAGCAATTCGGACTTTTCGATTGAGGTGGTTCCCACAAGGACCGGCTGCCCGGCCTTGTTTGAATCTTTGATGGCGGTCATGATCGCGTCGGTTTTTTCACGGGCGGTCCTGAACACCCTGTCGTGCTCGTCGACCCGGGCCACCGGCTGGTTGGTTGGGATTTCCACGACACCGAGGCCATAAATTTCGCGAAATTCCTCCGCTTCGGTCGCCGCCGTGCCGGTCATGCCTGCAAGCTTTCCGTAAAGGCGGAAGTAATTCTGGAAGGTAATTGATGCGAGAGTGACATTCTCAGCTTGGATCGGAACCCCTTCCTTGGCCTCGATGGCCTGGTGCAGGCCATCGCTCAACCTGCGTCCGGCCATCATTCTCCCGGTGAATTCGTCGATGAGCACAATGCTGTTGTCCCGAACGATGTAATCCTTGTCCCTCTGAAAATTCTTGTGGGCGCGCAGCGCCTGCGTGATGTGATGGACGATGGTTGTCGATTCCGGGTCGTAGAGCGACTGATTCTCGGGCAGAATGCCCTCCGCACTCAGCTGCTCCTCTATGAATTCATTGCCGGCATCGGTGAAGGTTACGTTTCGCGTTTTCTCATCCAGCGTGTAGTGTTCCTCGGCGACATTCGGAATGAACTTATCGATCTTGGTGTAGAGTTCCGATCTGTCCTCGGAAGGACCGGAAATGATCAATGGGGTTCGGGCCTCGTCGATCAGAATGGAATCAACCTCATCGACGATGGCGAAATTGTGCCCCCTCTGAACCATTTTGGAGAGTTCAGTGGCCATGTTGTCGCGGAGGTAGTCGAAGCCCAGTTCATTGTTCGTCGCATAGGTTATGTCGGCCCGGTACGCTTCGCGCTTTTCTTCCTCGGGTTGTGACGGAACGACGACGCCAACGGTCATGCCCAATGCACCGAATACGGTTCCCATCCATTCGGCATCGCGACGTGCCAGGTAGTCGTTGACGGTAACGATGTGCACCCCATTGCCGCCGAGCGCGTTCAGGAAGGCGGGCAGTGTAGCCACCAGCGTCTTTCCCTCCCCCGTCTTCATTTCGGCGATGTTGCCGCGATGGAGGAAAACACCGCCGACAAGCTGAACATCGAAGATTCTCAGTCCGAGCGACCGTTTTGCCGCCTCGCGGACGTTTGCAAAAGCTTCAGGCAGAAGTTCGTCCAGGCTTTCGCCATTTTCCGCCCTGGTCCGCAGTTGCCCGGTTCGCTCCCGGATTCCGGCATCCGAAAGGGCCTCGAACTCCGCTTCGAGATCGTTGATCCTGGCAACAAGCGGATTGACTGTTTTGAGCAGCCGGTCGTTCGGCGAACCGAAAACCTTTTTTGCGATACGTGATACGCCCAGCATGATGGTGTCGGTTCTCCGGCAATTTCCGGCCCGAGGCCGGGTGCATCAGCATATTGCACCATGCGGCATTGATCAGCGCGCCACTGCAGGCAGGCGCGGAGGAACGATCCGTTGTCCCCAATCGTGCAAAGGGCGATTTAAGGTTCCAAGCGGTAGGTGTCAACTTTGCCTCAGTTGCTCAGGTGCATGGCTGAAGTTCACACCCTTGTGTGCTTGGGCACCGCAATTGCGGCCCGAATTCAATTATGGCGCGATTTTGTCGATCGGAATAATACTCGGAAAGACGCCGGGTCGCGAATCTTGCCGCCGGCAGTTGAGGAAGCACCGGGAAACTCGCCCGACCAAAGGAATTCCGAGGCAGCTGAACATGTCCAAAAAAAAGAAAAAGATCCGCAAGCTCAAGACAAGGATCCGAGAACTCAGGAAGGAGTTGGAGGCTGCCGGGCGGTTACCACCCGGCAAATCGCCATTGGCTCCAGCCGGAGGATTTCCGCCGCTGCCGGTTGTGAAGGGTGTTGAATTTTCGGCTGTTGCAACCGGTGTTCGCTACAGGGGACGGACGGATGTCATGTTGGCAAAGGCGGTTCCGGGCAGCACGGTGGCAGGTGTGTTCACGAGATCAACAACACGGTCTGCTGCGGTTCGCGACTGTGAGGTCAAACTGGCGAAACATGCTGGTGGGAACGCGGCAGAAGGTTTGGCAATTTTGGCAAATTCGGGAAACGCCAATGCATTTACCGGGCGCGATGGCGACGAAGCGGTCGCCACCATTGCGGGTCAGGTGGGAGGGGCATTGGGATTCCCGTCAGCGAGCGTATTTTCCGCCTCCACCGGGGTTATCGGCGAGAAACTTCCGACCCCGGTAATCATTGGTGCAATCGATGGATTGACAGCGGAGCTTGAACCGGGACGGGCCGAGGACGCCGCAAGAGCAATCATGACGACCGACACCTATCCCAAAGGGTCAGGAACTTCCTTCGCATTGGACGGAATTGAGGTGTCGATTTGCGGAATTGCCAAGGGGTCCGGAATGATTGCGCCGGACATGGCGACGATGCTTGCCTTTGTTTTCACGGATGCCTCCGTGAACCAGAACACATTGCAGGCTCTGGTCACCAAAATTTGCGACCGCACGTTCAATTCGATCACAGTCGATGGTGACACGTCGACCTCAGACACCGTTCTGGCCGTCGCCACCGGCAAGGCTGGGGCGCCGGAAATCAATGATCTCCGATCCCCGGGCTGTGCCGAACTTGGTGCTGCGCTGGAATCGGTCATGACCGATCTTGCCAAGCAAATTGTGAGGGATGGTGAAGGAGCAACCAAGTTCGTTGAAATCAATGTAACCGGGGCATCGTCATGTGAGGATGCCAAAAGGGTGGCAAAGTCCGTGGCCAATTCGCCGCTGGTCAAGACGGCAATCGCCGGCGGGGATCCCAACTGGGGCCGAATTGTCATGGCGGTTGGCAAGTCGGGCGCGCAGGCCGACCGGGACCTCTTGTTGATACGGTTCGGTGAACTTGAGGTCGCAAGCGGAGGCGAGGTTTCCGAATTCCATTCGGAACGGCTGGCAGCCGAGTACATGAAGAACAGCGAAATTGAAATTTCCGTGGATCTTGGTCTCGGAGAAGGGTCGGCCAGGGTTTGGACCTGCGATTTTTCTTACGGTTACGTGGCGGTGAACGCCGACTACAGGTCGTGAACATCATTCTGGTTGCGGCTGTTGCCCTCATTGACAGGGACGGGCGGATACTGCTTGCAAAACGGCGGGAAGAAAAGTTCCTGGGCGGCCTGTGGGAATTCCCCGGTGGCAAGCTGGAACCGGGGGAAACTCCCGAGGATGCGTTGGTCCGTGAACTCCGCGAAGAACTCGGCATTGAGACTTGGGACAACTGTCTTGCGCCGTTGACCTTTGCGAGTCACGGCTATGACTCATTTCATCTGCTGATGCCGCTCTTCGTGTGCAGAAAATGGGAAGGGATTCCAAGACCGCTTGAACACCAATGCATTGCCTGGGTCGGAGCCGGGCAACTGCGCAACTATCCCATGCCGCCTGCCGACCGGCCGATGATTCCAATTCTTCGCGACTGGCTGGGAAGCTGAACCGCCGGCGCAGCGCTCATGCGGGAGTGTGCCAGCCGGCAAGGCCGTCTCGGATGATGCCGGCAATCATGCCAATGTGTGCGTCGGAGGAATTTAGGCAGGGAATGTAAAGGAACTCCTCACCACCCGCGTCCATGAAACTCTCCCTGATCTCGCCATTGATTTCCTCAAGCGTCTCAATGCAGTCGGCGGAAAACCCGGGTGCGATGACCGCAATCCGTCTGTGCCCTTCCTTGGCAAGGCGGGCCACCTCCTCCACGGTATAGGGTTTGAGCCATTCCTCCGGGCCGAAACGGGACTGGAACGCAGTTATCAGCCTCTCGTCGTCCCAACCAAGTCGTTCCCGGAGTAGCCTTGATGTCTTGCGACAATGGCAGTGATAGGGATCGCCCTCCCTGAGGTAGCGCTCCGGGAGGCCGTGATAGGAGGCGACCAGAATTCGCCCCTGACCGGATTCTCCCGAAAAGACGCCTGAGACGCTGTCGGCAAGTGCATCAATGTAGCTGTTCCGGTCGAAATAGGGCGGAGAGGATCGGATTTCCGGTTGCCACCGGATCTTGAGCATTGCCCGGTACAATGCGTCATTCGCGGTTGCTGTGGTTGTGGCGGAATACTGCGGATAGAGCGGGACATAGAGAATCCGGCGGCAGCCCTGATCAAGGAGGTGCTCAAGCTTCGACCGGACGGAGGGGTTGCCGTAGCGCATGCAAAAGTCCGTGATCACACCGTCGCCGTACATGTCCGTCATGATCCGGGACAGTTTCTCCGTCTGCTGCCGCGTGATGGTCAACAGCGGACTTTCGTCAAGTTCGGTGTTCCAGATCTCCCGGTAGGCCTTTCCGGAGGTGAACGGTCGTCGGGTAAGAATGATGCCCTGCAGGATCGGTTGCCACTTCCAGGCCGGATAGTCGATCACCCGCCTGTCGGAGAGGAATTGTCCCAGATAGCGGCGCATCGGACGGTAGTCATACCTGTCTGGAGTGCCCAGATTGGCAAGCAGGATGCCGGTCTTTCCAACCGGTACAGCGGGATGCCCGGCGGGGCTGAACAAGGGTCTGCACTCAATGTTTGAATTGTCTTTCACGGTGATCCGCAGCTCCCTCGTTCAGAGTTTCCTTTCAACGGTCGACAATGCATCGGACAGTCTTGCTGCTGCCGAACCCGGCTTCAGCGCGCGCTGCTGATTTTCTGAAGGTGCCCAGCCGGTCAGGAATATCAGGTCAAATGTTGCGGGAATCCGACCGTCCGGTAAACCAAATGACGAGAGATAGCTGGATTCGGTTTCCTCGAACAGTGCTTTGGTGGCAAATTTGCGGGATCGGCGTGCAAGCGCATTTGTCTCGCCCATCGCCCTCAAATCAAACATGAGCTCACGTGAGGAGCCGTAGCTGGCAGTGATCCGCATCCGATCTGCGACCGGCAATGCCAAGCCCGCCCTCTGCAAGAGTCCGCCGAGATCGCGAATGTCGCCCATGGGTGCGACCCTCGGGCTGGCTCCACCGCGAAGCAGGAGTTCGGCGGTGGCGATTGCGCTGCGAAGTTCATAAAGGGTTTCTCCCCCCAACAGGCAGGCAATGACAATCCCATCCGGCTTGAGCACCCTTCGGCATTGGATGAGCTGGCCGACCGGGTCGTTCGACCAATGGAGCGACATGGCGTGGACAATGAGGTCATAGTTCTTTCTGGCAAAGGCGATCAGATCGGAGTCCGCAACCGTTTCTGCGGCCTGCCATTGCCGGCCCCAGATGTCAGGCCAACCGGTAACGATTGCGATGTGGCGGAAATCCCGGTTGATTTCCCCAATTCGTTGCTTGAGCTCAATGGCGGCGGCGTCATGGAGAAAAGTCGGCATCGGGGCCCTTGCCGCCCGGGTCCTGCTCCGCAAAAGGGCTGGTGAATCGGTCATGGTCCTGTCGGAAAGCTGAATCGGATTTGGCATGCCAGCGCAGCCCCTAATTGTTGTCCGCAAGTCCATTTCGGTAGGAATTTCGGTTGACATTCCGTCCAAGAGTGTACCGAAATCACCGAAACTGGATTCTATTGCATTTCTGGTTTAATGTCATCCGGTGCGCCACTGCGGGAATGAAACATGGGCATGGTAGGAGCGATTGTGCTGAAGCGCCTTGCGTTGGGAGTCCTGACGCTTTTTGTCGTTTCATTGTTGATCTTTGGATCGGTCAACATGTTGCCGGGGGATTTTGCCCAGGCAATTCTTGGCCAGGGGGCGACCCCTGAAGCGGTTGAGTCGATACGTGAGGATCTCGGATTGAACGATCCTGCTTGGGTGCGTTACCTGGGATGGCTTGGAGGAATTCTCACTGGCGATTTCGGTGTGAGTTTCGCCCAGGCGAATTTCCTCGCCTATGCCGGGGAGAATGCGGACCTTGGCGGGATTGGATCGGTTGCGGACCAGTTGATTCCGCGATTCAAGAACACATTGTTCCTGGCCGGCGTTTCGGCTGCAATTGCGGTTCCCCTGTCGTTGTGCCTTGGAGTTCTGGCTGCGCTCTTTGCCAACTCGGTCTATGATCGGGCGGTCAACATATTCACTCTCTCATCAATTTCCTCTCCTGAGTTTTTCCTCGCATACATACTCATCCTGTTCCTTGCCGTTCTTAATCCGGTGTTTCCGTCACTGTCGAACGTGTTTGCGGACATGTCGTTCGGGGAAAAGCTCAATCGGACCATGCTGCCGGCGCTGACTTTGACCTTGGTTGTTACTGCGCACATGATGAGGATGACCAGGGCGGCAATTGTCAACCTTATGGCCTCCCCATACATAGAGATGGCGAGACTGAAGGGTCTGAACCCCCTGCGGGTAATTGTCACACATGCCCTGCCCAACGCGTTGGCTCCCATCATCAATGTCGTGGCGCTGAACTTGGCCTATCTGATTACCGGCGTTGTGGTCGTGGAGGTCGTGTTCGTTTACCCCGGAATCGGTCAACTCTTCGTCGACAGCGTCAAGCTGCGGGATGTTCCCGTGGTTCAGGCCTGCTGCCTGATATTCGCAGCGGCCTATATCCTTCTGAATCTGTTGGCGGATGTCATGTCGATTCTTTCCAACCCGCGCCTAAGGCACCCAAAATAGGAGGTGGCATGCAGATCCTGACAATATTGGCATGGATAGTCGCCATTTTCGCGGTCGGTTGGGTCTTCCGTTTTTTTGGAAGGCGCATTTCATGGCCACGTGAGTCGCAACAAATATATTTCAGGGACATGTCCTATTTGGTTGCCCTCGGCTTCGCTTTGGGGCTGTTCGCAATCTATTGGTCGTTCGACTTCTACTTCATCCGCGAGGTGAAGTTTTTCCAGTGGGCGGTGCAGGGAATAATCGGCTTTTCCATTCTCGGCTACCTGTTCCGCTATGCGGGTCGCAACCTTGGCACGGAAGGTTCAAAGAAACTCTTCCGCCAGATGCCGGTTACCGCAGCATTCGGACTGCTCGTCATACTGTTCTATGTTGTCGTGGCGGTTTTTGCCGACTTGGTTGCTCCCTATGGGCAGGATGAGATCTTCGAGAAGATCAACGTGCTGCCCGGCGGCAACCCCGAGCTTGGTGGCGACCCGAGATTTCCGCTGGGAACCGATCAACTTGGCAGGGATCTCATGTCCCGCCTGATCTACGGTGCCCAAAACACTGTCGGAATTGCATTTGCCACCACATGCCTTGCTTTTTTCCTGGGCGGAGCAGTTGGTTTTCTTGCGGCGACGCTTGGTGGCTGGTTTGACCAAGTGGCCTCGCGTATCGTTGATGCGCTCATGGCCATCCCGCAACTCATCTTCGCATTGCTTCTGATGACGATCGCCACTGCATGGGCGGGATCGAACAAGACCCTCATCATGGTCTACATGGTGGTGATCATTGCGGTTCTGGACAGCACCCGGGTTTACCGATTGGCGCGTGCGGTTGGCCAGAACATCGTCGTCATGGATTACATTGAGGCGGCGAAGCTGCGCGGTGAAACCCTTGCCTATCTGGTTTTCCGGGAAATTCTTCCGAATGCCACCGCACCTCTCCTTGCCGAGTTCGGACTGCGGTTCTGCTTTGTATTCCTGACGATTGCCGCTCTGTCGTTCCTCGGCATCGGCATACAGCCCCCGCTGGCAGACTGGGGAACGATGGTTCGCGATCTTTCCCAGTTCATCAATTTTGCCGCATTCAGCCCGTTGACGGCGGCACTGCCACTACTTGCGGCCGGGGCAATCGCACTGTTGACGGTCGGCGTGAACTTCGTCGTCGACTGGATGCTGCACAAGACTTCCGGATTGAAGGATTGACACATGGACGAGAACGCACAGCTGCTCAAGATTCGGGGTCTCCGGATTGAAGGTCGGACCGATGAGACATGGATTCAGATCGTTAACGGGGTGGACCTTGATCTAAAGGCTGGCGAAGTACTCGGCCTCATTGGGGAATCCGGTGCCGGCAAATCGACCATTGGGCTTGCCGCGATGGGATTCACCCGGGATGGTTGCCGGATCAGTGGTGGAACCGTGGAGTTCGACGGAATCGATCTCGTGAATGCGGATGCTGCAACGAAGAGATCGTTGTTGGGAAAGAGGATTGCCTATGTAGCCCAGTCGGCGGCAGCCAGCTTCAACCCGGCGCACAAGATTCTTGACCAGCACACCGAAGCACCTGTTCAGCACGGGGTCATGCCAAGGCAAAAATCGCAGGAAGACGCAATTGAGCTTTACGGCAAACTTCGACTGCCCAATCCCGGTGAAATCGGCTTCCGCTATCCGCATCAGGTGTCCGGTGGGCAATTGCAGAGGGCAATGACCGCAATGGCCATGTCCTGTCGCCCGGACCTGATCATCTTCGACGAGCCAACAACGGCACTGGATGTTACCACCCAAATTGAGGTTTTGGCGTCAATCCGCGACATTGTTGAGCAGTTCAACACCGCGGCGGTCTATATCACGCACGATTTGGCCGTTGTTGCGCAGATGGCTGACAAGATCAAGGTTTTGCTCAAGGGCGATCAGGTTGAGGAAGCCGACACAAGAACAATGCTCAGCAACCCGGTTGAGGACTACACGAAATCGCTCTGGGCCGTCCGCAGCTTCAAACGCAATCAAAAGCAATTGGCGGCTGAAGGTTCGGTTCCGGTTGTTGAATTGCGCAATGTAACGGCTGCCTACGGAAAAGTTCCAGTTCTCCACGATGTGAGCTTCAGCATACATTCCGGCCGAACCGTGGCTGTTGTTGGTGAATCCGGTTCTGGCAAATCGACCGCGGCCCGGTGCATTACCGGCTTGTTGCAGCCGGGGGAAGGGGAAGTTCTGTTTGACGGTAACGTCCTTCCCGCCGATTACCGGAAGCGCAGCAAGGATCAGTTGCGTCAGGCGCAGATGATCTATCAGATGGCTGACACCGCCCTTAATCCGAGAAAACCAATTTCGGAAATCGTCGGCCGTCCAGTGGAATTCTATTTGGGTCTGAAGGGAGCCGAAAAAAGGCGGAAGGTTGACGAGTTGATGGAGCAGATCGAAATGGAACCGGCGCAATACATTCACAGGTTGCCGTCGGAACTGTCTGGTGGCCAGAAGCAGCGGATTGGAATTGCGCGGGCGCTGGCTGCGGAGCCCAAGTTCATAATTTGCGACGAAGTTACCTCAGCCTTGGATCAACTGGTTGCCGAAGGGATACTCAAGCTCTTGGCTCGCCTGCAGGATGAGCTGGATCTTTCGTACATGTTCATTACGCATGATTTGGCCACGGTCAGATCAATTGCCGATGAGGTTGTCGTCATGAAGGAGGGAAGGGTTGTCGAGGCAGGACCCAAGGGAGAAATGTTCACGCCTCCGCATCATCCCTACACTGATCTTCTCCTGAGTTCCGTGCCGGAGATGGATCCCGATTGGTTGGACAGTTTGCTGGAGCGCAGAGGCATTGCGAATGGCGGCGAAGCGGAGCGCGTCGGCGTCTGAAGGAGCGACGTTCTTTTTGTTTTGCCTGACGGACCGCTTCAACGTCGGTACAGCATGGGGCTGAAGCCGGGGTGCCTTTATTAACGGGGAAGTCAGCAATTCCGGTAAATGATTGTTGATCTTGGAAGGCACGACAAACCGGATTGTCGCTTAACTCCGGAACAGGTCTGGTCGGTCAAGGGTTACATCACGGCATTGATGAACCGGCAGGCAATCGGCACCGATTCCGCCAGAATCCCTTTTTCCCGAAGGTTGGCTTGCCGAGTTTTGAAGGATTGAATTGGCGGTGGCCGATATGGCGCAATCGACGCTGAAATTCCGGAATGGCAACCTCTTGAAGCCAAGTTTGCCCTGCCCAACCTGAACGTGCGACCGTCCTGACGCACGAACACACTGCGTTTCCCAGCCTCTTCATCGGTCGGAATTGGAAAGGCAATGCGGAGTTGGTTGGTGGGAACCTTCGCGAAACCATCGGCCACATTGACAGAACCCCAATCCAAAGTGGTTCACCGGATTCTTCATCACTGGTGTGACTTGTATCGACAAGTCCTCAAATGATGCCGGAATGGAGCAATTGAGTCTCCTGCGGCCAAGTTGGCTGGGGCTTGCAATAGACCGTTGTGTCTGACAGAATTGCCTTGTTGGAGCGCTTGATCTGTCCATTGTGGACACCAAGCGAAATTGACGAAGTTCGCACGAAATATCTTGGGAGAGGAAAATGTTACCAAATCTGAGTCGCCGCGGTGTGCTCAAGGCGGGTGCTGCAACTCTTGCGGCCACTTCCCTTACGCCATTCGCGACAAGGGCGTCGCCGGCCATGGGCGGCACCATTTCTCTGGGCGTTAGCGGAGCCAACACGTCGGACAGTTGGGATGGCGGAACCCATTCTGACATCTACATGCAGATGGCGGCCCACGGGATGGTGTTCGACTGCCTTACGGAAATCGATGCCGAGGGCAATCTGATTGGTGAACTGGCGGAAAGCTGGGAACCCAGCGCAGATGCCAAGGTGTGGGTCTTCAATCTGCGCAAGGACGTTACTTTCCACAACGGTAAGCCGTTCGGTGCCGATGATGTTATTGAATCGCTCAACAACCATATCGCTCCGGAATCGAAATCGGCGGCAAAGCCCATCGTGGCGAATGTCGAAACAATGGAAAAGACCAGCGAGCACCAGGTGGTCATGACCCTAAAGGCGGGGAACGCGGATTTTGCACACCTGCTTTCGGATTATCACCTGTTCATCCATCCGGCCGGAATGCTCAAGGAGTCGTTCGCGAGCGGAATCGGGACCGGTCTTTACAAGGTCGAAAATTTCGATCCCGGCGTCAGACTCATCTGCTCACGGGTTGAAGGTCACTATAAGGATGGTCAGGCAGGCTGGTTCGACGGTGTGGAGATGATTGCGATCAATGACGCTGCCGCTCGGATGAACGCCCTGCTGACGGGGCAGGTCGATGCGGTCAACAGGGTCGATTTCAAGATCGAAACGCTGATGCGCGCAAATCCGAACATCGAAATCTTGGAAGTTACCGGCAATCAGCACTTCACGTTCCCGATGCTGACAAACTTGTCGCCGTTTGATGACCTGAATGTGCGCAAGGCTATCAAATACGCAGTCAATCGGCAGGAAATGGTGGACAAGATCCTTCTTGGCCACGGCGCAATCGGCAATGACAGTCCCATAGGCCCGGCCAATCAATTCTACGCAGCGGATCTTCCGCAGCTTGAATACGACCCGGATCAGGCGAATTATTACCTGAAACAGGCTGGCCTCGACTCGCTCGACATTGACCTCTCGGCGTCGGACGCTGCATTTCCGGGCGCGGTGGATGCTTCCCAATTGATTCAAGCATCGACCAAAGCTGTCGGAATCAACGTCAATGTGATCCAAGAGGCGGCGGACGGATATTGGTCCAATATCTGGCTTAAGAAACCGTGGTGCGCGTGTTTCTGGTCCGGTCGGGCGACGGAGGATTGGATGTTCTCGACCGCCTACGAGACCGGAGTGCCGTGGAACGACACCCATTGGGAAAACGCCAGGTTCCAGGAACTGCTTATCCAGGGAAGAACGGAATTGGATCAAGCAAAGCGCAAGGATATCTACACTGAGATGCAAGCGCTCATCTCCGCGGAAGGCGGGACCATTCTTCCGATGTTTGCAAATTATGTGGATGCAAGTTCAACCAAGCTTGCGCACGAAGGCACATTGGGCAACGTCTGGGCGATGGACAGCGCCAGAGCAGCCGAGCGCTGGTGGTTCGCCTGATCGTTCAGGTCTTTTGAATGGAGGATGTCCCGCTGATTGCGGGGCGTCCTTTTTTCTTGTGGTTGCCTGGGTCGGTGTGGAGGCGGCAATCCGGCAGTTCGCCGGGATTCAGCCACTTCCGGTTTGCTTCGTGAATGCCGACACATAGTTGACGTCGATGTCGCTTGCGGAAATCTTCCAATTCCAGCGCAACGGATCGAAAACGAAACCCTTGCAGTCGATGTCTGTCAACCCCGCGGCGATGGCGCATTTGGTCAATTCCTCCGGTTTGACGAACCGGTTCCAGTCATGGGTTCCCCGCGGAAGCCAATTTAGCACATATTCGGCACCGACGATCGCCAAGGCAAAGCTCTTGGCAGTTCGCGAAATCGTTGAGCAAATCAGCAACCCCCCCGGCTTGAGCAGGGCGGCGCACAATTCAATGAAACCCGCCTGATCCGGAACGTGCTCAATGACCTCCATTGCCAGCACGGCATCATATTCGTTGGTTCCGTCGTTCAGACAATCTGCGTCAGCGTTCAGGTAGGTGATTTCGAGGCCTGACCCACTGCAGTGGGCCTTTGCGACTTCAATGTTGCGAACGGATGCATCAATCCCGGTTGCATCCGCACCAAGCCGTGCCATCGGTTCGGTGAGAAGACCGCCGCCGCAACCGATGTCCAGAACCGACAGGCCGTTGAATGGCTTCGGGCGGCGAATATCACGTTCGAATTCAATTTCAATTTGGCTGTTGATGTAGTCGAGTCGACAGGGGTTAAGGCGGTGCAAAGGTGCAAACTTGCCGTCTGGATTCCACCATTCGTCGGCAAGCGCATCAAATTTTTCGATTTCTGCGGGGTCAGTGGTCATTGTTTTTTCGTGCGCCACCCGTTTAGTGGGGGTAAGACGGCTTGCTCAATAAGTTCAGGGATGCTGGATGACTGAAATTGCACCGCGATTCAATGGTTCAAGGCAACTCCACCCGCCGATTGAACCATTTGACAGGCAAATGCTGCCCGTCGGTGGCGGTCACTCAATATATGTGGAGTCATGCGGGTGTCCCCATGGAATTCCGGTCCTCTTCCTGCATGGCGGTCCGGGCGGTGGCTGCAACCCCACCATGCGTCGGTATTTCGACCCGGATATCTACCGCATCATCCTTTTCGATCAGCGGGGTTGTGGTCGGTCAAAACCGGCCGGCAGCATTGAGGACAACACCACATGGCACCTCGTTGAGGACATTGAGCGGATTCGCCACGCATTGGGGGTGGAAAATTGGATTCTGTTCGGCGGGTCCTGGGGGGCGACGCTGGCGCTAGTCTACGCACAAGAACATCCCGATAGAGTGATTCATCTCGTGCTGCGCGGCGTCTTTCTGATGACCCGGGGCGAACTGAATTGGTTTTATGGCGGAGGAGCCGGGAAATTCCGGCCCGACCAGTGGGCAAGATTTGTCGAACCGATTCCGGAGGACGAACGGGAGGATCTTCTGGGTGCCTATGGAAGCAGGCTCTTCAGCGGCGATCCGGACGGTGAGGTTTTTCACGCGCAGCGCTGGCTCGCATGGGAAAACTCCATGCTGACCCTGGAGCAGGGGAGCAAGGTAAGGGTTGGGCATCATGCCTATGCGCACACATTTGCCCGGATCGAAAACCACTATTTCCGCAATTTGGGTTTTCTGGGCAGTGACAACCATATTCTTGACAACATTTCGAGACTGCATGGCGTTCCCGGCAGTGTCATCCAGGGAAGATACGATTTGATTTGCCCGCCGCAGGCGGCCTGGTCGCTCGTCCAGAATTGGCCGGATGCCACATTGGAGCTTGTGCAGGCCGGCCATTCGCTCTCGGAGCCGGAGATCTCCTGCGCTCTTATGCAAACAATGGACAGGATCGGACGTGAAATCATTCGGGAACGCGGCAGGCCAAACCGGCCCAAGTCGGGGGTGCAACGGAGCTACGCATGACCTGCGGAATTTTCAAAGCGGAATTCCATGATGCGGATACGTCGTTGATTGCCTTGGACAAGTGGCAATCATAGACGTCAATCCATCCACTCGGGATTGGGTAACGCTGTAACGGCAGAACAATGCAGGAGCCGCGATGGAATTGATGAACCCCATGTTCCAAGACAATGAATCGGCATGTCCGCTTACGCTTCAAACATGCATCAAGCATCATTTGATGTTCTCAATTGGCAAATCGACATCAGCTGCGCAGTTAACCGACTGGAGGCTGGCACTGAGCCTTGCGGTGCGGGATCAGGTCGTTGCGCCATGGCTGCGCACGATCGAACGGATACATGCCGAGGAGCGCAAACGCGTTTGCTATCTCTCAATGGAGTTCCTGATCGGACGGCTTCTTGAGGATGCCATTGCCAATCTTGGCCTTGAGGACACTGCACGCGAGGCCGCCACCGCCCTCGGCGTTGACTATGCGGAATTGTTGGCGGACGAGCCGGATGCAGCACTTGGAAATGGCGGGCTTGGCCGGCTTGCGGCCTGTTTTCTCGAGTCGATGTCCTCCATCGGTGTTGCCGGAACAGGATATGGAATTCGCTATGCCCACGGCCTGTTTCGTCAGGAATTTGAAGGCGGGTGGCAGGCCGAGGAGGCAGAGGATTGGTTGGCTCAGCGCAATGTCTGGGAATTTGAACGCAGCGAAACGAGCCTTGAAATCGGATTTGGAGGCGCGGTTGAACGGACACACAATGGCAAAGTCTGGACGCCGGGTGAAACGGTTCGTGCCGTCGCCCACGACACTCCAATCGCCGGTTGGAAGTGCCGTTGGGTCAACACACTCAGGCTCTGGTCGGTAAAACCAAAAAGGGAGCTTGAGCTCGACGCATTCAACAGGGGCGATTTCATTGGGGCCCGCACACCTGCCATTCTGGCCGAGTCCATCAGCCGTGTGCTTTATCCCGACGACACCACACCGCAAGGCAGAGAGTTGCGGCTCAGGCAGGAATATTTCTTCACGTCTGCTTCACTGCGGGACATCCTGCATCGGTTTGAGGCGGATCATGATGATCTTGCGGCATTGCCGAGCAGGGTTGCGATCCAGCTCAACGATACTCATCCGGCGATTGCAGGGCCTGAGTTGGTGCGGTTGCTGACTGACGAGAGAGGTTTGGGTTTTGACCAGGCATTCGATATCGCCCGGGACACGCTGCACTATACCAACCACACGCTGATGCCGGAAGCACTGGAATGCTGGCCGGCCGAATTGGTGGGACGGGTTCTGCCGCGCCATTTGGAATTGATCGGCAGAATTGATGAACGCCACATGCGGGACTGCGCGGCAGCAGGCCGCAGGCGGGCCTCCGGCGCCGGCATACGCCGCGGCGACGAAGTGCGGATGGGCGAACTTGCATTTGTCATGGCTCGCCGGGTGAACGGGGTTTCGAACCTTCACACGAAGCTCATGAGGATGTCGGTTTTCTCTGAATTGCACGGATTGCATCCCGAGCGCATTGAAAACCAGACCAACGGTGTAACGCCGCGCCGTTGGCTATACGGATGCAACCCTGAACTGCGGGCCTTGCTTACGGAAACAATGGGGGATGGTTGGGTCGATGAACTTGAGGAGCTGTCCACCGTTGAGCCGCTGGCCGAGGATGCATCCTTCAGTAAGCGGTTCATGGCGGCCAGACGGGCCAACAAGGTTCGCTTGGCGAATTGGTTTGGCACTGCGACAGGTCAGAAACCCGACCCGGACACAATGTTTGATGTCCACATCAAGCGGTTCCACGAATACAAGCGTCAACTCCTCAACCTGCTTGAGACAATTGCGCTGTGGAACGAGATGCGCCGCAATCCCGGCGCTGGTTGGGTGCCGCGCGTCAAGATTTTCGGAGGCAAGGCTGCACCGGGATACAGGATGGCGAAACTCATCATTAAGTTGCTCAACGATGTGGCCCAGGTGATCAATTCCGATCCTGAAACGCGCGGGCAACTCCTGATCCTGTTCCCACCCAACTACAACGTTTCCATGGCTGAGCGGTTCATACCTGCGGCGGACCTGTCTGAGCAGATCTCAACCGCGGGAATGGAGGCATCGGGCACCGGCAACATGAAACTTGCGTTGAATGGGTCGTTGACCATCGGAACCTCCGATGGCGCCAATGTCGAAATTGCCGAAAGGGTCGGAAGCGAGAACATCTTCATCTTCGGCATGAACACGGATGAAGTGGTGGAACGGCGCCGCAGCTACGATCCCGAGGCTTTCATATCCGCCTCGCCGCGGTTGGCGGAGGTTTTGGAACAGATCTCCGGTGGGGCGTTTTCTCCCGAGGAACCGGAGCGGTTTCATGCCATTACCAATGGCTTGAGGGGACATGATCATTTCATGCTTTGCGCCGATTTCGACGCCTATTGGAAGGCACAGCGCAGTGTGGACGCGGCTTGGCGGGACCCGGCCGGATGGGCCCGAAGTGCAGTTCTGAACACCGCCCGGAGCGGTTGGTTCTCTTCGGATCGCGCGGTTCGCGGCTATGCCAAGGAGATTTGGCAGGTCGAGGCAGGACTTTGACCGCCGCCGGGGAATTGGTCGACGCAGGCGAGGCGAGGGCCATCGCCTCCGGTGATCATGGCGATCCATTCCGCGTGCTGGGACCGCACCAAACTGGAATGGGTTGGATCGTTCGGGCATTCATGCCCTGTGCAGATGAGGCAGCCGTGATGGATTCGGGCGGCAGTATGCTGGGCGAGTTGATGCCAGCAGGGACTGCCGGATTGTTTGTCGGTTTGGTTCCGGAGAATCCAGGAGACTATCGGCTGCGCTTCCGGCGCGGGACGGAGAGTTGGGAATCTGAAGATTCCTACCGGTTCGGCCCCGTGCTCGGCGAACTTGACGAACATCTCTTGAATGAAGGGAATCATATCAGTCTCTGGAAGGCCCTCGGTGCCCATGTGGTTGTGCATGAAGGTGCGGAGGGTGTGTGCTTTGCCGTCTGGGCTCCGAATGCAAGGAGAGTCTCCGTTGTGGGGGACTTCAATTCCTGGGATGGGCTGCGTCATCCGATGCGTGCACGGGGATCTTCGGGAATTTGGGAGATATTTGTGCCGGGCCTCAAAGAGGGTGCCCGATATAAATTCGAAATCAAGTCGCCCGACGGAACGGTAATTCCTCATAAGGCGGATCCAATCGGTTTCGGCGCCGAGCATCCACCGGCCACAGCCTCGGTGGTGCGCGATATTTCGAACCGCGACTGGGAAGACGGAGAATGGATCGAGCGGCGGGCAAATGCACAACGGACGGATGCACCGATTTCAATCTACGAGGTGCATTTGGGTTCGTGGCGGCGGCGGCCGGAGGAGGGCAACCGGCCGTTGTCCTATTTGGAGCACTCCACCGAACTGGTTCCATATGTTGCGGAGTTGGGATTCACCCATATCGAACTGATGCCGGTTATGGAGCACCCATTTGGTGGATCTTGGGGCTACCAGCCCATTGGCCTTTTTGCGCCAACGATCAGGCATGGAACACCGAGTGAGTTTCGCAAATTCGTCGAAACGGCTCATCAGTCCGGGCTTGGTGTCATCCTTGATTGGGTGCCCGGGCATTTTCCCGCGGATCCGCATGGGTTGGCACGGTTCGTTGGCACGCCGCTCTATGAACATGCCGATCCGCGCGAAGGCTTCCACAAGGACTGGAACACCCTGATATTCAACTATGGCAGGCGCGAGGTCAGCAATTATCTGATTTCCAATGCGCTCTTTTGGCTGAACGAGTACCATTTGGATGGATTGCGGGTCGATGCCGTGGCATCAATGCTCTATCGCGACTATTCGCGCCCTGAGGGAGAGTGGATTCCGAACATTCACGGTGGGCGCGAGAACCTTGATGCGATCGCCTTTCTTAAACGAATGAACGAACTGGTTTACGGCGCGGATAAATCGGTCATGACTGTGGCCGAGGAGTCGACGGCGTGGCCGGGCGTGTCGCGCCCGACCAGCGACGGCGGTTTGGGGTTCGGATTCAAATGGAACATGGGCTGGATGAACGACACTCTGGAGTACATGAAACGGGATCCCATTCACCGTCGCCATCACCATCACCAGATGACTTTTGGTTTCCACTATGCTCACTCCGAGAATTTCATCCTGCCTCTGAGCCATGACGAGGTGGTGCACGGCAAGGGATCAATCCTTGGTCGCATGCCAGGCGGCAATGCCGACCGGTTTGCCAATCTTCGCGCCTACTATGGGTTCATGTGGGGGCATCCGGGCAAGAAACTCCTGTTCATGGGCCAGGATATTGCGCAACCCGCGGAATGGAACCATGACGCTCAGCTCGATTGGCATCTTCTGGATATGCCGGAGCATGTAGGGATTCAGCGGCTCGTGCGGGATCTCAATCGACTCTATCGGAACACGCCGGCACTCCACCGCGGAGACTGCAATTCGGACGGTTTCCGCTGGATTGAGGCCGGCGCCGAGGAGTTGTCGATCTACGCGTGGGAACGTCGGGCCGAGCGAACGCCTCACGTGGTCGTGGTTTGCAACTTCACCCCGGTCGAACGGCGGTCATACCTGTTGGGAGTGCCCGAAGCGGGAGTGTGGATTGAACGGTTGAATACGGATGCGTCGGAATATTCGGGGGGCGGAAGAGGCAATTTTGGCCGTGTCGAGAGCGGCCCAATACCGTGTCATGACCGTTCACAGTCAATCGAGATCACCCTGCCTCCCTTGTCGACCCTGATGTTCGAGCATTCGGGTGTGTGAGGACAGCAGGTTCATCTGCGACCTGAAGGATTGCACGTTCAACCGGAACTCATCTCTCAGCCTGCCCGGCAGTTTCTTGATGCAACACCGGATTCCGCAATTCTGATTCCGACGGCCGGCGAGGTGCCGCCCTGATTTCACGCGTGGGATCCCTGCGGCTGAAGACCTAGGTGCCGGTGGAAGACGTGTGTGTCGTTGAATGCCCGAATGCCCCCCAGCGGCTCGGGATCAGAGCTTTACCAGAATCACTCCGCAGACAATGCAGACGGCGGCAAGCCATCGCCAACCATTTACGCGTTCCCCGATCACCGTCGCCGCGATGATGGTCGCGAACAAGATGCTGGTTTCCCTCAATGCGGCAACCAGGGCGATTGGTGCCATCGTGAATGCCCAGACCGCGATCCAGTATGAACCGAGTGACATCGCTCCGGCACTGAGGCCCAGCTTCCAGGAAGTTCTCAGCGAGTAATTCACGACAAACCCGCGCCTCCAAATTGCATGAAGAATCATCCCGGCTGCATCACCCACCACCATCCAGAGAATGTAGCCGGATGCGGTCCCGGCGATCCGGGCACCCAGACCGTCGACAAGTGTGTAACTTGCGGTGAATCCCGCAGTGGCAAGTGAAAAAAGCAATGCCCGCCCGCTTATCCGGCCTGTATCGCTGCCCTTCAGCGCCAACACAAGAATTCCGCCGCAGATAGCCAGAACGGAGAGTGTCTCGGACCAGGTGAATCCAATCCCAAGGTACACGAAAGAGAACAAGAGTACAAGGAATGGAGCCACGCCGCGAGCGATCGGGTAGGCCTGACTGAGATCTGCGTAGTCATACGCCTTAACCAGAAAGATCTTGTATCCTATGTGAAGCAAGGCCGAGATCCCGATCCAACCCCACGAAGCCATGGCTGGTGCAGGCACGAAAGGCAGCAACGGCAGTGCAATCAGCGCTTGCACGCATGCGAGAAGCAGCACGGTCGAGTAGCGATCTAGCCCCACTTTGACCACACTGTTCCAGCCCGCATGCAGCAATGCCGCGGCGAGGACCGCGAGAAAGACACTGATCTCCAACTTGAATCACCTCCGGAATGGCTTTCGATATTTCTTGGGTTTTTGCCTCTGTCGTGCCGCCATCAGGCGGAGCTGCCCTATTCGATCAAGAACGCGCATGCAGCGGTTGCAAAGCCGCATCCGGATATGAATTCGATCCGGCACCGCCTCTGAACGCGGGACAAGCCCTTAGCCGGAATGCCGGAAAATCTCCTTACCGGCAGTTGTTATCTCACGGCTGGGGATGGATTTGAATTGATCAATGTTCGGGCATATGTGAGAAATAGTCACAGTTATGCCGTGGATTCAGAGAGGGGCCCACAGATTGAAAAGGGGCGCATTGCCGCTGAATGCCCTGCGTGCATTCGAGTCAACCGCAAGACTGGGCACGATGACCGCGGCTGCCAACGAGTTGTGTGTTACGCACAGTGCGGTCAGTCGCCAGATCAAAGGGCTGGAGAACCTGCTCGGGGTCCGTCTGTTTGAGGGTTCCCGGACCAGGCTTGTCCTTTCGGACCAGGCCAAGCGACTGCTTCCGCAGCTCACGCTGGCATTCGATGCGATCCAGGAGGCAGTGTATCAAGTTGGTGGGACGCAAAACGATGTGGTCAGTGTTTCCTGTCTGGGGACGTTGACCATGCGCTGGCTAATCCCGATGCTCCATGATTTCCGGAATCACAACCCGGAGGTGGAAATTCGGCTCAGTGCCGACGACGGACCAATCGACCTGCGCCGAAGCACCGCGGATGTGGCGATCAGGGTTGGACGGCAATTTGGGAAGGGAGTGGTCGTTACGCCGCTGTTCGAAGATGCCGTAGGGCCCGTATTGAGCCCTCGCATTCTCCCGGAGGGTGGATTGACGGAACCGGCGCAGATCGGGTCCCTTCCACTGCTTCATACCCGCACACGGGCTGGGGCATGGGAAGATTGGGCCGCGGCCCAGGGCATTTCGCTCAACCTCAACGGATCGGAATTCGAACATTTCTATTTCATGCTGGAGGCTGCGATTGCGGGCCTCGGCGTTGCGATCGCTCCGATTGTCCTTGTTCGGGACGACATCGCTGCGGGCCGACTTTTGGCCCCCTTTGGGTTTTCCGCAAACGGCATGCAATACGTCGCCCTCAACCTGCCGGGCGCCCGGGTATCGATCCTGCGATTTGTTTCGTGGCTTGCATCCGCCGCCGGCCCAACCGGGTCATTGGGATCAGTCAAGCCGGTTCTGCCCAAGCACCAGTCGCTCAAGCCGTGATGCCCAAACCACCTCCCATGTACGAGTGTCCAGAGAAGTAATCTAGACACATTTGCGTATCGGTGGTCGAGCATAGATGCAATGGCTACAAGAGCGCACTGCGCAGCAGCAGTGATATATCTGGGGGACTGAAAATGGAGTTCTTGGACCGACAAAACAGAACAACCTTCAGCAAATATCTTATGTTCTGTTACAATGGTGCTGACGTATGTCGCCTTGCAATCGAGCAAATCACTTCCGGATGCTCCGACTGTTCTGTTGCGAAGGATTTGGCAGATCAGTCAGGGAATGCGGTTATGACAACCGCCTTTAATTGACCGTTTTCCCAGATTTTTGTCCGGAGCCTTCAAGGAATGGAGTGACAATTCCTATCCAGGCGATATCGGGGACAGAATACAACTGAGGCATTCCTCAGACGATCAAGGCACTTAGCTCCCGCCGGTTGCTGACATTGGATGTTCGCCGGATCGATCTGTGAACCTCCTTGGCCGATTGATAAACGAAAACAACGCAATATCGATACAGTTCCTCCGGACTCAATTGACGTGTCTCAAATGTTGCATCAATTGCGCCTGGTTCAGGCCGCTGACCGACTGCGACGGACCGGCCAGCACTTCGGGTTGCATGCAGCGCGATTTTGACAATTCACTAAAGCATCGGCAACCAGTCAGTCGGCCAATTGCCATCAAGAACGACCGTCATCTCCGGCTCCATCTTTACAAGAGGCCCGGATTTGACCCATTGGAATTGGCAAGATCACTTGACATTGCACAACAGGCTGCCGACAAGATAGCGACCCAGTTGGTCCGAAGGAGCTTTGTTTGCCAGATCACTGATCGCTGTCACGCTGGAGATTTTGGCACGATCCATTCAATTCGCAAATTGCCGATCGGGTGGTTGCCAGACAGGGTTGGGTCAATTTGCGTCTTGGATGACTTACACCGGGAAAGGATCAACCGTTTCAACTCATACATCACCCATTGCGATCATCCAGTGGAGAGTGAACCGTTTGCGAATTGAAAACAGGGCTGAAACATGTGGTTCGTGAAGCCATGAAACCGGTAGCACAGGCAACTGGAGAAATGTCTGTGAACGCAAGGGGAGCCTGAGGATCAGCGAATGAACAATGGACCTTCATATCGGATCGGTCGCCGAACCATGGCATTCGTCTTGGCAGGCGGTCGCGGCAGCCGTCTCAAGGAACTCACCCAAAAGCGCGCAAAGCCCGCCGTGTTCTTCGCAGGCAAGAGCAGGATCATCGATTTTGCGCTATCCAATGCCATCAATTCAGGAATCAGGCGCCTCAGTGTGGCCACACAGTACAAGGCCCACTCATTAATCCGCCATCTGCAGTTGGGTTGGAACTTCCTTTCCGCCGGTCGCGGTGAGGGTCTCGACATTCTCCCGGCTTCTCAACGCGTGGAAGGGCGCGACATCTATCTCGGCACGGCGGATGCTGTTTTCCAGAACATTGACATCATGAACAGCTACGCGCCGGACTATGTGCTGATCCTGGCGGGTGATCACATTTACAAGCAGGACTACGAGGTGATGCTGCGCCAGCATGTGGAGTCTGGCGCCGACGTTACTGTCGGTTGCGTTGAGGTTCCGTTGACGGAAGCTTCAGCTCTCGGTGTAATGCATATCGACGAAACACAACGGATCATCGATTTCATCGAAAAGCCCGCGGACCCTCCTGCCATGCCCGGTCAACCCGACATGGCACTGGCGTCAATGGGAATCTATGTGTTCAAGGCAACAGATCTATACGAATTCCTGCGCGCTGACGCCGCGGATGGGGAATCAAGCCATGATTTCGGTAAGGATGTCATTCCCAAAATTGTCAGAGGCGGAAGGGCGGTTGCACACAAATTGTCGGACAGCTGCGTGCGCGGAGGGGCCGGAAGCAACGTATATTGGCGCGATGTCGGAACCATTGATGCCTTCTGGAAGGCGAACATCGATTTGACGGATTTCAACCCGGAGCTTGATCTCTATGACATGAGTTGGCCCGTCTGGAGTTATAGCGAGGTTACGCCGCCTGCAAAATTTATTCATGACGAGGACGACCGGCGCGGTTCGGCGATCAGTTCGCTGGTTTCGGGCGGCTGCATCATATCCGGCAGCAGGATCGAAAGGAGTTTGCTCTTCACCAATGTGAAGTGCAATTCATACAGCCGTTTGTCACGTGTGGTCGCGCTTCCATCGGTTGAGATCGATAGAAGCGCACGGCTTAGGGATGTGGTTGTCGACAGGGGCGTGCGCATCCCGGAAGGGCTGGTTGTCGGTGAGGATCCGGCGCTGGACGCTAAGCGCTTCCGCAGGACTGATTCAGGCATCTGCCTGATCACGCAGCAGATGCTGAATGCAATGGGCTGAGGGTCGGCTCCGGTGAAGGTCCTGTTTGTTGCATCAGAATGCGCCCCCTTCGTGAAGACGGGCGGATTGGCCGATGTTGTCTCGGCGTTGCCAAAGGCACTCAAGGAGACGGGAGCTTCGGTGCGGGTCATGATCCCGGCGTACCCGGCACTGGCGTCGTTGGTTGCATCGGGAAGGGAACTGCTCAGGGAGGATGACGGATTCTTGGGGGATTTGCGGATCACTGCGGCTTCGGCGGAAGGGCTTGAGCTTCTGCTGGTCACTGCGCCCCACCTCTACAATCGGCCAGGCAATCCGTATTTGGGCCCGGATGGCCGGGACTGGCCCGACAATCACCTGCGTTTTGCCGCTCTGGGACGAATGGCAGCGATTGTTGCGCGCAAGGGCATTGGTCGGGGAAAGAGCAGTTGGCGCCCGGATGTGTTGCATGCGCATGACTGGCAGGCGGGTCTGGGACCGGCATTTCTTCGGCTTGGTCCGCCCGCAGCTGCGCGAACGGTAACCACCATTCACAACATCGCCTTTCAGGGGCTGTTCGGACCCGAACAGTTGGCCTTGCTCAACCTGACCCCAACTGAATTCCATATTGAGGGGCTCGAATACTTCGGGAACATCAGTTTTCTCAAGGCGGGTTTGGTATGGGCAGATCGTATCACCACGGTAAGTCCAACTTATGCCCGCGAACTCCTGTCCCCTGAATTCGGAATGGGATTTGAGGGAATTCTCGGTGCCCGCGCAGGCGACTTCACAGGCATTCTTAACGGGGTGGATCTCGATGTCTGGAATCCCGTAGCCGACCCCGCCCTTGCGGCGAATTTCGGGCCTAACGATCTGCCGGAACGATCTGCCAACCGGAGGGAGCTTCTTGATCGGTTCGGTCTTGATCTCGGGTCGAACGCACCGCTTTTCTGCGTGGTCAGCCGACTTACGAGGCAAAAGGGTTTGGATATGCTGCTTGAAGTTCTTCCCCGGCTTCTGGCGCGCGGTGCCGGACTGGTCCTGCTCGGCACTGGGGACGGGGACCTTGAGGCCGGCTTCAAAGCTGCCGCTGCTGACTCGCCGACAAGAATTGGTGTGCGGATTGGATATGATGAGTCGCTTTCGCACCTGATGCAAGGGGGAGCCGATTGCATCGTGATTCCCTCTCGCTTTGAGCCTTGCGGGCTGACTCAACTCTACGGTCTTCGCTATGGTTGCCTGCCACTGGTGGCCCGGGTTGGTGGTTTGGCCGACACCGTCATTGATCTGAATGAAGCAGCGCGAGCAGCTGGAGTTGCCACGGGCTTTCAGTTCTCCCCTACAACCAGCACAAACTTGGCATCGGCCATCGACCGTTGCTGCGATGCCTTTCGGGACCGGGAACTCTGGGAAGGAATGATGCGGCGGGCAATGCGTCATCCGGTCGGTTGGGATTCGTCGGCCGAGGCCTATTTGGCGCTTTACAGCGGATTGAGCGCCGTTCCGGAGAGCGGAAAATGCATCTGAAGACTGTCAGCACCACTCCCATCACCGGACAGAAACCCGGAACATCCGGGCTGCGTGCAAGAACCCGCACATTCATGCAGCCGGGCTACCTTGAAAATTATGTGCAATCCGCCTTCGATGTGGTCGGACCGCTGACAGGAAAGACTCTAACGCTCGGGGGCGATGGTCGGTTCTTTAACGCCGAGGCAATCCAGACGATCCTCAAAATGGCGGCAGCGAACGGTGCTGATCGTGTCGTTGTCGGAAAGGACGGATTCTTGTCCACGCCCGCGGCTTCTGCCGTTATTCGGCGCCTTGGAACAGATGGCGGGCTGATACTGTCGGCCAGCCACAATCCCGGCGGCAGGGACGGGGATTTTGGGGTCAAGTACAATGTTCCAAATGGAGGGCCGGCACCCGAATCCGTAACTGATGCGGTTCATGCCCAAACCCTTGAGATAACCGAGTACCGGACGCTGGAAGCACCCGATATTGATCTCGGCAAAGTGGGAGAGAATTATCTCGGCAGGATGGTTGCCGAGGTTATTGACCCGGTTGCGACCCATGCCGAACTGATGCGTGAACTGTTCGACTTCGATGCCATTCGGGAGCTCTTTGCCTCGGGTTTTCGAATGAGATTCGATGCAATGCATGCAATTACCGGACCCTATGCCAAGACGATCCTGGAGGAAGAGTTGGGTGCATCTGAGGGGACCGTGGTGAATGCCCTTCCGTTGCCGGATTTCGGAGGTGGACACCCTGACCCGAATCCGGTCCATGCCGCACCGCTCATGGCCGAATTGTTCGGTCCCAATGCACCGGATTTCGGTGCGGCGTCGGACGGAGACGGTGACCGGAACATGATTGTTGGGCGCGGTTGCTACGTAACGCCGTCGGACAGTTTGGCGGTTTTGGCTGCGAATGCTCATCTTGCGCCCGGCTATGCGGCTGGAATCAAGGGAATCGCAAGATCAATGCCAACATCGCGCGCTGCCAACCGTGTGGCCGACCGGCTCGGCATTCCCTGCTTTGAGACGCCGACCGGGTGGAAATTCTTCGGCACATTGCTGGATGCGGGCTTGGTTACCCTCTGCGGTGAGGAGAGCGCCGGAACCGGCTCAAACCATGTTCGCGAGAAGGACGGACTATGGGCGGTGCTTCTCTGGCTGAACATCCTGGCCGTTCGTCGCAAGGGAGTGGCGGAAATTCTCTCGGAACATTGGGCATTGCATGGCCGCGACCACTATTCTCGCCATGACTACGAAGGCATTGACGCAGATGCTGCCGAACGGCTGATGGACGGGCTCCGCGACGAGTTGCCAAGGTTGCCCGGGCAGGAGGTTGAGGGGTTGACGATCACCATGGCGGACGACTTCTCATATTCTGATCCGGTTGACGGCTCCACCGCTGAGCGGCAGGGGATCCGGATCATGTTCGGAGAGACGGTCCGAGTTGTGTTCCGGCTTTCCGGAACCGGCACTGTCGGTGCCACGCTCAGGGTTTACCTGGAACAGTTCGATCCAGACCCCGATGTCCGGCATGGTGAATGTGAAGTGCTTGACCGGGTGGCCCGAGCCGCCGGTGCACTTGCCGGAATTCACGAAAGGCTCGGCCGCAGATCACCGGACGTGCGAACCTGAATCATGGTTGTTTCGTCTTGGTGTGAACTGCCGCCCGGTCCCGGCAGACCGGAGAAGCTCGGTGCCACCGCCACGGGCGACGGGGTGAACTTTGCGGTCTTCTCCGCATTTGCAGAGCGCGTGGAGATCTGTCTTTTTTCCGATGATGGCACCGAAGAGGTTGCACGCGTTGCACTTCCCGAGCGAACCGGGGACATCTGGCACGGGCACCTGACCGGAATCGGCCCCGGCACCAAATACGGGCTGCGCGTTCATGGGCCCCATGCCCCGGAATCGGGCCACAGGTTCAATGCCAACAAACTGCTGCTGGATCCCTATGCACGGCGGATCGTCGGGTGCTGCGTTCAGGATGATGCGATCTACGGATACATCCCAGGCAATGAAGACGCAGATCTGACATTTGACTGCCGCGACAGCGCACATGCTGCGCCGCTATCGGTGGTGGCGAACCCTGAGCAGAAGCAGCATTTTTCCCGCCCGTGTACACCTTGGGACCGAACGGTGATCTACGAGGCACATCCGCGCGGATTGACCATGTTGCATCCGCATGTTCCGGATCACCTGCGCGGAACTTTTGCCGGACTTGCAACCGACCCGATCCTTGAACACCTTACGCAACTGGGGGTTACGGCAATCGAATTATTGCCGGTTCAGGCTCATCTGAACGAACCCTGCCTAACGCGACGGGGGCTGACAAACTACTGGGGTTACAACACCATAGGATTCTTCGCACCGGAACCGCGCTACCTCGGGTCAGACGGCATTGAGGGTTTTCGGTCAATGGTGCGCCGGTTCCATGCGGCAGGGATCGAGGTGATCCTTGATGTTGTTTACAACCATACCGGAGAAGGCAGCGAGCAGGGTCCCACGGTGAGTTTCCGGGGACTGGACAACGCCAGCTATTATCGGCTGAACAATGAAAATCCGCGGTTTTCGGTGAACGACACAGGTTGCGGGAATACGCTTGATCTTTCCCACCCAATGGTTCTGCGGCTTGTAATGGACTCGCTGCGCTACTGGACTGCGGAAATGGGCGTCGACGGATTTCGCTTTGACCTTGCGACGACACTGGGACGCGAGGAAAATGGTTTCAGTGCGGGCGCGGATTTCTTTGTGGCACTGCATCAGGATCCGGCGCTGGCAGGGGTCAAGTTGATCGCTGAACCTTGGGATGTTGGACCGGGCGGCTATCAGCTCGGTGGATTTCCCTCGCCGTTTGCAGAATGGAACGATGTTTACCGTGACAGCGTTCGCCGCTACTGGCGCGGATGTTCGGAGATGGCCCCAGATTTGGCCGCCCGGCTTCTCGGTTCAGCTGAACGGTTTGATCACGGCGGTCGACGCCCTTGGAGCACAGTCAATTTCATCACATCCCATGATGGGTTCACGCTCAATGATTTGGTTTCGTACGAGTGCAAGCGCAACCAGGCGAACGGTGAGGACAACCGGGACGGGCACGATTCAAACCATAGTTCGAACTGCGGGGTCGAGGGTCCAACTCCGAATCCGGTCGTCAATGCGGCGCGGGCACAGCGCATGCGGAACCTCATGGCGACATTGCTGTTATCGCAGGGAACACCCATGCTCCTTGCCGGCGACGAATTCGGCAACAGCCAAGCCGGAAACAACAATGCCTATTGCCAAGACAATCCGCTTGGTTGGGTTGATTGGACCGGCGAGGGCAAGGATTTCCATCGGTTCGTTGCCAGATTGGTCGAACTTCGGGCACGTCACCCGGTGCTGCGCCAGGCTTGGTTTCTGCACGGTGATGTCCGGGAACGGGATGGGCATCGGGATGCGATTTGGTTCGGAGAGGATGGCCATCCACCCAATTGGCACGAACCTGGGCTTTGCAGGCTTGGTTTGATGTTGCGCCTGTCAGCAGATGCACCGGCCCATGCAGAAAGCGACGACGCGATTTTCATTGTCCTGAATTCCGGTTCGGAAACCGAATTCACACTTCCCGATCCGGGCGTTGCTCAATGGGTGAGAACCCTAGACAGCATTGTGTGCGATGGACGTGCCGATCAGCGCGAATCCGCATCCGCTGCGAAGATTTCCGCGTCCTCGATTGTGGTGTTCTCGCTGCGGGCTTCATCGGCAATACCGTAAAGCCTCCGGCAGCGAACCCGCTCCGGTAACAATCTGGTGGCCATAGCCGGTTCTTCGTGGCTTCCTTCCTTTGCGATTCTGACGTGCTGGAGCACGTGGTGTAGTGAGACAGAATCCTTGGAGTCAGAGTCCCCAGATGCGGGATTGGGTGGAACTTCAGGGGACGGCATAACGTTGATTTCATGCCAACATGTTGATTTTTGTTGGCAGTCAGGAATTGGAACCTGATTTCAACCTGCCATTCTTATGGGAACAAACTGACCCGGATTGACATCCAGGAGCTCAAACGCAAAGGCCTGCAGTCGGGTCGGTGTTGTGACAACTGCAAGTTCGGTCTCCGTTCCACCGGGAATGCACACCCTGTTCAACGCCACGCTCGACGACCTTTCGACCCTGACCCTCAACAGCATTCCACGGTCGAGGGCGCTCTCTCCGCCGAGATGCACGGCGTACTTCATGAGCCATTGCAGGGAGAGAAGCGGTATCGCCCAGGACTCCTCGCGGTCGCCCTGCGCGCCTTCGGGTAGCGGACGGCGGTACACGCCGCGGACGACGCGTTCGAGCCATCCGCGGGCGACATAGTCGTGAATGGACTTTGAGTCGATCCCCAGGGCCTTCAGCCATGGTGTGTCGACCATGAAGCCGGGAGGGACGGTATCCAGAGCGGTTTCAGTCGTGACGTTCTTTGATGGTTCATAACCATCAAAATACTTCATATTGAAAATTTCCGCGAGCTCTTGTTTTATGGAAGACGTTCATGCATGGCGTTCAACCATGCAATAATGCACATATCAAAATCTCGACGTGCGGCAAGCGTTTAGCTTCGCGCCGGAGAAGGCCGCGTGCCTTGATTTGGCGAAGAGTCCCGCCCGCGCTCGTAAGCAACGGGTTGGTGGCGGCTGTCGCGCAATGACAAAGTTTGCAACCATTCATCGTGACCAGTTGCGCGCTCTTCGCGCTTGGGTGGCGACACCGGTCTGGAGTGCGCCCGTCCGGGCCATGTTATAACCGAGGCGGTCAGCCGCTCAGAGGTTGGAGGAAGCGGGTGGCTCAACCATGCGGCGATAACTGCCCCGTTCCAAGTGCCAAGATCGCAATCGTGGTCAGGATACCGAATATTGTGGCTGTGCCCGCAAAAGCGGTATCTTGGAGGAATATGACGGCCAGTGCCTGAAGCAAAATTGCCGTTGGGAGCACATTGTGGACGAAATGATTCTGGACGTAGTTGCAGAGGCACCGGAATGTCATCGCCAACACTGCCCGCATGCCGGTCCGCAGCATTTGCGGAGCTTCGATTCAGGGTGCAGTTTTCGTTTGAATTCGCCTTACGGATTGCCGTTTGATGATCTTGCCTGACAGCAGGGTGTGCCGGATGAGTTGCGAATTTTCGAGATGATCAACCAACTGAGAAGCAACCTCGCTACCCATTTGTCTCGCTGGCAGGTCAATGGTTGTCAGTGGCGGGATCACATGCTCCGACCAGTCGAGATTGTCGAACCCCATGACGGAGACTTCGTGAGGTATTCTCAATCCGGCCTCCGACAGCGCAAAGTATGCGCCGAGGGCAAGCACGTCGGAGAAACACAATATGGCCGTATGTCGGCGTCCTGACTGCAGGATGCTTGCAGCTGCCTGCTTGCCGCCGGCGACACTGAGTGCGGTTTCATGGAATTCGACCGTGATCCCCTCTTTTCCTTCCGCTGCCGCACCTGCTTTGCGGGCTTCGGTTCGATCGCTTTCCGCCAAGGGACCATGGATGACGGCGATCCGCTCATGACCGAATGAGATCAAGAACCCAATGGCCTGCGCCGCCAAGGAGAAATTGTCATATCCAATTGTGACACTCTTGTTCTTCGGATCCCAAATCGATGTCAGGATGTGCGGAACTTTTCGCCGCTCAAACATTTCGAACAGCTCGTCGCTGTGAACAGAGCCCGTCAGGATGAAGGCTTCGGCTCCCATTCTGAGGAGTTGTTGCGCAGCCTTCAATTCCTCGGTTTCGTCGGCATTGGAGATGGCCATGACCAGCGAGTAGTCACACTCGCTCAGCGCCTGCTCAATTGCGGCGACATACTTTGCGAATACTGAGTGCTCAATGGTCGGAATTATCGCTGCAATCGTGCGCGACCTTTTGGTCGAAAGTGCCCGAGCCGCGGGGTTTGGGATGTAATCCAGTTTCCTGCAGGCACTCAGCACACGTTCTCTGGTATGCGGGTTAACATTCGCTGAATCGTTTACGACGCGCGAAACGGTTGCAATTGACAGCCCCGCCTCCTTGGCAACGTCGCGAATTTTGCCGACTTTCCTCACGGCTCAGCTCCCTGCTGATTTCCGTTCTCCTTCATTGAGCTTGACTTCCGGAATTTGCAAGCGGATGCTGAAACCGGTTACATCGCCAATTGGATGTAGTTTGTCGGCAGGGTAACAAGGAGTGTCGCGTGCTGGACTTGACGGCCCATGAAAGGGTGGAGCGTCGCCGATATCTCGGCCTAAAGACACCAATCCGTGTGAGATTGGATGTGCAGTGGGGAGAGGCTGGTAGTATCCCGGTTCGCGGAAACTCGATTGTTTCGATTACGAGTGTCGACGGTGGCGCACCATGCCTCATGACCGCAATCAGTGCAGACAGGCGCAACTTCACAACCGATCCGCTAGAGGTGCCGGATGCCTCACCTGTCCGGATTGACGGAACGGCATTCGACAGTCGCATGATGGCTTCAATTGCCGCCGGCCGCGAAACGAAGTTGGAGGACGGAAGGGCCTACAGCATTTTTGATGCATCCAGCGATGCCGGCGAATCATTTCTTTTCAGAACCGGTTCCGATGCGACACTTTTCTTTGTTTCGCCTGTTGCCAAAGGCTTCATGTCATCCGGTGGCGGTGGGCGTTTCAGCATCCGCATTCAGCATGAGAACGGTGCGAGTTCCGACAGTGCATTGCCCGAACCGCTTGGAAGGGTCAGCGATGAATTTCGCATTGGGCGGGGGACCGCACGGGCCTACGAGGTCAAAAGCGGCCAATTTATTCAGGTCATTGACGTCGAAGGGCAGCAATGCTCCGACTTCATGGCCATGCGCGCAGATGCGTTGGAGCGCGGATTGGAGCGCCACATCGACTCGGCTGTTTCACGCACGATGGTGCAAGGGGCCTATCCGATGCCCGGTCTGCACGACAAATTCTTCGACCAGGATATCCGGCCTTTGTTGGCGGTGCGCCAAGATACCGTTGGTCGGCACGACACCTTCGCGTTGGCCTGCACCGCGCGCGGTTATGAGGAACGGGGATTCCCCGGACATCTCAATTGCTCCGACAACATCAGCGCCGTCTATGCCCCTTACGGCATCGCGCGGCGAAGGGCTTGGCCTGCCATCAATTTCTTTTTTAACTCGAAGATCGACTGGGCGGAGAACAACATGGCCTCGGACGAGGCATGGTCCCGTCCTGGAGACCATGTGGTCCTGCAGGCGCTCACAGATTTGGTTTGCGTCTCAACTGCCTGCCCTGACGATGTCGATCCGATCAACGGTTGGAATCCAACGGACATTCATGTGAGAATCTACGAACACGACTCATCCATATCACATTCCGTGTGCTGGCGCGCCCGTCCCGAAGACGATGGGCAGTTGACCCGGCACTCGCCCTTTCACTCCCGCACTTCCAAGCTGACCAGTAGCTTCGCGGTTTCGCGCGATCTGTGGCTGGCGACGCAGTACGACGCAACCGGAGCGGTCGAGGAATATTGGTCCTGCCGCAGGCATGCCACGCTTCAGGACATGTCCAGCTTGCTGAAGTTTGATGTGATCGGACCAGATGCCGAACATCTGCTTCAGCACTGCCTGACCCGAGATGTGTCCAAGCTTTCGCAGCATCGCGGCATCTATGCTCTAATGTGCGATGAACGCGGCAGCGTCATTGATGACGGCACACTATTCCGCTTGGAGCCGACGGCGTTCCGTTGGTGCTGCGGAACGAACGATTCTGCACTGCACCTTCGTGAACAGGCGGAACGCCTCGGTCTTGCGGCACGCATCCTTTCACTCGGCCACAGAATGCCCAGCCTTGCACTTCAGGGACCGAAGTCGCGCGACATCCTTCGCAGGATCGTATTCACACATCCGGCCCGACCTTCCCTGGACAACCTGAAGTGGTTCGGCTTCACCATCGCGAGGCTCATTGATCGCGATGGACCGGTGTTCATGCTGTGCCGGACGGGTTTCACCGGCGAACTTGGCTATGAGATATTCTGCGACCGGAACGATGCACAGGAAATTTGGGACGGGCTGATGAAGGCCGGAGAGCCGGACGGGCTGGTGCCCATGGGGGCCGATGCACTGTCCATGTTGCGCATTGAGGCGGGGCTGATGATTTCCGGCGCGGAGTTCGGTCCGGATATTGACGCAATGGAATCCGGCCTTGGTTTCGCGGTCGATTTCAGAAAAGGCAACTTCATTGGCAAGGCTGCGCTCGAACGCAACAGAACTGCTCCCCGACGAAAGTTGGTCGGCCTCCAATTTTCCGGCAATGAGGTTCTTGAGCATGGCGACGGCGTGTTCGCAGGTCGCGAAAAGGTCGGCGTGATAACAAGCGCGTGCAATTCGCCTCAACTTGGTCATTCCATTGCCATGGCGCGCGTGGCGGTCGAAAACAGTGAAGCCGGCACAATACTTGAAGCGGGCAAGCTTGACGGGCACATGAAGCGCCTGCCGGGCATCGTTTCACCGCTGCCATTCCTTGATCCGAAACGGGAGAAACCAAGGTCGTGATCGCAAATCCCCCGAAACATGTTGCCGCAACGCACAACGTCTGAGAAACTTTCAGCGAACGCGCCAACGGAGCCTTAGAGGTCGCAAATCATGAGTATCTCTACAGGGCTGAAATTCTGCAGAAGTTCGCAGTCGTTGTCGGCTTGTGCGCTCTGTCGATTACTGTCGATGAGGGTGAAAATTCCGTCAACGGCACGGAAGTCGGATGTTTTGAACTCGAGGAATTGAGAACACTCAGCAAGGTTGGCCGCACCCTTCCAATGCGGCTCTGTTACCTCAACCCAATTGAATTGCGATGAACATCTACTTCAAACCTGAATTCCTGCGGAACTTC
>JAGWAS010000042.1 GCA_021296235.1 Paracoccaceae bacterium | reverse complement strand
TCCGTCGGGCCAGTTGCCGTCCTTGCAACTAATTTGAAATTTGTCGTTGTCCGGCGAGGATTGCGTTGCCGCACGATCCTGGAGAAGTGCAAAGCTTGATTGCCGACAGTAGTGCTTCGATATTCCCTTTCAGTCTTTCAGAATTGACCACGGACAACCATGATTCCGACTGGCTGCAGCAGAAACGCGGATGCACCGCCATGCAGTTGACACCAGTGAGTTGCAGGAACTCATCTGCAGTTCCGGCGTGGCTGTAACTATTCCCGACCGAAGCTGTGCAGGTGCGATGGGTGTGTCGGTCCCGGACGCCAATTTGGGAAAAGGCGGTGCGGTCGGAAAGGCTCTCTGGCGCAGCGAGCGGCAACGGCAGTTTCTGAGAATCTGAGCTCCTACTGATCACCCTGCGGCGGAGTGTTCTCGACCGGACCGCCTTGATTTTGCCAAGCCGAAAAGCCGTCCTTGAGGTGAGCGGCCTCGAATCCCATCTCCTGCAGCGTGGCGGCCGTCAGGGCCGAGCGCCAGCCGCTGGCACAGTGCAAGACGAATTTCTTGTCCTGCCCGAAGATTTCCTTGTGGTATGGGCTTTCCGGATCAACCCAGAATTCCATCATTCCGCGCGGGGCATGGAAGCTGCCAGGTATGAATCCCGTGCGCTGCCGCTCCCGGACATCGCGCAGATCGACAATCACGGTTTCCGGATCGTCAAGCCGGCCGATTAGGTCCACGGCTTCGATTTCCTCGATTCTCGATCGCGCCTCGGCGACCATTTCCTTGGAGCCCTTCTTGAGTTTGCGCATGAAATTTTGCCGTCAAGTGAAACAGGATTTCTCCATATTGACGCGATTGTGAAGCCCGTGCAACTTGTTGCCGAAGCACCGGTCAATGGAAAACTGTCCTCAATCAATGCAAAAACAACCAATTTCGCTGTGGGTAACGACGGCAGAGGAAGACGAGGTTTCGTCGGCTCCTTTGTCCGGCGACCGGATTGATGTTGCAATTGTCGGCGGTGGCTACACTGGACTTTCAACTGCACTCCATTGTGCCGAACGGGGGTTGTCGGCGCAGGTAATTGAGGCGGAATGCATCGGATATGGAGGTTCGGGTCGCAATGTCGGGTTCGTGAACGCGGCGGCGTGGCTTCCGCCCGACAAGGTGCACAAAACCCTCGGACCGGAATACGGCCCCCGATTCATTAAGCAATTCAGCGCCGCACCTGCTCGTGTGTTTGAGCTGATTGAGAAGCATCGGATACAGTGCGAGGCAACCAGGACGGGAACTGTGCATGCTGCCAATTCCCGAACAGGTTTTCGTGAACTTAGAGACAGGCATGCGCAATGGTGTCGGTTGGGCGAGCCCGTCGAATTGATTGATCACGATCATGTCCATCAACTGACCGGCAGCAGGGAATTCCATGGAGGATTGTTTGACCATCGTGCCGGTACGATCAATCCCATGGCATATTGCCGCGGTCTCGCCCGTGCGGCGAACGAAGCAGGTGCCAGGATTTCAATCGGAGTCCGGGCAACCAAGCTCAAGCGCATTCGGAACAGTTGGCGGATTGAAACAAATCAGGGGAATTTGCGTGCCGGAAGCGTGGTTCTTGGAACAAACGCATATACGGACCATCTTTGGCCTGGCCTGAATTCTGCGTTCTCGGCAATCCATTATCTGCAGATCGCCACGAAACCGCTGGGCGCAACGGCAGCCCACATTCTTCCGGGGCGGCAAGGGTTGTGGGACACGGGGCGCATAATGTTCAACATTCGGCGCGATGCGAAAGGTCGGATTTTGGTCGGGACCATGGGCCGGGTCGTGGGTTCCACAAAACTTGGCCTTACGCATCGTTGGGCACTCAGACGAATCCAGCGGATATTTCCCGATCTGGGACCGATCGAATTTGAGCAGGCATGGCACGGCCGCATCGCCATGACACAGGACCATCTGCCCACAATTGGCTACAATGGCCGCGGCATCACAACTGGAACGCTCTTCGGCCAATCGTTGGCCGATTTGTTGACCGGAATGGATCCGAAGAAACTGCCGCTGCCTTTGACAAATTTGTCATCGGTGCCGTGTTCCAGGCTCAAATCATGCTCTTACGATTTGGTATTCACGGCAAACCAGATCATCAACGCAATTCGGTGAGTATTCCAGCCGGTTGTGCCGAATTGGAAGCCGACCGATCCCTGCTGCGACAGAGAGGATTGGCATCCCGCCGCGAGATTCCAAAACATCACTCCGGTTGACGGCAGTTCCAATCCTGCAGCCAGTTTCCGCAGTCGAATTATAGCCGACGGTCGGATTGAAGGTTCCTAATGGGGTAAACCGGTCTTGTCAGCATCCTTGGCGGCCGGACCTGTTGTTCTGCGACGGACTATGCTGGTGGGCAGTATGTCGAGGCTGGGAGTTTCGTCGGCCCGTCCTTCGATGCGGTCCACGAGGCGTCGGGCGGCGAGTGCTCCAATGTTGTCAATCGGCTGGCGGATCGTAGTCAGCGCAATCATGGACCAGCCGGCCATCGGGATGTCGTCCACGCCCATTATCGAAAGATCCCCGGGGATGTTTATTCCCAATTTTTGGCATGCCTCCAACGCGCCGATTGCAATCACGTCGTTGCCGCAGAACAGGGCGCTGGGCGGCTGCGGAAGGTTCATGAGTTGGACCAGTCCGGAATAACCGCTGTCGTGGGAATAGCTGCCCCAGATGACGTTTGCGGCATCCGGCGTCAGCCCTTTGGCCTGCAATTCCCGGCAAGCTCCGTCAAAACGATCGAGGCTGGTCGACAAATTGCGTTGTCCCATCAGGAATCCGATGCGACGATGTCCAAGGTCGATGAGATGCCTTATTGCCTCTGAACCGGCTGCCAGATTGTCACTCTCGACCACATCCACGTTTCCCGCCCTGTTGGACCGGATTGCAAGGACTGTCGGGATGCGTTTGGACAACAGAAGGTCCACCGAAGGGGATTTGATTGAAGCGGTGGCCAGCAGCACCCCGTCCAGGGAACTGTCGATCAGCCCCTGCATCTTTCGAAGGCTGGCTGTGTTTGACAGGTCATCTATGATCAGGATCATGTCAAAGCCGAGCGTGTCGAGTTCGTCGTGGATCCGTTCGATCAGATTTGTATAAAAGGAATTGTGCAGCGCGGCGACGACGACACCGACGATTCCGCGTCGTTCTCCCGTTTCGCGCAAGGTGTGTTTCGATCGGCTATAGCCAAGTTGATTGGCGATGTCGCGAATGCGAAGACGAGTCTCTTCGGCTATTGCCCCATGGCCGGACAGTGCTCGTGAAACGGTGGATTCTGCAACCCCCGCCTCAATTGCAATTTTGCGCAGGGTCGCCGACAATGTTTCCTCCAAGTTTCGGTATTGCCGCACCGAAACACTAGGTTCCGCAATGTCGAACGTCAAGTTTATGGGTGATTTGGCGTTGCCGGTTGAGCGACCTGCATTGCGGGCGTCGGGGTCTTGAGGTCGTGCTCAATGACCTTTCTGTCGAATCCGGAACCGAACGGATGCCTTCGATGGAATGTCAATCGAGCTGGACCCGTCTGGCCACCCGGCTGCGTGAATCCTGCCGGATCATTCTTCGTTCCCTTGAATCAATGCGCCAACATACAAATGACGGCCATCCTGCAGCCGGGTCGGCAGGGCGATTGGATTGAGCCTTCGGGCGTTTTTGACGGCCGCCATTTCCGACAATTTGGACAATGTTTGCGTTTTTTGCGGAAAGATATTGATAATTGCAGCAATATTGCATAATCTTCCAACATAACTTGCATCATGCGGTCATGAAGGAGGAAGCCGTGGCGCTAACTGTTGGTCAAATCGTCGGCAAATCTCTCAAGGAATACGGTGTTCCATACATTGTCGGATTGCCGGGACACGGCAACTGGAGCTTGCTGGATGCATTCAGCGATCCGGTTTCAGGCATTCCCTTCATTCAGGTCATGCATGAGCAAAGTGCAGCGCATGTCGCCGATGCACACTACAGGGTAACCGGTCAGCCGACATGTGCATGTACATCAATTGGTCCGGGTGCGACAAACACAGTGATCGGCATGGCCACGGCATCATGCGATTCGACGGCCTTCCTGTTGATCACCGGCTCGGCTGCCACGCATATGCGGGGCCATGGCGTCATGCAGGAACTCGACCGCTACCGGGTACCCGATTTTCCGGCTGTCGCTGCTGCGGTAACCAAACGCAATTTCGATGTCATAAACGCGGACATGACGCCTTTTGTCATGCATCGTGCCTTCAATGCGATGCTGACCGGCCGTCCGGGGCCAGTGCATGTCGAGATTCCACTCGATGTTCAGGTCCAGCAGACCGACATTGATGTTCAGGAACTGAAGAAGCGCGTGCCAGTCGGAAAACCCAGGGCCGACAGCAAGGCAATCGAAAGCGCAATCGAACTCCTGCTGAAGGCGGAGCGGCCATGCATTGTGGTTGGTGGAGGTGCGATTTCGGCGAACGCATCCAAGGAACTCACGGAACTTGCCGAAACGCTGACAATTCCGGTTGTGTTCACCTGGAACGGAAAGGGTGCGATAGCGGAGGACAATCGGCATTGCGCAGGTACGGTTGGTTGGCCAGGTTCGTTGCCGGGAAACGAGACTGCAGCTCAGGCCGATGTGTTGATGTCGGTCGGATGCCGGTTCACCGATTGGTAGTCATCATCATACCGCAAGGGTTCCGCTTTCTCGATCCCGCCGTCGAAACTCATCCATGTTGACATTGATCCCCACGAAATCGGCAAGAATTATGAGACTGAATGCGGATTGGTTGGTGACATCAAGCTCGTCCTGGAAGACATCCTTGCCGGGATTTCGGCCGAACAGGCGCGACAGGTGCGCGACGGCCGTGCTGCCTACCTCGACGGCATTGACCGGATGAAGGTCGAGTGGCAAAGCGTCGCTCATTTGAACGGATGCCAACGTCAATGTTGCGGACCCTCAGAGCCCTGCGCAATACCCTGCCGCGGCATGGAATCGTGACAGTGGGCTCCGGCCATCCGCAGTCCTCGACCAAGCAGGCCTTTCCCGTCTACGAGCCGCGCACGCACATAACCTCCGGCAGTTTTTCCTCAATGGGTTTCGCAGTGCCGGCTGCAATTGGCGCGAAGCTCGCAAAACCAGATGTTCCGGTCGTTTGCATCATCGGCGACGGCGACTTCATGATGTCGGTCCAGGAGCTTGCCGTTTGTGTGATGTACGACATCCCGGTTGTATTCCTGGTCCTGAACAACTCGGGCTACGTATCGATCCGGGATGGTCAGGACGGTTTGATGGGACGAAATCTCGGTTCTGAATTCAACTATCATGCCGGCAACAGGGAAGCCTATTCGGTCGATTTTCCGGCCATGGCCAGATCCTTTGGATTCGACAGCTGCACCCGAGTCGCCGACACGGATCAACTGGAGCCGGCAATTCAAGCTGCCCTGGATGCAAAGGCACCGGCAATTGTCGAGGTTCCAATCACGCGCGACGTGTCGGTATCCGCTGCCGAGGTCGTCGGTTGGTGGGATTTTCCTTTGCTGCCAACTGCACCGGAAGGTCCGGCAGAAGATTATCCGCTGGGAGTGGCCGCCGAGCAGCACACCGGTCGCGACACTGCCGGTGTCAAGGTAACCAAATCCGCCGGTGCAGTCGGTTGATGGCCTGATCTCTGCTTTGGAGGGAAATCATGGTGGAAATTCTCAAATCATCCAGAACAGTTGAACAGAACGCAGAAAACCAGAGGACGGTTCGCGACACAGTTGCCGGCATCCTTGATGAAATTGAGGCGCGTGGGGAGTCGGCTGTTCGTGAATTCAGCGAAAGGTATGACGGATGGAACCCGAAGAATTTCCGTCTGAGTGATGCCGACATTGAAGAATGCCTGAATGAGCTGACGCCGCGCCAAACCGCTGACATTGCCTTTGCCCAGGAACAGGTTCGCCGATTTGCGGAAGCGCAGAAATCCACGCTCCGCGACCTCGAAATCGAGACCTTGCCGGGTGTTGTTCTGGGACACAGGAATCTGCCGGTCGATAGCGTTGCCTGCTACGTTCCAGGTGGAAAATTCCCCCTTGTCGCTTCGGCGCATATGGGCGTGGTTACGGCCAAGGTTGCCGGGGTGAACCGGGTCATAGCACTCTCTCCACCCTTTGAGGGACGGCCCAATCCTGCTGTTGTTGCAGCCATGCATCTGGGTGGAGCGGACGAAATCTACAGCCTGGGCGGAGTGCAGGCGATTGCGGCCGCTGCACTCGGGACCGAATTCTGTGCACCGGTGTCGGTTGTTGTCGGACCGGGAAACGCGTTTGTTGCCGAAGCAAAACGGCAGCTGTTTGGTCGGGTCGGCATCGACTTGATCGCCGGTCCAACCGAGACACTGCTCATTGCCGATGACAGTTGCGATGCCGAGATGGCGGCAACGGATCTGCTCGGTCAGGCCGAACACGGCTACAATTCACCGGCTGTGCTGATCACGACCAGTCGCACTCTTGCCGAGGCGCTTCCGGCGGAAATTGAAAGGCAACTCGAAGAATTGCCCACGGCAGAAACGGCAAGACGATCCTGGACGGATTTTGGCCAAATCATCCATTGCCGCGACGATGCAGAGATGGTGGATGCCGCAGACGCGCTGGCCTTCGAACATGTGCAGATCCTCACGCGAAATCCGGATTATTTTCTGCAGAACCTGTCCAATTACGGTGCGTTGTTCGTCGGTCAGGAAACCAACGTCGCATATGGCGACAAAGTCATCGGAACCAACCACACGCTGCCAACCGGACGCGCTGCCCGCTATACAGGCGGGCTTTGGGTCGGCAAGTTCATTAAAACCTGCACCTATCAGAAGGTGTCTCCGGCCGCGACAGCACGCAGCGCACTCGAAGGGTTCTGGGGACACAAGGCGCAGGCCGACCTGCGCGTTCGCCGCTATGGGCGCTCAAACTTGGCATAATGATCCTGCAGCTCCCAATAACAGAATTCCGTCAACCAGTCCCAAATCAATGCAGATAATGGTCCCCGATCCAGCAGGAAAGGGGGTGTAACTGCGGCGTAGCTTGCCAACGGCCATTTGCACGCAATACAGTTCACGCAGCTGAACTGCCAAAAAAAACCGGTCCCGCGTTTTGTCATTCGAAGCAACATGGCAGATCGACAGTGACAATCCGTGAAAGAATCCATCGCAGGAACCTTGATCCCTTGGAAGACCGGTTGGATAGGTTCAGCAAAGCCAGAAAGGACAAACTGGCCGCCCCCTGCGCAGCGTCCCGTTCAGCCAAGTTCACCTATTGAACCGATCAACTGTCACTGTTGATGGCGGACCTGAGAATCGTGCCAGATGCCAATCGCAGCATTGCCGCCAGCCAACGGCAACCAAAAATGGGAACTGTACCTCAACAGATTCCACCTCGTTGCGCCATGCTGTAGATGGGAGGCAAATGCTTGCAGGAGGGCCGTGAGCAAAGTGTCCATGCAGGAGAAGAAATTGGAAAGCGACACTCCCTGCCCTGAAAGCGGAGATGACTGCTTCAGGTGGCATGCCGGCTCTGTTCTCCACGATGAATCTGTACAACTGACCCCAAACGGTACCGACCGGATCAGGGGGATGAACTCCGGTGAACATGTGCCCGGATCATTTGGCATCGCTTGTGCGGGCAATTGCGGACAAGCTGCCCAATTGGCGAACATCTTGGCTCTTGCCGGAAACGGCCGTGAATTTGCAGTTGCGGGCGACATTGGATCGGTGAGTCAGGAAACAGAATTTGATGGAGGTGAGCATGCTGCCGGGTATTTCCGTTGCATGACCTCAGGAACTTCCGGCAGGGCAAGAACTGTCAGAAGGTCCCATAAGTCCTGGATCGCGAGTTTCCGGGTAAATCAGCGCCTCTGGAATAT
>JAGWAS010000001.1:276919-281262 GCA_021296235.1 Paracoccaceae bacterium | reverse complement strand
AAATCAGGGGACGAGCCGATGTCCTGCTTCGCCAGATTTCACTCAAATTCGGTGAAACTCCGGAAGAGCGGCGCAAACAGGTCATGTCCGCCGGCAAGGCGGAACTTGATGCTTGGACCGACGCCGTGCTGATGACCCGCAATATTGACGATGTGTTCGACAACAAAACGCCTTTCGTAATGATCGACAGACCCCGTCTCTTCAAGTCGTGAATCACGGCAGTCATCCTTAGTTCGACTTTGCATGATTATGCTGTGAAGCTGTTGGGTTGCAGGTCATTTTGACGGTGATTGGGCGATCTGTTTCGGATTGGATCGGCCTCTGATCGGCTGTTAGTCGGAATAATCCAGAACGGCTGAGCAGCAACAATGCCCAGTACAACTTTGCGAGGGTCTGCCAGCAGATCGGCATCCGTGAACCGCAGCCTTCGCGCAAGCGCAGCCGCGGGCCTCGCCTGCACGTCGAAACCGCCCAAAGAAAAACGCATTACTACAGGTCACTTCTGCGTGGCGAGCTACTGTCCGTTGCCGTAAGCAGTTGCTTTTGAGGCCCGTAATCTCATTTGATGGCGAATTTGCAACCAATTTTGCGAATGAGAAATTTCTCAAATTGTCCCGCCCGTTGCCAATTGTGCCGGGACTTGCTCACCAGAATTGGGTGAATGTTGGCACCTTCGAAATGGACGTGCCCCGCCGTGCAGTAGTTCAGGGAGACGGTGCGATTGAAACTCTCGGATCGGCAATGATGTTCCGACTAGCCGGAACACCCAGACAGGAGAGTTCAGGAAAGTATCAGGACCCGCATTGGAATTTGCAGGTTGGTGCGTCTAGTTGGCAACGTCGAAGGTCGATTGTCCAGTTCAAAGGAGTCTCAAACGAAGGTATACCCGGCAGATCGAACCGGCATTCCTGATCTTGGCACTGACTGCAAGGCCGATTGGAATTCATGCACACTGCTGTTCCGTAAAGACAGAATCGGCAGGTCAACGAAAATCAGGGAATGCAGCACTTTCGGATTGCACCTGTTGAGTCTAGTTAACTCCGCATGGAAGGGGATTTGCGATTCGTCCATTTGCGGGTGAGCAGTGAGTATTCGCTGCTTCAGGGTGCTGTGCGGCTGAAGGAGTTGCCAGCACTTTGCCGCAGGAACGGCATGCCTGCGGTTGCGGTTACCGACCACAACAACATGTTCGGTGCCCTTGAGTTTGCGACCGGTGCCGTTGCGGAGGGAATCCAGCCGATCCATGGCTGTGCCGTTAGCATGATTGCAGCCGACGAACCCGGTGCGCGGCCGGGGATCCCCACATTGGCTCCCCTTGTCCTGCTTGCCAAGAATGCGGCGGGATACAGCAACCTGCTGAAGCTGAACTCACTCCTGTATCTTTCCGATGGCCGAGACATTCCGATGTTGCACCGTGAGGAGCTCAAAGATCGCAGCGATGGTCTCATTTGCCTGACCGGCGGTTCCGAGGGGCCGGTTGGTCGCTTGATAGGTGCCGGCCGCAATGAACTTGCTGAAGGCCTCTTGAATGAGCTTGCCGATGTGTTTCCTGATCGCCTCTACGTTGAACTGCAGCGACATCGCGTTGAAGGTTCTGAACTGTCAAATGGTGAGGGCCGCACCGAATCGGGTCTTGTGGAACTCGCTTACCGACTGGGACTGCCACTTGTGGCCACGAATGACGTTCATTTCCCGGAAAGAAATCTCTTTGAAGCCCATGACGCGATGATGTGCATAGCAGAGGGAGCTTATGTTGATCAGAAGAGCGGACGCAGGCAACTGACGCCAGAGCACCACTTCAAGTCCCAGGACGAGATGTCAGAGTTGTTCGAGGATCTGCCCGAGGCACTCGAAAGCACGATTGAGATTGCACGCCGTTGTTCGTTCTGCTCGACTGGCCGCAAACCGATCCTTCCGGTGTTTACCAAAAATGAAGCGGAGGAAATGCGCCGGCAAGCAAGGGACGGACTTGAGGTTCGGCTGGAGGCGATAACCTTGTCGGCACCTGCGGAAGATTACCACAAGCGACTGGAATATGAGTTGGATGTGATCGAGTCGATGGGATTTGCCGGTTATTTCCTTATCGTTGCTGATTTCATCAAGTGGGCCAAGAACAACGACATTCCGGTCGGGGCGGGAAGGGGGTCCGGAGCCGGTTCACTGGTCGCCTTCGCATTGACGATCACAGATGTGGATCCACTTCGATTTTCGCTGCTGTTTGAGCGCTTTCTAAATCCGGAACGCATCTCCATGCCGGATTTCGACATCGATTTTTGTCAGGAACGACGCGACGAGGTCATCCGTTACGTTCAGGACAAGTACGGAAGCGAACGGGTTGCGCACATCATCACATTTGGCGCTTTGCTTGCCCGGGCGGCGATACGGGATGTCGGTCGGGTTCTGAGGGTGCCCTATTCGCGGGTCGATCGGATCGCAAAGCTGATTCCGCGGGACGGAGCCAAGATGGTGTCAATCAGTGAGGCGCTTGCGAGCGAGCCAAAATTGGTTGAGGAGCGCGATTCCGATCCCACAATTGAAAGGCTGTTCAGGAATGCCGGTGCAATTGAGGGGCTCCTGAGAAATGCTTCAACCCATGCTGCAGGAGTCGTCATCGGCGATCGGCCGCTTGACGAGTTGGTTCCCCTCTACAAGGACAGCAGATCGGAAATCCCTGCGACGCAATTTTCCATGAAATGGGTCGAAAAGGCTGGCCTAGTCAAATTCGACTTCCTCGGACTCAAGACGCTGACCGTGATCAAGCGGGCCGTAGACCTGTTGCATGCTGATGGGATCGGTGTCGACATCGACAACTTGCCATTTGACGATGAAAGGACCTTCAAGCTGTGTGCGTCCGGCGAAACCGTCGCCGTGTTCCAGCTTGAAAGCACTGGAATGAAGGACGCGCTTCGGATGATGAATCCGAATTCGATCGAGGACATCGTCGCATTGATTGCACTTTACCGACCTGGACCGATGGAGAACATCCCCGACTATTGCGCAGTCAAGAATGGAAAAAAGAAGCGCAAGAGGCAGCATAAACTCATAGATCAGATCGTTGCCGAGACCCATGGCATCATAGTTTATCAGGAGCAGGTCATGCAGATCGCCCAAGCCATGGCCGGATACAGCTTGGCCGAAGCAGATCTGCTGCGCCGCGCCATCGGCAAGAAAATCAAGTCGGAAATGGACGCCGAGAAACCCAAGTTTCTGAAGGGCGCCAACCAAAAAGAAGTCAAGGAAAAGACTGCCAACGAGGTTTGGGAGTTGATGGCCAAGTTTGCCGAGTATGGCTTCAACAAGGCCCATGCGGCGGCATATGCCGTTGTCGTTTATCAAACGGCTTGGCTGAAGGCCAATCACCCGATCCACTTCATGACATCCGTAATGAACTGCGACATCGGCGATACCGACAAGCTTCAATCCTTCGTCCGGGAACTGAAGCGGCTGAACATCAAACTGAAGCCGCCCTGCGTAAACAATTCGCAAGCGGAGTTCTCGATTGTGAAGGGAGAGATTGCCTACGGGTTGGGCGCGTTGAAGAATGTTGGTGTGGAGGCGATGCGCAATGTCGTTTCGGCTCGGGGCGACCACAAATTTGATGGCCTCTTCGATTTCGCTGAGCGCGTCGATCTGAAAATGCTGGGAAAACGGCAGCTTGAAACCCTTGCCCTGTCGGGTGCCTTTGATTGCCTTGAGAGAAACCGGCGGAGGGTGCTGGAGAACGTTGGGATATTGATCAACTACTCATCCACGGTTCGGGCTGAGAAGGAATCCGGACAGATGTCGCTATTCGGGGATGCCACCGTATCACTACCGGAGCCGCATCTTCCAGCACCCAACAAGTGGTCGCACGAAAAGCAGATTGAAGAGGAATTCAAGGCAATCGGTTTCTATCTGTCCGGACATCCACTTGATGAGTACATGGACAGACATCGTGAAGAAGGGGTCGTCGAAATCGCAAAGCTGCCGGAATTGGTTACGGGCAGGACAAAATCATATATAATTGCGGGCGTGGTAACCGCCGTTCGCAGAAGAAAGTCGCAGCGCGGGTCGCAGTATGCATTTGTCGAAATTTCCGATTCCACCGCAACAGCGGAAATCACCGTTTTCTCGGAGGAGTTGGCAACGGCCGGCGACGGATTGCGGGCGGGTGCCAAGATCAAGGCCGTTGTCGAAGCCAAGGCGGAAAAGGAGAAACTGAGTCTGCGGGTCGCCGTGATCGACTTCATCCAGAATGATGTACGCCAAACATGCAGCGGCCTCAGGATTTTCTTCAACAGTACGGCCGCGCCAACCACGTTGTTGAATTTCCTGCAATCCATCCTGAAGGGGGAGGACCGCAC
>JAGWAS010000001.1:0-276903 GCA_021296235.1 Paracoccaceae bacterium | reverse complement strand
CTGCCGGTTGACACCGAAATCAAGATACCGGGTTTGTACCCGGTGAACGAGCAAATCAAGAACGCAATCACGAGCCTTGAGGGCATCGTTAAGGTCGAGATGTACTGACACCGATGCAGGCCGGGTTGCCCGCCGTCGGGAACGGTTCAGGTTGCAACGGCGGGTTCCGCCGTTTAGTGGAAGCGCGCCTCTCATCGGAAATCGTTCAGGAAAGGTTCGGAATCAGATGGCATCCGGCAGACCCCGCCCAATCAATGTCAAGGGGTTCAGGGACTATTTTGGCGAAGAGGTGCAGGTCAGGCAGGAGATGCTCGACCAGATCACTTCCGTCTACCGGCTTTATGGCTTCGAGCCGCTGGAAACACCGGCGGTCGAGAGCCTTGTGGCCTTGGGTAAGTTCCTTCCGGACACCAACCGGCCCAATGAGGGGGTGTTTGCATGGGAGGATGATGGCGAGTGGATGGCGTTGCGCTATGACCTTACAGCGCCGCTTGCCCGGGTTGCGGCCCAGTTCAGGAACAGTCTTCCTTCGCCATACCGGAGATATGCGGTGGGAACTGTTTGGCGCAACGAAAAGCCGGGTCCGGGCAGATTCCGTCAATTCTACCAGTGCGACGCGGACACTGTCGGAGCCGCGACGATGGCGGCAGACGCGGAGATGTGCCGCCTTTCATGCGAAATTCTTGAAGCCATTGGCATCCGCCGCAGCGATTATGTCCTGAAGCTCAACAGCAGGAACCTGCTCGATGGGGTTCTGATCAAAGCCGGAATTCTTGATCCCGGCGATGAGGGTAATTTGGAAGAGGTTCGCACAACCGTATTGCGGGCCATGGACAAGTTGGATCGCCTCGGTGCCGCCGGGGTGAGGGATTTGCTGGGGGCAGGACGCAAGGACGAAAGCGGTGCCTTCACGAAGGGCGCAGGTCTGTCCGGCGGGCAGATTGATCTGATCCTTGCGTTCCTGACCGCGGAAAAATCGGATTGTGCAGCTATGCTGAGGCATGTCGGAGACATGGTTTCAGGGTCCGCCGCAGGGTGCAAAGGCTTGGCGGAACTTGACGAAATCATGGATCTCCTGTCTTCCCAGGGTGTTTCCGCAGGACAATGCAGCGTGGACACATCAATAGTGCGCGGATTAGGTTACTACACCGGTCCGATCATGGAAGCCGAACTGACCGCCGAATTCACCGACGCAAAGGGCCGCAGGAAACAGTTTGGATCAGTGATCGGTGGAGGTCGTTATGACGGCTTGGTCAAGAGGTTTACCGGTCAGGAGGTTCCTGCAACCGGAATTTCGGTTGGTGTGGACAGATTGTTGGCTGCACTTAAGGAGATGCAAACCGAGGCACGGGCCAGCTCCGGACCGGTCCTTGTGACCGTGATGGATCGGGACCGAATTGTCGATTATCAACGAATGGTCACCGAATTGAGGGCCGCCGGCATCCGCTCCGAACTCTTTCTCGGCAATGCCAGGAACATCGGAAGGCAACTGAAGTACGCCGACATGCGGAACTCTCCATTGGCAATCATTCAGGGCACTGAAGAGCGCGATCGCGACGTTGTTCAGATCAAGGATTTGGAACTCGGCAAGGAGATGGCTGAGACTGCAACTCACGAGGAGTGGAAAACCAGGCCATCGCAGTGGGAGGTTGCGCGGCAGGAACTGGTGACGGAGGTCGTGCGCAGTTTGCGCCGGACGGAGTAGGCTTATGTCTGCGGATCAGAGGGCTGCCGTTGCCGCGGAAGCCGAACGGATACTGGCGTTTTTTGAATCCAAGGGAGCCGAAAGGGTTGAAGTGGACATTCTGCAGCCGTCTGCGCAGCTGCTTGATCTCTATGGAGAGGATATCCGCTCGCGCGCCTACATTACCCGTGATGCCGCCCGCAACGAGATGGTGCTGCGACCTGATTTCACCGTTCCGGTCGCCAACCATCACATGTCAAACCGGAAGGGACCAGCGCGCTATGCCTACAGCGGACCGGTCTTCAGGAAGCAGGAGCCTGGATCAGACAAGGCAAACGAGTATCTTCAGTCGGGCATTGAGTATTTCGGTGCATCGGATCGGGCTGCGGCAGACGCCGAAATTTTCTTGGTATTCCGCGAACTTCTTGCCGCCAGTGAGGCCCGGGTTGCGACGGGCGATCTCGGCATCCTGCTGGCGGCGGTTGAAGGCCTTTCGGTTTCCGACCGGCGCAAGTCGACACTTCTGAGGCACATTTGGAGGCCTGCCCGTTTTCGAAGGCTTGTCGAGGAATACAGCAATGCCGCCAAAGTTTCGAAACGCAGGCACGAACTGCTCGTCGATGCCGGTTGCGGGAAGGATCTGCATCGCCTTGTTGCCGGAGCGGGGCCTGTGATCGGTGTTCGAACCACCAAGGAGGTCATTGATCGAATTCGAGCACTTGACTTGGACTCAATGGAGGAACCGCTCAGCGGGAAGGAAGTCGAGGGACTTCGGGATCTTCTCAGAATCAAGGGGCCAATGTCGGCAATTCCTGCCCGATTGAGGCATCTTTCAAGACAATTGCCTGGACTTGGCAGGGCTGCGGAATGTCTGGAGGCGCGAATTGACGCGCTGAGTGAACTCGGTTGCGATCCCTCAGGCCTTCCGTTCGAGGCCAGTTACGGCCGCACGACTCTGGAATATTATGACGGGTTCGTGTTCGGTTGGTTCTCGAACGCCAGCGGTGAGACGATTGCATCGGGTGGTCGCTACGATCTCATAAACGAGGTGCTTGGTTCCGGAAGGAAATGTCCTGCCATCGGTGGTGTTGTCAGGCCGGCCGTTCTGATTTCAGCCGGGAGACGGGCGGAATGAACATCAAGATTGGCGTTCCGGCAAAAGGAAGGTTGTCCGGCAAGTCGCTGGATTGGCTGCGGTCCAACGGACTAGGCTTCAATGAGCCGGACTTGGATCGCCGTTACTCGGTGAGGGCTGCCGGTGTTGTGTCGGCGGAGTTGGTGTTCCTTCCCGCAGGCGAGATACCGGAAGAGATTCGCCGGGGAAATTTGATGTTCGGAATCACCGGCGCCGATTTGGTTCATGAACAGCAACCCGACTGGCGCCAGCGCATGGAGATTCAGGCGGAGTTGGGATTCGGCAACACAAGGCTGATGATCGCAGTACCGCAATTCTGGATTGATGTTGAATCGGTCCATGACCTTGATGATGTTGCTGCCCGATTTCGTGCTGAACATGGTTGGGGCCTCAGAATTGCGACCAAATACCATTCGCTGGTCAGAGAATTCCTCAGGGGAATTGACTTGACGGACTACCGCCTCGTCGACAGCCAAGGCGCAACTGAAGGGACCGTCGCCAACGAAATGGCAGAAGCCATTGCCGACCTCGTTTCAACCGGAGAAACCCTGACGGCCAACGGTCTCAAGACGCTTTCCGATGGTTTGGTGTTTAAGTCGCAGGCGATATTTATTCGCTCAAGGGAGGTGTCACTGCGCTCTTCCGATCGGCCGGATATTCAGGAGATCATGACCTGGCGATGAATTTGGCGGATGCCTGAATGAACTTGCCCGACTGCACCTGCCGGTCGCCTGGAATTGGTTCACTCATTTGCACGCGATGCTGGAGGATGAACCGCGAAATATTCCGAGCCACCACCGCAACGGGATTGATCCTTCAGGTTGACCGCGCGAATGCCTGAGCGCGTGTCCAAATGGGAACGACGGCAAGTGCCCCGGCCAGTCCGCACAGGGCAAGTATCAGGAAGGGTGCAACGGCTCCCAACCCCGCAAGCAAAACGACTGCAACAGCAAATGCGGTGGCACCGGCGGCGATTGACAGGAACAGGGGGGTGTTCCTCCAGAACGCCGCCAAGCAGATCAACGCCAGCATCAGAAGTGCCAGGGATGGCCATGTGGCTGCTCCCGCCTGCGCCGAAAGGGCATCGATTTCAGCCGGCGAAATTATGCGTTGCGCCTGTCCCGGGGCCAGTGCGGCGCCGCTCTCCCGCATTGCAACCATTGAAACATGTTCGCGCAGCGTCAATTGTGCCGTAATCCAAAGGCTGCCGGGCGTCAGGAATGCCATGAAGGCGAGGCCGGCGGCGAGTGCCGCGAGGAAGCGTCGGATCAGTACGGGATCGTGGCTTTGCCGAACTATGTCGAGCGACACCGCCAAAACGATGATGAGACCGGTTACGACCATCTGCCAAAATGTATTCAGTTGGGCAAGCGTCAGCCCGTTGTTGATCAGCTTTAGCAGAATCACGCCCATGAATGTGCCCCATAGCGACCCGCGCCCGCCGAAGAGCGACGTTCCGCCGATGACAACCGCGGCGATTGCGTCAAGTTCCCACATCACGCCGTAGTCGGATTTGGCATATGGAGCGCGCCCGAGGAAAAGAAGTGCACCGAATGCAGCGCAGGCCGAACAGATCACATAGGTCAATGTGATATAGCGTGATGTCGGAATCCCCGCCTGTCGTGCCCCGCTGGGGCTTGAACCAACAGCGTAGACGTAGCGGCCATATTTCGTGTTGGAAACGATCAGTCCCAGTATCACAAAGACGACGACCAACAGGATTGTGGACATCTGGAACGTGCGGAAAATCGTCAGCCAATAGGTGTCCAGTATACTTCCGATGCTGGCCCAGATGCCTTCCAGTTCACCCGCCTTATACGCGTCGCGCAGTGACTTGAGCGGATTGTGGCGGCCGAGATAGTTGAATATCTCAGGCATCTTTGGCGTTGCCTGGGCCTCGGTTGCCAAATGGCCCGTTCCCCGCCAAACCGAGAGGCCTGCAAGTGTTACTATGAATGCCGGCATGCCAAAATATGCAACAAGGGACCCGTGGAGCATCCCGACCGCCGCTCCGCATCCCAGGCCGAAGGCCATTGCCATGAGCGGCGGCATGCCCACATAGCTCACAACGTAGCCTGTCAATGCCGCACACATCCCCATAACCGAGCCGACCGACAGGTCAATTCCGGCCGTCAGGATCACGAGTGTCATTCCGGCGGCAACAATTCCCAATGCCGCCGAGTTGTTGAGGATGGTGAACAGATTTGACGGGCTGAAGAAGGGACGCCCGTCCGTTACCAGTTCAATTGATATTCCAAGGATGAGGATTGCAAGAAGCGCACCTGACCATTCAGCCCTGAAATAGCGGATCAGGAGCCTGAGCGGCAGGCCTCCAATATGGTTCCGAATGGAAGGCGGGGAGGTGTTCAAAGCCATTCCGGGGAGGGGCCGGACAGTCGCCCGGCCCTCAAACTCGGAGGACCGAGATCAACTACTCGATTCCAACCATCTTTTTGTACACGCCCGAGGTCGACGGAGTAACCAGGAAGAAGCCCGTGTCAATGCGTGCGCTTACGGGTTCGCCGCGTGCAGCTGCTGCTGCGGCTTTGATGCCCTGATAACCCATCTGATAGAGCATTTGCGCCGTGTCTGCATGCACCCAGCCCTCGTCCATCGCAGCAATGGCGTCGGATGCACCGTCGAAGCCAACGAGCTTCACGTCACCGGCGCTGTAGCCGAGGTTTTCCAAGGCGGCCTTGGCACCCATGGTTCCGCCGTCCCATGCGTTCACGATCATTGCAATGTCATCCCGGCTGTTCAGTATGGCCTCCACGCCTTCCTGAGCCTGCTGACTGTTCCATTCCGTCGGAACTTCGAGAACTTCCGATCCGGGACGGGCCGCCGTGAAAGCAGCCAGGAAGCCGTTGCGACGCTCCTGACCGGTCGACTGTGCCTGATTTCCGGTCACGTAGATGATTGTTTGCCCATCTGCGATCAGTGTCGCTGCAACGGCACCCTGAACCTTGGCAACCGCCAAATTGTCGGTTGCAACGAAGCTTGTTACCACGGCACCGGCAACGCCGGTGTCAATTGCGATCACCGGAATGTCAGAATCCATTGCTTCGTTCACCGCAGGTGCGATGCCAGCTGAATCAACTGGTGCCACGCCAATCGCGGCGGCGCCCTGGGTCACGAGGTTTTCGAATACCTCAAGCTGGCTCGACAGGTCTCCCTGGAAGGACGGGCCGACGGCAACAAGGTTTACCCCCTCTTCCGCCGCGGCATCCTCGGCGCCCTGATTTATCATCATCCAACCAGCATTGGTTGCTGATTTCGTTATGTATCCGATAGTCAGATCCTGCGCAGCGACCGGTGCGGCCAGAAGGGCCATGGCAAGCGTTCCTGCTGCATAGCGGGTTATGTTCATCTTTTTACCTCTCTCGGATTGAAGCATTTGTCATTTTGACTTCACAATTGCACAATGTCGGCATACCACGCCTGACCTGTCTGTCAAGATGGGAACGGACGCTTCGCAGTCTCATGCGGGCAGAATGTGCTCGGGGAGGAAAGTTGTGAGCAGCATCGTATTGGAAACACGCGGCTTGACGAAACACTATGGCGGTGTCCAGGCGCTCAACGATGCCGATGTCATCCTGCACGAAGGCGAGCACATAGCAATTGTCGGTGACAACGGCGCCGGAAAATCCACTTTCGTGCGCAACATCACCGGCGTTGAGCGTCCAACGGCGGGTCAGATGTTGTTTGGCGGAGAGCTTGTGGACTTCCATTCGCCGCTCGAAGCGCGCGAGGCCGGCATTGAGACAGTCTACCAGAACCTTGCCTTGGCCGATCACTTGGATGTTCCGGCCAACATATTCCTTGGGCGCGAGGAGTATCATTTCAGGCTGGGTCCGCTGTCTTGGCTAAACAAGCGCAAGATGCGAAGCGAATCCGAGCGGCTGCTGGCCCAAACCGGAATAAAGATTCCCGATCTGTCGCAACTGCTCATGGGAATGTCCGGGGGGCAGCGGCAATGCGTTGCGATCAGCCGGGCAGCAGGCTGGGGCTCAAAACTCATCATCATGGACGAACCCACGGCGGCCTTGGGGGTTCAGGAGACAACCCGTGTGGAAACAATCATACGCGGCTTGAAGGACAAGGGAATTCCCGTCATTCTCGTTAGCCACAATCTGCGTCAGGTCTTCAAGCTCGTCGACAGGATACTGGTGTTTCGCCAAGGTCGGATAGTTGGTTCGCTTGACGCGCAGGAAACAGACGGCAATGCAGTTGTGTCCTTGATAACCGGATTGGATCAGGGAGTTCATGAGAATGCCAGCTACATCTGAGCGATGAACGCTGTTCCCCGCCGTAACGGTCGCGCTTTGGCCGATTGCTGCACGGTCAAAGGCGATACACCCACGTTGAGGATGACAAAATTGAATTGGTGCATTTGTTCACCGCTTGACCCGTGGCGGCTGCACAATCGACATTGACGGGAATATGAGGTGCGCATGAAAAAAGTATGGGTTCTGGGAGAGGCGCTGATTGATTTTGTGCCGCTGATTGCCAACGGTGAGACCGCATTTGTGCCGCGCAATGGCGGTTCACCCTACAACGCTGCGAAGGCTGCGGCGCGGCAGGGGGCGGAGGTCGGTTTTCTTGGTGCGCTATCGACAGACCTGTTCGGAGACAAGCTTGCCGGGGAACTCCTCCGTGAAGGCATCGACACTGCATCGACGCCGCGGCTTTCCAACCCGACAACGCTTGCCTTTGTGGAGCTTGAATCCGGGGAGCCCCGTTACGCCTTCTTCAATACTGCGACGGCGACACAGATGACAAATCCGGATGCAGAGATTGGCACGAACGACATTCTCCACGTTGGATCCATTTCGCTGGTCGACCAACCGGGCGCGGACAACATTGCCAACTTCGCACTGAGAAACGCCGACCGGGTGATACTTTCGGTTGACCCCAATGCGAGACCGGTCATGACTCCAGATGTCGAAGATTGGCGCAACCGGCTGTTCAGGTTGATTGATGCCGCCGACATTGTGAAACTGAGCGATGAGGATCTTGCACTGCTGGCACCCGGCGCGTCGGCTGAGGAATTTGCAGGCAAGTTGATCGGCAACGGGGTGCCGCTTGTTGTCGTAACAACGGGCCCCGAAGGTGCGTTCGCAAGGTCGGCCGTCGCCGAAACCCGGGTCGGCGGCCACCGGATAGAAATCGTTGACGCAGTTGGCGCGGGCGACACGGTAACGGGCACAATATTGGCGCAGGCTGCGTCGCGAAATCTTTCCTCAGGAACAGAAATAGCGGCTCTTGATGCCAATGCCCTGCGCGAGATTCTGGAGTTGGCAATCGCCTCGGCCGCAGTCAACTGCATGCGCTCGGGCTGCAATCCGCCGACGTTGGACGAAGCGCGGGCATTTCTCGCGGAAAGATCATGAGTGAACGCCGCAATGGGTCCGCCAGCCTGCGCGCTGCCTGGCTCTACTACAATCGCGGTTTGACACAGCAGGAGGTTGCAAATTCCCTCGGCGTAAGCCGTTCGACTGTAATCCGCCTTCTGGATGAAGCGCGCTCCAACGGTCAGGTCAAGATATGGGTAACGCCCGGCGCCGGTGATCTGACGGAGCTTTCCCTGTTGCTGGAAGAGCGGTTTGAACTTGAAACCGCAATTGTTGTGCCATCGGTGGGTGAAAATGCAGAACTCATCGCCGCAGATGTCGGTGCCGCCTTGGGTCAGTGGCTGTCCTCGGCGATCCGGCCAAGCGATGTCGTGGGCATTGGCTGGGGGCGGTCACTCCACGCTGCACTGGCTACGTTCAGGCCGCCCAGGATTGAGGACGCAACTGTCATTTCACTGCTTGGGTCCCCGGTTCGATTGCGGGATTTCAATCCGGTGGATGTTGGCTGGGCAATCGCCAATCAACTGGGCGCAACCTGCCTGACCATGCCGGCACCATTGGTTGTCGACTGCGAGGGGACCCGGCAAATTCTGCTCGAAAAATGTGCATTGGACCATGTGTTTGGTTTGGCTGAGATGATGAACTTGGCGGTCGTCAGTTGCGGCGAATTCGGTGCGAATTCAACATCATTGTCCCGTCGATGGGTGCCGGATTCGGATCAAGCGGAGTTGACCGCAGCCGGAGCTGTCGGCGATGTGCTTTGCCAGTTCATAGACCTCTGTGGCGAAACCGTGAATCATCAAATCCACGGTCGTGTCATGGCAGTTCCTCTTGACACGGTTGCTAGGGCCGGGCGGCGTGTATTGGCGTCCGGGGGGTGGTGCCGGGTTAATGTGATTCGTGCGGCCATCACAAGATTGTCGGCAAATGTGCTGGTAACGGATGAAGGTGCGGCGCGCGCCTTGCTTGACATCAATTAGCGGGGAGCAGTTCAAGAACAAGGCGGTTTGTCGTTGTTGCGGCCTCCATGAACGGCATGTGGCCCGTCTCCGGAATTATGTGCAGGTCGTGATTCCCGGTTCGAACTGACGTCTTGCTCAGCGGGTTGATCCGGTCCTTGGCCCCCCATAGGATTCGAGCCCCATCAAGCGGTGGAACCTTCATGCCGTCCATCGCCGCTGCAATCGTGGCAAGAGATCGCCGTCGGGATTTGGTCAGGCCTTCCAGAACGTATTCAGCCATTTGCGGTTGAATCAACTGCGGGTTAACAACAAGCGATTGCAGAATGCGATGAAGCTTGCCCGCATCCGTTGCCGTTGTGAACGCGTCAAGAAAGGTGGTGTTGATTGTGCTTTCACCGCCAAGCGGGGCGATCAGTACCATTCTTCCAACGGGACGCAATCTTGCCAGATGGAGCGCAACCGCTCCTCCGAGAGAATGGCCAATGGTGATGGTCGGAGTGAGACCGTGGGTGTCAAGTGTCCGGGCGACAGCCGCCGCCATGGTCGCGGCACTGCCGTCGCCAACCGCATTTTGCGCTTTTCCGTGACCAGGCAGATCCACGGCCCAGAGCGACGTTTTTTCCGACAGTCCCGGCACATTGGCCGTCCAGCACAGGCGATCCGATCCAAAACCGTGAATGAGCAGGGTGTCCGGACCGCTGCCTCCAAGCTCGGCAAGCCTTGCCGTTGGGGTCATGAGAGAGTGCAGAGAGTAGTTCCAATTTTAACAATGCTGCCTTCCTCAACATCGACTGAAGCGATTTCGCCGTTCTCTGGGGTTTCGATTTCGACCGCCATCTTTGTTGTTGTGATGGTTGCGACCGCATCACCCTCAACCACGGTGTCACCCACCGCAACATGAAATTCTGTAACTTCCGCTTCGGTGATTTCGTTGCCCAACTGAGGCACAACAATTCGAGTGGCCATGCTGATCTCCCTTCTACAGTCCAGCGCGGGCGAGGGCGAGGTCGTCCCAGTTCCGCACACCCCGGCGACGATTGCGGCCATCGGGGAGGATTTCACCTGCGACAACATCAATGATGTCATGCGCCTGCGGGAAATAGGTGCTTTCCATTTCCGCACCGGGCACGATCCAGTTGGGTGAACCGAGCACGCGCGGCGGAGATTTGAGATCGGCAAATCCATACCTTGACGCAGTGGCCGCGACGGTCATCGCAAAGCTGCCCCGCTCGCTTGCTTCTGTAACGATTAGCAAATGACCGGTCTTCTTGATGGAGGTCAGCACCGGATCATAATTGAATGGCACTAGGGACCGAGCGTCGATTATTTCGACGCTGATCCCGTCGCGGGCCAATTCGTCCGCCGCTGCGACCGCCTTGTAGAGAGATGGCCCGAAGGTCAGGATTGTGATGTGTTCGCCGGTTCGTTTCACGTCAGGTTCGCCAATCGGAATGCGGTAGTATTCTTCTGGAACCCGGTCTGCGAACAACTCCACCTGATCGTAGAGACGCTGACTTTCAAATGCCACCACTGGATCGTTGGAGGACAGGGCTGAAGCCATCAGTCCCTTGGCATCGAACGGCGTTGCGGGATAAATCGCCTTGAGTCCCGGAATGTGTGTGATCAAACCTGTCCAGTCCTGGCTGTGCTGGGCACCATATTTTGAACCGACCGAGGCACGCAGAACAACTGGAACGGTGAGTTCGCCCGCTGACATGGAATGCCACTTGGCCAGCTGGTTGAAAATCTCATCTCCGGCACGTCCTATGAAATCGCAGTACATCAACTCGACCAGCGACCGTCCTCCGGCAAGCGCATGGCCGATGGCGGTTGCGACGATAGCCGCCTCGGAAATGGGTGAGTTGAACAGCCTGTTATGCGGCAGCACCTCAGATAGTCCCCGATGGACTCCAAAGGCGCCGCCCCATTCCCGACACTCCTCACCATAGGCGATCAGCAGCGGATCATGCTCCAAGTGATGAACGATTGCTTCGGCAAGCCCATCGCGCAGCGTAACGGCCCGCAACGGCGAGTGCAGATTGCCCTCTTCATCGCGGCCGTTTCGGGCCTTTCGGGCAAGTGCGCGCATCGCTGCCACTTCCCCTTTGGGATGGGTAAATGTTGAGATGCCGGATGGGACCGGTTGGCTGGTGTCATTGAACATGAACTTGCCGATCAGCGTGGGATTGGAGCCAACATCGACTGGCGGTGCTATGTTCGGATTGACAGCGGCACTTGTAACCGCCTCGATTGTGCGGACGGTGTCCGCCTTCATGTCCTCTACCTGATCGTCGCGCAGGAGGCCGGCATTGATCAGTTTTCCGGCCATCAGTTCGATGGCATCATGTTGCTTCCACAGCCTGATCTCATCGCGGTCGCGGTAGGCGTTGGCGTCCGTCGTCGAGTGCCCGCTGATCCGGTAGCATTCGACGTCAAGGAGGGCGGGACCTTTGCGTTGGGCCAGAAGTTGACGCTTTCGCGCAACGGCGTCCGCCACGGCCAAGGGGTCGGTCCCATCCACCGTTTCTGCGTGCATCTGCTCCTGGTTAACTCCGGCCCCGATCCGCGACAGCCGATCCCAACCCATGGTTTCGCCACTGGTTTGACCGCCCATTGCGTAGAAATTGTTGGTGAAAAAGAAGAGCACCGGGAGGCCGCCATCGAAGGGGGCTTGCCACAGCTGCCTGAACTGAGCCATCGACGCAAAGTTCATTGCCTCCATAACGGGTCCGCAGCCGGTGGAGCCATCGCCGATGTTCGCAACGCAAATGCCCCCGTCCCGGGACAGTTTCCGCCGCAATGCGGCACCGGTCGCCAATCCGGCGGACGCACCCACGATCGCATTGTTGGGATATGCTCCTACCGGAGCATAGAAGGCATGCATTGAGCCGCCCATGCCACCGTTGAATCCGAGTTGGGTCATGAAGATTTCAGCAAGCAGGCCAAACAACAGAAACGCTTCCGCATTGGATGTCCCGACGCTGTCAAGATGCGCATCAACGGTTTCGGCCAGCCGTCCTTGCCGATGGTTGGCCATCAAATCCGCAACGTCTTCCTTCGGCATTTTTGCAAAGGCCGACATGCCCTTGGCAATGAATTCCCCATGCGAACGGTGTGAACCGAAAATCTGGTCCCCCGGTTCCAGCGAAACGGCCTGACCCACAGCCGCTGCCTCCTGGCCGATCGACAGGTGCGCCGGTCCACGGTAGGCATATTCAATGCCGCGGTATGATCCGGTCGCCTTGAAGCTTGCGATCATCGACTCGAATTCACGCACGACCATCATGTGGCGGAGAATTTCCGTCAATGCGGCGTCGCCCCGCAGTTTTCGTTCCTCCGCAAGGCTGCGGTCGTACGCATGCACGGGAATCGGTTTGAACTCAATTTCAGTTCTCCGCCGGGTGGAAGTTGGATCCACAACAAGTTCCTTCGGCATGCCGCACGCACTCCTCAATTGGCCCCACGTTGTCCTATGGCAGTATTGAAGCAGATGTCAAACCAGCTACGCATTTGCATCGAATCATGCTCCATGCCACTGTATTGTCTTGCCTTCTTGTGAATTGATCTGCGGCAACGGGAATGCACTGCCGTGCAGCTTTGAAGCCAAATCAGATTCGCTGGCAACCCAGCTTTCCTTTCTGCACCGATCGGAAATGGCTGCAGTCTGGGCTTGCACGTGCCGCCATTGGATGCGTGCCGCACAAAATCTCAACCATCCGCGGATTCGAAATGTTGGCGATCTGGTTTCCCGGTTGGCGGCCAATCGAATTCGGTCGCTGTGCGGGTTCCGGTGGTTCCCAATCCGGCAACCAAGATCATCTGTGTTTTCCGGAAGTTGCCGCATGCGTTCCCCTTCGGGAAGTATCATGATCGCAACACTGCCCATGACAACGGAATGTTGACCGACTGTTGCGGATATGCTTGTGAATTACCTGAAGGTTAGCGAAGCGGAGCATTATCCAGCGACGATCGGGATGATAGGGCAGGGGCGATCAGAATGACGAAACGGCGGGTGATCCTCAGCGCAAGCTTCGTCAGATACGTCTCAGAAGAAGGGCGCTACGGCGACGGGCGCGGCGGACACGGGCTGACCCTGCTTGTCAAACGGACCGCACCAACAGCTTCCTAATTAAGTTTGACTGGATGGCGCTGCTACCTGAAAATACCTGCTTGGGAAAGAAGAGCTGTACCGGATTGCACCTGATCAAACAAAAAAGACGCACACGGGGAACGTGGGAAAAACCGCCCAATTCATGACCGAATAATCCGAGCCCCTACAGCCTTCCGCGACGGGATGTCGCTCACTGAATCCGAAATGTTGGCTGCATTGCTCCTTTCTGCTTTTCGCCGCCGATTGCCTATATTCAACAGGCGATTTGATTGTTCCATGAACAAGAAAAACCCGAAATTCCGCGTTGGCCGGTTTCAGGTGGTTGCGTAGTTTCACTGCCAACGGATGGCCCGGATCAATTGTGCGGCCGATTCTTCATTGACACTTCTGGTAAACCCTTGGGTTGTCGGGTTCGAGAGCGCGGCACGCATGCGTTACGCTGCCCCAAAATCCAATTGGATGGTCGTGCCCTGCCAATCTGGGCCTTTCGGAATCGCATGAATCCACAATTTGCCCAACGATGGGGCATGGGATACGAAGCGGCGGCAGGCAAGTTCAGGGTGGGGATTTCGATTGCGGCTTGAACGCGAAACCGATGGTGACAATTGGGAGGTTGAGACACTGCTGGACACCGCCTTCGGGACGGGCAGGAGGGGATTGCCGTCCTACCGTTTGCGGGCGGGTGTCGATCCGGTGCCCGAATTGGCACTGGTGGCACGCGATGAACATGCCGAAATCTCCGGCACCATCCGGTTCTGGCCCATAAGCGTGGGAAGCGGGGAGTACGAAGCACTGTTGCTTGGGCCAATCGCGGTACACCCAACCAGGCAGGGTGAGGGCATCGGTGCATGGTTAATCCGCGAGGGACTTGATCGAGCGCGCAAGGCAGGTTGGCGGTTTGTGGTTCTGGTCGGTGATCATGCTTACTATTCCCGTTTTGGGTTCAAACGGTGTGAGGGAGTCAGCTTTCCGCCGCCGACGGACCCGGCCAGGTTGCTTTGGCTTGGGATCGACGGTTCCGGGGCATCACTTCCTTTAGGTTCGATTGGCAGGTGGTGCCCGGAGTCGTTTGGTTGACAATTGCCCGGGCGCAATTTGTGATCGTCAAGTTTCAAGCGCGCGGTGCCGCCTTTTCCGCTACGGATTGAAGTAGAGCGCGGGACCCAGCGCATCGGCGACATGCTGGCGCGCCGATTGTGCATTGTCGGCTCGTGCTGCTTGGATCGCCACACGCACCTCCTCCAGGCTGACCCGACGCAAATTGTGCTTCACCCGCCCAATCGATGCGGACCGCATCGACAACATTCGAAGACCGATTGCAGAGAGGCAAATCGCTTCCAGCGGCATCCCGGCAGTCTCGCCGCAGTAGCTGAGTCTGGTGCCGGAACTGCGGCAACGTTCCACAATGTGCTCAATGAATCCGAGATAACTGAGACTGAGGGTGTCGTAGCGACTGCGAACGCGTTCATTTTCCCGATCTGCCGCAAAGAAAAACTGTTTGAGGTCATTGCCCCCGATCGAAAGGAATGCCGTCAGTTCAAAGAACTCGTCATGAGCGAAGGCCAGGGACGGGGTTTCGAGCATGGCCCCCATTTTCAATTCGGATGGAACCGGGCGACCGCGTTTTCGTTCACTGTCGACGATCTCGTTGAATATTTCGCGGGCGCGATAAAATTCGTTCGGCTCCGCCACCAACGGAAACATGACGGTGAGCGGGCGCCCTTTTGCTCCTCGAATCAATGCCTCCGCCTGCATCCTCAGCACTCCTGTTCGCTCAAGGCCGATACGGATCGCTCTCCAGCCGAGTGCCGGGTTGGGTTCGTCTTCGCGGTTGATGTAGGGCAGAACTTTGTCCGAACCAATGTCGAGGGTGCGGAATACCACGGGCTTGCCTCCGGCAGAATCCAGCACGTCCGAATATTGCCTTGCAAGTTCACCCCGGCGCGGCAAAGCTGGTTTGGCCAGAAACCTAAGCTCGGTCCGGAAAAGTCCGACCCCCTCGGCGCCGGAACTCTCAAGATTGGGCAAGTCCGTCATGACGCCGGCATTCATGTGAAGCGAGATCGTCTCGCCATCCCGCGTGGTTGCCGGCTTGTTCCGGATGTTCTTGTAGCTTTCCGTCTGGCTCGCGCGGTGGCTGATCCTGTTCCGGAATGCATCGGCGATCTCGGCACCGGGGCGGAGATAGGCAACTCCCCTTTCCCCGTCGACAAACACCTGATCGCCGTTGAGGGCCTCGGTTGTTATGCCCTCAACGTGGATCAGCAGGGGAATTGCCATTGCGCGGGCGATTATGGTTACGTGCGAACCGATGGACCCGCCCTCCAAAATGACGCCCTTCAATCCTCTCCCGTATTCAAGCAATTCTCCGGGCCCCAATTGCCTTGCCACAAGAATTGGGTCTTCCGGAATGTTGTCTCTTTGACCAAGCCCTTGGCCGGTCAGCGTCCGCAGGAGTCTGTTGGACAGATCATCGAGATCGTGCAGGCGTTCCCTGATATAGGCGTCAGGCACCTGCGCCATTCGGGCCCGGGCGTTTGACTGCTCCATCTCCACAGCAGCCTCCGCCGACAATCCGCCCCTGATGTGATCCCTGATTCGGTCGACCCAGCCGCGCGAATTCGCAAACATTCGGTATGTTTCAACAATTTCACGCTGTTCCACGTTGGCACTGCGCCTTGCCATCATGGCCAACTCATCGACATGGCCGCGCATCTTGCCGATTGCATCTTCCAGCCTGCCATATTCGATTTCAGGGTCATCGGCGACAGGGTTGGTTAGTACAACCCGCGGCTCGTGAAGCAGAACATGGCCTTCCGCCAATCCCTCCTGACCGATCCCGCCATTGAACTCCACCGATCTCGTATGCGGTGCCGCCATTGCCTGGTTGTCAGCAACGAATGCGCCAAGTTCCGTCATGTCCGCAAGGAACATGGCAACAACTTCGAGCATCACAACCTCGTCATCGCTGCACAGGCGGGATTCACGGGACTGAATCACCAATACGCCCAGCGGTTCGCCAAGCCGCTGCAGCGGGACCCCAAGAAAGGACTTAAAGACCTCCTCCCCAGTCTCCGGCATGAACCGAAATCCGGGTTCCTGCGGTGCGTTTGCCGTGTTCAATGGAGCCATCCTGCGGGCGACTTTCCCCACCAGCCCTTCGTCAACCCGAAGGCGGGTCAAGTGAACGGCCGAGGCATTCAGGCCCGCCGAAGCGCAGAGCTCCAAGGTCGATGGATCGCGCAACAGATAGATTGAGCAGACGTCATGACCCGTTCCGTCCGCAATTGTGCGGGTAATCTGGTCCAACCTGTTCTGCCCACCGCTGACTTCGGCCACCATTTCTCGAAGCCGAACCAGCAATGTTCGGGAATCAGCTTCCTTTTGGCGCGGATGTTGCTTGGTTGCCAATGCTCAGCACCTGTCCAGCTGAAATGCGTCGTGCAGGGCTTGGACACCCAGCTCCATGTATTTCCGGTCCACAAGGACAGAGATCTTGATCTCGGATGTTGCAATCACAAGGATATTGATTCCGTCATCGGCAAGCGCCTTGAACATCTTTGCGGCAACGCCCGACTGCGAACGCATTCCGATTCCGACCACCGACAGTTTGCAAACTTCGGTGTCTGCGACGATTGAACGGTAGCGGACGGCACCTGACTCCAATACTTCATTGAGTGCAATCTCCGCCTTGCTCACATGCTCAACGGGGCAGGAGAACGTGATGTCCGTCCTTCCTTCCTCGGAGATGTTTTGGACTATCATGTCGACATTGACGTCGGCAGAGGCCAGCAATCCAAACACCGCCGCGGCGATTCCCGGCCGGTCCGCGACCGAAATCAGTGTTACCTTTGCCTCGTTGCGGGAACTTGCGACACCCGAAACTGCTCTTTGTTCCATGATTTCCTCCTCTTCGCAGACAAGTGTTCCCGGGCCATCGCAGAAGCTCGACAACACCCGCAGCCGAACCTTGTTGTGCATTGCCAATTCAACCGACCGGGTCTGGAGCACCTTTGCTCCGAGTGAAGCAAACTCAAGCATTTCCTCATATGAAACTCGATTCAGCTTCCGGGCCCTGGAAACAAGGCGTGGATCGGCGGTGTAGACCCCGCTGACATCTGTATAGATATCGCATCTTTCGGCGGCGAAGGCTGCGGCGAACGCCACGGCGGTTGTGTCCGAACCGCCCCGGCCAAGCGTCGATATTCTCCCGTCCTGCGTTATCCCCTGAAATCCGGCAACAACCGCGACCTTCATCCCCTCCGCGAACTTGGTGACAATGGATTCCGTGCGAATGTTTTCAATTCGGGCGGCGCCATGTGCCGAGTTGGTTCGCACCGGAACCTGCCAACCCTGCCAGCTTCGGGCCGGAACGCCCAGATCCTGCAGAGCAAGCGCCAACAGTCCGGCGGTTACGTTTTCCCCGGTCGAAACCACCGCGTCGAACTCCCTGGCATCGAACATCCGGGAGATGTTTCCGACGGTTTCGGAAAGTTCCGTGGTGCGTCCCGCCATTGCGGAAACCACCACAATGACATTGTTGCCCGCAGAAGTTTCCACCTGAACCTTGGCCGCAACGTTCCTGATGCGTCGGATTCCATCGACTGATGTGCCACCAAATTTCATGACCACGAGGGGCATCATGACCTCCTACGGCGCGTCAGCCGGGCCAGGAATGGTGTCAAGGTGTCGGACTTGTTCATCTGACGGCTAAATGGCATTTGCAACCTGCGATGCGAATTGGGCTTGATCGGTGGGGCCGGCAGCAATTCGTGCATTCCGGCCGACAATTGATAACGTTGACTCAGTTGGTTTTTCGGGAACTCGGCCAGGGCAGCGGCATAACCGGCACTCCGTCTTCAAGAAGTTCAACCGCCTCGCCAAACTCCGCCTCTCCAAAGATGGATCGCTTTGGTGAATCGCCTTCATGAATGGCTCTCGCCTCCTCGGCAAAGCCCGGCCCGACATATTCCGAGTTCTTTTCGATCCACTTTGCGAGTTCCTTCAGCGCCCTTTCCGAAGGTGTCGCTGCTGCGGAAATGTTCGGTGTCGGTCGCTCCGATGGCGCTTCATTTCCGTTTGACGTGGATCCAAGGCCCGGCGCCATCAGATTTTTTTCAATTTCCGTGACGTTGCAGACAGGACAGGACAGCATTTCCGCCATTCCAAGCGATTCATAGGCTTCATTGGACTTGAACCAGCTGTCAAAGCAGTGCCCGTTCGAGCATTTCAGGGAAAATCTTATCATGGCAGATGTTTATTCCACCCTGACCGCCAAATCAATTCATCCGCAACTGGTTCGGGATCTGGCTGTTCCATGGTTTGCGGAACGCTCGCAGCCATTCACCGGAACCGAGAGCACAATGCCTGCCGGAACCCGAACAAATGCAGAGGCGCAGAACGATCGATTTGCCCCAGGCGTTTGACTCCCGTTTGATGTCGCGTCGGGCAGAGCCAAAAATTCTCTGGGCTGTTGGCACGAGGCAAAAGGCAACACAAGCGTGGACGGCCCGCTGTTCCGGCTGCACCGATTGTCGTTGTCAATTCCGCAGATTTGATGGGTCGAATTGCTTGAGGATGGATTTAAGGGAGGGTTCTTCAACCTTTTTTGCAGCTTTCTTGGGAGTGAGCCACATGAATTTCCGTTCACCGGTTTCCGGAAACTTCTTGGCAAGGCTGGAAACCTTGATCGGAAACACCGCCACGATGCATGGAAGCGTTGCCTTGCCGTTCAAGGTTTTATCATAGACAAAGTGGCCCACGCACTCTTCATGTCGGGTTCCCCGAACACCTGCTTCCTCGTAAGCCTCCTTCATCGCCGTCTCGGCGGGTGTCAACCCTGCAGTGGGCCATCCCTTGGGCAGTTTCCACCGCCCTGTTCTCCTGCCGGTTACCAGAAGCACCTCGGTCTTCCGGTCCCCGCTCCTGCGATAGCACAGTGCAGCGAACTGCGTGCGCGGGTCGGATTTGGAGTGGTTGTCGCTGAAGCTAATGGCTGCCTGCGAATTACTCATCTGATTCTTGCCCGTATCGTCTGCCACTCAACCGGTGGCCATTGCCTTTATTGCACCAATTATAGCCGAACCGTGCGAAGGAAATCAACATTTTGATTCAGCATGGTTGTTTTGAGCGCAGCTTGTTCGCTCCACCAGCGGAATCACAATACCGTCTGGTTGTGCAGTTGAGGCCGGAATCCGCTCAGTTTTGCCTCTCCGCCAGTGCTGCCTTCAGCGCACCGGCAATTTCATCCGGATTTTGAACCGCCACGCTTCCGGCCTCGCACAACAACTCGACCTTTCTGCCCACTGAACCCGTTCCGAACACCGAGAGTGCGCCGGCATGCCCCATGCGCCTTTCCGGCGGGGCATGCCGCCCGACGATTATTGATACCACCGGTTTTTCATAGCCGGAGTCCGACAAATAGGCGGCGGCCTGCTCCTCTTCATCGCCGCCGAGCTCGCCAACCAGAATAACTCCCTGGGTTGCCGGGTCTTCCCTGAACGATTTCAGGCATTCCACGAATCCAATTCCGTGGATCGGATCTCCGCCGATTCCGACCGTGGTGGACTGGCCAAGTCCCGCCCTTGTCGTTTGGGCCACAATCTCGCTTGCGAGTGAAGCCGAGCGGCTAGCGATTCCGATGCAGCCGTGAGAGGCGTCAGCCGTTGACATGACTCCGATCTTGCAAACACCGGGAACCAGCACCCCCTGTGAATTCGGCCCGATCAACAGAGAGTCCGAACCATTGAGTGCGGCCTTGACATTGACCATATCGTGCACCGGAACCCGTTCGGTAATGCAGACAATGACCCCGACCTCAGCCTCGATTGACTCCAAGATTGCCGCGGCCGCACCGTGCGCGGGCACAACGACGAGGCTTGCGTTGGCACCGGTTTCAGATTTTGCCTCGGCCACGGAATCAAACAGCGGCAATCCAAGATGTCGGCCACCACCCTTTCCGGGTCGCACACCGGCAACATATGTCGAACCGTAGCGCATCGCCGCATCCGAATAGAACGTTCCTGAACGCCCGGTCATGCCTTGGACCAGCACCTTGGTGTCCTTGTTCACAATGATTGACATTGGCCCGGACTCATCCCGCCATTTCAACCGCGGCGGCAACCGCCTGCGACATGTTGTCGAATTGACGGAACGGAAGTTTGCGGTTTTGCATAATTGACAACGCCCAAGGTGCGTTTTGGCCGGCAGCGCGATAGACGATGGGAATCGCGCTTCCTGTCCGCGAATATGCAAAATTCAGCGCCTCTGCGATGGTGTCGCAGACAGTCATTCCGCCTCCATGCACATTGACGAGCATCACCTTGAGGTCCGGGCGTTCGATCAGCATCTGAACGACCCTGGCGATCTGGAAACTTCCGGCGGTGGTTCGGATGTCCATGAAATTCGCTGGCCGGCCGCCCAATTCGACCACGAGATCAAGCGTTGCAAGCCCGAGGCCCGCACCGTTGACCACAAGCCCTATATTGCCATCCAATTCAACGAAATTGACGTTGTTTTCCTGAGCAAGCCGTTCACTTTCCTCGACCGCAGCTTCGGAGACGACAGCCTCAAGTTCGACATGCCGAGGCAATGCGTTTCCGTCGACAACCATCTTGGCGTCCACAGCGACCGCTTCGCCGGTGGCTGTAACAGCCAGGGGATTGATCTCAATCAACAATGCGTCGTTTTCGAAAAAGGTCCGGATTGCTCCGGTCACGACGGTCGCCGCCGATTTGGCGGCGTTTCCCGACAAACCGACGGAACCAAGAATTTCGGAGATCGCCTCCGGTTCCCGCCAATCGATTTCTTTGAGGTGGATGTGCTTGATAACACCGGGGTCTGCGGCTGCGACGCGCTCAAATTCAACTCCTCCAGAGGAGGAAAACAAAAGGACCGGCTCCGCGGAGTTCTGGTCAATCAAAACAGAAAAATAGAACATCCGATCGATGTCGATCCGTTCTTCAACAAACACCTTTCTGACGATCTCGCCCCGCACTCCCGTCTGAGCGGTTTCAAGTCGATTGCCGAGCATTCCGGCTGCATGGCGCTCCACATCCTTTGGACTGTCGGAGAATTGGACGCCGCCGGCAAGCCCCCGACCTCCGGCACCAATCTGTGCCTTGACTGCAAATCCGCCAACGCCTAGCGCTCCGGCGATCCTTCCGGCTTCGAGCGGCGTTTCCGCCACCTTGCCCTTCGGAGTGACGACACCGTTCTGCCGCAGCAGTGCCTTAGCGTGATGCTCCATCAGGAACATGAACTACCCCCCGCAACCTCGTTTCGGCCCGGCCTGAAGGCTACCGAAACTCAAGGGTACATTGACTTCATAAAGATATGCCGCAATCGGGCCGTATTGGCAACTCCGTTGCAACGCATCGGACGTTGCCCGGTCCGAATTGCATTGGACATCGGTATTGTCCCTTGTCTGATGGGCCGCACGTTAAGTTCGGGGTTTTGGCAAAGTGTGCTTCCGCTTTCCGAGGCACCGCTTCATTTGCACGCAACTGGGATATTGTATACCAGAGCGGCAATGCATGATTCGTGCAAGGCTCGGCCGGAATTTCCAATCGGATGACCAACGTAATTTTATTGCAGCCCGTCGCGTCGAACACGTCACTCAAGGATCACACCCACCGCGTTTTGCGGAAGGCGATCTTGGATGTCGACATCTACGACCGCAGTACGGAGTTGAAGCTGGACGAACGTCAGCTTGCCGATGGGCTTGGCGTTTCCAGGACTCCTCTGCGCGAGGCGCTCGTAAGGCTTGAGCAAGAGGGGCTGGTGGAAATCAGGGCAAGAAAGGGCGTCTATCTGAAGCGTCGCGGTTGCGACGAGGTAGTGGAGATGGTTACGGTTTGGGCTGCCCTCGAAAGCATGGCTGCACGGCTGGCGTGTGAGCGTGCCTCGGATGATGATATAGGGCGGTTGCGCCGGATCGGCGACAAATACACGCTGGAGAAGGCCAAGGCAAAACTCAGCGAATATTCGGAGGCGAACATTGAGTTTCACAGGATGATCATGTCGATGTCCAAATGCGCGGTCCTGGAGAGGCACGCCGAGGATCTGTTCGATCAACTCAAACCGGTGCGAAGGGGTGCAATGCGGGATTCTTCGCGAACCAACCGTTCCGTTGTCGATCATTCGAATATCATTGAGGCGATCTCGTCCCGCGACTTTAATCGTGCCGGGGATTTGGTTCGCGACCACACGCTTCGCCTTGGCGAATACATCAGGAGAAGCTGGCAGTTCCTTGATCGCGAAATTGACAGGCGGTGAAACTGAGGGGATTATCGGAAGGAGCCGAAATCCCTCCGGCAATGCGCGTGTGCGGCAATTGGCCGCCCGGATTTGCATCGCTGGATCGGCCCTGATGAGGCAGATCTGGCCAGATGGCCCGAATTTCACATGAAAGTGCTGGCGGCACAGCCGAAAATACGGAGAACAGAGTCACATGACACCGCTTGATGGAGTTCGCATCCTGGATTTCACCCATGTTCAATCGGGTCCCACTTGCACTCAACTGCTGGCATGGCTGGGTGCAGATGTCATAAAGGTCGAGCGACCCGGCTCCGGGGACGCCACAAGAAATCAACTGGTTGATGTTCCCGGTGCGGACAGCCTGTACTTCACGATGCTCAACCACAACAAGCGTTCGTTCACACTCAACACCAAGGATGAGACTGGCAAGGAAGTGCTGGCGAAACTGATTGAGGAATGTGACGTTCTCGTGGAGAATTTCGCGCCTGGTGCGCTTGATCGGATGGGGTTTGGTTGGGACAAGGTCAAGGAATTGAACCCCAGAATGATCATGGCTTCAGTGAAGGGGTTCGGTCCCGGAAAGTTTGCGGATTGCAAGGTCTACGAAAACGTGGCGCAATGCGCAGGGGGTTCTGCCTCTACCACCGGTTTTCCGGATGATGTTCCCTTGGTTACCGGGGCGCAGATCGGAGATTCCGGCACCGGGCTTCACCTGGCCTTGGGAATATTGGCGGCACTGCTCCATCGGGAAAGAACGGGACGCGGGCAACGGGTGCTCGCACCGATGCAGGACGGGGTGATCAATCTTTGCCGGGTCAAGCTGCGGGACCAGCAACGCCTTGAGAAGGGACCGCTGGAGGAATACTCCCAGTACGGGAAGGGAATACCGTTTGGTGATTCAACGCCTCGTGCCGGCAACGATTCCGGCGGGGGTCAGCCGGGCAGGGTGCTCAGGTGCAAAGGTTGGGAAACCGATCCGAATGCCTATACGTATTTCATTACCCAGGCGGCGGTTTGGACGCAGATTTGTGATGTTATTGGAAAGCCGGAGTGGAAATCCGACCCGGAATACGCAACCCCGCCTGCGAGGTTGCCGAAGTTGGACGAGGTCTTTGACGCCATTGAGGAATGGACCAAAACCAAGACCAAGTTCGAGGTCATGGAAGTTTGCAATCCGCTTGGCATACCGGTTGGGCCAATTCTGTCGATGAAGGAAATTTCCGAGGATGAAGGGCTAAGGCGCACCGGCACGATCGTTGAAGTCGATCATCCGGAGAGAGGCAGGTATGTGTCGGTCGGATGTCCGATCAAGTTTTCCGATCACGATGTTGAGGTGAAACGCTCGCCGCTTTTGGGCGAGCACACGGTTGAGATCCTGTCTGAAGTGTTGGGATATGAAGGTGGTGAGTTGGATCGGGTTGTTCAGTCGGGTGCCGTCGGCACCATTGATTGAAACCGGTCGAATCCAAAGGAGAGTTCGATGCGATTGATCGTCATGGGTCAGCAGGCCTTCGGCAAGGCTGCACTGGAGAAGATTTTGGAAGTTGGAAGGGATGAAGTTGTTGCCGTCTACTGTGCCCCGGACAAGGATGGGCGGCCGGTGGATCCTCTCAAGGAAGCGGCGCTTGAGGCCGGAATTCGGGTGCTGCAGCCAAAAAATTTCAAGGACGAATCCACGTTGGCTGAAATGCGGTCCTTCAATGCCGATCTCATGATCATGGCTTATGTTACACTGTTTGTTCCGGAGGCGGCGCGGGACATCCCGGCGAAGGGTTCGATTTGTTTCCACCCGTCCCTGCTGCCGCTGCATCGAGGTCCCAGCTCAATCAACTGGCCGATCATATGGGGTTCAAGCAGGACCGGGTTTTCCTGGTTCTACCCGACGGACGGCCTTGACGAGGGCGACATCCTGCTGCAGCGGGAGTGCGACATTGGTCCTGACGATACATTGGGTGATGTCTATTTCCGAAAAATCTTCCCGGCTGCTGTCGACTCGGTGATTGAGGTTTGCAACCTGTTCATGTCGGACAATCCGCCCCGTCTGCCCCAAGATGAAGGCAAGTCAACCTATGAGAGCTGGTGCAGAAAGTCCGATGCGGAAATCGATTGGTCGAAATCCGTTGACGAGGTTTACAATTTGATCAGGGGCACAAATCCACAGCCGGGCGCATGGACACTTGCAGGTGGCAAACAGGTCCAGATCTACACCTCGGAAAAAATGAGCGGCGCAGGCAATCCCGGCGAAGTGGTTGAGGTTTCGGCATCGGGCGTCGTTGTTCAGGCCAGTGGCGGGCGCATTGCCGTTCAGCGGGTCAGGCCTGCAGGAAGCGGGAAGATTTCTGCTTCCGATTGGGTTGCGAATGAGGGTATTGCGCCGGGCGACAAGCTCGGCAATTGATCAAAATCGGAGTGGTGGCAGGACATGGCAACGGACATCGAAATCGCCAGAAGGGCAAACAAACTTCCCATTCAGCAAATTGGGGCCAAACTTGGCATTCCTGAACGGGACCTGTTGCCGTTCGGTCATGACAAGGCCAAAATATCGGCCGACTTCATTAATTCCGTTCAGGAAAGAAAATCCGGCAACCTAGTTCTGGTAACAGCAATCAACCCTACGCCGGCGGGCGAGGGCAAGACAACAACGACGGTTGGTCTTGGGGATGCCTTAAATCGAGTTGGCAAGAATGCTGCGATCTGCATCCGGGAGGCTTCGCTTGGACCATGTTTCGGCATGAAGGGGGGAGCTGCCGGCGGAGGCCATGCACAGGTTGTTCCGATGGAGGAAATGAACCTTCACTTCACCGGTGACTTTCACGCAATCACTTCGGCACACAATCTGTTGTCGGCCATGATCGACAATCACGTCTACTGGGGCAACAAACTGGAGATCGACGTTCGCCGAATCGCTTGGCGTCGGGTGATGGACATGAATGACCGTGCCCTTCGGCAGATCAACTGCAGTCTCGGCGGTGTCGCCAACGGATTTCCGCGGGAAGCGGGCTTTGACATCACTGTAGCCTCCGAAGTCATGGCCATTCTTTGCCTGGCCAGCGATCTTGACGATCTCAAGAGACGACTCGGGGACATAATAGTTGCCTACCGCAGAGACAGGTCTCCGGTTTACTGCCGTGACATTAAGGCCGACGGAGCGATGACGGTGCTGCTGCAGCAGGCGATGCAGCCCAACCTCGTTCAAACCCTCGAAAATAATCCTGCCTTTGTCCATGGTGGTCCGTTTGCCAACATCGCTCACGGCTGCAACTCGGTCATTGCGACGAAGACTGCGCTGAAGCTTGCTGACTATGTGGTAACCGAAGCGGGGTTCGGTGCCGACCTTGGTGCCGAAAAGTTTCTCAACATCAAATGCCGGCATGCAGGCATTTCACCGAAGGCCATTGTCATCGTTGCCACCATCCGGGCGCTCAAGATGAATGGGGGTGTTGCCAGGGAGGATCTCGGCAAGGAAAACACCGACGCGGTCAAGCAGGGATGCGCCAATCTCGGTCGACACATTGAGAACATCCGGAAATTCGGCGTTCCGGCGATCGTTGCCGTTAACCATTTCGTTTCGGATACCGATGCTGAGGTTGAGACTGTGTGCGGGTATGCGGCTTCGCAGGGGACGGAGGCCATTCTGTGCCGGCATTGGGCCTTGGGTTCTGAGGGTACAGAAAATCTTGCGCACAAGGTCATTGAGATCGTTGAAGGCGGTGTGGCCAACTACAAACCGCTCTATTCTTCCGAAACCGGTCTGTTTGAAAAGATCGAAACAATTGCCAAAGAGATCTACCGGGCCGGTGAAGTTGTCGCCGACAAGAAGATCCGAGATCAACTGCGGCTTTGGGAGGAGTCAGGCTATGGCGATCTTCCCGTCTGCATGGCGAAGACCCAATACAGCTTTACGACTGATCCGAACCGTCGCGGTGCTCCGGAAAACCATTCAATTTCCATCCGGGAAGTGCGCCTTTCGGCCGGTGCCGGGTTCGTGGTGGCGATTTGCGGTGAAATCATGACGATGCCCGGATTGCCGAGGGTTCCAGCCGCTGAATCCATCCTGCTCAACGATGCTGGTGAAGTGGAAGGATTGTTCTGAACGGGGTATTCAGGGGCGAGTCTGACGGCAGACGGGCACACCCTTGCAAACAGGGGCAGTAGCCAGCGGCAACGAGCCCGATGCTTCAGCAACTTTGGTCGCCACCATGGCAATTCGCGATGCCGTCGGGCAGGGGGCGTCCATCCCATCCCATCAGTTCTGTTTCAAATTGTAGCTGTACTGGCTGCCCATGGCCGGGCGAGGGGCAATTCGCGCGGGCCACGCTCTTGTGTTTGAGGCTGTTGGCGGCGTGCAGTCAGTCAGTCGAACCGGCAGGACATCGCAAGCATCCGAACCGCGCCAATAGCTTCCTGATTAAGTTTGACTGGATGGCACTGCTACCTGAAAATACCTGCTTGGGAAAGAAGGGCTGTACCGGATTATACCTGATCAAACAAAAAAGACGCACACAGGGAGCGTGGGAAAAGCCGCCCAATTCATGACCGAATAATCTGAGCTCCCACACTGGTAGCGTCAGGAAGGTCTCACTCTGGCTTGGCCACTCAAGCCTTCAGACCACAGTGACATATCTGCAGTCGGATCCGGCCGACAAGCTGGATACGCTTGACAAATGGCGCCCTCCCAGCCTCCGCAAGGGTATGTTCAAAGGTGTCCAGGACGAGTTGATCGCATTGCTGGCGGCCACCTGAACTCGCTAATGTCATGGGAACTTGATCCTTGCCCAATTCCTTGAAAATCAATGACTACAGCGGCTCAGGTTCCCATAATCATGAGGTTCCCATATCCAAGCGTTTGAAATATGGCGACATCTCCTGTGCCATGTCCTCGGCCGTATTTCCGAAGCCGTGCAATGGAAAAACAGGCCCTACCGACATCGGCCTATCCCTTTGAACTTTTGGCTAAAATCATGTGTATGTCGAAATTCACATCCAACATGTCTGTGCCGTTCGCATCTGACAGCGCCTCGGAAAGATCGTGAAGATAGCCTTCGGCATCGTCGCCGATTTCTTCCAGGTATTTCGACACGTATGACGTCGAGCGCAGGAACCCGACAAAGCAACCGACGGATAGGTTCCAGATGTTTTCGACAGAGAAGCACTCGACATTCGAAAACAAACCGGAAGCGGCCAGCAATTTGTCAGAATCGTCTTCACAGACCAAACGCGGATCGCGGTACTTGTCCCAGTATTTTTCACAATGCTGAACCAAAACCGCGTTCGCATCGGATGCGATCTCAGGGAACAAATATCGGTACAAAGCCAAGATGCCATTCGGCTTCACAATCCGCGATATCTCGCGGATCGTCTTTTCGCGGTCCATCCAGTAAAATGCCGTCGCAACCGTGACCAGATCAGCGTAGTCATCCGGCAGTGTTGTGTCCTCACCGCTTCCGTTGATGAACCTGTGGTCCGTAAATTTGTTGATGGCTTCAAGCCGCAACTGATCACCGGGTTCGACGCCCGTAATTTGGTTCGAGATCAACTCAAGCCCCACCGTCGAATGCCCGGCACCGCTGCCAATGTCCACGGCCTGTTGGAAGCGGGCATTTCCATTACGTTCAAGAATTTCGATATAGATCTGACGAGGATAGGTAGGACGGACATTTGCGTAAAGTTCCGCAACCTTATTGAATTGCTTCATTTGCTTATCTCATCGCTTTCTTGGTGGTTAGGATTTGGAATGAGAGCTCGGACAAGTCGCTTTGAACCGATGTGTCGCCTGCGGATTAGGTCGCATATATTTCGTTGATCAGATCATCGCTTAGATTCAGCCCCGGTAAGTCCACGGGTCGGAACACACGCTCGTTGATCAAGGGATCATCAAATACATCGCCAAAAAGCCGCTCGGATGCCTTGAACCTCCTTTTCCTTGTGTCCGACAAGCTGGGAATCTCGGGCGCATAGATTTCACGAAGTATCAGTTTGCTGTGGTGAGCGGCGAGTTGTGCGTGGTTCAAGGTCATCGCGATACCAGCGTGCAGGAATGGCACGCGGCCCTCAATGCTCTGGTCCATCAGGATGAGATCGGTGCGCAACAGTAGTTTTCTCAATCGGTCGGCAATTTCGATACTTCTAATTCCATCCCAGAAATCCCCAGCCGCAAATACAGCCCTCCTTTCCAATCCAGCATTCACGATGCCGCCTGGAAAAATACGGCGGATATACCCGCCCTTTGGGCCATCCAGACAATGGCCACTGACGCGTTTTGGGCCCTGGCATTTTCATATTTTTCGTAACCATAGAACAACTCGTCTGCGCCCTCTCCGGTCAGTAAAACCCGCAATCCGGCGTCGGCCACCAACTTGGACAAGGCGGACTACAGCGACAGGCTGTGCAAATCCGTTGGATAGGCAAAGCTCTTTATCGACGACAATGTGTGAGCGACAAAGACGTCTCTGGTTAACTCGACATAATGGTGATCCCAGCCCTTCCAGGCATCAGCATCTTGCAATTGAAGCTACGACAGATCCCGTATGCCATCTTCCGTCCCGCTCAGGACAACACTGAAGGCACTGACGTTCCTGATGCCCAACTGGTTCAATTCATTTGCGATGATTGTGGAATCGACACCGCCGCTCACTGCTAGGCCAATCTTGTATTCGCCAAGGCAGCAACTTTCAACTGACATTCGAATTGCGCGGCGCAGATCTGCATGCCTGCCGTGAACTTCCACCTGCGGTGTCCGGCTCATCCGCGATAATGTGCCAACCTGACTGGGGCCTGTTGACAATCGGATTGTGATTCAGGCGGATGGATGCGGTTTTTTGCCGCACCGCACGCCGAAACGGCGGCACAGGCAAATTGAGCAGGTTGCAAGATGAATGCAGACAGGACCGTACTGACCGACGACATGTGAGAGCGGGTCGAGTCCATGCCGCCCGGAAAGACGATCAATCCCGGCGCCACTGCAGCGGACAATCGGCAGTTTCTTGAGGTCGTGCTTTGGCGGATCCGGACGGGATCACCCTGGCGCGACTTTCCGGAGCGTTTCGGCAACTGGAACAGCGTGTTCAAGTGGTTCCGCCGCTGGGCTGTTTCGAGTGTCTTCAAATGTGTTTTCAACGAATTGTCGATCGTATACATTTGTATATCACGAGGCGGTATATGGATATGATGGTCGTGACCTTTTGGGGTTTGGAACGAATGCGATAAGTTCGACGACTGGATATGTCACTACGAATACTGACAGCCTTTCAGATTGCGTAATAAAGATTAGTGAAGGTAAAATTCCTTGTATCACAAGTTCATACTCCGAAGTTTTAGATCATTGTCGCCCCTTACCGCTACGGTTCCCGTATCATGGTGCCATCAAGAAATCGAAAGTTGAATGGGATCTTATACCCAAAGAAACTTTGAAGTTGTTCAAGGATTTGTTTGATGCGGGGTTGTTTATTGAGATTGAAAACAGTTTTGAAATCACAAAGACCGGTTGGTTGTGGTATGTGAACGCAATTTACAATATGATGCCAAGGCCTGAAAAGAGTGCACTCAACAAAGTCATTCGAACGCAACTTGCCAGCGGCAAGCGACAATTTACACGAGAAGAGATTGCTTATTGCATATGATTGTTTTCGACTACTTTAATACTAAACACGTATGGCGTCTTCTTGGCGGCAGTTTGATCTCGAAGTTCGGAGACGGGCTTGCGGAGATGCTATTTGTGGTCTTGGCATACCAACTATCAGGATCCGACCCCGCTGGGGTGGGGGTTGCCTATGGGCTAAGGTTCTTACCCTATCTATTGCTCGGGCCGCTATCTGCAAAGGTATCAAGCCATTATCCACGGAGGGCAATATTGATTTGGTGTGACACCATTCGCTTAGTTTTGGCTTGTTGCTTTGCATTTACTTTATGGACCGGTAACTTGAGTTTTTCTGCACTGGTATTTTATGGTGCAAGCGTCACGACGATCCGCGCATTCTCTACCCCAGCTTTCTTTACCGCTTTACGTGATTACTCTGTGGAAAAAGGCGATTTACCAAAGATCAACTCCATTAACCAAATGTTCACGGAGTCGGGAATGATCGTGGGGCCAGCGATTGGTGGATATTTGCTTTACATCGGAGTTGAAGAATTCCTGCTGGTTCTACTGGACGCTCTTACATTCCTTATCTCACTTATCTTCATTGCTCCCCTTCCTCGAAAAGAAGGCGGTAAAGCGTTTGAACAAGGAGAACGCGTGATATCGATAAAGGCAGCAATCGTCGAATATTACAAAAACCTTGCCTTGGAACGAAGAACCCCCGGCCAGAAAGCAGCCGTTTACTCCGGAGCGCTTATCGTCTTCGTGGGTGGTGTCATCTCTGTTGTCTTGCCGGGCTTGGCTCTCGAGATTGTGAAAGAAGATCATGGGATTGCCACTGCTATGACACTTTTAGGTATTGGCGCGATCCTTGGATCCTTCCTATCTGGGAAAGGGAAAACATGGACCTTACGGGCTCTATTGTGCTGTTGGGCGCTTTATGGTCTCTCTATTCTTTTTATTGGTGTTCTTCCATCTCAGGCGCATCTTTTTTACCTTTCGTGTCTAACTTTAGGAGGCCTCGGAGGCGTTGTTGATGTCGCTATTCCCTCTGTCATTCAACTGAACTCTTCCAGTGATACCACACCGGTCAATTTCGCGACATTCTCTACCTTGGCAAACATCTCCGACTCTATGTCAGGATTTTTGGTCGCTATCGTAGCTGGGTTTATTGCCCTAAACTCCATCCCGATCGTGTTTGGTGCAGCGACATTCTTGATTGCCTTGGGCCTGCTCGCCGCAGAAGGACAATTTATCAAAGCCACTTCTGAGCATAGGTGAGTTATGGGTTTTGAGCATGCATACGACGCGGAGTTTACCTTTGGGAACACGGTCAGCTTCTACGAAAATAGTGCCGAACAGGTTGCGCACGCACATATCCAGTCGAAGTCACCGTACCTTGGCTTTGCCATAACTGTAAAAGCCCAGCAATTTCCGGTTAGCTGACTTTGGGCACCAATCTTCCGAGTGGCGACCGCCCGACGGGTTGCCGGGACCGAAAGTTGCCTGACTTAAACCGGTTCAAGCGTCCCGCAGGCGGTTTTTGTGGTGATTCGAGCCGCCGCATACGCGGAGTCAGGCGGTTTTTTTGTTTCGCAGGCGCACCTCTCCCGTCGGCACCATTGGGCGCCGTTCGGCTGAATCCCGGCGAGGTCAGGCGGAGGCGAGCGCGACCGCTTGCCGGCAATCCGCCACATGAAGGACGGGGCCGGCATCGGATGCGATACCACGAGTTGCGGCGTCGGCGATTGGCTATTGCGTCCGGGATAGTTGATGCCGCGCATAAAACACACATTGGTGAGCGGCTGAAGAGATCCGGAATGAGATGGGGCCTTGAGGGCGGCCATGCGATTCTGACTTTCCGGTCCCTTGAGAATTCCAATCGCTTCGATGCCGCCCGGGATTGGCTCGTGGAGACACGCGGCCCGCAGGTTCGGCCAACGACAACCGGAAACGCAGCAATCATGCCTTGGCGGCATAGCAAAACCCATGGCGTCGCAATACGCGACTCACACCCCACTTTGATTCAGGCGCGAGCTGCCCTGCAACAAAACCGAAAGTTCTTCATTCTCGACAGTTGTTTCCGGAATTCCCAGCTAACTTGGCCACCTCACATTCTGGCGAAGGGAGCCATCAAGGTAAGGGAATACACAGATGTCCAAAGGCACCTTTCCGCAGAAATTTCAGAAAATCGATGACTTGACACGTTCAAATCACGGTTTGATCAAGGCACATGACACTTGCCTGCATTTTTGTGAATACGCCGCGGGCGAAGGCTATCAACACAGCTATGTCAATCAACAGATATTCAACTTCAAGAAGTCAATGAATGATCAAAATAGACCCGGCCTGCAATCGGCAAGGCAGACATCCTTTTCGAAATGACCGGATCCGATGCGTTGTCGGATTGACCTTTGGATCTGGTTGCGAAACGCCGGCTGCTTGATTGCCTCAGTTTTTGCGGCATGACCCGGCACAAGATGTTTCCCGAAGTGGAAATCGGCCCGAAGACATCCCCAACTTCCAATTCGCTGTCCTGCGGTTGCATCGTTGAGCACTGCGAGATGCTTGCTTTCCCGACACCTCGGCAGCAGCCAGAATGGCGGCAATCAGAATCAGGTTGATAATTCATGAGCCCACCACCTAGTCTTGGTGTGGGAACTGCGGAAAAAGGGACCAATGGTGCAATGACCATGAATCTAAAGGACTGGCGGGATTTGGCCCTCCGGGAACTCGGCGGCAAACTCCCGGAGGAGTTGGTTTGGAGCAGCATTGAAGGGCTTGATGTCAAGCCACTCTATACTTCGGAGGATCAGTCGGAAGCCGGTTACGAGGAAACTCTTCCGGGGTTGGAACCATTCCTGCGTGGTCCCAGGGCCACGATGTACACCGGTCGACCCTGGACGATCCGCCAATATGCCGGGTTCTCGACCGCCGAGGAATCCAATGCCTTCTATCGGGACGCGCTCGCAGCGGGACAGCAGGGAATCTCCGTGGCGTTCGACCTTGCCACTCACCGCGGCTATGACAGCGATCACCCCAGGGTCGTTGGTGATGTCGGCAAGGCGGGGGTTGCCATCGACTCGGTTGAGGACATGAAAATTCTCTTCGACCGCATACCTCTGGATCGGATTTCGGTGTCCATGACCATGAATGGAGCCGTCATACCCGTATTGGCGAGTTTCATTGTTGCGGCAGAAGAGCAGGGGGTAAGCCTAGATCGGCTCTCGGGAACAATCCAGAATGACATTCTGAAGGAATTCATGGTTCGCAACACCTATGTCTACCCCCCGGAGCCATCAATGCGAATCGTCGCCGACATCATCGAATTCGCCAGCGCAGAAATGCCGAAATTCAATTCGATTTCGATATCGGGCTATCACATGCAGGAGGCTGGCGCGAGCCTCGTTCAGGAATTGGCCTACACATTGGCCGACGGTCGGGAATATGTCAGGGCGGCAACGGATCGCGGCATGGATGTTGATGCATTTGCCGGGCGGCTTTCGTTTTTCTTTGCCATAGGAATGAACTTCTTCCTTGAAATCGCAAAACTCAGGGCAGCGCGACTGCTCTGGTGCCGGATAATGTCCGAATTCAACCCCTCAAACCCGCGCTCGAAAATGCTCAGGACCCATTGCCAAACCAGCGGCGTCAGTCTGCAGGCCCAGGACCCTCACAACAATGTCATCAGAACCGCCTATGAGGCAATGGCGGCGGTGCTCGGTGGAACTCAATCTCTTCACACCAACGCACTTGATGAGGCAATTGCGCTTCCTACCGAGTTCTCAGCCAGAATTGCGCGCAATACACAATTGATTCTTCAGGAGGAAACCGGCGTAACGCGTACGGTTGACCCGCTCGCCGGTTCCTATTTCGTGGAAACCGCCACGTTGCAGATGGCGGACGCGGCATGGAAGCTGATTGAGGAGGTGGAGGAGTTGGGCGGAATGACCAAGGCGGTGGTCTCTGGGCTTCCGAAACTTAGAATAGAGGAGACCGCTGCCCGCAGACAGGCCATGATTGACCGCGGCGAGGAGGCTGTCGTCGGTGTCAACATACATCGCCCGAGCCGGGAGGAACCGGTTGAATTCAGGAGTGTCGAAACCCAAAAGGTAAGGGAACGGCAGTTGGCAAGACTTGACCGGATAAAGTGCAGCAGGGACAGCAGTGAATGTACAGCAGCGCTCAAGGAACTTGAAAATTGTGCCCAGAACGGCGGCAACTTGCTGCAGGCGGCGATTCGCGCTGCAAGGTCAAGGGCGACAGTCGGAGAAATATCAATGGCAATGGAAACGGTTTTTGGACGACACAGGGCGGATTCGCAAGCACTGTCGGGCGTCTATGGCAGGGCTTATCAGGGGGATCAAAATTTCACCGAGATCCAGGAGCGGGTCATGCAATTTGAGGCCAGTGAAGGGCGCCGACCTCGCATGCTGGTGGCCAAGATGGGGCAGGATGGCCATGACCGCGGAGCCAAAGTCATTGCCACCGCATTTGCCGACATCGGGTTTGACGTGGATATCGGTCCTCTGTTCCAGACGCCGGACGAAACGGCCAGGGATGCAATTGACAACGACGTTCATGTTGTTGGGGTAAGCACCCAGTCGGCAGGTCATGACACCCTGGTGCCGAGGTTGATCGAAGAATTGAAATCAAGGGATGCCGGGCACATTGTTGTGGTATGCGGGGGCGTCATCCCTCCGGGCGATCATGAAATGCTGAGGCAGGCTGGAGTGGCCGCAATCTTCGGACCGGGAACAAACATTCCCGAAGCGGCGGTTTCGGTGCTGGAGCTGATTGGAAAAACGGAGGGGTGAAGCTGACTCGAGAGAGTTGCTCAAAACAGGATCGCTGCGGCGATCCCGAGGAATGCGAAGAAACCAATCACGTCCGTTACCGTCGTAACGAATACCCCCGAGGCCAATGCCGGATCAATCCTGACGCGCTCAAGACCAATCGGGATCAGTATGCCCGACAAGGCTGCGGCGAACATCGTTATGATCATTGCAAGCGCCAGAACCGCGCCAAGGGAGGTTGAGGAGAACCATATCCCTCCAACCACCCCGACAATCGCAGCAAATACCAAGCCGTTGATTAACCCCACCATGCTTTCCCGGCGTATGATCCGCCAGGCGTTTGAGCCCGTCAGGTCCTTGGTGGCCAGCGCCCGCACAGCGACCGTCAGAGATTGAGTGCCGGCGTTTCCGCCCATTGAGGCAACGATTGGCATTAGGACTGCCAGGGCCACCATCATTCCGATGGCTTCAGAGAACTGGTCGATGACCGCTGAAGCCGCAATTGCCGTTGCCAAGTTAACGATCAGCCAAGGAAATCGCTGGGTTGCAGTATCGAACACCCGGTCATAGAGGCTTTCCGAGCCCACGCCTGCAAGTCTCAGGATGTCTTCCTCCGCCTCCTCGTCAAGCACATTCATGGCGTCGTCGATTGTGATGACCCCGACTAGACGACCATCTTCACCAACCACCGGTGCCGAAATGAGATGGTATTGGTTGAACGCGTAGGCAACCTCTTCCTCAGGCATGGTTGCTGGAATCGGGCGGCAATCCTCTTCAATGATGTCCAACAAGCGCGTTTCACGTCTTGACGACATTATCCGCCCAAGGGAGGCCATTCCCACGAATTTTACCTTCGGGTCGGTCAGGAACAGGTGGTAGAATTGTTCGGGAAGACCTGTCTCAGAGCGCATGTGATCAATGGCAGTGCCGACATCCCAATGCGATGGAACCATCACGATTTCGCGCTGCATCAGCCTTCCGGCTGATTCTTCCGGGTATTGAAGGGATTGTTCAACAACAGCGCGGTCGACATCGTTCAGGGCACTGAGCACTTCCCGCTGCTGCTCGGCATCAAGGTCCTCGACCAGATCGACGACATCATCCGATTCAAGATCCCGCACGACCTCCTTCAGGCGTTCACGCGGCAGCTGTGAGAGCAATTCCTCCTGAATGGACTCATCAAGCTCCGAAATGACTTCACTGTCGAAGTGCCTGCCCCACAGCGCAACGGCGTCGCGTCTCAGTTCCGGATCAACCTGTTCAAATAAGTCGGCGATGTCGGCGACGTGCAGAGCATCAAGCAGCGCAACCAGACAATCCTGGTCCTGTGCCTGCACTGCCTCTTTGACCTGACCGGTCAACTCCGCAGTTATCCGGTATGCGTTTTCCCCGGATGCAGCCTGTGCCTGAGCCATTTTCCTGTCCTCAGAATGTTCCCGGCGCTTCACTATCGCAATTTCATGGGCTTCAACATAGATTGAGTGCGTCGGTTTGGGCGGTTTCAGCGATGCTCACCGAACCGGGCGTTTGCGGTTCCACATGTGGATGGTGGCAATGGGCGGTAAATCGCTTTTGATGGGTCAGACACTTCTCTGCACGGCAAACCCGTTTGGGGCCGCTCCCAGGGACGCATTCGTCCACAACCGAAACGGTGCGGTGCTCATTGAAAATGGAATTATTGCCGCCGTCGGCAATTCAAGCGAGTTGCTGCACAAGCATCGCAATGCAAACGTCCACAACCATTCCGGCTGCCTGCTGCTGCCCGGATTTATTGACCCCCATGTGCACTATCCGCAAACGGCCGTCATTGCGAGTTGGGGGGAGCGATTGCTCGAATGGCTAAGCCTTCACACCTTTCCGGAGGAGATGAAATTTTGTGAACAGGATTATGCCTCAAAAATCGCGGAACTCTATTTTGACATTGCGCTCAAGAACGGAACCACGACTGCTTGTTCCTTTTGTACCGTGCATCCGGAGAGTGTCGAAGCATTTTTTCGGTCGGCCAAGAACAGGGGTTTGCGTGCAGCGGCCGGTAAGGTTTGCATGGACAGGAACGCTCCAAGCGGCCTGCTGGATGACGCCAGGCGAGGATACGAGGAATCCAGGCATCTGCTCAAAAGATGGCATGGGCGAGGGCGACTCTCCTACGTCATTACGCCGCGCTTTGCGGTAACCTCAAGTCGCGGACAACTTGAAGCGCTTGGAGATCTCTGGCGGGAGTTCCCTGACTGCCTGATGCAGACGCACATCGCCGAGCAGCCGGAAGAGATTGCAGAGGTTGCAAGGCTGTTTCCGGAATCACTCGATTATTTGGACGTCTATGATTCTTGCGGGCTTCTTGGATCAAGAGGTCTCTATGGCCATGCGATTCACCTGAGCACCCGAGAAAGGGACCGTTTGAAGGAATTTGGTGCTGCCCTCATTCACTGCCCCACATCCAATGCATTCATTGGATCGGGGTTGTTCGACCTTCGCCAACGCATGCGTGAGGGCCAAAAGCTGGGCTTGGCAACCGATACAGCCGGAGGATCGTCGTTTTCAATGCTTCGAACAATGGCCTCGGCCTATGAAATTGGTCAGCTGAATGGTTCAGCAATCCATCCCGGACAGTTGATCTGGCTTGCGACGGAGGGAAATGCGAGAGTTCTCGGCATGGAGCGCCAAATTGGCAGCCTTAGGGTTGGGAACGAAGCTGACATATTGGTGCTGGATCTTTTGTCCACCGAGGCGATCGCGCAAAGGGCTGGCCGAGCTGACGATATCTGGGAGGAACTGTTCCCAACCATAATGATGGGAGATGACCGGGCTGTGAAGTCGGTCTGGGTTTCAGGAAATAAGGTTGTCGGTTAGGTGCTCGGCGGCTGACAGCCGCTATTTTGTCCCGAACATCCTGTCTCCGGCGTCGCCGAGACCAGGCAGAATATAGCCAATGTCATTCAATTGCTCGTCCAGGGATGCTGTTACAATTGGAACGTCGGGATGTGCGGATTTCATCCGCTTGACACCCTCGGGAGCCGCCAGCAGGCAAAGTGCCCGAATCCTGACTGCTCCGGCCTGTTTAATCCTCGACACCGCCGCAACTATCGAATTGCCGGTCGCCAGCATTGGGTCAAGGACGATGACCAGCCGATCCTGCAGTTCGGTTGGGACTTTGAAATAGTATTCCACAGGTTCAAGGGTTTGTTCATCCCGATACAGTCCGATGAAACCAACGCGCGCCGACGGAATAAGTTCAAGCACTCCATCAAGCAGTCCATTTCCGGCTCGAAGAATCGAGATCAATGCGAGCTTCTTTCCGGCCAACGCAGGTGCCGTTGTCTGCGTTAACGGTGTTCGGATTGCTGTTTGGCAGGTCTCAAGCTCGCGGGTGATCTCATAGGCAAGCAGCATGCTGATTTCCTTGAGCAACTGCCGGAACACTGCCGTCGAAGTCGTATCCTTTCGCATCAGGGTTAGCTTGTGCTGAACGAGCGGGTGTTCAACAACTGTCAAATGGTCCTGCATTCGTCATCTTCCCCGATTCTGCAATTCGTCCGCAATCTCAAGCGCTGTCGATTTGCAGAGCCGTTTCCCATTTTTCCGGCGTTCATGCAAATTGATGCTGCACCTGCGGGAGCGTTCAAAACCGTTTCGCCTCGTCCTTTCAGGCCCGGCTTGCCGTGAACCGCCAACAAAAGAGTATTCCATTCGCAGCCGGATGCTGGAGCCAAATATTGTTCCAACCGGCAACGGGAACTTAACTTTCCGTGCCCCCTTTTGATTTTGGGTAGCCCAAGGTTCCAAGCGCCGTACCGATTTCCTCCAACACGGTCGGATCGTCTATGGTGGGCGGCACAGTGTATTTCTCGCCATTCGCGATCTTGGTCATCGTCCCGCGCAGGATCTTGCCGGATCGGGTTTTGGGTAGGCGGTCAACCACTGCCGCCTGCTTGAATGCGGCAACCGGACCGATTTCCTGTCTCACCAGTCCAACGCATTCGGCCACAATCTCGCAATGACTTCTGGAGGTTCCGGCATTCAGGCACAGGAACCCGACCGGCAATTGCCCCTTCAGCTCGTCGCCCACTCCAATGACGGCGCATTCTGCAACATCGCCATGGTTCGACAAAGCTTCCTCCAGGGCGCCGGTGGAAAGTCGATGCCCTGCCACATTGATGACATCGTCGGTCCTTGCCATGATGTAGATGTATCCATCCTCATCCATGAATCCTGCATCCCCAGTGCTGTAATGGCCGGGAAACTCAGAAAGGTAGCTCTCGCGGAACCGGTCATCAGCACGCCACAGCGACGACAATGTTCCCGGCGGCAACGGCAATTGCGCTGCAATTGAACCCAACTCCCCGCGTTTGACCTCGTTCCCGTTTTCGTCAAGCACCTTGAGATTGTAGCCGGGCATGGGCACTGTTGGTGAACCGGGTTTGACGGGAAGTTTCTCGATTCCGACCGGGTTGGCGGCCATCGCCCAACCGGTTTCCGTTTGCCACCAATGATCGATGACCGGAATTCGGAGTTGGGTTTCTGCCCAGGAGATTGTGTCGGGGTCAGCGCGCTCACCGGCAAGAAAAAGTGTTTTCAGGCTCGCCAAATCATATTTCTTTGGCAACTCCCCGCCAGGATCCTCGCGCTTGATGGCCCTGAATGCAGTGGGGGCGGTAAATAGGGCCGCAACCCGGTGGTCGGAAATGACGCGCCAGAACGCACCGGCATCGGGAGTGCCAACCGGTTTGCCCTCATAGATTACGGTGGGGTTTCCGGCGAGCAGCGGTGCGTAGCAAATGTAGGAATGGCCAACCACCCAACCGATGTCGGAGGCGGCCCAGAACACCTCACCGGGATCGACGCCATAGATGTTCTTCATCGTCCAATGCAGGGCGACAATGTGGCCCGCTGTCGGTCGCAGAACCCCTTTGGGTTGGCCGGTCGTTCCTGAAGTGTAGAGAATGTAGGCGGGGTGATCGCCGGGGACGGGGACGCATTCGGTCGGCGTCGCCGAATCCGTAAACTCGCCCCAGTCGTGATCACGGGAGGCATTAAGTTCGGCAGGCAGCTGCTCGCGCTGAAAAATTACACAAAAGTCCGGCTTGTGGTCAGCCAACTCAATGGCACTGTCCAAGAGGGGTTTGTATTCAACCTGCCTTCCCGGCTCAATGCCGCATGACGCGGCCAACACGCATTTGGGTTCGCAGTGGTTGATCCTGACGGCAAGTTCCTTGGCGGCAAACCCGCCGAACACGACCGAGTGAATCGCGCCCAGACGTGCGCACGCAAGACACGCTTCGATGGCTTCCGGAATCATGGGCATGTAGATGACGACCCTGTCGCCAGCAACAACTCCCTTTGCGGCGAGGGCGCCCGCCAAGCGGGCAACCCTATCCCTGAGCTCCGAATAAGTGATGCTGGCGCATGTTCCGGTTACCGGACTGTCATGGATTATCGCCGTCCTGCCACCACCGCCCTGCTCAACATGCCGGTCAACCGCATTCCAACACGCATTGACTTCCGCATCCTTGAACCACTCGTAGATCGGCGCATTGCCGGCAAATAGTGCGCGTTTTGGTTTGCGCGTCCAATCAATCAATTCAGCGGCACGCAACCAGAATGCTTCAGGGTTCGCTCGCCAGCTGTCATAAACGTCTCGATATTTCATCTTCCTGCCCCTTAAGTCGACCTGCTGCAAATCTCCGGCGGCGCAATCGGGCCAGGTGGCGTCGCTGTGGTCGGCCTTCGTTTCAACCCCCCCATTACACCCTCCGGTCGCCTTCTGAAATTCGCATCGAAGGCGGCGGGCCGTGGCGATTGCGTTGCATATCAGGCCGATACCGTCAAGGAGCCGACTTTTGGCAAAAGGTTCGGAATCGGCAGCACGATGGCAGGATCGCGGGCTTGCGGTTCAGGACGCGTGAATTGGGTTCCCTTACCGCCACGAAAATGAAATTCCTTCGGGATCAATGCAATTGCCGTTGGGGAAGTGGATGAAACTTCAACCCCAACCTTTACAGTTTCGATTTGGTCGGCAGACGATTGCAGGCGCAGTTGCCGGTCTGAGTTCAATTAGGGAAGTGTCAATTGGTAGCGCTTGTTGCTCACTTCATAGATCACGGCACTGCTGCTGATCTCGACGACTCGGCCGCCCTTGAAGTCGGCGCCGATGTAGAGGCTTGCAAAGCCACCGGATTCCAAGCGCACAAGGGCACGTCGTTTCGTGCTGGGGCCATATATTCCGATCAAACTGATGTTGTTGTCATCAATCAGTATGGTCTCATTCGCTTGAGACACAACAATGCCCCTGCCGTCCGGACTGGAAGGCGCGGGGCGTTTGGTTGGAGGCGTTGCTCTGGCGATCCGTGCGTCCGGCTGCCGGGTTGGTTCTTGCGCCGCAACAATTGTCATGGACCTCCGGGCGGGCCGCTGGAACGGAACTTCAAACTCGGCTTGTTTTTCCGGTTCCACCACGGCGCTGGCGGTTTCCACGGTCTTCTCATCTGTTGCCGAAGGCGCCTCAACAACCCGTGACTCCGAATCCGAAATGGGTGCGGGAAGCAGACTCGTTTCTGCGTCTGCGGGCGATGTGCCCGGTTCCACCCCGGAATTTCCTGTCAGGATTGTGGTTAGTCCGTCCCGAATTGCAGCCGTTGAGGAGCCGGAAAACCGACGGCGGTTCTCCGGTTGTGCTTCGGGCAGTTCCGACATTGTGTCAGGCAGATCTGACAGCCCAATGGCGTCAAATCCCTCAATCTGCACAACGGTTTGCCTGATGCGTGCAATCATGTCCGCTTGGACCGTGTCCTGAAATCCCACCTGGAATTTCTCCAGAACATCGTTGTTCAGCGCATAGGGATTGAATCCGCGATTTGCAAAAACGCGTACAGGATCGGCTTCAACGTCCCTGGTGCCCGGTGTGTTTCCAGGCTGGGTCGCTGCAGTGCCGGCGCCCGAATTTTCCGGTGTCAGGGGGCCATCTTCGGTGGCTCTCTCATTGTTATTGACTGAAGATCCCGCCCCGTCATTGGGTCGTCGGGCTGGTCTCTGTTCCAATTCGAACACGTATGTTGCCTGGGCAAATCTAAGTATGTTTGAATTGCCGCCTGCCAGCGCAGGAACCATTGCGATTTCGTGAGCTTTAGGCTGCAAATTGCCGTTCGCTGCCTTCGATTCAACGGCTGGCATCAAGAAAACCGCCAAAAGGGCAATGACCGGTAACTTCAACCAACGGCGCCACATTGTCCGGGTGGCTTCAAGGCGATTCCGAATTCCGGCCCGAACCTCCGGCAATCCGGGTTCAACATTGTTTACCCGGGGAAACCTCGAACTGACGTCACTTCCGGAAAATCCGCACCGAATCGCGAACTTGGTCAGGCCAAAGAAGGCTTGGCGCTGAAACACTGAATTTGGAGGCGGCTCGGCCTCGAAACAGACCGGATTGAACTTCCAATTTGTTGCAAATGCTTCAGCTTCGGTGAGGTTCTGTTTCAAAACATATGCAATCCTGGCCCGATCGCCGTCCGCATACCAGTCAAAGGCGAGCTCTTCGATCCGAAAGGGTGTCGTCGCACCAAGATGCTCACCGACTTCGTTTCCAATTTCACCTTCAAACTCGCCGTCCACAAGGCAAGTTGTGTACCAAATGAATGAATTCGGAATGACGAGTTTGGTGGAGACCGACCAACCTCCCAATCTTGCCATTCGCTGACGGAGTGCCACTGCGTCGGGGCAGTCCCCGTCAGCCTTGTCCCCTGCTGTCGGTGCTTTTCCGATGATGTCCCAGCTGCCGTTGCGCGACAGATGCAGAACATGCGCCTGTTCCTCGGAAAAATGTATCGCGAAATTTGGCTGCATTTGATCTGCGCCGATCGCTGTGTTGCCGTTCAGAAGTCCGATGCGTACCTAAAGACCGGGCGATTGGGCGGACAATTGTCCTCAACCGAAATCCCGAGCGCCGCCAGTTTGGAACCTGTTGCAGAATCCCCTGAGCCTTCGGAAACAACGCACCGGCGACTGTGCCGACCTTCCGCCCAGAAATTTATGATGCGGATTTGGCCAACGCCTGATCAATGTCTGCGATCAAGTCGTCGGGATCCTCAATTCCGATGGACAACCTGACCACGTCGGGTTCTGCCCCGGCCGCCTTCTGCTGCTCCGGCGTCAACTGCCTGTGCGTCGTTGACGCCGAGTGGATCACCAGCGACCGCGCGTCGCCCAGATTGGCAAGATGACTGAAAATTTCAAGGCTGTCCACAAATTTCACGCACGCCTCGTAGCCGTCCTTCATCGTGAAGGTGAAAAGGGCACCTGCGCCATTCGGGCAAATGCGCTCAATTCTCGAAAAATAGGGTGACGAGGGAAGTCCCGCATAGGTTACCTTTGTGACCATGGGGTGCCGCTCCAGCCACTCCGCCACCTTGATGGCATTTTCGACATGCTTTTTCATTCTGAGGGAAAGGGTCTCAATTCCCAAAAGCGTATAGTGCGCACCCTGCGGATTCATTGTCATGCCAAGGTCGCGAAGCCCGACGGCGATGCCGTGAAAGGTGAACGCAAGAGAACCGAACGTCTCGTGGAACTTTAGGCCATGATAGGCCTGTTCCGGCTGCGACAGGGATGGGAACTTGTCTGTTTCAGACCAGTCGAAAGTGCCCGAATCAACAATCGCGCCGCCGGTGACGGTTCCTGTGCCGGTAAGGTATTTGGTGGTCGAGTGCACCACCAGCGTGGCACCGTATTCAATCGGTCGGCAGAGATAGGGTGTTGCCGACGTGTTATCCACGATCAGCGGGATTCGATGCTTGTCGGCAATTGCAGCCAGCGCATCAAGGACAGAAATATAACCGCCCGGATTGGCGATGGTTTCACAGAAAATTGCGCGCGTATGTTCGTCAACTGCAGCTTCCACAGAAGCAAGGTCCTCGGTATCCACGAATTTGGCGGACCACCCAAAGCGCTGAATCGTCCTGCTGAATTGCGTAACGGTTCCACCGTAAAGGCGGTTTGAAGTGACTATGTTTCGACCCGGTCCCATGAGTGGAAACAGGGACATTATTTGTGCGGCGTGCCCTGAAGAGCAGCAGACCGCACCGGCCCCTCCCTCAAGCGCTGCAATTCTCTCCTGCAGCGCTGCCACGGTCGGGTTCGTGAGGCGGGAGTAGATGTATCCCACTTCCTGAAGATTGAACAATGCTGCGGCATGATCGGAGTCCCTGAAAACGTATGCCGTAGTCTGGTAGATCGGAGTTTGACGCGCTCCGGTTGCAGGGTCCGGTCGTGCGCCGGCGTGTATCTGCAAAGTGTCAAATCCGTATGCTGGACCGTCGTTCATCCTGAATTCCTTGCAAGTTGGCATTGGCCGTATAAGCAAGAGGCACGGCTTGTGCAATCCGGCAGCCAACTCCGGGTGAATTTTCCGTGGTTGCCATGATGGGGGTTCCGCTGTGCGCTCGTCTGTCGCCTACTGCAGTTTGGAGGAGACGATGCCCGTGTTGATGCCTGCCATGCGCAATTCCCCATACAGCCTTTGATGCTCAATCTTCGGGCAACGGTTCTGTATCACCTTGACTCCCGCATCGCGAGCCAATGTGGCCGCGTATTGGTTTGCAACGCCCACCTGCATCCAAATCACCTTCAGGGAAGGAAACCTGTCAAGCGCCTGTTCCACGATTGAGGGAACCTCTTCCGAACGGCGAAAGATGTCAACGACATCGACCTGGGTATCGACGGATATCCCGCCAAGGTCGGCTCGAACCTCTGAACCGAACAATCGCTTGCCAAAATAGTTGGGATTGACAGGAATTATCGAATAGCCCCTGAGCGAAAGGAATCGCGCCACAAAATATGATGGCCGAATGGGGTTGCCCGATACGCCGACACAGGCGAAGGTCGTTACCTCTTCAAGGATGTCCATAAGGAACCGGTCCGAATAGGTCTCGCTCATACCAAATTGCCTTGTAGGTTGCTGCAGTTGATCCCCTGTGATCCATGGCCGGTTGGGAATTGGCCACCGCTTGCGCTGGCAATCCAGCAGGTGGCGGGTCTTGGGTCCTGCGGCAGCAGGGCTCACAGGTTCAATCTTGCCACGATGCAGTCAATCCGGCAAGGTTTCCTGAAATTTGGAACAGCGGGACTGGTCTGCAACTCGGTGCGGGTCCTGTTGGCCACTCAGCTGCGGTTGTCGGAATTGGTGAAGGAATGGAGCGCAATGGCAGCGGCATTCGAAACGTTTAGCGGCACCTCCCTGCGGACGGCACCAATTCGGACGAGGAAGTCGCAGTTTTCCTTCGTTCCAGCGCGCAGTCCTGCTCCTTCGGATCCAAAAACCAACCCAACCGGTTGATCGGTCAGGGTTTCTCCCACCGAGCACATGCTCCGTTCCGCGCCTGAATTGAATCCAACCAAAGAAATTCCCGCACTCCGCATCGAAACCATGGCTGAAGTTAGGTTTCTGACTCGAACATAGGCAACGCATTCCAATGCACCGGACGCCGATTTCGCCAAGGCACCCGTTTCGGGTGGTGCGTGCCTGACGGGAACGACGATGCCAGCGGCCCCAAATGCAGCGACCGAACGGATTATTGCACCCACATTGTGCGGGTCCGTTACGCGGTCCAGCAGAATCACGGGGATGCTCGGCATGCATTTGGCAATGATGGCTTCGAGCGAAACTTCGGGAAGTGCAGAAACCTCAAGTGCCGCGCCCTGATGTACGGAATTTCGGTCAATCGGTGCCGTAAATTTGCGTGCATCAACCTCCTCGTGCCGCAGGCCGGAGACATCAATTGCGTCCCGGAGTTTTGAGGCGGCATTTCGAGTCAACACCAATCGATGCTTAATTCTCGCAGGATTGCGGAGTGCCGCATCCACAGCATGCAGGCCAAACAGCCAGATGGTTCGTTGAACGGTGTCATCGCCCTTCGATTTTCGACGGTCAATGCGGCCGTGCCGTTTTCCAATCATGAGGACGCACCGCCCGGTGCTTGGACCGTTGGTGCCAGAATTTTCGATTTCACTGTCATCTCATCAAAGCATGGAGGTGAATTTCTCGTGAATGGACATCCTGAACTTGGTTGCGCTGTCAAGGTCTTTTGGGTCGCAGTTGCAATTGTCGTGCACTGTTGTTTCGATCCCAACGGTTTCCATGAGCACCCCCCATACGGCATCGGGCCGGTCAAAACTCGCATTGGGCCGGAACTTCAGTTTGGATTGATCCCCATTGATTCTGCAACGCCAACCGGTCCGCTTGAAGTGCTGTCCAAAATGAAACCGTTCGTAGTTTCAAACATTTCTTGACCTTTTTCAGCTTCATCCGCCGGGGTTTGCGGCACCAAATTCGTTGCCGGAATTCCTGGAATTGAAAGTGAGAGTTCATCAACACGCAACGGGCTCCCCCAAATTGGATCGACCAGTCCACATTTGCACCTGCAATCTCCGATTTTGCGTGCCGGGATCCAGGGCACCTGAAATGATGCGGATCCGCGTGCGAGACCGACTGATGCACTACCTCGTCGACTGAGTTTGGGATTTGCGGGTCTTCACCGATTGTCAACCGAATGCCGAGATCCATTGACAGAGAATTCAGGTCAAAACCGCAGCATCGCGCACCCTGAACCACCAAGCCGCATCGGGCCCATCACAAACGAACCCAAAACAGGCAGGGCCCCCGCAATCGTTCCAAACCCGCCCAAAAATGGAGATGTTTCGCGTCGCAATTTGGCTCTTTTCCCAGGTCCGGTGGCACACTTGTCAAACTGTTGCACGTATCCTATCAGGTCGTTTCGGCAACCTCTCTGACTTTCGGGGTTTGCCTCGGGCGACGTGCTGCAAGGTGCGGCAGCGGACTGTAACTCCGCCGGGGAGACCCATGCCTGGTTCGATTCCAGGGTCGCCCACCAGCATTCCACAAGGAGAAAATCCAATAGTGCCAAGCTGGACGCCGAGGTTCCGCTGGAACTGGAAATTCGACGGATTGGCGCGAGGTACGGAGCAAAAGGGGACCCTTGGCGAATGGAGCGCTTCACAAACGCACTTGGCCTTCCTGTAGGCATGCCGGTTCCCAACTGGCGGCCGCGCGCTGTTCCACCGGCCGAGCCAATGGCGGGCATGTGGTGCAGAATTGAGCCTCTTGATCCGGAACGCCATGCTGATGACCTTTTTGAGGCGTTTTCTGAGGATTATGAGGGACGCAATTGGACATATCTTCCCTACGGGCCCTTTGGGACAACAGTTTCCTTTCGGGAGTGGTTGGAGGGCAGTTGCACCGGAACGGACCCCATGTTTCATACGATTCTGGATGCAAGTGGCCGGGCGGCAGGCGTTGCCAGCTACCTAAGGATGAATCCTGACGCCGGAGTGATTGAGGTCGGCCATATCAATTATTCCCCAAGATTGCAGCGATCACCGGCAGCGACCGAGGCGATGCATCTGATGGCGCGGCGTGTCTTTGACTTGGGCTATCGGCGATACGAATGGAAGTGTGATGCGCTCAATGCCCGGTCTTGCAGGGCAGCCGAGAGAATCGGATTCAAGTTCGAAGGAGTGTTCAGGCAGGCCACCATCTATAAGGGACGCAATCGCGATACGGCATGGTATTCAATCATTGATTCGGAATGGACTTCCCTCAGGCGTGCTCATGAAAGCTGGCTCAGTCCCGAGAATTTTGACTCCGAGGGGCGGCAGCGGAGATCCCTGGGAAGCCTCGTCGATGCCGGACGCACTTCCGGCTAGGTTTGGACAATTCTTTTACGGTAAGCCGATCTGAGCTGTTCTTCGGAATGGCCGAGATCGTAGGCGGGAGAGAGAATCAGTTCGGCCGAATTCACAAGAATTATGACAAATTCCTTGATGCTGGGCAGGTATTCCGGCCACAGATTTTCGAAGCAATCGACCACGTCCTGAGGTGTTGCGGCTTTCGGGAGAATCTTGGCAACTCCAACGATTCTTACGGCCTTGCGGGCGAGCACATCCAGAAAGCAGATCTGAACCCGGGGATCGCGGTGCAGGTTGGAGATTGTCCCTGGCGAGCGAATGTTGCCGAATGCAATGCGTGAGGGGTCTGCCACCACAAACGTTCCTTTCGGAGAAACTGCCGGAGACCCGTCGCTGGCGATGGTTGCAACCATGCCTGCCGTGTTTTCCTCAATGATTCGGATCATCACTTTATCAAGCATGCTTCCCACCGTTGATACTCGTTAAGTCCTTTTGCCATCGTTGACTCGAGATAGTAGCCGAAGTTCCTGCCCAGTTCAATTCTCCAAGGCATTGCGGTGTGTCGTCGGGCATGGTTTGCATCAGCGTTGACGGCAATTCCCCGAACCTTCTTTCGGCACGATGCATGGGTGGGGCGCAGGGGCGAATTCAAACTTCGTCTTCTGCTCGACGTTGCTTCTCCTCAATGCCGGAAGTTCCTTGGCGCCGTTCGAGTTCCTTGAGAACATCGCAGAGTGAAACACTGTTCGCTGCCAGAAGAACCAATAGATGGTAGAGTACATCGGCAGCCTCATGCACCAACTCACGGCGACTGCCGGTCGAGCCTGCGATCACTGCCTCAACCGCTTCTTCGCCAAGCTTCTTGGCGCAGCCTTGCCGTCCGCCGGACAGCAGTTTCGCCGTGTGGGACATGTTCGGGTCGGCTTTGCTCCGATCCGCTATCGTCCGTTCAAGTTCGTTCAGTATGTTCATGTTATTCGCACCGGAATTCCGGCTGCAGCCATGTGCTGCTTGGCCTCCTTGATCGTATGCTCGCCAAAATGAAAAATTGACGCCGCAAGCACGGCGGATGCACCGCCTTTGATGATCCCATCCACCAGGTGCTGGAGATTGCCAACGCCGCCGGAAGCGATAACCGGAATGCCGACATGGCTTGAAACACTTCGCGTGAGTTCGAGGTTAAATCCGGTCTTGGTTCCGTCGGTGTCAATTCCGGTCAGCAGTATCTCGCCCGCTCCTCGCCGTTCCATCTCGCGAGCAAAGTATATCGCATCGATTCCGGTCGATCTGCGACCTCCATGGGTGAATATCTCCCACTTTCCGTCGTCGACTGCCTTGGCGTCAATTGCAACAACGATGCACTGGTTTCCGAACCGGTTCGCTGCTGTTGACACAACTTCCGGGTTTGCCACCGCTGCCGTGTTGAAGGATACTTTGTCGGCACCGGCACGCAGCAGCATCTCGACATCGTCATTGTTGCGAATGCCGCCGCCTATCGTCAGCGGCATGAAACACGTTTCGGCGGTCTGCGACGCCAAGTTCAGGATTGTTCCCCGATTTTCTTGCGAAGCCGCAATATCGAGGAAGCAAAGCTCGTCAGCCCCGTCGGAATCGTATTTCCGAGCCACCTCCACAGGATCGCCTGCGTCGGTGAGGTCTACAAAGTTGATGCCTTTGACGATTCTGCCGTCTTTAACGTCGAGGCATGGAATAACCCTTACCTTCAACATTGGGCACATCCCCGATTTTCAGTTTGCGGTCCGGTGAAGAGCAGGAAGGGGGGCAAAAATTCAATCATGACATAACCTGATTACCGCCGCCATGTCCGGGAAACTCATTGAGCGCGACCTTGAGATCAATGGAGCCGTCATAGATGGCCCGACCAACAATGACGCCGTGCACACCTGCATCAAGCGCCGCGAGGCGTCGAAGGTCCTGCATGGAAGAAACACCGCCCGATGCGTAGACTGGAATCCCGACCGCGGCAACCATTTCGGCAACAGCTTCAAGATTCGGCCCGCCCATTGCTCCGTCCCTGTCTATATCGGTGAAAATGATTGAGGAGATGCCCAAATCCTCAAGCTGAAGTGCCAGGTCAACGGCGCGGACGGAACTGGTTTTGACCCAACCCCTTGTTGCGGCAAATCCGTTCTTTGCGTCGATTCCACCGATTATCCGGCCCGGGTTCTTCTTGACGATTTCGGCAACCAGCCTGCGGTCTTCGACAGCCGCCGTTCCGAGTATCACTTGTTGAATTCCCTTTTCGAGCCAACTTTCAACGGTGGCAAGATCTCGAATCCCGCCACCAAGCTGAACCTCAAGGTTCACCTTGCCGATGATCGCTTCAACAGCCGAAACATTGGCCGGATGCCCGGCGAATGCGCCATCCAGGTCCACAACATGTATCCGGCTGCAACCGGCTGCTGCGAAGGCTGCTGCTTGGTCGGTCGGATTGTCGCTGAAGATGTTGGCGGTGGCGGGGTCACCCCTTACAAGTCGAACACATGATCCGTTCTGAATGTCTATGGCCGGCATAATGATCATTCTGTCAGGGCCTCCAACTCAGGAAATTTCCGACGATACCCAGTCCGGCGATTTGGCTCTTTTCCGGATGAAACTGGACGCCACAGATATTGTCGCGCGCCACAGCGGCAACTATGGGGCCGGAATAATCGGTCCAGGCGATCGCCGCTGCCGGATCCTTCGGCACGAAGTGATAGGAATGGACAAAATAGACATCCGTTACCGGCGGCAATCCATGAAACAGCGGGTGATGAAGACTGGGACCAAGCTCATTCCATCCCATGTGAGGAATCTTCAGCTTTCTGTCATTTGGCTGGACCGGTTCAACTTGGCCCGGAATCCAGTCAAAGCCGGGTGTGTGTCCGTGCTCAAGTCCGACCGTTGCAAGAAGCTGCATTCCAACGCAAATGCCCAGAAATGGCACCCCTCTGCGAATGGTTGCATGTTCAACTGCTTCAAACAGGCCGCTGCGGCTGAGGGAGTCCCTGCATGCGGCGAACGCACCCACACCAGGCAGAATGATGCGCTCGGCGTTCGCAACCCGTTCAGGACAGGATGTCAGCAGTATGTTGTCGGCACCAAGTTTGTTGGCCATTTTGCGGAAACTCTTCTCGACGGAGTGAAGATTTCCGGAACCATAGTCAACTATGACGCTGGTCATGCTAGAGCAAACCTTTGGTGGAAGGTACCTTGGATTCATTCCGCGGATCAGGTTCGAACGCCATCCGCAACGCCCGCGCAACGGCCTTGAACGTCGCCTCCGCAATGTGATGTGTATTGAACCCGCTGCGTTTTGACACGTGAAGGGTAATCCCGGCATTCATGGCAAATGCCTGAAAGAACTCGCGGACGAGCTCGCTGTCGAAACTGCCGATTTTGTTTCGCGGCATCGCAACGTCCCAAGCGAGATATGGCCTTCCTGAGACATCAAGGGCGACGTCAATCCATGCATCATCCATCGGCAACTGGCAGGATCCATAGCGCCGGATTCCCGCCTTGTCGCCAACTGCCTCTGCGAGGGCCTGTCCAAGGACGATGCCGACATCCTCAACCGTGTGGTGATCATCAATATGCATATCACCGGTCGCTTTGACTGACAGGTCGATCATCGAATGCCTGCCCAGCTGTTCCAGCATGTGGTCAAAAAAACCAATCCCGCTGTTGCATTTGCAGGACCCGTTGCCGTCCAGGTCAATCTGAACGCAAACACGCGTTTCTGCCGTTTTCCTTTCGACGGTTGAAATTCGCATCATGTGATCTCCGATGCCCCGTGGCGGGGTGCTGGGCGGGATCGCTATATATTGGTTGAACCTTGTCGAAAAGACGGGCTTGTCCCGAATTTTCCGCAATGCCGTACAATTGGAACGGAACCGGTTGCGGACGGAACGGCGATTGGCTGCTGTTGCATTGTTCGGAGAAACGCATCATCCGGCTTGCAAAAAAACTAAGGAGGTTAAGTGTCGGTGGCGATGAAAGGTCTCGCTCTTCGACATGGAATCGCGACGTTTGGATGCCAAAATTTTTGCCCGGCCCGACGATTGATCTGCCGGATTTGTGTCGATTGCTCCCCATGAATCCTCCAGACCGATGCACGACCAATTTTTGACATCCGACGGCGGATTAAGGCCATGGGCCACCGTTTGCCTCAACATTTCGTGCCGATCCGGAAGCATGGGGCTTATGGCAAAGCTGTTGAACGAAACTTCCTGAACTGCAACTGGTTACGGGGCAGGGGTCATTGAGGCATTTCCTCTCGACCGGATGTCCCTGGACTGCCGTTGCATGGGATATATGAACATGCTCGAAAAGGCGGGTTTCAGGAATCTGGACATGGCAGGCGGCAGACGCCATGTCATGAATTGTTCAAATCCCCGCTTGCACCGTCGGGGGCGTCCACATACGGGATTTGGCCTCCAAGTCATGAGCGGGACCATTCGCAAGCGGACAAATGCGCCTCACCATGTATGGCAGAATGGTGTTGATGATTTGTTTGACAAGGCTCACAACTAGAAGCCTGAGCAATCACCAAAATGTTGCCCTAACGTATTATTCGGCATCCAACAGTTGATTAGGACCTGATCGACATCGTGCAATTGATTGAGGAATATTTGGACGAGGATTTCGATCTGACTTGAGTTCCACAACAGCCATCATAAAACAACTGCGCGGTTGGGATTGCCAGCTTGAGCTATCCGAAACATTTGGAGCGGGCGATGGGATTCGAACCCACGACCCCAACCTTGGCAAGGTTGTGCTCTACCCCTGAGCTACGCCCGCATCCGTGGATGCCGTTTCTAGAATTCCCGGAACCCGCCTGCAAGCAAAAACGGCACATCTAAAGCTGCGGGGCAATCAATCTTCGTTGCAAATGGTCAGGTTCAACCGATATCTGAATCGCCGTTGATCTGCACCTCTGTCTCTGATGGATGACGGCATCTGATGTGCATGCGCGGTGAAGTTGGTATCACCGGAATGTCGAGCCTTCGAACAAATCCATGGCCAAGGATGGCATGATCTGCTGGCGAATGAAGCCCGTGCATTGCAGGGATTGCATCAACCCTTCTTGCCGTGCCGCTTTTGCCTGATCAGGTTCAACGTTTCCACACAGCAAGCGAACAGCATAGCCACGTATAGGTATTCCCTGTCGACATGGTGATGCAGGCCATCAGCCACGAGGGCCATTCCAACCATGGCGAGTATCGCAATGGCAAGCATCTTGGCTGACGGATGTCGTTCAACAAATGCAGACAGGCCCTCAGCAAAGAACATCATGACGAGTACCGCAACGATAATTGCGGCGACCATGACCTCAACATGTTCGGCAATGCCGACAGCGGTGATGACGGAATCGAGCGAAAAGACAACATCCAAAACCATGATTTGCCCAATGACGGGCCAAAATCTCGCATGCCGTTGACGGGTCTGCGTGCGCTGGTGTTCGAGTTCATTGAAGATCTCGTCGGCAGACTTCCATATCAGGAAGAATCCGCCACCCACGAGAATTATGTCGCGCCAACTTGCATCGAAACCGGAGATGGTGAACACAGGTGCTGTCAGGGACGCCACCCAGGAAATCGCAAACAGCAGCGCGATCCGCAGGAACATACCGATGCCGAGACCGAGTAAGCGTGCTTTTCTCCTTTGGCTCTCAGGCAATCTTGAGGCCGCAATCGATATGAACAGCACATTGTCGACTCCAAGCACGATCTCAATGATTGCAAGGGAAACGAAGCTCGCCCAAACCTCGGGCTGCGTCATCAATTCAAGCATCTTTTGCTCCTTTTGGACGGGTCAGCCGGCTTGTGGCCGGAACCTTTCAGTTTCCGTCTGCTCCGAGTGCGCACCGAAGGGGTGTGACTAATGTGCATCTGCAGGGTTGGTTTCGGGATTGATTTCAATCAGCAGTTGTTTGGCTTCGAAGGGCTGACCCGGCTTTACATGAATTTCTGCAACCTCACCGCCCAGTTCGGAGTAGACCCCGACCTCCATCTTCATTGCTTCAATCGTAAGCAGGATTTCACCTTTTCCGACATGCTGCCCTTGCTGGACCGAGATTGAAGCCACCGTCCCGGGCATGGGGGCTCCGACATGCAGCGGATTGCCGGATTCGGCGATGAGAGGTTGTGGAGCCATCGCGACCGCTGCGCGATCAGCAATGCGGATTGTCCGTGGCTGGCCATTCAATTCAAAGAAAACCCTGGCATGGCCGTCATCACCTGTCGCTCCGACCGCCTGCAATTGAATCTCAAGCGTCTTTCCCGGATCAATGTCGACGCTGATGACCTCCTGGGGTTTCATTCCATAGAGGAAAACCCTGGTCGGAAGCGTCCGCACGGGACCAAATTTTTGATGGTGTCCCATATAATCAAGAAACACCGACGGATACATCAGATACCCCGCCAAATCCTCATCATCGACCTCAAAGCCGTTCAACTGGTCCGACAGGCTCCGTCGTGTTGCTTCAATGTCAATTGGTTCAAGCAACTCGCCCGGACGGACATCCATCGGGGTTTCGCCCTTCAGAACTTTCTTCCTTAGCCCTTCCGGAAACCCTCCGACCGGTTGACCAATGTTGCCCCGCATGAGATCGACCACCGATGACGGAAAGGCAACTTCGATGTCTGGATCCTCGATTTCTTTTCTGGACACGCCTTGGCTCACCATCATCAGCGCCATGTCGCCAACCACCTTTGATGTCGGCGTGACCTTTACGATGTCGCCAAACATGAGATTTGCTTCAGCATAGGCAGCTGCAATTTCCGGCCAGCGATCCTGCAGCCCGAGTGATCGTGCCTGTGCCTTTAGGTTCGAGAACTGGCCACCAGGCATCTCGTGCAGAAAAATCTCCGAGGCTGGGGCAGGCAGGCCTTCGTCGAACGCCGCGTAAAGGCCTCTGACGTCAGCCCAGTATTCCGAGAGCCCTCTGATTGCGGATACGTCAAGACCTGTGTCGCGATTTGAGTCGCGGAGTGCTTCGACGATCGATCCCATGCAAGGTTGCGATGTGCCACCGGAGAATGAATCAATTGCCGCGTCGATGACGTCGGCGCCGGCGTCGGCCGCCGCGAGTGCCGTCGCGATTCCCATGCCACTCGTGTCATGTGTATGGAGATGAATGGGCAGACCCACTTCTTCTTTCAGCGCCCGCACCAGCACGCTGGCCGCCGACGGTTTAAGGACCCCCGACATATCCTTGATCGACAGGAAGTGTGCACCTGCCTCCTTTAGTTCCGCTGCAAGGGAGACGTAGTAGTTGAGGTCGTACTTTGACCGTTCCGGGTTGGAGATGTCCCCAGTGTAGCAGATCGCCGCTTCGCAGACCTTTCCGGATTCAATTACCGCGTCCATGGCAACCCGCATGTTCTCAACCCAGTTGAGGCTGTCAAAAACCCTGAATACATCAATGCCGGAAGTTGCCGCTTGGCTTACAAAGAACTGGATTACATTGTCCGGGTAATTTGAGTAGCCAACACCGTTTGATGCCCGCAACAGCATCTGGGTCATGATGTTTGGTGCCCTCGAACGAATGTCCCTTAGCCTCTGCCACGGGCATTCCTTCAAAAATCGATATGCAACATCAAACGAGGCCCCACCCCAACATTCGAGCGAAAAGAGCTCAGGCAGGTTAGACGAATAGGCGTCGGCAGCTCCAATGATGTCAAAAGACCGCATGCGCGTTGCAAGGAGCGACTGGTGTGCGTCGCGCATTGTGGTGTCGGTAACAAACAACTGATCTTGATCGAGAATCCAATCGGCCAATCCCTTTGGGCCGCGTTCCGTGAGGATTTGCTTCGGACCCAGTTCCGACCTCTCTTCGGACAATGGTGGTGGAACCGGTGTCTTCAGCGGCGTCGGCGCCGTGTTCCGCCCAGCGGTCTCCGGGTTGCCGTTGACGGTCACGTCAGCAATGTATCGAAGTATTCTGGTTGCCCGGTCCCGCCGTTTCCTGAACGTGAACAGGTCAGGCGTCCGATCAATGAATGTCGTCGAGTATTCGTCCGAAAGGAAGGCCGGATGGTTCAACAGGTTTTCGACGAAGGCAATGTTTGTGGCGACGCCCCTGATCCTGAATTCGCGGAGGGCCCGGCCCATCCTTTTGATCGCATCGCCCGGAGTGGGCGCCCATGCTGTTACCTTCACGAGAAGCGAGTCATAGTAGCGCGTTATCACACCTCCCGAATAGGCTGTGCCTTCGTCAAGGCGTATCCCCATTCCCGTTGCAGACCGGTATGCAACAATCCGCCCATAGTCGGGGATGAAATTGTTGAGCGGATCCTCGGTGGTGATTCGGGTCTGGATCGCATGCCCCTTCAGGGAAATGGCATCCTGTGATGCAAACCCCGTTGCATCTTCCAGGGTTGCCCCCTCGGCGATCAGGATCTGCGCTCTTACGATGTCAATTCCCGTTACCTCTTCGGTTACGGTGTGCTCGACCTGAATCCTTGGATTGACTTCAATGAAATGGAAGCTTCCGGTTTCGGCATCCAACAGGAATTCGACGGTTCCGGCATTTCGGTAACCTGTGTGTTTCGCGATCTTGATTCCGAATTCACATACGGTCAGCCGCTGATTTTCGGTAAGGAATGGGGCAGGGGCCCGTTCCACGATCTTCTGGTTGCGACGCTGGATCGAGCAATCCCGCTCAAACAGGTGGAACACGTTGCCGCTTGAATCGCCCAGGATCTGAACCTCGACATGTTTCGCGTTTGTAATCAGTTTTTCAAGGAAGCATGCATCGTTGCCGAACGCCGCCCTTGCCTCACTTCTGCCTTCCTTAATTGCGGTTTCAATGTCATTCGGCGAAGCGATTCTCCGCATGCCTCGACCACCGCCTCCCCAAGCGGCCTTGAGCATGAGAGGGTATCCGAGCACATCTGCCATCTGCCGGACAGCATTGATGTCCTCCGGCAGCAGGTCGGTTGCCGGAATGACAGGAACACCCGCTTCAACCGCCACCTTGCGCGCGGAAGATTTGTCACCCAGCAACCGCATGGTTTCGCTGTCAGGACCGATGAAGGTTATGCCTGCCCGGCTGCAGGCATCCGACAGCTCGGGATTTTCCGACAGGAGGCCATATCCCGGATGAATGGCGTCGGCACCGGAGTGTCTGGCCACCCGCATTATTTCCTCAATTGAAAGATATGCCTCAACCGGACCCAACCCGCGACCGATTCGGTAGGCCTCATCCGACTTGAACCTGTGCAGCGACAGCTTGTCCTCCTCGGCGAACACCGAGACTGTGACTTTTCCCATCTCGTTGGCAGCGCGCATGATTCGAACAGCGATTTCACCTCGGTTGGCCACCAGGATTTTCTTGAATTTCGGCATCTCTTAATCCATATCCCCCGAGTTTTTCCGTGCATTCGAACCAACGGCACCGGCACAGTTCAGCTGCCGATTCCCATTTGCAACCTCCCCAGGGATGGCCGCCTGAAGGCATCGCCGAATCGGGTTCTTAACCCACAATTTGCAATAACGGAACATATCAGGAACTTTTTCTTTCCCCGTGACAAAAATTGCGCTAACTGCACCCCATGGAACGATTCAATCCCGGCGAAATGCCGACAGGCCTCCCGTTAACTCCATCCGACGAGGCGCCTGCGTCCGCAGGAAGTCCCCCGCAATATCTTGAGGGCCTCAATGCGCGCCAACTTGAGGCGGTCGAAGCACTGGACGGACCGGTGTTGGTTCTCGCCGGTGCTGGAACGGGCAAGACAAAAACACTCACCACCCGCATAGCGCACATACTTTGTTCAGCAAGGGCATGGCCATCCCAAATACTGGCAGTTACCTTTACTAACAAGGCGGCGAATGAAATGCGTGAACGGGTCAACCAGATTTCGACGCTGCAAGTGGATTCACTTCCGTGGCTTGGAACCTTTCATTCGATCTCGGCCAAGATTCTCAGGCGGCATGCCGAGCTTGCGGGGCGCAATCAGAATTTCACCATACTTGATACCGATGATCAGGTCAGACTTCTCAAACAGTTGGTTAAGGCCGAGGGAATCGACGAAAAGAGATGGCCTGCGCGCCAACTTGCTGCGGTCATTGACAGATGGAAAAATCAATGCTGGCTTCCGTCAGATGTTCCGGCCAAGGCGTCAGGTGCCTTCGACGGAAAGGCGGTTGGGCTTTATCGGCAGTACCAAGAGCGGCTGGAGACACTGAATTCGGTGGATTTCGGTGATTTGATCCTGCTGGTCGTCGAGTTGTTGCGAAGTAATGAGGAATTGCTTGCGGACTATCAGCGCCGATTCCGCTACATCCTTGTTGACGAATATCAGGACATCAACACTGCCCAGTATCTTTGGCTGCGATTGTTTGCCCAAGGGCAAAGCAACATCTGCTGCGTCGGTGACGAAGATCAATCCATCTATGGCTGGCGCGGGGCCGATGTCGGCAACATTCTGGGATTCGAGCAGAGTTTTCCCGAGGCACGGGTTGTCCGCCTGGAACAAAACTACCGATCGACTTCGCATATTTTGAGTGCTGCCAGTGCGCTTATCGGCAACAACGAGGGCCGATTGGGAAAAACGCTGTGGACGGATGTTCCCGGTGGCGAAAAAGTTCGTCTTATCGGCCACTGGGACGGTGCCGCCGAGGCAAGATGGATTAGTGGTGAGATTGAGGCATTGGCCTACGGGACCGGCCGCCGCCGGAAATACGAGCTTGGCGACATTGCGGTGTTGGTGCGCGCCTCTTTCCTGATGCGGGAGTTGGAGGACTGCTTCCTTTCAATTGGGCTGCCTTACCGGGTTATCGGCGGCCCGCGCTTTTACGAGCGAAAGGAAATTCGTGATGCGCTTGCCTATTTCCGGCTTGCGGTTTCGGGTGCGGACGACTTGGCGTTCACCAGAATTGTTAACGTTCCGAAGAGGGGCGTCGGTGAAAAGGCACTGGTTTCGATTCACGATTGTGCAAGGAATTCCGGCCTAACGATGTTCGAGGCAGCAAAAGTGCTGCTGCGCAACAACGAGTTCAGCGGACGAACAGCGATCGGCCTCAACAAATTCGTTGCAAATGTGGAGCGATGGTCCGCGGTGCTGAACAGCGGCGAGGGGGATCATGTCGAATTGGCCGGCCGGATCATTGACGAAGCTGGCCTCGTGCAGATGTGGATGAACACCAAGACCCCTGAGGCTGAAGGGCGGGTAGAGAACCTGAAGGAACTGGTAAAATCGCTGGAGAAGTTCAACAATCTGCAAGGATTCCTGGAGCATGTTGCGCTTGTCTTCGAGAACCTTGAGGATTCCGTTGGCGAAAAGGTGTCAATAATGACACTCCACGCAGCAAAGGGGTTGGAGTTTCCGGTTGTGTTCCTTCCCGCTTGGGAGGAGGGGGTTTTCCCGTCCAAGCGGAGCTTGGACGAAATGCCTCTGCGGGGCCTTGAGGAAGAACGGCGCCTTGCCTATGTCGGAATCACGCGGGCAATGGAAATTTGCACTGTGTCCTGTGCCGCAACCCGCATGAGTTACGGTGGCTGGAGTTCACAGGTGCCTTCCAGATTCATTGACGAACTTCCGAATTCCGAGACCCAAACCCTGTCGCCGCCAGGATTGATGGGCGGGTTCTCTCAGGGTGAGGGTCGCCTCGGCGGGCACGACATTTCGAATGCATCATTTTCCGGGCACAGCACGTCCAATACCTATTCTGCACCGGGATACAGGAGAATGGTCCAGAGATCTCGGGAATTGACGGCGGGTTCAGGCCGCTCCATTCGGCAGGAATCCATTGGTGCCAAAACCGAGTTTGCGGGAGGAGACAGGGTGTTTCACCGCAAATTCGGATATGGGGTCGTCCAGAACCGCGAGGGTGAAAGACTTGAAATTGAATTCAAGTGTTCGGGAACCAAGCGCATCATGTCAAGGTTTGTGACGGCAGCGGACGGAACGGAATCCTGAACGCTGCAACCGGTGAGATGCGGCAGTGCAAGTCAAGCCGGTGAAGATTGGAGTGCACCGATTGTTGCAATTTGCGGAATTTCCGGCGAGCCGGACGATGGTCCGGACCGCCGGGAGTTGATTTGGTGTTCTTTCTGCGATCCGTGCTGCGTTGCCGATTTGTCGCAATTCAAACGCAGGCGGAATCTCAAAAGCTCGGCATGTTTCCTGCTCAGAACCTGAGTCACTTCTTGCTGCCGTAGGCAGTCTCATGCGCCAGGTCCTCAATATTCCAGCGAGCAAGTCCGATGTCCTCAAGTTCGCGTTCGGAGAGTGCTTCAAGTTCGCGTTTCGTCTGGGCATAGATCCGATGCCGTGTCCAATCTTCCGCCACAGACCTGAAGATTGCCTTCAGTGATTGGTGGAGGTTCAGGGTGGGGCGGAGTGTTGCTGCAAGTGATGTCATTGTTCATTTCCTCTTTCAAGCAAGGCCGTCCATGTTCGTCGGCCTTTCATGCGGAGAATATTGGCGCGGCCAGCGATGTATTCAAAGCATGTTTCTGCAATGCAGCATTGCACCAATCGCATTGCTTGCGTCGCGGCAGGTGGACTCCCACATCAAGGCGGCTATGTTCGCTTTGAGACTCGGCCGCATGCGGCTGAAGCAGTGAAACTTGACAGCAGGTGGATCCGGTGACCATATCCAAGGACAGTGTTTTGGCCGAATTGAAACGGGTGTCGCTCCCCGACGGGGGAGACATCGTATCATTGGGAATGGTGCGCGCATTGACGGTCGATGACGGGACCGTGAGTTTCGTTCTGGAGGTTCCTGCTGAACTTGGGCCGCGCATGGAGCCGGTTCGGTCAGCGGCCGAACAGGTGGTCAAGGCCATGCCAGGTGTCGGCAAGGTGACCGCAGTGTTGACATCTCACCAAGCCAAGGGTGCGCAGGACCCCGGTCCACCGCCAAACTTGCGCATTGGACGACATCCTACCGGCGGAAATGCCCGGGTGAGACTTCCCGGAGTGGAAAGGATCATTGCCGTGGCATCCGGAAAGGGCGGAGTCGGCAAATCGACAATATCCTCCAATCTGGCGGTTGCGATGGCGCGAAAGGGCTTGAGGACGGGGTTGCTCGACGCCGATATCCACGGGCCGTCCCAGCCGATGATGATGGGTGTGTCGGCGCGTCCAAAATCACCCGACGGAACCAAGATCCGCCCGTTGTCGGCACATGGCGTTACGATGATGTCAATCGGATTGCTGTTGCCGAGCGACGAAGCAGTGATCTGGAGGGGGCCGATGCTGATGGGTGCGCTTCAGCAAATGTTGCAACAGGTGGAGTGGGGCGAGTTGGATGTTCTTGTCGTCGACCTGCCGCCCGGAACGGGCGATGTTCAATTGACCCTTTGTCAACGTTTTGATCTTTTCGGCGCGGTCATTGTGTGCACCCCGCAGGAGGTCGCACTCCTTGATGCCCGCCGTGCCATCACGATGTTCAATCGGCTCAAGGCACCGGTTCTCGGATTGATTGAGAACATGTCACATTTTGAGTGTCCGCATTGCGGAGGACATTCCGATCTGTTCGGTTCCGGCGGCGCGCGCCGGATGGCAAACGAGTTTGGCATTCCGTTCCTGGCTGAAATTCCGGTGAGCGTTCCGCTGAGAAGTTCCGGCGATACGGGAATGCCGGTAGCGGCAGGTAACGGTCCATTGGCTGAGATCTTTGGTTCGATTGCCGAGGCTCTCGCCTGAATTTCGTTCGGTCGGGGTGAACTGAATTCCGACTGGTTGGTCGGCACCAGCCGCTCGGCATCAAGATTCAATCAATTTCCCACCGGCCTGCCGAATTCCACATGTGTGGCTGCGCTTGTCGACAAGGGGTCATGGGAATTGTGGGATTAAATCCCAAAAATTACCAAGATGTTGACTTGATTGGTTTGAGTATGATGGCTATCATGTATGAATAACTTGTATATATATTGAGATCAATTTAAGCAAAAATACTATATATATGCAATATGTGATAAATTAGAGACGGCTGATTGAGAGGGCGGTGTATCTGCAAGAAAACTGTTAATTCCCTTGATTTCCCGTGAATTCCCATGATATCCAGCGTCACGGCTTGTTTGCTAGAGGCAGCTTTCGCGCAGGCAAGTCAGGTGACGATAACGAGTATCTTGCAGTGGCATCCCTTGGTCGTTCCCGTCGTCCACGATCCTCCCCCCTTCCTTACGGACGAGGAACGGCCAAGGAGCCTGCCGGGGCGGTCGGGTTCGGTTGCGACGGCCGACATGCCTGATCGCAGTTCAGGAGGCTAAGTCAATTGGATCTCGCATTTCGAGGTGAAAGTCAGCATAAGGTCGATCAGAAGGGGCGCGTGTCCATTCCGGCCGATTTTCGACAGATTATCATTCAAGGCGATCCTGACTGCACGCCCGGCGCACTCCCGAAATTCACAATCGTCTATGGAGACGAGAGGCTCCGTTGCCTGAAGTGCTATACCGAGAAGGCAATGCGCCGGATTGATGCGGAAATCTCCGAATTGCAACGCTCCTCCCCCGAACGGAGGTATCTCCAGCACTTTTTTCAGACACGGTCGGTTAGGGTTGTGCTTGATCCAACCGGTCGGCTGGTTTTGGGCAACACCCTCAAGGAAAAAGTGAAATTTGATGATCATGTCTGGTTTGCAGGCACCGGCGATTCTTTCGAGATCTGGGGTTCGGACTCCTACAGGCAGCATTGCAGCGATCTCGAATCCATGTTTCGCGATGGGGAATCAGTTGAAGATCCGATGTCCCTTATCGATGGCTCCTACTGAACCGGGTCACACCGAAGCACATTGGGGACTGGGCACATGCACTCTCACATCCCGGTCATGCTTGACACATTCATTAAGGCCGTGGGGCCGATCAGTGGCACTTGGGTCGATTGCACGCTTGGTGCCGGAAACTACTCCAAGGCCCTGATTGATGCGGGTGCGCAACGGGTATTCGGAATAGATTGCGACCCTGAAGCGGTGGAAACCGCTCTAAGCAACAATCTCAGCCGTTGCACCGGCTTCACTCCGGTAGTGGCCAGATTCGGCGAACTGGAGGAACTCAGCGTCATTGCCGAAGTGGCGCCGGTCGACGGGATTGTGTTCGACCTCGGTGTCTCTTCAATGCAGCTGGACAATCCCGGTCGCGGATTTTCCTTCAGCAGGGACGGGCCCCTGGACATGCGCATGAGCAGTGCCGGCAGGTCTGCCGCCGAAATTGTGAACGGCGAGTCGGAAGAAGTGATGGCCGAGATCTTTCTTCGATTTGGACAGGAAAGAAAGGCACGGCGGATTGCAAGGGGCATCGTTGAGCACCGCCGGAGCAATCCTATCTCCACAACCGGCCAATTGGCGTCGGTAATTGCGCACTGTCTGCCACCTGCACCAAATGTTCGGATTCACCCGGCGACAAGGTGCTTTCAGGCCCTGAGGATAGCGGTGAATGATGAACTCGGTCAGTTGGTGACGGGGTTGCATGCCGCCGAACGGCTGCTGCGGGCCGGTGGGCGAATGGCTGCCATCTCATTCCACTCGCTTGAGGATCGGATCGTGAAACGTTTCATCGACGGCGGTTCATCGGCCGGCGCCAGTCGGTATCGCCCGGATCTGGTGGCTCCGAAACCAAGATTCAAGATTCTTGCGGGAGGTCAACTTTGCCCTGGTGCCGACGAAATTGCCGCAAATCCCCGTTCCCGTTCGGCAAGGTTGCGCGTTGCTGCAAGAACCGCCGAACCGGCGATTGCGATTGATCCCGAGGCACTTGGGATGCCGGTACTTTCCGGGTGTGGCTGATCCATGAGATTTCTTGGAATGCTGTTTCCGCTCCTTCTGGTGCTGTGTCTTGCCTTGTGGGCGTATCAGGAGAACAATCTAACCAAAGAGGCCTCGGAGCGGTCAGTCGAACTGAAGGGCAGGATTGAACACAATGGGGTCGTCCTAAAATACCTTCAGGACGAATGGGCGTTTCTGAACCGGCCAGACCGGCTCAAGGAACTGGTTAAGATCCACTATGAGAAGCTGAACCTTTCAGCCGTTACGCATTCCAAATTCCGGCCTGCGTCCAGCATTCCGCTGCGTACGGACTCCGTGGCGCGGTTGGATGCCGATTCCGGCCTGTTGCTCGCTGCGCCGAGAATTGCGTTGCTGGAGGAATGAATTTGCCAAGCCCGTTCAGCTGGATCCACACCTTGGCCACGCATTGGGCAAGGGCACGAATGAGGCGCCGGCTGAATCGGGTGGATGGCTACCGCAGGGGCAAGCAACGAATTCTGTTCGGTGCTGTGATGTTTGGCCTTTGTTTCCTTGTTCTTGCCAGCCAGCTCACAGCGGTTGTTCTTGAGGGGCGGGCGACAAAGACAACATTCGATGATTGGGAAGAACGCCAGAAGCAGCGCGCAGACATTGTCGACAGAAACGGCAGAATGTTGGCCACAAATGCGCAGACGCACTCGCTTTATGCCCATCCATACGAGATGTCGGCAGGTGATGTTGAACGGATCATGGAAGAATTCGTCGTTATCTTTCCGGATCTTGATTTGGAACGTTTGGGCAGCCAACTGAACCCCAACCGGAAATTCGTGTGGATACGGAGCCGAATTTCCCCGCGCCAGATGCAGGCGGTCAACGAAATCGGGGTTCCGGGACTTCATTTCGGAAAGCGCGAGGCGCGCATCTATCCAAACGGAAAATTGGGGTCTCATGTGCTCGGCGGAACGAAATACGGTGTTGAGGACGTCAAGTGGGCCGATATCGTAGGGGTGAGAGGGGTCGAAAAGGAACTCGAACCACTGTTGCTTGATCTGCCTGAAGGGAAGCAGGAGCTGTTGCTGTCAGTCGACCTCCGGCTGCAGGGAATTGTCGAGGAGGTGCTTGCACATGGGGTCAAGCTCTATCATGCAAGATCCGGATCCGCAGTCCTGATGGACGCAAACACCGGCGAAGTTCTTTCACTGGCTTCCTACCCGGATTTTGATCCAAACAACCGCGACGAATATTTCAGGAAAACGAAATCGGATCATGGCCCGCTTTTCAACAATGCGGTTCAGGGATTGTTCGAATTGGGTTCGACATTCAAGATCTTTGCTGCGGCACAAGCGCTGGATCTGGGTCTGGTGAACACCGACACGCTGATAGACACACGCAAACTCAGAATCGGCGGGCGCGTTATCAAGGATTACTTGGGGGATGGCGAGCCCATCACCGTTGAGCAGGTGATTGTGAAGAGTTCCAACGTCGGTGCCGCCCGCTTGGGAATCATGATTGGAAAGGCTCGACAGCGCCAGTTCATGGAACGACTTGGTTTCGGTGAGCCCACGGGCCTTGAGGTTTCCGAATCCAGAATTTCCAAGCCAATCCTGCCGGCAAGGTGGGGTGAACTATCGACGGTAACGATTTCCTTCGGTCATGGGTTGGCGATCAGCCCGGTTCACTTGGCAACAGCCTATGCGTCGATTGTCAACGGGGGATGCAAGGTTGTTCCTACGATATTGAGAGTCGAAGTCATTTCAGACGAATGCGACCGCGTCGTATCAAAATCGACTTCGAGGCAAGTCAGCCAAATGCTCGGCGAAGTCGTCAATAGCGGGACCGCCACCAAGGCTCGAATGGACACCGTTTCAGTTGGCGGAAAGACCGGAACCGCTGACAAGGTACACCCGAATGGAGGATACTATGATGATCGGGTAATAGCGACCTTTGCATCGGTTTTCCCGATTGAGCAGCCGCAATTTGTTCTCGTCCTGACGCTGGACGAACCGACCACCAATGACGGTTCGAAATGGCAGCGGGGTGCTGGAAACACGGCTGTACCGGTTGCCGCTGAGATTATCTCCCGCGTGTCGCCATTTCTTCTGGCCAAGAGGATTGCGGACGAATCCGAGGATGATCCCGCATCCGACAACAGGTTGTGAGTGGGGCCCGTGTCGATTGCTTCGATCCCGGAGACACCCGTCGACAGGAGTTTGGCGGAGTTGGGCCTTGCTGCCGCCGGCAATCCGCAGCTTCAGGTTAAGGGGATAACGGCCAGCAGCGGGTTGGTCTCCGATGGGTTCCTGTTTGCGGCCCTTCCAGGCGTAAATGTTCATGGCGCGAATTTTGCCGGTGAAGCCGCAGCCTGCGGTGCCGCCGCAATTCTGACAGACAGGGATGGGGCATCATTGATTTCGGAGAGCCTGGCGGGTTTCGCCATTGATCTGATTGTCGTCGACAACCCCCGGAAGCTGTTTGCTGAAGCTGCGGCAAAGTGGTTCGGCCGGGCTCCGGAAATTTCTGTGGCTGTAACCGGAACCAACGGCAAATCTTCGGTCGTCAGCATGTGTCGGCAAATTTGGGAATTGCTTGGCAAGCGGGCTGCGTCTCTTGGGACGCTCGGTGTGGAGGGCGCAAATGCGCCGCCGTTGCGACACACGACGCCCGGTCCGGTTGAACTTCACGGTCTTCTGGCGCAACTCCATGATTCCGGGGTTACGCACGTGGCACTTGAAGCTTCCTCACATGGCCTCGTTCAGCACCGTCTTGCCGGGATCTCGCCCGCAGCAGCGGCATTTACCAACCTCACACACGACCATCTCGACTATCACGGCTCAATGGATTCGTATTTTGATGCAAAGGCAATGCTGTTCAACAGTGTCCTTCGACCCGACGGTGTTGCGGTTGTCTGGACTGACAGCGAACGAGGCGGGGAAATGGCGAACTTGGCGTCCCGGCGCGGCCTCTCGGTTCTGACGATGGGGGATGCCGGTTCAGATGTAAGGATCCTGTCGCAAGTCTTCGGAAGGCGGGGGCAGGGCATCAAGTTCGAGTGGATGGGCAGGGTTCTCTCCACGGAGCTTGAACTGCCAGGGGAATTCCAGGCAAGGAATGCTCTCACTGCCGCAGCGCTAGCTGTGGCCTCGGGTGAGCACATTGATGATGTGGCCGAAACGCTGCCTCAACTCCGCACAGTGAACGGGAGGCTGGAGCTTGCCGCGACAAGACGGAACGGCGCACAGGTCTATGTTGATTATGCGCACACGCCTGATGCGCTCGACACGGTCATGAAGTCGCTCAAGCGACATCATGTCGGCCGCCTAATCGTTGTCTTCGGTGCGGGTGGTGAACGGGACAGAACCAAGAGAGCACCAATGGGTGAAGCAGTCGCAAAAATTGCGGATTTGGCCCTCATCACCGACGACAATCCAAGGGACGAGGACCCTGGCGCAATCCGCGCCGAAATAATGCAGGCCTGCCTTGGTGGAATTGAGGTTCCCGATAGGGCAGAGGCCATATTGAGGGGTGTGGACATGCTCACGAAAGGTGATGTGTTGCTGATTGCGGGTAAGGGTCATGAAACTGGCCAGGAGATCGGCGGCATCGTCCATCCGTTCAATGATGTCGAACAGGCCAGCATGGCGGTTGAGGCACTGGACGGAATTTCCGCATGATGTTGTGGAACAGCACTGAGGCTGACGGCGCCACTGGAGGAAAGTCTACCAAACCTTGGTGCGCCAGCGGAGTCTCGATTGATTCAAGAACCCTTTCGGAGGGAGATCTGTTCGTTGCACTGCACGACAGGCGAGATGGCCATGATTTCCTGGCCGCTGCCTTCAGCGCCGGTGCTGCGGCCGCGATGGTGTCAAGAATCCCGGAGAACACGCCGCGGAATGCGCCGTTACTTGTCGTGGAGGATGTCGAGTGTTCGCTGTCAAAACTGGGAGCTGCCGGTCGCAGCAGAAGCAAGGCGAAGGTGATTGCCGTAACCGGATCCGTAGGAAAAACCTCCACAAAGGAGATGTTGCGCCATGTGCTGCAGCCGCAGGGCAAAACCGCTGCAGGTGAACTGAGCTTCAACAATCACTGGGGAGTGCCGATAACACTGGCCCAGATTCCATCCGACGCCCAATATGCAGTGGTCGAGATCGGCATGAACAATCCGGGGGAAATTCTGCCTTTGGCAAAACTGACGTCCCCGGATTCAGCCATCATTACGAAAATTGCACCCGCTCATCTTGCTGCCTTCGACTCGCTTGAGGACATCGCGCGGGAAAAATCCTCAATCTTTGCCGGGGTCCGCCAAGATGGAACTGCCATCATAAATGCAGGCTCACCCTCATTTGACATCATGAACTGGGAGGCTTCGGCAAGAGGTTTGCGCATCGTTTCCTTCGGGCGTTCAAGATCCGCAAATTGGAGATTGCAGGACGCGCGGGTTTCGTCTGCCGGAACAGTTGTGAAATTGGAGACAAACGGTCAGGCCCGGTGCGTCAAGCTTGCGTCAGCTGGTCAGCACTTCGCCGAGAATGCGCTGGGTGTCCTCGCCGCTGTGGAGTCCCTTGGCGCCGATCCTGTTCTGGCCGCCCTTGACTTGGCCACTTGGCAGCCGCCACCGGGGCGCGGCAACAGGCACCGTGTCCTGCTCAGCCGCAGCGAGGATCAGGAGCTGACGGTAATTGATGATGCCTTCAATGCAAGCCCGGTGTCACTTGCCGCCGCCCTTGAGATGCTTGCGAGTTCCAATCCAGGCACAACGCTTTCGGGCAGACCCGGAACGAAGGTTGCAATTCTTGGAGACATGCTTGAACTGGGCGCCCGCGAAAACGAAATTCACACCGAAATCGCCGACCTCAAGGCGGTTGCGGACATCGACGTCTTTCACTGTGCCGGACAACTTATGCACAATCTCCACGAAGCATTGCCTGCCGACAAAAGGGGAATGTGGTTTGCAACGTCGGAAGATATGGCGTCTCAGGCGCATGCGTTGGCCGGACCGGGTGATGTAGTTCTGGTCAAGGGGTCCAAGGGATCCCGGGTATCGGTTGTCGTTGATGCAATCAGAAAACTCGGCTCGCGCCGACAGAGGTAAGGTTAGGACATTCAGGCATGTTGCATTTGTTGACGGGATTTTCCGACGGTGGCGATTTTTTCAATCTTTTCAGGTACATAACATTCCGTGCCAGCGGAGCCCTCGTTACCGCTTTGCTGTTCGGCTTCATTTTCGGGCGCCCGCTCATAGAATTGCTCAAGAGGCATCAACGGAATGGACAGCCAATTCGGGAGGATGGACCCGAGTCGCACAGAACTGAGAAGGCCGGAACACCGACAATGGGAGGTGTTCTGATCCTCGGTGCCCTCTTCGTCTCGACGCTGCTTTGGGCGAGGCTCGACAATGTATACATCTGGATTGTCCTGCTGGTTACCCTTGGCTTTGCGGCGATCGGAATGGTTGACGACTACCGGAAGTTGTCCTCCAACTCGGCCAAAGGGGTTCCCGCACGCATTCGGTTTGCCGCAGGCTTGGTAATTGCCGCGGCTGCGGGATTTGCTGCCCAACTGGCTCATCCCGAACCGCTTTCCGCAGCGCTTGCATTCCCGTTTCTGAAGAATTTCCTGCTTGATCTGGGGTTGCTCTATTTGGTGTTCTGCATGATCGTCATCGTCGGGTCGGCCAATGCGGTCAACCTGACAGACGGATTGGACGGCCTTGCAATTATGCCGGTGATGATATCCGCGGCAACCCTCGGAATTATCGCCTACGCGGTGGGGCGCGTCGACTTCACGGACTATCTTGATGTCCATTACGTCCCAGGCACCGGTGAACTGCTTATATTTTCGGCTGGGTTGATTGGCGGAGGTTTGGGATTCCTTTGGTACAACGCGCCGCCCGCAGCGGTCTTCATGGGCGATACCGGGTCGCTTGCGCTAGGGGGAGCGGTGGGGGCGATCGCGGTTGCCACAAAGCATGAACTCGTGCTGGCAATTGTTGGCGGGCTGTTCGTCATTGAGGCTCTCAGCGTGATTATCCAAGTGCTGTATTTCAAGGCGACCGGAAAGAGGGTGTTCCTGATGGCGCCAATTCATCATCACTTCGAAAAACGCGGGTGGGCTGAGGCCCAAATCGTCATTAGGTTCTGGATAATTGCGCTAATTCTGGCCCTGATCGGCCTTGCCACTCTGAAAGTGAGGTGAATCGGCTTGTTGAGCTTGGGCAATCTTGCGGGCAAAAAATATCTCGTGCTTGGCCTCGGCCGCTCGGGCCGAGCTGCATTCCGATCACTCGAAGCAAGCGGTGCTGAGGTTCATGCCTGGGATGATGACTGCCAAGCCAGAGAGTTGGCCGCGGCAGACGGTCTGTCGCTCAGCGATCCAAAGCTGCCGGACACACTTGCGGATTTGAAAGCGGTGGTGGTCTCACCGGGCGTGCCGCATTTGTATCCCGAGCCGAGCAAAACGGTTGCTTTGGCCCTTGATGCCGGCATTCCGCTTAACAATGACATTGGTCTTTTCTTTTCGGCAATTCGCAACGACGGAATTCTGTCGGCCGGCGCGGCCGGGCAAATCATTGCGGTTACGGGATCGAACGGCAAGTCAACAACGACTGCGCTCATCAACCATGTGCTGAACGCCTCGGGAAGGGAATCGCGGGCAGCGGGAAATATCGGCAAGGCGGTGCTGGAGTTGTCTGGCATTGAAGGGTTCGTTGTTCTGGAAATCTCTTCCTATCAGGCAGAACTGGCACAATGCCTTGATCCCGACATCGCGGTGTTCCTGAATTTTTCGCCGGATCATGTCGAACGTCACGGAGGACAGGGAGGGTACTTTGCCGCCAAAACGAATCTGTTTGGCGGCAATTCTCTTCACAGCGGCGTGATCGGAGTTGACGAGCCGGAAGGCAGGTTTCTTGCGGCGCGGGTCGAGGGGCGGATCGGGCAACCAGGAACCTCCCGAATTTCGGTCGTGGATGCTTCTCGGGCGGTGCGTGCAGGAGTTTCCTGCCGGAACGGCGTTCTCGTTGAATACCGGGATGGAAGGGAGATTTCCTCAATCGATCTGTCAGGTTGCACCAATCTTCAGGGCACGCACAATCAGCAGAATGCCTGTGCCGCATATTCAGCCTGCAGAAGTGTTGGCCTGGCAAGTGATGAGATCGCGGCAGCCATGACATCGTTTCCGGGCTTGGCACACAGAATGCAGTTAGTTGGGAATTTCCGCGGAATTCAGTGTGTCAATGATTCGAAGGCCACCAATGCCAAGAGTGCCGAAATGGCATTGAGATCATTCAGGCGAATCAGATGGATTGCTGGAGGATTGGGCAAGGAGGGAGGGTTGTCGTCCCTTACCGAGGGCCTCGAAAATGTTGAGAAGGCTTACCTCATTGGGCGTTCGGCGGATGAGTTCGCAGCGTGGCTGGAGCCGTTGAACCATGAGATTTGCGGCGACATGGCCAATGCGGTGAAGAAAGCGTTCAGTGACGCCGTGCCAGGCGACACAATTCTGCTGTCTCCGGCAGCCGCCAGTTTTGACCAGTATCAGGATTTTGAAAGGCGGGGAGAGCACTTCGTCAGGGAAATCCAGAACTTGACGGGATAGAACATGTACAGCGTTTCGGTTGCCTGACCGAGCGTGTTGGTATTGCGGTCAATCCCGCTCGGCTTCCGGGTATCGCTCCGCAATACCGGGCGCAGCAGTTCTGCTATGATCAACAAGTCTGCAGGCCTCGGCATCGTTGCTGAACCATGTTCACCGACACAATGCCGTCGCCCGGGATCTTGAGGGTGTGGCCAACTATTCCAATTGAACCGCGAAATTTCCTCGTGCAGAACTTGGATGATGCGGATCAGGGATGCGTTTTCCAGACAAACAAATGAACTCGACATAAGAATTCTGACATCCGCAACGCTCAAACCCAACAACAGTGAGCAAACAGCGAAATTCAGGGCTATACAATTCGCAACAATTCTGTATCTTGGAAATTGATCGACCATAAAGAGTCGACAGTTTGAGTAAGTACAGGCAGTTTTAGATGACTGACGCCATTCATGGCATTCAGGCCATGCGCTCACCGGGGCCCATCCTGCCTCGGTGGCTACAGACGGTTGACCAGTGGGTTCTGATTTCCGTCTTTATGTTGTTTGCAATCGGTTTGCTGCTCGGAATGGCAGCCTCCCCGACCATTGCACAGAAGGTCGATGCCGGTGCATTCACCTTTGTTTTCAAACAGGCCGTATTCGGTGCTGTTGCGCTTGGCGTAATGGTCGCAATTTCGGCTCTGCCAATCAAGCATGTCCGCAGGATAGGATTTGCCGTTTTCCTAATCTCCTTTGTGGGCATCCTGCTGCTGCCGTTTCTTGGAACCGGGTTCGGAAAGGGTGCAACGCGATGGTATTCGCTCGGATTTGGATCCATCCAACCTTCTGAATTCCTGAAACCTGGTTTCATTCTGGTTGGGGCATGGCTGCTTGCCGGCTCAATGCAAAGGGATGGTCCGCCCGGGGTAACATTGTCCGGTGCTTTGGTCGCACTGATTGCACTCCTGTTGATGCTGCAGCCGGATTACGGCCAAGCATCACTCATTGTATTCTCATGGATTGTGATGTTCTTCGTATCGGGAGCTCCCATACTTCCATTGTTTGGAATTGGCGGCGCCCTAATGCTGGTCGGTTGGGTGGCGTATAGCCAGTCCGAACACTTTGCAGGCAGAATCGACACATACGTGGCGGGAATTATTGAGGCCAATTCCCAACTCGATTTCTCAATGAATGCAATGAGGGAAGGGGGGCTGTTCGGAGTTGGCGTTGCCAAGGGGTCAATCAAGTATAATCTTCCCGATGCTCATACCGACTTCATAGTTGCGGTCGCCGCCGAGGAATACGGATTGCTCTTTGTGCTGATGATCGTATTTCTCTTTGCGTTCATTTCAATCAGGTCCTTGGTTCTCATTTCCGCAAAGCAGGATCCGTTCAAGCGATTGGCCGGGGCCGGTTTGGCAGCGTTGTTCGGCATACAGGCCTTCATCAACATCGGTGTGTCCGTAAATCTCCTGCCGGCAAAGGGGATGACGTTGCCCTTCATTTCCTACGGCGGCTCGTCGGTTATTTCAGTCGGAATTCTGCTTGGCATGCTGTTGGCCATGACCCGTAGCGAACCAATGGACCTGCCCGGCAGAAAACAGAAATTTAGATCGGTTTGACGGGAGTTCGTGCGTTGAAGCATTCGGAAGGGAAAACACTGGTGCTCGCGGCGGGGGGCACCGGCGGGCATGTGTTTCCGGCACAGGCGCTCGGCGAGGAGATGTTGGCCAATGGTTGGAAAGTTGAACTGTGGACCGACAGAAGGGGACTGAGGTTTGTTGGCGGATTTCCCCCCGATATCTCAATCAGGCGAATCCCGGCCGCGACGTTCGGGCGGGGTGGTGGGATTGAACGTCTGACGGCTCCCGTGCAAATTTTGCTCGGAATAATTTTCTCATGCTTAAGGGCCATTCGTCTTAGGCCGACGGTCATTGCGGGATTCGGTGGATATCCCGCCTTTCCTCCAATGGTTGCTGCATGGTTAACGGGAATTCCTCGCCTCATTCACGAACAGAACGGGATACTTGGCAAGGCCAATCGGCTTTTGGCCGGTCGGGTCGACGTCATTGCCTGCGGGGCGGTATCCACTGCGCTCCCCAAAGGAGTTGTTTCGGTAAGCACCGGCAATCCGGTTAGAGCTGAAGTGGCTGCAAAGGCCGGTTCACCTTATGAATGGCCATCAGACGGTCCGGTCAGGATCCTTGTAATCGGTGGTAGCCAAGGGGCTCGGATCCTTGACTGCTATGTGCCTGCGGCCGTCTCAAGATTGCCGGTCGCAGTCAAATCCCGAGTTTTTGTGAGCCAGCAGGCCGGGAGCTTCCAGCGAGCCATCGTCGAAAGATATTACGAGGAGGCAGGCGTCGGCTGTGACATACGCCCGTTCTTTGACGACGTTCCGGAGCAAATAGCCAAGGCCCACATTGTCGTCTCGCGCGCTGGAGCTTCGGCAGTTGCCGAAATTGCCGCAATTGGAAGGCCGGCAATTCTGGTTCCGTTCGCCGCCGCCGCCAACAATCACCAAACCGCCAATGCAGCAGGGCTCGTCGGGGCAGGGGCAGCCATCCAAGTTGAGGAACGGGAAATGTCGGCTGACTTGTTGGCCGCAAAATTGCAGGAAATCATCGAAAATCCGGATGGCCCGATCCGGATGGCAGCGGCGGCCAGGAACGTTGCCCAACCGGATGCTACAGAAAAGTTGGCTGAATTGGTCGAGAAGCTGGCTGACGGAAGTGTGAAATCGTGAACCCTCCAACCAAGATTCCGATTAGACTCGGCCCGGTGCATTTTATTGGCATCGGTGGAATTGGCATGTCCGGAATCGCTGAAGTTCTTCTCAACCATGGCTATCAGGTGCAAGGCTCGGATCTCTCCTCAACTCAAATTACCTCCAGGCTGGAAAGGTTGGGGGCAAGAATCTTCGAGGGACATCATTCAGATCATCTTGCGGGTGCCGATGTTGCCGTGGTGTCGTCGGCCATCAGGGAGGGGAATCCCGAACTGCAGGAGGCGCGGCGGCTCGGCATGCCCATTGTGCGCCGGGCCGAGATGCTTGCCGAACTGATGCGTCTCAAATCGAATGTGGCTGTGGCGGGTACGCACGGCAAGACCACGACGACAACAATGGTCGCAACCCTGCTTGAACAGGGAGGCTTCGACCCGACGGTCGTCAATGGCGGGATAATTCGGGCCTATGAATCGAATGCCCGTCCGGGTTCGGGCGAGTGGATGGTGGTTGAGGCCGATGAGAGCGACGGAACCTTTATCAAGCTTCCCGCAACCGTCGCGGTTGTCACAAACATAGACCCCGAACATCTTGACCATTACGGCAACTTCGAAAACTTGAAGGCGGCGTTTGCATCATTCGTTGCCAATGTTCCGTTTTACGGATTTGCCGTGTGCTGCACCGACCACCCGGAGGTTCAAAACTTGGCCGGTCGAACCACGGACCGGAGAATCATTTCCTATGGATTCAACGCCCAGGCCGATGTCGGCGGTGTAAATCTTCGGCCCAACAGACTCGGCGTCAAGTTCGATGTTCTGTTCCGTCAGGAGGATGTGTTGCTTGAGGATTGCAGCCTGCCGATGCCCGGGGAACACAATGTTCTGAACGCACTCGCTGCAATTGCGGTTGCGCGCGGTTTGGGCATCGATTTGCCGACGATTAGGTCGGGGTTGGCAGCCTTCTCAGGTGTTGGAAGACGGTTCACCCGCACCGGCGAATCGGGCGGTGTCGCTGTTGTCGATGACTACGCGCATCACCCGGTCGAAATCGCAGCTGCGATCAAGGCGGCACGCCAGGCTACGGAAGGGCGAGTGATAGCGGTGCATCAACCGCACAGATATTCCCGTTTGGCCAGTCTCTTCGACGGATTCTGTGCTTGTTTCAAGGAGGCGGACGTTGTCGGAATCTGCGATGTTTATCCCGCGGGGGAGAACCCTGTTCCCGGCATCGATAGGGACGCGCTGGTGGACGGTTTGCGCCAGTTCGGTCAAAGGCAGGCGTTCGCGTTTTCCGGGGCGGACGGTTTGGCCGAGTTGGTGATGCGGCAGTCGCAGCCGGGTGATTTGGTCATCTGCATGGGTGCCGGCTCGATTTCCGGCTGGGCACATGAATTGCCTGCCATGCTGTCGGGCAAATCTGAAATGGGAGGCACCGGTGAATGAGGGAGTCAATGGCGCTGTAGCCCTGCCTGCCTGTCGGGGAAAGCTGACCGCGGGCAGGCCGCTGTCAAATTTGACTTGGCTTCGTGTCGGAGGGCCGGCTGAATGGCTGTTTCAACCTAAGGATATCGATGACCTTGCTGAATTCCTGCGCAATTTGGACAGGCGCATTCCGGTGTTTGCGCTGGGAGTTGGTTCGAATCTGATTGTGCGGGATGGTGGCCTTTCCGGCGTGGTTGTCAGGCTCGGCAGCAGATTCGGCCGAATCGATACTGATGGAACCAGCCTTCGTGCCGGCGCGGCTGCCCTGGACTCCCGGGTGGCCATTAGGGCGGCCGAATCCGGTTTGGATCTTACTTTCCTGCGCACGATTCCCGGAACCCTCGGTGGTGCCGTGCGGATGAATGCCGGTTGCTACGGCAAATATGTTGCGGATTTCTGTCGAGAAGTCGTGATGGTGGACAGAAGTGGAAAAGTTGAGAGGCTTCGGAACCGCGACGTCGGTTTCAGTTATCGGGGAAGTTCACTTCCTCCGGGATCCGTCGTTGTCGAGGCGACGCTTGAGTGTCCCCGATCCGACCCCGCCGAACTCTTTAGCCGGATGGAAGCCCAGCTTGCCTACCGCAATGAGACTCAGCCAACAGGAATCAGGACCGCCGGGTCAACGTTCAGAAATCCCTCAGGACTCTCATCGACGGGTCAATCGGACACCGATCATTCGATGAAAGCCTGGAAGTTGATCGACGATGCAGGAATGCGGGGCGCAAGGCTTGGAAATGCCTGTGTTTCCGACAAACATCCCAATTTTCTCGTTAATGCGGGTGGCGCAACTGCAACAGAAATTGAGAAATTGGGTGAAACAGTGCGCGCCCGAGTATTGGAAAATTCTGGAATTGAATTACAATGGGAAATTCTTCGAGTCGGTTCAAAAGCCTGTGAACAAGGGAATTGAACCGATTTGGGGCGGCTCGTTTGAATGCGGGCCGAAGTCGATGCGGAGCGAGGCATGTCGAGCAGGACAATTCGCCGTATCGCAGTACTGAAGGGTGGTCTGTCTGCAGAGCGGGATGTCTCGCTTGTGTCTGGACAGAGATGCAGTGCCGCGTTGCGCGACGAAGGATACGAAACAGTCGAGGTTGACGCAGGAGTCAATCTCTCCGAAGAATTGTCGAAAATCAATCCGGATGCGGTGTTCAACAGCCTGCATGGCAGGTGGGGTGAGGACGGATGCGTCCAGGGCCTGCTGGAATGGATGCAGCTTCCCTACACGCATTCAGGTGTGCTGGCTTCGGCTTTGGCCATGGACAAGGCGGCGGCAAGGCTCAGTTTCATCAATGCCGGACTGCCGGTTGCCGAGGGGAAGGTCGTTGAGGCCCGGTCGCTCCTGAATTTCCACCCCATGGACCCTCCCTACGTGGTCAAGCCGATCAATGAAGGGTCATCTGTTGGTGTGGTCATAGTTCCGGCGGGTGTGAATTCCACGGTTGGAAGCTACGATCAAAGTTACCGGGAAGTCCTGGTTGAAAAATATGTTCCGGGTCGTGAACTCACGGTTACGGTGATGGGCACAACCGCTCTTGCGATAACCGACATCAGAACCAGTTCGTGGTACGACTATAAGGCAAAATACTCGCAGGGAGGGTCACGACATGTGATTCCTGCCGACCTGCCAAGCTCGATTCGCGACGCATGCATGGACATTGCACAGACGGCGCATAGTTCGTTGGGTTGCCGTGCGTTGAGCCGTGCCGACTTCAGGTGGGACGAAACAAGGGGCCTTGATGGGCTTGTGTTGCTCGAGGTCAACACCCAACCCGGAATGACACCAACTTCTCTTTCGCCTGAACAGGCTCAATTCCGCGGCACCTCCTTTTCTGCAATGTGCCGGTTTCTCATAGAGGATGCGTCATGCGATCGTTAGGCCGAGCCGCGATGTCCGTCTTGCCGGTTTCGTTGCAGTTCGTTCTGCAGCGCGCCCTGCTGACGCCAGTATTCCGTTTGGGAGCATTTCTTGTCCTTCCGGTCGTTCTGGTTATTTCAGGTGCCGCAATTTGGCTGTCGGAAGAAGCAAATCAACAACGCACAAGAGTGTTGCTTGAGCGCGTTGAATCACAGTTCAGGCAAAACCAACGATTCAATGTTGTTGGATTGGAGGTGGCTTCCGAGTCTCCAGAATTGCGTCGCCATCTTGAGAGGCATGCCGGTTCATTCGCCAACACGAGTCCCTTCGACATTGATCCCAGATCACTGAAGTCGAAGTTTGAGGAACTTCCTGCGGTCACAAGCGCGCAGGTGAATGTGGTTCCCGGGGGCAACGTTGAAATCTCCGTCGTCGAACGCAAGCCGGAAGTGGTGCTGCGTCAATCCGGTTCGGTTGCGCTGCTTGACAGGTTTGGGGACCAGGCCTTTTCCGGAAATCTGGATTCGACCCTGCAGCGCCTTCCGTTGATTTCGGGTGCGGGAGCAGAATCCAATGTGATTGAGGCGTTGGAAATCTATGCCGCCGCCGAACCCATCAGGGACTCTATCCGGGGATTGGTCAGGATCGGTGAAAGGCGTTGGGATTTGATGCTGGACGGGAACCGCATCATTCAGTTGCCGGAGGACAATCCGGGCGATGCGCTGAAGCAACTGCTGGCATTCGACAGAAAGTCCCGTCTGCTTTCCAGGGATGTGCGTTCCGTCGATCTGAGGGTGCCCGATCAGGTTGCGGTCAGCCTTGCGCCCGATATCTTTGCCGTAGCTACGGGCAGGCGGACAAGTGACGATTTGGGAGACGGAGCTTGATCGGCCCGATTGAGAGAATCCGCCAGATGAGGTCCAGGCGGAATGCGGCGATAGAGAGGGGTGTTGCCGCAATTCTGGATCTTGGTTCGGCGAAGGTTTCATGCGTGCTGCTGAAGTTTGATCAGCTCCTGCTGAACGGTACGGGCCTGCAGCCCAAATTGCATGTGCTTGGGGCTGCGACAATCGCATCCCGTGGAGTCAGATGCGGTGAAATCCAGGACAGGCGCGAACTTGAGAAATCAATCATGCGCGTGTTGACGGTGGCGCAGGGAAAGGCACACATCCGGGTTGACCATGCCTTCATCTGCACGTCGGGCGGGTCGTTGGAAAGCCACAGGCCGGTCAACACCGTGAAAATCAATGGAGGCAGGATTTCCGCCGACGACATTGCGCGCGTGGTGTCGACCACAGATCTGCCGGAGCTTGCGGAGCATCGAACCTACATTTCGGTTCAGCCCGTCAATTATGCGATTGATCACAGGCATGAAATTTCCGACCCGCGGAACTTGAAGGGGAATCTGCTCAGCGTTGATCTTCATGCTGTCAGCGCGGATCGCACAACAATTGATGCAATCGTCAATGCGGTCGAGAAGTGCAACCTTGCGGTTTGCGGAATTTTCTCCTCGGCACAGGCCTCCGCCATGTCCGCCCTGGTCGAAAGCGAACAGGATCTCGGAGCTGCATGTGTCGACATCGGAGCCGGAGTTATAAGCTTGGCAGTCTACTACAGGAAGAATGTCGTGTTCACGAGGACCGTCAAGCTTGGCGGTCGCCATGTTACCAACGACATCTGCGGTGCGCTGTCGGTGGCCGAGCCGGTGGCCGAACGGATGAAGACCATGCACGGCAGCCTGTTCTTTGAACCGAGAGACGACGAGGAGATGATAGCCTTTCGGGATGTCGACGGCCGTCACGGAACGATCTCGAAAGCTCACCTGAACTTCTTCATCAAGCCGCGCATGGAGGAAATCCTTGAAACGGTGGCCGCAATCTTCGCAGACACCGATTTTGCCTGCCTGCCCGGCCAGAGCATTGTCCTGACTGGCGGATGCAGTCAGATTCAGGATCTGGACAGTACCGCCAGAAAGATCCTTGGTCCGCATGTGCGCTTTGGGGTGCCGGTTAGGTTGAGTGGATTGCCGCAGGAAATCGCCGGCCCGCAATACTCCGCCGTGGTTGGCACATGCCTCACCGCCATGGTGCCGCAGGCCGAGATGTCGGATTTTCAACTGGCCGGAAATGCCGCAAGACGAAAGAAAATTGGAAGGACATTCCGATGGATCGCCGAAAACGTTTAGCCGAATGGATGAACGCGCCTGGCTCGTCGGCACGCGCAACTGAAGTGCCTGCGTCAGCGGATGCGGAAAAGTCAGAATGTTGCTTGCTTCGGGGAGGGAATTTTCTTGATGACAAGGCTTCCAGGATTGTCTAATATGTCTTCACAGACAAAAACAAAAACGAACGAAAGTCTGTAGCAGTGAGCAGTGGAATATAACATGTTGAATACGATTCGCATGCCAGAGGCAAGCAGTTTGACTCCCAAGATTCTTGTATTTGGAGTCGGTGGTGGAGGATGTAACGCGGTTTCGAAGATGCAGAAGGAAGGGTTGAGCGGCGTCGAATTCGTCGTTGCCAATACTGATGCCCAATCCTTGGAACAGTCGGGAATCGCAAGACGGGTTCAGTTGGGAATCAATACAACCAAGGGGCTTGGGGCCGGTGCAAATCCGGAGGTCGGCAGGGATTCCGCTGAGGAGGCAAAAGACGAGATAGCGGAGCAGCTTGAAGGTGCTCACATGTGTTTCGTTACCGCAGGCATGGGCGGTGGTACCGGTACGGGGGCCGCACCCGTTGTGGCGGAATTGGCCAAGGACATGGGAATTCTCACAGTTGGGGTTGTAACAAAACCCTTTCATTTTGAAGGTGACAATAGGATTCGGGTTGCAGTTCAAGGTGTTGAGGAACTGAGGCACAAAGTTCATACACTGGTGGTGCTGCCAAATCAGAATCTCTTCAAAGTTACCAATGATTCCACACCGATTGGTGAGATATTCCAGAGAGCCAATCAGGTTCTCTACAGGGGCATCAGAAGCATAACCGATCTAATGATCAACCCAGGTTTGATCAATTTGGACTTTGCGGACGTTAAGGCGATCCTCAGCATGGAAGGTACCGCAATCATGGGTACCGGTGAAGCAGAGGGCGAAAAGCGTGCGAGGGTGGCTGCCACCAATGCAATGGACAATCAGTTGCTTGAGGATGTGAAACTTGCTGATGCTACCGGTGTCCTTATCAATGTGATCGGCGGCAATGACATGACATTGTTGGATCTCCAGGACGCGACCGAAACAATTCGGGAGAACATCAACGAAAGGGCAAAGATCATTGTCGGTTCGGTTCTGGATCCTGAATTTGACAACATTATCAAGGTTACGCTGATTGCCACCGGTTTGGGACCATCTGACGAACATTCGTCTCTGCCTGCTGCAGTCAGTGAACCTGAAATTGTTCCGGAGGCTTCAGAAACGGAAACAGATGATTTTGAACTGCAATTCGCCGACCCTGATCCCGGAACTAGATTTGAGCCCGCGTCGTGGCCGCAGGATTTTGAGGATGGCAGGCATCACGCCACGCCCATGGTCGCCGAAGACACGATGAGTCAGTTGGCGATGACGGACGAAAGTGAGTCCTCGGTCGAAGGCAGTTCCGGGGAAGTGCGTCGGCATCAGTATGTTGTTCCGCGGGTATCGGTTCCGTCGTCGGGCATGCAAGAAGTTGATATGTCGCAGATGGATGACGGTGCGGTCGATGGGAGTGTCGCTCCCGAGAAACAGCAGGAGCGAAGGTTGTTGAGGTCCGTATTGGGTCGAATGACGAATGCCACAACCCCAAAGCCGGAAGTCAGTCAGCAAACCGAGCCCAAGTTGACCGTCGATCGGATGGCTGATTCGCTAGGCAGTGACGAAGAACAACGCCACATTCCCGCATTCATACGTCGGCAGGCCAACTGACTGCAAATCCCCGGCTCCGATAGACCCTATCGGTTTGCCCTGTCGTCTGCGTGGCAACGCTCGGAAGTTCCCGGTGCGAATCGGGAGCTTTCGGATTGTTTTCCTGTTGGCTGGAGTTACGGTTGCATGCCGTTGCAGCGGATTTTTGTTGCCGCAGGATTGTGAAAGACGAGTCCGGATTTGGATTCTGACTGCAGAAATCGATGGATGGTGCTCAGGGCCGTTGATTTTGGCGGGTTCATGATCGGGGTGGCCCCTCCGATCAGTTGAAGCGTTCTGAAACAAAGTGTTTCAATCATTGATTTTCTTACGATTCAACCAAGCGCTAGGATAAGGTGATTGCGATGACTGAGCAGAGTCGACAACAGTGCAAACAACCATAAATTCAAGCGTGCAATTTTCGGGTATCGGATTGCACACCGGTGAGTCTGTAACCATGGACATTCACCCTGCAACAGCGGATGAAGGTGTCAAGTTCATCCGAACCGATGTCCGGGACAAGGATAATGTCGTTGACGCGCATTTTGATGGCGTGGCTTCGTCCTCGTTATGCACAACGATTAAAAATCGACCTGGGGTAACTGTCATGACCGTGGAGCATGTCATGGCGGGGCTTGCTGCATGCGGCATCCACAACGCATTGATTGAACTGGACGGGCCGGAGCCCCCGATCATGGATGGCAGTGCTCTTCCGTTCGCAACGGAATTGCTGAGGGTTGGGGTTTCTGTTCTTGACCGGCCGGTCAGTGTCATGAGGATAAGAAAGAAAATCTCCGTGTGGGCCGAGGGGAGCCATGCTTCCATTGAGCCGTCAAAATTCAGTGAGATGGAGTTTCACATCTCGTTCCCCCGGCCCATCGGCAAACAGAGACGGGTTGAGAATTTGGCGAACGGAGCAATTGTGAGGCGGTTGGTGGACAGCAGGACATTTTGTCTCTGGTCGCAGGTCAATGAAATGAGGGAACAGGGCTTCGGTCTTGGCGGCGACCTCGAATGCAACGTTCTTGTCGCCGACGATGTGCACAACAGGTATCTTGGCCGGTCCCGTCATGTTGATGAGTGCGTTCGGCACAAAATGCTTGATGCGGTAGGTGATCTTGCATTGGCCGGTTGCCCGTTCATCGGCAAATTCACGGGCTTCAAATCCGGCCATGCGCTGACCAATGCCCTTCTGAAAAAGCTCTTCTCCGATCCGGATGCTTTCGAAATAATCGTGGCGGATGCAAGTATTGCTTCAAGCCTGCCCGGTGTAGGTGCCGATTCTTCGGATGTTCCGGTGGTGCACTGAATTCACAAACAAAGTCCGGTATTGAACCACCGATCCCTGCGGCTAGAATGGCCGCCAGGCAATCAACCGCGGTTTCCCAATTGGGCCAGCGGCTCCAAGTCATGAAGGTATTATGAAATTTAGCATCACTGTTCGCCTTTTGCTGGCGTTTCTTGCATTTCCGATTCTGTTTTCAGGTTGCAGCACGAGCGACGAACCGGGGATTGAGTCGCTGTCTCCGGAGCAGATCTACCGCCAGGCAGAGGGACACCTCAATTCGAATGATCTGTTGGAAGCAGCCGAACTGTTTGAGGAAATCGAGCGGCTTTATCCGTATTCAGAGTGGGCAAAGCGCGGAACGATTATGGCTGCGTATTCCTACGGCAAGGATCAGGATTTTGAGAAGAGCAGGGCGGCGGCAGAGCGGTTCCTGACTTCCTATCCCGGCGACGAAGAGGCGGCATACGCACAATATCTGATCGCGATGAGCTATTTTGAACTGTTCGACAGGAGGGGACGCGATCGTGGCAACTCGCGCAGGGCTCTTCAGGAGTTTCGATCGGTTGTCGAAGATTACGGCGACAGCGATTACGCAAGTTCTGCCCGACTCAAGTTGGATCTGGTCCTTGACCATTTGGCCGCCAAGGAAATGGAAGTCGGAAGATACTATCTCAAGCGCCGCAACTTCACCGCGGCCCTCAACCGTTTCCGGGCAGTGGTATCGGAATACGGTACGACGTCGTTCGTTCCTGAGGCTCTTCACCGGCAGGTTGAAGCCTATCTGGCCCTTGGACTCGTGGATGAAGCGAGGGAAGCGGCTGCAATTCTTGGATACAATTTCAGGGGAAGCGAGTGGTATGAAGACTCGTATGGGCTGTTTGTGAATCGGGATCTTCGGCCGCCTTCGCCCGACGACGATGAGAATCTTCTCAGGAAAACCTATCGAAGGACAATCAAAGGTGATTGGCTGTAGTTGCGCCGTAGGGCGGTGAGGCCATGCTATGCAGCTTATCCGTCCGTAACGTTCTGCTGATCAGCCGGCTGGACATGGAGTTCGGCGCCGGGCTCAATGTGTTGACCGGTGAAACCGGAGCCGGAAAGTCCATTTTGCTGGACTCGCTCGGATTCGTCCTCGGCCGTCAAGGGAAACAGAACCTTGCCGGTGCCGAAGGGGAATCCGGCGAGGTTTCTGCCGTTTTCGACGTTTCCGCGAACCGCGCCAACCAAGCCGTCCTTGAGGAATTGGAAGTGCCTTGCGATGGACAGCTGTTTCTGCGTCGGGTTTTCCAAGCTTCAGGACGGACAAGCAGTTTTGTCAATGACCGTCGATGCACGGTCGATGCCTTGGGCAGATTGGGCGAAACCCTTGTTGAGGTGCATGGCCAATCGGATGACAAGGGATTGTCGAGTTCCGGGAATCACCGTCGGCTGCTTGACCAGTACGCCGGACATGATCGTCTTGTTCGGCAAGTGCGGCGGTCTTGGCGGGAATGGCAGTTGGCAAGGGAAATGCAACGGGAAGCGGGCGAGAAATTGGAAGCCGCCGATCGCGAAAGGGAATATTCGGAACACGCAGCACGGGAGCTTGAGGAACTTGATCCGAAGGCCGGTGAGGATGCCGACCTCGACAGCCGTCGCGCCGCGCTGAAATTGTTCGCCCGTTTCCAGGAAAATCTGACCAAGGCGGAGGCCGCACTGGGGGCAAATGGCGCGGATGGCAGAATCAATGATGCACTCGGCTGGCTGGAGTCCGCTTCCCGGCTCAACCAGGAAAGGGTCGGTGAGGTTGTTTCCGCTTTGGACCGGGCTCTTTTGGAAGTTTCCGAGGCACAGAGATTGCTTGATGGGATCCGCCGCGACCATGATTCGGATCCGAGGGAGATTGAGGAGATAGAGGAACGGCTGTTTGCGATCCGCTCGCTCGCCCGGAAGCACTCGGTCCGTCCGGATGAGCTTGAGGAGGTCGCCCGAAAGTTCAGCGGTGAGATTGAGGATTTTGACAGGCTGAAAGAAGAAATGGGACGCTTGAAGGACACTGTTTTGGAGAAGCGTCGCCAATATGTGCAGATAGCGGGTCAATTGTTGGCCGACCGGTTGGAAGCCGCCAAGCGCTTGAATGCTGCGATGGCAAAAGAGATGGCTCCGCTTAAGCTTGGGCACACCCGCTTTGAAGCCGGGTTAACCGAAGAGGAACATGGCTCGGAAGGTGGGAGCCGTGTTGGCTTCACGGTGTCGACCAATCCGTTGATGCCGCCCGGTCCGATCAGCGCAATTGCGTCAGGTGGAGAACTCTCTCGCTTCATGCTGGCGCTGAAGGTCTGTTTGATGTCGGGTGCAGACAGCAAATGTGCAGTCTTTGACGAAATCGATCGGGGAGTTGGTGGAGCCACTGCGGATGCAGTGGGCCGCAGGCTCAGATCACTGGCGACGGGTTCGCAGGTTCTTGTTGTTACGCACTCCCCACAGGTGGCAGCCATGGGACATCATCATTGGCGAGTCGAAAAACTGTCGGGGGAGGGAGGGTCGCAAACGCGAGCGGTGAAGTTGGATGAAATGGCTAGGATTGACGAAATCGCAAGAATGCTTGCAGGAGAGAGCATCACCGAGGCGGCTCGGGCAGCGGCAGCAGCCTTGCTAACGGGAGTGTAGGCGGGGCGTGCCGGTTGCACCCGCTCAAACGAGTTGCGCGCAAACTTTCTGCAGCCAGACGGCAGTTGTTTCCGAGCAACAGTCCTTGATTTCGTCCAGCACCCTGCGATGGTATTGGTCGATCCACTGCCGCTCTTCGATTGTCAGCATGTCGACCAGAATCAGCCTTCGGTCGATTGGAGCCCAAGTGAGATTGTGGAACTCAAGCATGCTGCGGTTGTTGTCAACATCGGCTGGAGGCACCTGTGCCACCACGGCAAGGTTCTCTATTCTGATTCCGAATTCCTCCTCTCGATAGTAGCCGGGCTCAATCGAGAGAATCATGCCGGGCAGGATTTCGCTCCCTGAATTCGGTCCTATTGCCTGTGGCCCCTCGTGGACATTCATGTAGTGTCCCACCCCATGCCCGGTTCCGTGGTCGAAATCCTGGCCGGCCAGCCAAAGATGGTAGCGTGCGATGGCATCAAGATGATGACCTGCACGACCTCTCGGCCATCGGGCGCGGGCAACCGCAATCAACCCTTTCAGCACCCTGGTGAAGCAGGTTTGAAATTCCCGGGAGGGATCGCCGATGGCAATTGTCCGGGTTACGTCGGTGGTGCCGTCAAGGTACTGGCCACCGGAATCGACCAGCAGCAACTCCCCTTGGGAAAGAGTCCGGTTGCTCGCTGGCGACACACTGTAGTGAACGATGGCGGCATTGGGCCCGGAGGCGGCAATCGTGCTGAAGCTCGGACTTCGCAAGTATCCGGTTTTCCGTCGAAATCCATCGACAGCTTCGACAATATCCATCTCGGTTACCTTCTCGGACGGGTCCCGACTGTCCAACCATGCAAGAAACTCAGCAAGCGCAGCACCGTCGCGCCTGTGCGCAACCTTGGTAGATGCGATTTCAGTCTGGTTCTTTATGGCCTTGGCGAGGATGCAGGGATCGGCCCCTTCAATTACCGAGCGACCGAGTTCCTGCAGACGGTCGAGCACAAGCAGGGGAGCGGTCTTCGGATCAACAAGGACGGTATTTCCGGTTTCGGCAAGGCCCCTGATGAAGTCGGCTTTTGGGCGGATATCCGGTCCGGTCTTGGCATCCGTCGAAAATTTGCGGGGTAGATCCAAGTAAAGTGTAACCTTGCCTTCAGTGGTCAATACGGCAAAGGCAAGTGCAACCGGTGAATTCGGCAAGTCGGAACTGCGGATGTTCAGAAGCCAGGCAATGCTGTCAGGCAAGGTGAGGACTGCTGCATCGGCTCCGGCCAAACGAATCTGCTCCGCCATCCTCTGTCGCTTTGAGGTGCTGGATTCCCCGGCGTGGGAGTCCGGGTATCCGCAGACTTCGGGTCGGGGCGGATCAGGACGGTCCGACCAGATGGCATCAATGGGATTCTCGGTACGCCGCAGTGTTATGGCTGCGGAGGAGAGTCCCTTCTGTTGTCTTTCAATCTCGAACTTGGTGTGCAGCCAGGGATCGAAACCAATCTGGCAGTCATTTTCGACTGTGTTCGTAATCCATGAGGTGATTCCGGCCTGATTGAATTCCAGTATCTCGAAGATCGTGCCGTCGGCTTGTTGCTTGGCCTGCACGGTATATCGTCCGTCCACGAACAGCGCGGCGTGTTCGGTCGCGACGACACAGAGGCCCATGGATCCGGTAAATCCAGTGAGCCAATTGAGCCTGTCGTCGCATTGGGGAACCCACTCGCCGCGATGTGCGTTCACACGCGGCACAAGGAATCCGGACAAACCCGCTCGGGCCATGCGATCCCTTATTGCTGCGATCCTTGCCGCCGAGTGGTTCCCGATGGAGGTTTGCACAGGATTCTGCATTCAGTACATTGTTGTTTGTGCCGATTCCCGGCTGCGGGTTTCGCGTGTCCGCAATCCGACCTCAAACAGCTCCGCAAGCTGCTCGGTCATGGCTCCGGCAAGCTGTTCGACATCGGCGATCGTTACGGCGCGCTGGTAATATGTCGTTACATCGTGCCCGATGCCGATAGCGATCAATTCAACAGCACGCCGCCTTCCGATCATGGCAATTACATCGCGCAGGTGCTTTTCAAGGTAGTTCGACGAATTCACACTTAGAGTTGAATCGTCGACCGGAGCACCATCGGAAATGACCATGAGGATCTTTCGGGATTCAAAGCGCGCCGCCAAGCGCCGATGTGCCCATTCCAGTGCCTCACCGTCAATGTTCTCCTTCAGGAGCCCTTCTTTCATCATCAAGCCAAGATTGTTGCGGGATCGCCGCCAGGGAGTGTCGGCATTCTTGTAAATGATGTGGCGCAAATCGTTCAGGCGGCCTGGGGTGGGAGTCCTGCCGGCGGCAACCCACTTGCCGCGGCTGTCTCCGCCCTTCCATGCTCGCGTCGTGAAACCAAGAATCTCGACTTTCACTTGGCACCGTTCCAGTGTTCGCGCCAGTATGTCGGCGCTGACAGCGGCAATTGAGATCGGTCGACCGCGCATGGAGCCTGAATTGTCCAGCAGCAACGACACAACGGTATCCCGAAACTTCATGTCTTTTTCGACCTTGAAGGAAAGAGGTGTGGTTGGGTTCGCGATCACTCTGGCCAATCGCCCGGAATCCAGCAACCCTTCCTCCTGATCGAATTCCCAGTAGCGGTTCTGCTGTGCCAGAAGTCGCCTCTGCAGTTTGTTGGCCAAACGACCGACAGCTCCCTTGAAGGGTTCCAACTGCTGGTCAAGATTTCCGCGAAGTCGCTCCAATTCGGTTGGTTCCGCCAATTCTTCTGCCCGTGTTTCCTCGTCGAATTCGGTTGTGAAGACAGAATAGTTGGGATCGGCATCGGAATGCCTGTCGGGAAGAAATTCAGGTGGTCGATCGGAATCCGGATCCTCCAATTCCTCGGATGAGGTTACATCCTCCGGGTCGCCCTCGACCAATTGTTGATCATTTTGTTCGGAATCCTCGAACATGCTGTCGTCGGCCTGACGGTCTTCATCGCTGTCTGAGGATTCGCTAGATTCGCTGTCAGGCCGGTCGTCTTCGGTTTCGTCACCATCCGGTTGGTCATCCGGATCGGAATATTCATCCGGATCGTCCCCTAGTTGCTCGGCATAGCCAAGGTCACTGATCAATTGACGCGCAAATCGAGCAAATTCGATCTGATCTGAAAGCGCTTGATCCAAGGATTCCAGCGTCGATGATGCTTTCTCATTCAGGTCGTTCTCAAAAAGCTCATAAATGCGCTTTGGCACAGCAGGCAGTTCCCGACCGGTTGCAAGCTGGCGAATGGCATAGGCAAGTGCATCTGCGAGCGAAGCTTCACCGATTGCTGTCTGGTCCCGATAACCCTTAAGCTTTGCCTCTTGGGCAATCTTTGCATCAATGTTCGCCGCTGAACCGGGCATCCGGACCGCACCCACTGCCTCGCAGCGCGCAGTTTCCAGTGATTCGTACATTTCACGCGCAGTTTCGCCGACCGGCAGGTATTTTGTATGGGTGGAAGGGTCGTGCAATTTTCTGCGCAGTGCCAAGCTGTCGGCGACGCCCCTTGCTACCGCAAGATCCGCTGTTGTTGTGCGTGGTCCAAGAAACGGAAGTCGGATTACATCGTCGGTGATGCCGGGCGGGTCGGCAGAGTAGCGAACCGATAACTCGCTGTCCTCGGCAATTGATCGCGCGGTTTCCGCCAGTGCCTTCTTGAAAGCGGCAATATCTTCGGAATCAAATTCTGGCACGGCCAAACGTCCCGGCGCCTACTTGCCGACGGCCCCCCGAGCGGTCGGAAAGCCGTCAATTGTTCCGGCTGTCCAAGATGCTTCAGGCAATTCCTCGCCAAAGCATCTTTGATAGAATTCGGCGACAGTTGCGCGTTCAAGTTCGTCGCACTTGTTCAAGAAGCTGACGCGGAATGCAAATCCCAGGTTGCGGAATATCTCAGCATTCTGCGCCCACGCTATAACGGTTCGAGGGCTCATGACCGTGGACAGGTCGCCATTCATGAAAGCTGATCTTGTGAGACCCGCAACAGTAACCATTGACCCGACCGTCTCCCTGCCATGCTTGGTGTTGTAGTTTGGTGCCTTCGACAGGACAATCTGCGTTTCTGCGTCATGGGAGAGGTAGTTGAGCGTGGCGATGAGTGACCAGCGATCCATTTGACCTTGGTTTATCTGCTGAGTTCCGTGGTAAAGGCCGGTGGTGTCGCCGAGGCCGACGGTGTTGGTGGTGGAGAATATGCGGAAGTGCTTGTGCGGCACTATGATCTCGTTCTGGTCGAGGAGAGTCAGTCGGCCCTCGGTCTCAAGAACCCGCTGGATGACGAACATAACATCTGCCCGCCCGGCATCATATTCATCGAAGACAAGAGCAACCCGATTTCTGAGCGACCACGGCAGGATCCCTTCTTGAAATTCGGTTACCTGCTTCCCGTCGCGCAACTTGATGGCATCCTTTCCAATCAAGTCGATGCGCGAGATGTGGCTGTCCAAATTGACCCGTACACAGGGCCAATTCAACCGGGCCGCAACCTGTTCTATGTGGGTCGACTTGCCTGTGCCGTGATAGCCCTGAATCATCACCCGCCTGTTGTGCGAGAATCCGGCCAGGATGGCGAGAGTGGTGTCCGGATCGAATTTGTAGGTTGGGTCAATTTCCGGAACGCGATCCGATGGTTCCTCGAATGCCATCACTTCAAGGTCGGTGCTGATGCCAAATGTTTCCCGAACCAGCAATCGCTTGGTGGGTTCCGCAATCAAATTCAGACTTGATCCATCCATGCCGAGCATCCGGTGCGCAGTGTTGCATTAATTGAAGATTCGCTTAGTGCAGCAATTCACAGAACGGCGCAAGTTCGAACGAACTTTGGCAGGCAGTGGACTCTTGGCATCCAGAACCCCGCATGTTCCATCCGGTTTTTCGGCTGTGCAATTCGCTGCCGGTGCCGGACCCGATTGCCGGGGTTGCGGTAATTCAGGTTGGTCAAGGACAGCAACACCCACTTGGCGACGACGATCCCGGACGAAGAATGGAGAAGAGGAAGCGGCTCGGTAACAGCGGAGTTTTCCACAGGAAACGCGGCTCAACCACCATGTATAACATCCATATACTCCATTCCACTCTTCCTGTCATACGAGACTCAGTCATTTCGCCTGAAACCCCGTATTCATGAGCAAGGAATGCGGTCTGGCAACCTTCACTCCATCATCCAGCCCCTGTTTTTTGTAGCCTCGCTGCTCAACTAAGGCGAGTTTTGACCGGATGGCTGTATTCTGGCCGGAATTCAGGAATTCAAACTGAAGCCGGAATCTGGCGGTTTCTCTGAGGCCGTGCACGCCAGAATTCACGGGCATCTCCGTGATGTCCCTGGAAAGGAACTGCATGTGCCGGAAGCAACGATTTGATTACTCGAATTGAAATTTGTTGCGCAGGTGCGCAACTGCTCGGAACTCTTTCATTCCGTCGGTTATTGCCCGCCACTGTTTACTTTTTTCGGTCCTTCCAACAGCTCATGACCATACGCTTCTCGATTTCGTAGCCGAGCCCTTCGTAGAACTGGCGCACTTCCACGTTATTCTCGCGGATCATCAACATGATCTTGTGGGCGCCGAGTTTCCGGAGCCAAGTTTCAGCATGTCGCATCAGTCGTTTGCCCAAACGCTGTCCTCGGTGCTCTGGCGCAACCGCAACATAGTAGACCCAGCCCCGATGGCCATCATATCCGGCCATCACGCTGCCTGCGACAATACCGGTATCCCCGGTAACGGCCACGAAAATTTCTGAGGAGGCATTGATGCGCGCGCTTCCTATATCATTCAGCGGATCATTCCAGGGCCGCACCAATCCGCACAGGCGCCAGAGGTCCGCAACTGCTTCCTCGTCCCCGTTGCAAATCCGGCGGATGGCGAATTCTGTCCTGCTGCCGCCTCTTTCAGAATGTGCATTATTTGGCATAACCGTCTTCTTCATTTTTCTGGTCGGAAATCAGGAATTCCAAGTGAATCCATTCCTTGACAGCCGATACTGTCTTCCCAAGGACAAATGACGGGCAATCGCCCGTGATCCCTCTTTACTTGCGCTTTTGGCGACCCGTGGCCAACCATTCCGGCCCGTTCGGGACCAAGACGCCACCTAAGGTTCAATGTTGCTGCTGGCCTTGATTTGGTCCCAAGCCCAAACCACTTCCTTCAGCCTGTCTTCATCGCTTCTGTCGCCGTCATTCATGTCGGGGTGCAGGTCCTTGACCAAGGATCTGTATTGCTTCCGTATCTTGGCTTTGCCCCAACCGTCTTTCACATCCAATATGTTGAGCGCCCGACGTTCGTTCCTGGTAAGTTTGCGTCTGGATGAGGACCTGCTTCGGCCCGAAACCGTCGCGTTCTTGCCAAGAATTTCCAGTGGATCTTCAATCCCGAGTCGGGACCAAGCCAGTTTCTCGCGGTAGATTCGCCGTTCCTCGGGTGACAGCCCGTCTTCCGCCTCTGCGCTGGCCTCAATGTCGTTTTCGTCACCGTCGTCTGATTGTGCCTTAAAGAAGTTCCATTGCAAATTGTACTCTCGAACATGCTTCCGGCAGAACCAATGGAATTCCTCGGTGCTATCCGGAGATTTGGGTGCACGGTACTTGCCTTCCTTGCTGCAATCGGGATGTTCGCAATTGCGGGATGAGGTCTCAACCGCTCCGGACATGCCTCTGCGGCCGCGTTGGCGGCGCTTCTTGTCCTTGGCGACCGACATGTCGAATTCAAAGGGCTCACGGGGCATTTGCATATCGGAAATTGAACTTGAACCGGCAACGCTTCTATCCTCTAATGGCCTGCGTTCTCAACGGGAATTGATGTATGGTTGGTCGATGAAGGTAAAAAAGGAGATTGAGGATGCCCTTCAGAGGGAATTCTCACCCGAAAAGCTTGTCGTCATTGACGAAAGTGAATCGCATCGCGGCCATTCTGGTTGGAAGGAAGGTGGGGAGACGCACTTTCGCGTGACGATCGTTTCGGGAAGATTCGCCGGATTGAGCCGTCTTGAGCGCCATCGTCTTGTGCATCGGGCACTCTCGCCTTCGCCGCTCGCCGATATACACGCGCTCGCAATGGAGGTGTCTCCGACGTAGCGGTCAAAAGCGGCGCCTTGCTCAGTGGCTAAGTTTCCGGGAAATCAGTTCATTTACGGTCTTCGGATTCGCCTTTCCTCCAGTGGCCTTCATAACCTGACCCACGAAAAAACCCGCAACCCGCGGATTCTGCCGGGCTTTTTCCACCTGTTCCGGGTGTTCAGAGAAAATTTGATCAACGACCGATTCGATGGCCGCAATATCTGTAACTTGGCGCAAGCCGCGCTGCTCAACCACAACGGAGGGATCGCCTCCTTCGGTCCAAACGATATCGAATACGGTCTTCGCAATCTTCCCTGAAATCTCGCCAGATTCGAGCATGTCCAAAATCGCTCCGAGTTGGGATGCGGATACCGGGGTGGTGGCAATTGACAGATTTTCTTTGTTCAAGCGTCCAAAGAGCTCATTGATGATCCAGTTGGCAGCCTGTTTGCCGTTCCGCCCTTGCGCAACCTTCTCGAAAAAGTCGGCGTTTTCCCTCTCCGCTGCGAGCACATCGGCGTCGTATTCGGTGATTCCGTAGTCGCGGACGAACCGTTTGACTTTGCAGTCGGGAAGTTCAGGAAGCTCATTGCCCACGGCACTGATCCAGTCCTCAGATATGTTCAGCGGCAAGAGGTCGGGGCAGGGAAAATAGCGATAGTCATGCGACTCTTCCTTTGAGCGCATTGACCTAGTCTTGCCGCTGACGGTGTCGAAAAGGCGAGTTTCCTGTTGCACCAACCCGCCATCCTCCAAAATCGCGACCTGCCGCCTTGCCTCGTACTCAATGGCTTGCTGGATGAACCGGGTTGAGTTCATGTTTTTGATTTCACAGCGCGTGCCGTACTCACGGGAGCCGATCGGACGAACGGAAATGTTGACATCCGCCCTAAGATTGCCGTTCTGCATGTTGCCATCGCAGCTTCCGACATATCGCATGATTTGACGGAGCTTGAGGACAAAGGCGGCTGCCTCGTCAGGCCCCCGCATGTCCGGAAGCGATACAATTTCCATCAGCGCGACGCCGGTGCGGTTCAGATCGACCAGCGAAAGATCCGGGTCCATATCATGCAGCGACTTTCCGGCATCCTGCTCCAAGTGGATATGGTCGATTCTTACCCTCCGCTCGGTTCCGCCGCCCATATTCACGCTGACCTCCCCGCCACCTACGACAGGATGGTAGAACTGGGATATCTGGTATCCTTGCGGAAGGTCGGGGTAGAAGTAATTCTTGCGGTCGAATGCCGAAAACCGGTTGACTTCCGCATTCAGGGCAAGGCCGGTCTTGATTGCTTGTTCCACACAGAATTCGTTGATTACCGGTAGCATTCCCGGCATGGCCGCATCCACGAAATCAACATTGGAATTGGGTTCGGCACCAAACTCGGTTGAAGCGGCAGAAAACAACTTTGCGTTCGATGCAACTTGAGCATGGACCTCAAGCCCAAGGACCATTTCCCAATCCGACTTTGCACCCTTTATGGTCTTTGGCGAAGGTTCCGGTTTCCGGGCGTTGTTCATTTGATTGGGAAGCCGTTTGGTTGCCGAAGGATTTGGGTACCTATCCGATTGTTGGAAAAAAAGTAAAGGTTGGCAATGAGCGATTCAGACAGAATTGAAGGGAATGCAGCTGCGTGCCTGACATCTTGAGAGCCAGTTCCGGAAGTCTGCAAGAATGCCGACGAAGCAAATGGTGGATGTCAAGTTTGCGACGGCGTGCGAGGGCAGATGGAACCCAATTGAGCGGGACACCTGCCAAGCAAAATGCGATGAAGTACCATTTGTCGGTGGGCGGTTGAATTGAAGAGGCATGCGGGCGGTTCCGAAAGCGGGCTTCTATGAACTGTCGTCTTCGGCTAGATGAACGCTTTGGACAAACAACAGGTGGAATCGTGCAGCGCCCAGTGGTCGGAATTGTCGGCAACCACTATCTGATAGACGACAGTTATCCCGTCCATGCCACGGGCACGATGAATAGTGAGGCAATTTCCAAGGTTGCCGGTGCAACTCCTTTGATGGTGCCTTCCGACCCCGAGTTTGTGTGCCCCGATGACATCGTTGAGGTTTGTGACGGCTTTCTTTTCACGGGAGGCCGGCCAAACGTGCATCCTGAGGAGTATGGCGAGGAAGCAACTGAGGCGCATGGCCAATTTGACCGGAACCGCGACAGAACAGCGCTGCCGCTAATCCGCCTTTGCGTGGAAAGGGGACAGCCCGTCCTTGGTGTTTGCCGGGGTTTCCAAGAATTCAATGTTGCATTTGGTGGAACCCTGCATCCGGAAATTCGCGAACTGCCCGGCCGCATGAATCACAGGATGCCGCCAGACGGAAGCCTCGATGAGAAATTCGCTCATCGGCACTCGATCGAGTTCATTGACGGAGGTGTGTTTGCCGAATTGTTCGAGTCCCGGTCAGTTGTTGTGAATTCATTGCACGGGCAGGGAATCAAGGTTCCCGGGAACCGGGTTTCGATTGAAGGAACCGCTCCTGACGGCACGCCGGAGGCGATTACGATCTCGGCTGCCAAGGGATTTGCCCTCGCGGTTCAGTGGCATCCCGAATACAATGCCGGCGCAGATCCGGTTTCGATAGCACTGTTCAGGGCATTCGGAGATGCGTTGCGGCGTTGGCGCGGCAGCGGAATGGTGATGCGGAGTTCCTGATACGGGATTCAAGTTGTTCAATTGCATAGTGCCGCAGAGTTTCGGCACAGTTGCTGTTATCAGAACGGTGGTGTGGCGAAGCGTCGCAAGTGCAAGGCCAAACAGTCCAAGGATGAGGATCGCAGACGAACCGAACCGGTCGTACCGTCGCTGGCGTCGTCATCGCCCGCAATCCTTTGAAGTTCTTTCTTGATTATGAGCAGATGCCATTCCTGCTCCACCGATTGAAGCAAGTCGTGTTTGGACCGTATCGCTCCGGGAGGTCGTGCCAGGGAGTGCCGGTGCGAAGCACGAAGAAAACGCCGTTCATCCCCTTTCAATCATGCACCCGTTCCGGACCCTGGTGCTTTTGAGGAAGTGCCGAGCGGAGGATTTCCCGCTCATGCCTTGAGCACCTTATGGATGGCTTTCGGCAACATTTCAGATGACGCCAATAAGTCGATAATTGGGTACATGGCCTAAAGAAAATGTAGCGGGCCCGGATGGGATATCGCCTAAAACCGGATCACGAGGTTTCCGTCAAGTGCCCAGCGGGCGATCTTCCCGCCATCCGCCATTGCCGTTTGCAGTCCAAGATTTCCGAGTAATTTTCCGGAGTTTGAACGAAATGCACCAGATATCTCCATGTCAAGCGTCACTGGCAGCAAGCTTGTCGTAGACAGGAAAGTGCCGGCGCCACCTCGAAAATCCGACTCGACTTCGATCGTGCCGTCAACAATCCTGTTGAGGATTCCCCTGAAAGACGGCACCATGTCGACGCCAGCCACATGCACTGGATCGGATCGCAATTGGATTCCGATTCCAGCTGCTGCAATGTCTGTTATGGTTGAATGCACCTCAAGGGAAAGATCTCCGGCACCTCTCTCACTGTAAGGTTTGCCCTTGACCCGAAAAAAGTCGAATTCGGCAATTGGGCCAACTCGAACATCACCGAAGACAGCACTCCATGAAACGGTTCCCTTCAGCCCGATTGATCTGCCTTCCAATCGGCCCATTGAGGTCGTGATTGACCCACCGTCGGGCACGCTCCGCGTGATTTGGTAACTGCCGCTAGTCGCAATGGCGGCAACCGAATATTTGAAACGGCCATATGTTCCTTCATAATGAGCTCGTGCAGAAAGGATTTGGCTTTCGGCCAGTGCGAAAGAGTCCAAAGTCAGGTTAGACTGCGCCCAGACCAGACCGAGACCAGCTTGATGGTTCGACTCGTCGGAATGAACTGCAAACCCTGTGCCGACATTGTACCCTGATACACTGAACCCGCGTTGCTCCCATGCCCGTGAACGGAATCTTCGATCCAGTTCACCCGTTACCCAACTGCAGAGTCGCAGCGGTGATGAGTTATTCTGCGGTTTGCAGTCAGGCATTAAATCGGCAACCGCACGCGCAACATGATAGGTTGACTGAATTGCCGCGCCGGCAATTTCGTTTCCGAAACTGTCAAGGTCGTAGCGCAACTCCTCAATTTCCATGTGATTTACTATATCCAGATACGCGTCCGCTATGCTCGTGCTTGTGGAAATGGATTCCCCGATCTCAAAGAGTACGTTCCGTTGGTTCCTATTGAGCCCGTCAGGTTGGGGGTCAAAGCTTGCGGACAGGTACAGCGTGTCCTTGCCGGTTTGCGCGTCTTGGAATTCGAGTGTGTAATTGATGAAGAGGGATTGAGTCACGGTCAATTCGGCTGTTCCGGAGAATCCGGAAGTTGCGTCAAGGATTGCAATTTTCCGGTTGTCAGTGGGCAAAGAAAGGGAATTGATCAGAATGCGACCCCGCAGCAGTGCTGTACCGCCAATTGTCAGTTTGTCGGCGGCATTGTTTGCCCAATCAACATCAAATGACAGGATGCTTGAGTCATAGAGTTCCAGATTTCCGGTTAGCACGACTTCGGAAATGGTGTCCTTCTGCCCGAATTCAAAGACTCCATGATTTCGCAGAAGGCCTGCATCGCCCGAACAACCGCTTGGTCTGACTAGCATAACTTCCTTGTGGCTTCTGAGTGTTCCGTGGTTCGTAAACACGGGATCATTGCAACTGCTCAAAAGGACATCCCCGTCAATCAAACCCAAATTTGTCAACGTGGCGGATTGGACAGGTGGATCGCCATCCTTGCTTACGATTACGGCGTAGGGTCCACCTGTTGGAGCGGACTCCTGCATAACCACGGAACCGGATTCCTCAATGCGGACAATTACGTCAGTGTTGAGGCCGCCGACTGCCACTCCATGGGACGATTGGTCGCCAGTCGTGATTCGTCCGGTGACGGAAACGTTGATCCTTGAAATGGTCTGGTTGTAATTCACGGTGTTGACAATTACTCCATGGGAGCCTCTGCCTTCAGTCGTGATGTCATTGACCCTGATTGATACTGGGTCTTTTGTATCCATCCGTATGAATTGATTGATATGCACGCCGTTGCTGTAGTTGCCCTTTGTGTGGATATGGCCATTTGACTCAACGGTCACACCACCCGATGTCACAATCTTGAGGGCCGCAATATCTGCAGTTCCGTCCGCGGCCTCGCTTGCATTGGAATTGATGTCATGGACCCGGACAGTCGTCCAATACTCCGAAGAATCAGGATTTCTGAGGCTCTCATTGTCGACCAGAATGCCGAATGCCGGTTTTGATCCGTCCACCCGAATTGTTCCGGCGGAAGAGATGTTGATGTCGCCTCTGTACCGCTTGACCCTAATTGCGTTGGCGCCTTCGCCGAGTGCCCATACATCGGTAACTGAGATGTCAAGCGTCCCCGGGGTGTTGGGTCCGCTGCCAACCACGGAAATTGCGTGATATCCCTCGACCTCGCCCATACCAATGTCCTTGTTGGACGAAATTCGGGAAAATCCGCCTCTTGGATTTGTCGCAATGGAGATGTCCCCAACACCAGTCAGTGATATTCCGCGCCCCTTGGTCGTCGAAATACTTGCTCCGTCCTCGAGTAAAATCGAATAATTCGATATATTGGTGCAGGAGATTCCCTCATGGGGTGAGTCCGATATGCCAACGTACAATTGGCCATTGTCGATGCAATTTGCACCTGCCGCGTTTTCACCGGACAACAGCACGGCGGCAAACAGGGTAGGGGCAACAATGGAAAAATTCCGCGCCATACCGGCCAGCGGAATCGCACGGGAGGGACAGATGCCCTCCGTTGGATTGTTCATGAAATGGGTTTACTCGATTAAGGATGAGACAGCGACACCAAGCAGAATGCCGAAATTGTGGGAAGTCAATCGGAAATGTGAATTCCGTTGGCTGCAATCATTCGACAATTTCCAATTTGAGTGTTCAAAATCAGGATGACGACCAGTCAAATCTCAAGTCTATGAGAGTCTTTTCGAAAACTCACGGAACGGCGGCACCAAAAATTTCCTTGGCAGCGCCCGGTTTCAGTTGGGTAAGCAGGCTCCGGCTCGAACCCAATTTTGCAATTTCTCCAGAACGCTCAAGGTTCGTCAGTTCGCCGCGCAAGATATGCGAGTTCCACTCATTCCAGACAGCTTGACGAACATCCTGCTGTTGCCAGTTCCGACCCAAGACCGCCGACCAAGCGTCTTCCGGTGAGCGGACGCTACTGCCTGCATCCGGAGAATCCAGTTCCACCGACCGCCTCCAACTGCGAACATCCGCCAAGTGTAGCGTAAGCAAGTTTGATCGGACAGCATTCAGCCAGTCTTGGACGGCTAAGGAAGGCTGCATTCCGGGTGGCCGGTTGTTTCTAGCTTTGTGTTGCAGAATTTTAACGCCGCCCCTCGCAATTTGTTCGATGTCAGAAACGGGGGAAGCAACCTCAAATGTTGAGAAACTCTGGGACCCGTCAGTGCTCCTAACCGAAAAAATGTGGCATTCACCGCGCCGCGCCTTGCGGGAATACAGACGGCCTACGCAGTGGCTGAGGCGTTTTGACTCCTCCAGCAATTCCTCTTCAGAGACCAAATTCCACACTACAAGTCCATTGGAGGAATGAAACTCTTCGGCCAGTTTAGGCCAGCGAGGATCGTTCTCCCAGTTTGATTGGGTTACACCGACGCCAATTTGACCTTCGGCCGCAATGAGTGCCGGAATGCGGCTTAACCAACGACGTGCAGTCGCCAGCAGGACCGCAATGGGATTTCGTGAGTTTTCGATTATCAGTCCGAACGCAAGCCGCTTGGCCGCCTCGATATCCTGGGAAGCCGGAAACGGCAGTTGGTTTCCCGTTTCCATGATGGCGGCGAGAACATTCGGCAACACCACCGACTGACTGAAATCATCAGTCATCTCCAACACATCCGATATGGCCATCGACATCTGTTGGCGATTGAAATCAACGACCTTGCAAGCATAGGCAGCAGCCAACTGGGCATGAAAGCCAATCCAGTTTCCCTTGGACGCGCTCAATATTTGGCTTGCAGGCAAGGAAATTCTGGTTCCCAATGGTCCGACACAGCATGACACTATGTCAATCAGGCATTTCCACGAGCGCTCGTCATCCGGAACCCAATTGGTATCCAAGTCCTTGACGAGTCCAAGGAGCTGTTCGAGTGAAAGTTCATTTCCGAGGGCGTATCTCCTGGGTCTGTCGATACCCAAAGGGTCAAGACCGCGAATCTCCTCGCCAAGCCGAAATACGCGGCCAGTTGGCAGAGGCATACGCAGTTTTCCCAAGCGTTTGAGTTGGCCCTTATTGAGTTGGGTGATGCTGGAGAGCAACTGCTGCAGGGGCTGGCCGTCATCGATGGTTTGTCTGCAGACATCGAACTGGGTAAGGAATTCGGCAAAAATGGGGTAGGAAACCGCCGACTGTCGGCGCCATGCTTGGTGAGGAGAGCGCGTGTCAGCGTAAAATGACACGGATATGGCAGTGGGCGCATTGATTGACGCCAACACTTCGGTGGCAGCATTCAGATCCAAGGATTGAAACCCCTTGGGAAAACGGAAACTCGAAACCCCGACTTCCTCTTTCATGATCTTTGCCCATTTCAGGGCCGAGTCGCCCATTCTGAATTCAATGCCCAATTCCTTTGCCGGGTAAATCTTGCCTTCCGACTCCGTCAGGATTCCGGTTTCGATTCCATCAGTTGCTATATCCACGGGAACCAAGGGACAGATGGAGTTGCAATTGTTCGACTCCTTAGCTGCGGTCGCTTCGGCATTCCGGTTCAGGTAGCTCTCGAACCGGGCAATGACGTCAATGCCTGAATTCTCAGGTTGCAATTTGCCGGGAATCTTACCGGCGGCGCCCGTCAGTCGGAGAAGTGCCGCCGTGGCCAGAACGACCGCAAATGAGTCGGCACTGCCCTTGTTGTTCGCACGTTGCTGGAACAGTTCTCCGAACCGTTGCACAGCTGCGAATTCAACGAATTGTGGTTGCAGAACGGGAAGTCCAAAATCCGTCAGGGCAGTGCAACTGAAGATGCCTATTTCAGGATCTGCCTTTAGCCTGACCGTGTCGTGTCGATGTCTTCGGTTCTGGTCGGTGTTTGGGTCGAACCAAATCCAGATTTCAGTGTGATCTGCAGCACCGGCATTATGAATGATCATTGAATTGGCTTCGAACTCGTTTTCGTATGGCCGCTGTGCAGTTGGAAACGAAGTATCATCCCGCCGTGCTTTGGACAATCGAACAGCCAAGCGACGGAGTTGGGGAGACCGAGGGTGGTGCAGGAGAGGCGGCAATTTACGAAGTGTAAGGGTGCGCCATAGATTGACCAGATCCAGGAAAGGATAATTTTTTGGGGGGATTTATTCAAACTTTCGGTGAATCTGCTGATGATTGAATCCTCAACGGCGATGCTTGATTCTTCGACCGTCAAATGCATTTGTGGCGAACTTGAACATTTGCAGTGCGCTATGTCGCTCCATCAGTGCAATTCCATGCGTCTTGTGCACTGAGACATGATCAGTGTTAAGTGCCGAGTGAACAATCCTCAAATGTGCGAAAGCAGGAGTCCCGTTTCCAGATCAAATTCGGCAAGAATTCCGACCTGAACAATAAATTGATGGAAGCATGGAGTATGTGGTCCGAACATGGGAATTTGTTAACCATTGGAGCATGAAATTCTGCTCCTCGGCCAACGGTGCACTCTGTCTGATTCCCTCACTCCTTCGCACGACCATGCAACCGGAAATCTTGAGAGGTAAATTCTGATTGTGGCGAATCTGAACTTGTCAACTTCCATCGGGTGATTGAACTGTGGTAGCCAATTTTCCGGCGCAATGCCGAATGTCGGAGCGCAAACAGTGCACTCAGGAATGGAACAACGGATTTATTGATGCAATTTGAAACAATTCAATGCGCCTCTGTTTTCCACTCAGTTCACTAAAATGAACTTAAGATGATGAAAAATAATGGAAAAATATTTGCAGTCGCTCCGATGATGGACTGGACCGACAGGCACTGCCGATATTTCCATCGCCTGATGTCCAAGCGTTCCCTCCTTTATACCGAGATGGTGGGTGCGGCCGCGCTGGTCCGAGGAAACGCGATCTGGAATTTGGACCACGACGCGAGCGAGCATCCGGTTGCACTTCAACTCGGTGGCGCCGATCCCGACGAGTTGGGCGACGCAACCCGGATGGGAATTGAGGCTGGATTCGATGAAATCAACCTGAATGCAGGATGCCCGTCCGACCGCGTGAGAAAAGGGTGTTTCGGTGCGGTGCTGATGTGCCATCCGGAACTGACCCGACGTTGCCTCGAAGCCATGATCAAAGCCTCTGACGGCGTCGAGGTAACGGTCAAGTGCAGAATTGGGGTCGATGACCAGGATCCGGAACATGCGCTTCCGGTGTTTCTTGAGGCGGTGGCGAATGCAGGCGTTCGGCGTGTGGCGATTCATGCGCGGAAGGCTTGGTTGGCTGGCTTGAGTCCAAAGCAAAACCGAACCGTTCCACCGCTTGATCACGGTCTCGTGATCGCAATGAAATCCCACTTTCCGCAAATGCGGATTTGCCTGAATGGCGGAATAGCGGATCTAAGCGCGGCAGAACGCATACTGGATACAGGAATTGATGGAGTCATGTTGGGAAGGGCTGCATACCGCGTTCCATGCGACATTCTGGGGGGCGTTGACCGAAGGATATTCGGAATGGACACGGTAGTGCGCAGAAATGAAGTCGCATTGGAAATGCTTGGCTATATCGAACGGGAGGCAGCGCGTGGAACGAAGATCAACCAAATTACGCGCCACATGGTCGGTCTGTATTCCGGATGCCGCGGTGCCAAGGCATGGCGTCAGGCAATTTCCGACGGCAAACGGATGGCATCGGAAGGAACGTCCTATCTCTCTCAGGTGATTGGGAGTCTGTCAGAGACTGAACCCGGGACAATTCCGGTCGTCTAAGGGTGTCAAATCGGCGGCAGCGCCCGGGTTTGGATCAACCGGGCGGCATGAAGTCGGCATCCTCAGCAAAATGTGCTGGTCGCCGTGGCATGTTCAACGGAATTTAGGCGGCTTGGACGGTATGGCTACTTCTGGAGTCGGCCTCTTCTGCCACCGCGCCTTTTTTGAAGCAGACGCTTTCGGGATGGAAGTTCGCCCAAGAGACGCAGCCGTTCCTCGTGATCGAATGATGCCCACATCCTGACCTCCTCGGCAGTTCGGTGGCAACCGATGCAGATTCCGGCTGAAGGATGGATGACACAGACCGAAAGGCACGGGCTGTCAGGCTCGTCGCGCCTCCAGCTGTTCCTTGTCATTTGGGGCTGTCCGCAGCTGCCATGCGGTCCAGCGCACCTTGGAGGATGATTGAAGCTGCGACATGATTGACCAACTCAGCTCGGCGGCGGCGCGAAAGCCCTCCCTCAAGCATGGAGCGTTCAGCCTGAGCCGTGGACAGCCTTTCATCCCAGAATGCGACCGGAAGTTCGAGCAGGCCTGTCAGTCTCTTCGCGAAGGCTCTCACGGACTGGCATCGCGGCCCCTCCGTGCCATTCATGTTTTTGGGCAGGCCAAGAACGATGCCGGCAACCTGCCGGTCACCGGCAACATGTCGGATTTTGTCAGCATCCATTGATGACTTGGTTCTCCTGATGGTCGTCAGGGGAGAGGCAACAGCGCACCTCACGTCTGAAACAGCGACCCCTATCGTCTTGGTTCCCAAATCCAGACCAATCAGGGGCCTGCCTGTTGGGACCGTTGCACGGAAAAGGCCCATGTCCTCAAAAATTTCGCCCAACATTTCACCCGCGGTGTCACCGGCTTCAAAGACGGATACTTGACCGGAGGGAAAACTGAAAGGCCGTCTTCGGTTTCCGGGCACTGATGTTCCGAGGTAATGCATCATTCATGAATTCAGTTGGTGCCCGGTGATGTCAAATCCGGATTTGACTCCTCGAAATCCGGCTTCTGCGACGCAATTCTGTCGAGCAATCGCTGCAAATCAACGCCCGCAAGTTCCGCCACGAATGGAAGGATTTCGGAGATGGCCAAGTGAAGGTCGTCGTCCGGATCAGATTTCTGCAGGACCCCGACCCAGGTCGCAAGCGCCTGATCAGGTCTGCCGATCTGCAGCGCAAGCAATCCCAAGTAGTAGCTTGCCCGCAGATTGTCGGGATCCAGTTCGAGCACTGCAATCAACTCCGCCTCGGCCTCAGGAGAAATAAGGCCGCCGGCTGCCCCGACATAAAGTTCCGCAAGGCGAATTCGATCCTCTTGGGTTGCATTGCTTCCCAACAGCTTGTTGATCTGCTCCTGAATTTCAGTTGCGCGCAACAGGTTGCCCTGTTTGGCCGCATGACGAAACTGGGTCCGCAATGTTGCAATTTGATTCGTACCAACTTCAGCAGCGACACCATCGCCCCCGACCGGTGGTGCCGCAGTTTGATTGGATTCGACGTCAACTTCTCGAGATTGGTCGGGGTCATTGGCCAATCGTGCCAGATATACACTCTGTGCGGGTCTGTCGGCATATGCTTCACTTGCCGACTCAATTCGAGATCTCAAGGGTTGATCGAGGTAACCGTTTGAACCGACAGCCAAGTACACCGCCGCCGATCCCGGAACCAAGATCAGGAAGACCAGAGCAGAAAGTGTCAAAGAGGCGAAGCGGGGCGCCTCCGCCTGAACCGTCTCGTCGCTGCGCGACACCCTAAGCATACGCCTTGAGACCTCAAGCCGTGCCTGTTCCGCTTCATTTTCACCGATGGCATTCTTCGACAGATCCTGATTGATTTCCTGCAATTGGCGTCTGTAGACGCCGAGATTGCGCTCCAAACTCGAAAGGCTAAACCTGCCGGGTTTAAGGAGTGCGGCGACGATGGCGACCGACGCCAGCAGCGCCATCGCTATTGCAACAAACCAGAACAATGTTCTGTTGGCGTTTTTGCACGCAGTTTGCGGTGCAGCGGCAATCTGGGCATTGACGTCCTCTTGTGCATCCCGACTTGACCTTAGTCCGTGCCCCAACGTTCGGAGCAGGGTCTGCTGAAAGTTCAGTCATGTAGTTCCGCGATGTGGAAACGACAATCCTCTTCGTCTATATCACATCCTGCACCGCCGTATGCACTTGAAGCAGTACCGGATGTGCAGGGCCAAATTGCATCCAAGGGATGGCGGAGCACATCGGATCGGGAAGGGAAATGGCAATTCAGTTCAACAGATATTCCGCCATGTCACTTGCCCGGGAAGCGCTTCGCGGGCACGCTGGTTGGAAGGAGGCATGGCGCTCGCCCGAGCCGGCGACATCCTATGACATTGTGGTTGTGGGTGCGGGCGGCCATGGGTTGGCCACAGCATATCACCTCGCCAAAAATTACGGGATCCGCAACGTCGCCATTTTGGAGAAGGGTTGGTTGGGCGGAGGCAACACCGGCCGCAACACCACCATAATCAGATCGAATTACCTTCAGGACGACTCGGCGGCGATATACGAGAAATCAAGGCTATTGTACGAATCCCTCAGCCAGGAACTTAACTTCAACGTCATGTTCAGCCCGCGTGGCGTCATGATGCTGGCGCAGACCCATCATGAAGTCCGCGGTTACATAAGAACCGCAAATGCCAACCTGAACCAAGGAATCAGAACCGAGTTCATATCGGCAGACAAGGTCAAGCGGCTGTGTCCGATAATTTCCATTGATGGCCCGCGTTACCCGGTTTTGGGTGCGCTCTGGCAGCCGAGAGGTGGAACCGCGCGCCACGATGCAGTGGCTTGGGGGTATGCGCGTGCCTGCTCCGAAATGGGATTGCACATCATTGAGCAATGCCGGGTAACTGCCGTTAACTCATCTGGAGGGCGCGTTACGGGGGTGGAAACGACGAGGGGGCCAATCGGCTGCAGCAAACTTGCGGTGGTCGTGGCTGGTCATTCGGGCGAGCTCGCGGAGATGGCCGGCTTCCGACTGCCGATCGAGTCAGTGGCCCTCCAGGCGCTTGTTTCCGAGCCCGTCAAGCCATGCCTTGACGTTGTGGTCATGGCAAATACTGTTCACGGATACATCAGCCAGTCCGACAAGGGTGAATTGGTCATCGGCGGTGGCGCCGACGGTTTCAACAACTATACGCAGCGGGGATCATTTCAGCATGTTGAGGAGACGGTGCGTGCACTTGTGGAAACTTTCCCCATCATCTCCAGGTTGCGGATGCTGCGGCAGTGGGGCGGAATCGTGGACATGACCGGTGATCGTTCGCCCATTATCTCGAAGACTCCAGTTGAAAATCTATTTGTTAATTGCGGCTGGGGAACCGGGGGGTTCAAGGCAATTCCGGGGTCCGGCTGGGCAATGGCAGAGTTGGTGGCCAACGGTGAGCCGGGCAATCTTGCCGCACCATTCGGCCTTGATCGGTTCAGGGAGGGTCGGTTCATTGACGAAAGTGTTGCCGCCGGAGTTGCGCATTGATGACGCCAGCATTCACTGCAGAAACACTTTGAGGTGCCCATGTTGATTTTGAGATGCCCATATTGCGGCGTTGACGCCGATGAAACCGAACTTGCCCCTGGCGGCGAGGCCCACATCAAGAGGTCCGGACCGGGTTCGACCGATGAGGAATTTGAGACCTATCTGTTTGCCAAGGTGAACCCGAAGGGAGTTCACTTTGAGAGATGGCGCCATAGCCATGGCTGCGGCAAGTGGTTTCACGTCGCAAGGTGCACCGAAACACTTGAGGTGTTTGGTTCATACCGTGCCCAGACACTGAAGCCGCCAAAGGCGATTATCGACAAGATCGCCGGACGCCGTCCCGGATGGGCCGGTGGGCGCAACTAAGCCAAACGGCAGGAGTATTTGAAATTGTCAACTCGTCTTGCGGCTGGCGGCAGGTTGATTGAGCGCTCAAGAACCGTCAGATTCCGCTTTAATGGAACCGAATTGACCGGGTTCGACGGCGATACACTCGCCTCCGCACTGCTGGCCAACAACAAACTGCTGGTGGGGCGTTCGTTCAAGTATCATCGGCCGCGCGGAATTGTTGCAAGTGGCCCGGAAGAACCCAACGCTCTTGTTTCACTGGGGGAAGGAAACCGGTTCGAGCCAAATCGGCGTGCGACCGATACAGAGCTTTCAGAGGGGCTTGTGGCTGTTTCGCAGAATCACTGGCCAAGTCTTGAATTTGATATTGGGAGCGTGGCGGACAGGCTCTCGCGATTTCTTCCTGCGGGATTCTATTACAAGACGTTCATCTGGCCCAGAAGGGGGTGGGCCAGCATGTATGAACCCGCGATTCGGCATTCGGCCGGACTGGGAAAACCGCCCAGGGAGCGTGACCCCGACAGGTATGAACATTGCCATGTGCATGTTGACGTTCTTGTGGTGGGCGGTGGGATATCCGGGTTGGCGGCAGCAGACAGGCTCTCGCGAGCCGGAGTTAGAGTGCTTCTGATTGAGCAGTCGGCACATTGGGGAGGTCGTTCGCTGAATGATTGTGCCGAATTCGACGGTGATCCCGTCGACGAGTGGGTCAATCGGAAGGTTGACGAATTGCGGCAACGGGAAACGGTGCGGTTGCTCGGCAGAACAACCGGGACTGGCGTCTATGATCACGGATACGCTCTTGCCCTGGAGCGCGTTTCCGAACCTGAAGGCCCAGGTTCCGGAGTGCGGCACCGGTTGTGGCGAATCCGGGCGAACAAGATCGTGCTGGCCTCCGGTGCAATTGAGCGACCGATCTGTTTCGCTGGCAATGATGTTCCTGGGGTGATGCTTGCTTCTGCGGTGCGGGATTATGTTCTCGACTTTGGTGTCTCGCCGGGAGATAGGACGGTTCTCATCACCAATAATGATGACGCCTACAGAACCGCTTTCGCGTTGGTCGATGCCGGCCTGACCGTACCTGCCATCCTTGATGTCAGGCCTGTCTCCGACGGTCCGGCAGCGAAGCGGGCCAGGGAGTTGGGCATTCCGATCGAAAACGGCAAGGCGATTGCTGCCGTGAAGGGCAGATCGCGTGTGAGGGGCGTTTCGATTTGTGCCCATGCGGGCGAAGGCGCGGTGCTGGGTGAACTGGAATGCGACTGTGTTGCCATGTCCGGTGGCTGGTCGCCCGCGGTCCACCTGTGGTCACATTGCGGTGGGCGGTTGGTATGGGATCCGGTTGGCGTGATGTTTCGACCGGATGGCAACAATCCCCCACGCGATGCGGCCGGAAGATCAATGGTTTGGCCGGTTGGAGCTGCAAACGGACAGCTTGATGCCGCAGGGGCGATGGAGGGGGCGTTGACTGGTGCAGCCGATGTTCTCAACGAACTGGGGTTCAATGAAGTGCCTGTTTCCGCTCCGCACATCGAGGCGGATTCTGGGTGTCCCGTCATGGCGGCCTGGCTTGTGCCCAACGGCCTGGGGCATTCGGGAAAGAGCAAGGCTTGGGTTGATTTTCAGAATGATGTCAAGGTCTCGGACATCGAACTGGCTGTTCGGGAAGGCTATACCAGCCCTGAGCATGCGAAGAGATACACCACCTTGGGCATGGCGACCGACCAGGGAAAGCTGTCGAATGTAAATGGCTTGGGGCTGCTTTCGAGGGCACTCAATCTTGGGGAGTGCGAAGCGGGAACCACGACATTCCGTCCTCCCTACACCCCGGTTGCACTGGGTGCGATAGCGGGTGATGCGAAGGGAGACCTGTTCAAGCCGGTCCGCAAGACGCCGATGGACGGGTGGCACTCCGGGCGCGGTGCAATCTGGGAGCCGGTTTCGGACTGGCGGCGACCCTACTGTTATCTCAGTACTGGCGGGGAGACGGTTTCAGAAGCTGTCAGCCGTGAATCATTGGCGGTTCGAAAGTCTGCGGGAATCCTTGATGCCACAACCTTGGGCAAGATCCTGGTGAAGGGCAGGGACGCCGGCAGGTTTCTCGACATGCTCTACACAAACATGATGAGCAATCTTCAGCCCGGGCGCTGCCGTTACGGCTTGATGTGCAACGAAAACGGATTCCTCATGGATGACGGCGTGGTTGCCCGGCTTGATGCCGATACGTTCCTTTGCCACACCACGACTGGTGGCGCGGAACACGTGCACGCGTGGATGGAGGAATGGCTTCAGTGCGAATGGTGGAACTGGAGGGTTTACACCGCAAACGTAACCGAGGAATTTGCCCAGATTGCCGTTGCCGGCCCGAATGCAAGGCGGATTCTTGAGCGCATCGGAGGAATGGAGGTTGGTTCGGAGTCTCTCCCCTTCATGAGTTGGACATCGGGAAATCTCGGGGGATTCGAAGTGAGAATCTTTCGGATATCATTTTCGGGAGAAATTTCATTTGAGATCGCAGTTGGGGCGGATGAGGGACTTGCCCTTTGGAAGGCCCTTCTGGATGCCGGCGAAGGATTGGACCTGCAACCCTACGGCACAGAGGCATTGCACGTTCTTCGCGCGGAGAAGGGTTATGTAATGATCGGGGACGAGACCGATGGCACGGTTACTCCGCAGGATCTTGGCCTGAATTGGGCAATTTCGCGAAAGAAGAAGGACTATCTCGGCAAGAGAGCTCAGGAACGGCCGCACCTGAATCACCCGGACAGATGGAAGCTTGTAGGATTGAAGACGGTTGATTCGGGAACTGAATTGCCCAGCGGGTCGCATGCGATTGATTCGGGAACGAACGCGCATGGGCATACGCGGATGATTGGTCGAGTAACTTCAAGTTACTTTTCACCGATCCTTAACCGAACGATTGCACTGGCCTTGATTGAGCGTGGGCCGGAGCGGATGGACGAAGTGCTCCGATTTTCAACCTCGAACGGTGTCGTGGAGGCGCGAATTAGCGGAACTGTCTTTTATGATCCGGAAGGGACGCAACTGAATGCCTGAGATTGAGAATTCAAACTGCGGCGGTGGGTTTCACCAACCTCCGATCAGGGCCATGGCAATGTTTCGCGGCAGTCTTTCCGACACTGAACTGACGACGCGCCTCGCGGCGGCTCTGGATGTAAACCTCCCGAAGAAGCTCAGAATCTCCGCCGGCAACGGTGTTGACGTGGCGTGGATGTCGCCGGATGAACTCCTGTTAATGATGGACGGAGACGGTGAGAGAACGCTGAATGCGGTCGGCGATGCCCTGCGGGGCATGCATCATTTGATTGCAGATGTTTCGGCGATGCGGGTAGAATTCGAATTGACCGGTCCGGTCCGCGATATTCTTGCCAAGGGAACACCAGCGGATGTTTCTCCGAACTCATTCAAGATCGGGGATTTCAGGAGATCACGAATTGGCCAGATTCAGGCGGCGTATTGGTTGACCGACGACACGACCGCCAGGATAATTTGCCGCCGCTCCGAGGCTGAGTATCTATCAGGCTGGCTGGAGGTCGCTGTCGCCAAAGGAGGTGAGCTCGGGTTCTATCACAGGTGAACGACGGTTTCTGAGTTTGTGCGCGGCTGCAGGCAGCGGCAATTGCGCAGAAGCGGTGCCGATCACCGTGCATGCGGAACGTGGATCTTGTGTTTTCCAGTCAGTTCCGATCGGGCTTTGTCTTGATTGATTCAGGAAATTCGGTTGGATTGGCCAGTGGGTCGGAACTGCGTTGGCTCCCCTTCACCGTAGACAGGAGGTTCGCGGGAAATTGCAGACGCTCCATTAAACGAATATTAGCTTGCAATGCAGCACTTGGAGTATTCGCATAACCTCTGGCTGGTCGCCGCTTCACTTTGCGTGGCGCTTATGGCGGGATTCACCGGTCTTTCCCTGACCAATGGACTTTCTGCCCGACCGGTTGCACAGAAGAAGGTCGCCGTCGCCCTTGGAGCGGTTTCGCTCGGAGGCGGGGTTTGGTCGATGCATTTTGTCGCAATGCTCGGTCTGCAGTTGCCGATTGCATACTACTATGATGCGGCCATTACTCTTGGCTCAGCCTTGATTGCGATCCTCATGACAGGCATTGCGCTGCTAATTTTGCATTTCATGGTTCGCACGCCGGCCACGATCATCCTCTCCGGCACGATCGTCGGAACAGGAATTTTGGCAATGCACTACATCGGCATGGAAGGGCTTCAACTGTGTCGGGCGGTTTACACGCCCGCAGGAGTCGCTCTTGCCGTCATTGCTTCCTGCCTTCTCAACATCATTGCGTTCTGGATGGCATACGGAAAGCGCAGTCACAGAAACATTGCATTGGGAACGATCTGTTTCGGGTGTTCCGTGTTCGTTGTCCATTTCATTGCGATCTTCGGCACGAATTTCGTTCCCGATGATCTGTCAAATGAGCTTGGTCCGTTGATCGGAAACGAATTCTTGGCAATAGGTGTGGTTCTGAGCAGTTTTGTCATCTGTGGAGCATTCCTGCTGGCGGGAGTAACGTTTTGGACACCGGTCCCGGCCAACGGTGGTGGAAAGCCGGATCTTGCACCGGAAACCGCAGAAGGGGCGCTGGCAGCGCAGGCCCCTCAGCAACAGCATCTTGAACAGATTCCGTATGAGCATGAAGGTCGCACCATGTTCGTTGACATTTCTGAGGTTGCGGCTGTCCGGGCAGAAGGTCACTACACAACGCTGTTCACGGATGCGGGTAAGCTGTTTTGTTCCTGGTCGCTGACCGAAGTTGACAGGCGGTTTTCACCGCGACCGCTCATCAGGACGCACCGGAGCTACATGGTGCACCCGGCGCATGTGAGCGGATTTGAGCGATTCAAGGATAACGGGGTTTGCCATCTTGATGTGACCGAATTGCCAAAGGTGCCCGTCAGCCGTTCAAGGTTGAAGCTGGTGCGCAGCGCACTGGGCATCTGACCCATTCGCAACTCGGGTTGCGCATTTCGCATTTCGTGCAAAATTCCTCGAACTTCGCTGATTGCAAAATGCCCTTGAAGGAAGGTTGGAGCAACCTTGCCGAGTTACAAACAGAGAGGCGCATTTATGATACCCGGCGCATTCGACTACCACCGTCCGCGGGACATCGGCGACGTGCTTGCGTTGCTGGCGGAACACGGGGATGATGCACGCGTGATCGCGGGCGGTCACAGCTTGGTCCCAATGATGAAACTGCGCGTGGCGGAGGTTCCGCATCTGATCGACCTTCAGGACGTTGAGAGCCTAAGGGGAATCGGCATTGAAAACGGTTGCGTCACAATCGGCGCGATGGTTACCCAGCATGAGTTGGTCAACGACGCCATGCTTTTCGAAGTGGCTCCCATTCTAAGGGAGGCGGCACTTCAGATCGCCGATCCGCAGGTTCGGTACATGGGCACAATCGGCGGCAATGTTGCCAACGGTGATCCGGGCAACGACATGCCTGGTGTCTTGCAGTGCCTTGATGCGCAATTGGTTTTGCGCGGACCGGACGGCGAACGGGAGGTTGCAGCGCGCGACTTCTATGAAGCTGCATTCACCACCATGAGGCACGACAGCGAGATCCTGACCGAAATCCGGTTTGGGATTCCTAAGGGCGGCAGCGCCTATGAGAAGCAAAAGCGCAAGATCGGGGACTATGCCACGGCCGCGGCGGCAGTCGTTCTGGCAAGGGAAGGCAACCTATGCTCGGCGGCATCCATTGCAATGACAAATTTGTCGGATACTCCGGTATGGTCCGCCACCGCCGCAGAGGCCCTGGTTGGCAGCATGGTGGATGATGCCGCAATTTCGAAATCGGTCGATTGCATGTTGAATGACATTGACCCGGTTGAGGACAACCGGGGTTCGATTGCCTTCAAGCGCCATGTGGCCGGCATCATTCTGGGCCGGGCCATCAAACGCGCCTGGAACGGGGCAGAGGGGAGGCAAACATGACATCCAAAGTTGCCATGAAGCTGAATGTCAACGGCGAAGCCCATGAAATCCTGGCCGAGCCGCGTGAGTTGTTGATCCATGCACTGCGAGAGCAACTTGACCTGACAGGCCCACATGTGGGTTGTGAAACGTCCCATTGCGGTGCCTGCACAATCATAATGAACGGAATGTCGGTGAAATCCTGCACCCTGTTTGCAGTTCAGGCACAGGGCGCCGAGATCACCACCATTGAAGGGATCGGAAACCCGGACGATCTGCACGTGCTTCAGGAGAAGTTCAGCGAGCATCATGGTTTGCAATGCGGCTTCTGCACGCCGGGAATGATCACGCGCGCTGCGGTGTTTCTTGAGGAAAACCCCGACCCGACGGAAGAAGAAATTCGTTTCGGAATGGCCGGCAATATCTGTCGGTGCACCGGGTACCAGAACATCGTCAAGTCAATCTTGGCCGCGGCGGCCGACATTCAGGCTGCAAAGGAGGCCGCACAATGAACGAGATCATTCAAGACAAGGAAATTCGCGCTGCAAACTTGAAGGGCCTGGGCTGTTCGCGCAGGAGGGTTGAGGACGCCCGGTTCACTCAGGGCAAGGGCAACTACATAGACGACATCAAGCTCCCCGGCATGTTGTACGGAGATTTCGTCCGTTCGCCGTTCGCGCATGCACGCGTGAAATCTATCAACACCGACGCCGCAATGGCTTTGGACGGTGTGGTCGCGGTTCTGACGGCTAAGGATCTGGAGCCGTTGAGCCTGCATTGGATGCCGACACTGGCGGGCGACAAGCAAATGGTTCTGGCTGATGGCAAGGTGCTGTTTCAGGGGCAGGAGGTTGCGTTCGTTGTTGCGAACGACCGTTATGTTGCGGCGGATGCGGTGGAACTGATTGAAGTTGAATATGAAGAGCTGCCGGTCATTGTGGATCCATTTGAGGCCATGAAGTCCGATGTTGTGCTCCGGGAAGACATTGCCGACCAGAAGGAGGGTGCCCACGGTGCCCGCAAGCACCACAACCACATCTTTTTTTGGGAGGCCGGTGACGAAACCGCAACCGATCAGGCAATCGAGGCATCCGACATTGTGGCTGAGGAGACCGTTTATTACCACCGTACCCACCCGTGCCCGCTTGAAACCTGCGGTTCGATCGCATCAATGGACAAAGTTAACGGGAAACTGACGCTGTGGGGTACTTTCCAAGCTCCTCACGTGGTTCGGACCGTCGCATCTTTGCTGTCGGGCATTGAAGAGCACAACATCCGCGTAATCTCGCCTGATATTGGTGGAGGGTTCGGCAACAAGGTCGGGGTTTATCCAGGATATGTCTGCTCCATTGTCGCATCGATCGTGACCGGAAAGCCGGTCAAATGGGTTGAGGACAGGATGGAAAATTTGATGTCCACTGCATTTGCCCGTGATTACTGGATGAAGGGGCGGATATCGGCGACAAGGGAAGGAAAAATCACTGGTTTGCATTGCCATGTAACCGCGAATCACGGCGCATTTGACTCCTGTGCGGACCCGACAAAGTATCCGGCGGGTTTCATGAGTGTCTGCACCGGATCCTATGACATTCCGGTTGCCTATCTGGGCGTGGACGGCGTCTATACCAACAGGGCACCGGGCGGTGTCGCCTATCGTTGCTCTTTCCGCGTAACCGAAGCGGTCTATTTCATTGAACGCATGATTGAGGTTCTGGCCATTGAATTGAACATGGATTCGGCGGAATTGCGCCGCATCAACTTCATACGCAAGGAGCAGTTCCCATACAGGTCGGCACTTGGCTGGGAATATGACAGTGGCGACTATCACACGGCGTGGGACCGGGCCCTGAAGACGGTGGGCTATGAAGATCTGCGCCGCGAACAGGCCGAACGTCTGGAATCATTCAGACTCGGCAAAACACGCAGTCTCATGGGAATTGGTCTCAGCTTCTTCACCGAAATCGTCGGTGCCGGGCCCGTCAAGAACTGCGACATATTGGGCATGGGCATGTTCGACAGTTGCGAAATTCGGGTTCATCCAACCGGATCGGCCATCGCGCGGCTCGGCACCATCAACCAAGGCCAGGGTCACGCAACGACATTCGCCCAAATCATGGCGTCGGAGACCGGCATTCCTGCCGATTCAATTACCATTGAGGAGGGCGACACCGACACAGCTCCGTACGGACTTGGAACCTATGGCTCGCGCTCGACTCCGGTGGCCGGTGCCGCCATGGCGATGGCCGGGCGCAAGATCCGTGCGAAAGCTCAAATGATTGCAGCCTACCTGCTTGAAGTTCATGATGATGATGTTGACTTCGATATCGATCGATTTGTCGTCAAGGGTGCACCTGAACGTTTCAAGACCATGAAGGAGATCGCCTTTGCAGCGTACAATCAGGCGATACCCGGGCTTGAGCCGGGCCTTGAAGCGGTAAGTTACTACGACCCCCCGAACATGACTTATCCCTTTGGCGCCTATGTTTGCGTGATGGACATAGATGTCGATACGGGCGTGGCCGATATTCGACGCTTCTTCGCACTTGACGATTGCGGCACCCGGATTAATCCCATGATCATTGAAGGCCAGGTTCATGGCGGACTAACAGAGGCGTTGGCTGTGGCGATGGGGCAGGAACTTGCCTATGACGACATGGGCAATGTCAAAACAGGAACGCTCATGGACTTTTTCCTGCCCACCGCATGGGAGACGCCGAACTACGAAACCGATCACACGGTTACTCCGAGTCCCCATCACCCCATCGGTGCCAAGGGAGTTGGTGAGAGCCCACATGTCGGTGGTGTTCCATGCCTTTCCAATGCAGTGCAGGATGCGTTCCGACCTTTCGGACTGCGCCATGCTGACATGCCGCATGACCATTGGCGCATTTGGAAGATGGCCAGTGAACTGGAACTGCACGGCTGAATGAATTGGGGCATCGCCGACCATCTCGGTGTTGCCCGGCCGGCTGAAACATGAGCATGAGTCTGCATCGGCTCCGGACGTCCATGGCGGACGAAGGCTACATCGCATCCGTTGAGCTTGCCACAGCGGTGCACTTGTCCCTCGCACTCGGTCGCCCCCTTCTGGTTGAGGGCGCTGCCGGCGTGGGCAAGACGGAACTGGCGCGTGTATTGGCCGACGTGCAGGGTGCCCGGCTGATCCGATTGCAATGCTATGAAGGGCTTGATGCGTCGCAGGCGATTTACGAATGGAATTACCAGAGGCAGTTGCTCGCCATTCGCACCGCTGCCGAGGACGGACAGACCGGTCGCGCAGTGGAGGAACGCATCTTCTCGGAGGAGTACCTGCTGCAGCGACCATTGCTCCAGGCGATACGGCAATCCGAACCGCCCGTGCTGCTGATTGACGAGATAGATCGTGCCGACGAGGAATTTGAAGCCTATCTTCTTGAGGTTCTGGCGGATTTCCAGGTAACCGTTCCGGAACTTGGCACCATTCGGGCGATAAGCCGTCCAACCGTAATTCTGACTTCGAACGGAACCCGGGATCTGTCGGATGCTCTGCGCCGCCGATGCCTTTATGCGCATTTGGATTATCCCAGTCCCGAAAGCGAACTTGCGATACTGAACGCCCGTTGCGCCGACGTTGAGGAACGGCTTGCCCATCAGGTCATCGGATTTGTTCAGAGCTTGCGAAGAGAGGATTTGGAAAAGAAGCCGGGCATTGCGGAAATGCTGGATTTTGCCGGGGCGCTGATGGGGTTGGGTGTTGCCGAGCTCACGCATGATCCAATGCTGCTGCAGGCTGCATTGACTACGCTGTTGAAAACACAGCACGACAAGGAAGCGATAACACCGGAAGTCGCACAGCGTCTGGCAGGCGGTTCAGCATGACGCGCGTTACGCGGTTTGCTGCCCGCGACCCGGGGCCAGCGGCCCGCGTGACCGGGTTCCTGTCGCATTTGCGCTGCAACGGGCTGCAACTTGGGGTGGCGGAGGCGCAATTCGCCCTGACGGCGTTGACACATGTCAACTCCGCTGACCCTGAAGCCTGCCGACATGCCCTCAGGGCGGTCTGCACCGGATGCGCCGAGGAGGCTGAGAGTTTTGACGCTCTCTTCGACAGCTACTGGTTGAATGATGGTCGGGTGGTTAAGAAAGTCATGCCAAACCCTGAAGCTTTCGGGCCGAACGCTGCGGGGGCGAGCCGGATGTCGGACGGCATTGAATTTGAGGGCCCCGGTGATTCGGACGGGCCTGATCGGGTAGGTAGCGCAGCAGATTCGGATGGCGATGGCAGGCTGGCTGCAAGCCGTGCGGCCAACTACATGAAGACCGACCTGCGCCGTCTGGTTCAGCGCGCGGACATTGAAGCTGCCCAAGCGATTGCGGCAAATCTTGGCGCCGCCCTGCGTGATCGGCGTTCGCGCCGCCGCAGGGCTGCTCGCAGCGGTGGCCGCGTGGATATGCGCCGGGTTGCAAGATTGTCCCTTTCGACCGGTGGAGAGCCATTCAGGCTTATGTACAGAAAGCGCCCGGACCGACCGGTCAAAATTGTGGCAATTTGTGATGTTTCGGGATCCATGGGACTGTATTCCAGAGTGTTCATTTCGTTTTTGGTTGGTCTCATGCGCGCCGATTCAGGAAGTGATGCCTATCTCTTCCATACGCGCCTGGTTCGCATCACCGACGCTTTGCATGACAAGGATTCCCTGCGTTCCCTTGCCCGTGTGTCGATCTTGGCCGAGGGCTTCGGCGGCGGTTCGAAGATCGGCACCTGTCTGAAGCACTTCAGCAGAACCTATGCGCGCCGATTCGTCGATGCTCGCACCGTCGTTATGATCCTGTCCGATGGTTATGATACTGGGCCCCCCAAGCTAATGGTTGAGGCCTTGACGGCGCTGAAGAAGCGCAACTGCAAGATCATTTGGCTGAATCCGCTGAAAGGATGGGACGGGTTCGAACCGGTGGCAGCGGGAATGCGGGCTGCCCTCCCGTTTTTGAACCTCTTCTGCCCTGCCAACACCCTCGACGATCTTGCGTCACTTGAACCGGAGCTTGTGCGCCTGTGAATTCGCCTGATCCTCATCCGGAGTTGACCGAACTGGCACAAGGTCTGCGCCGGCAAGGAAGCGTGTTCGTTATAGCCACCGTTCTGCGAACGTTCGGTGCCACGGCTGCGAAACCGGGCGCAAAGGCACTTCTGCTGGCAGATGGCACCATCGCGGAAGGTTGGCTGGGCGGGAATTGTGTTCATTCGGCATTGTCTCGAGCGGCCAGGCAGGCAATGGAGGAGGGAACCCCGCAGATGATCTCAATTCATCCGCAAAGTGCACTTGACGAAAAGGGTGTGACAGCTGGTGAAAACATTGACGGTGTGCGATTCGACCGCAATGGATGCCCGTCAAACGGGTCGATGGATATCTTCGTGGAGCCGGTTTTGCCCATGCCCGAACTGGTGATATTCGGAACATCGCCCGTTGCTGTGGCACTGGGGCAATTGGCAAAGTCTCTGCATTGGGCAGTGATCACGGCCAATGAAGACGCCGTTCTCAACCCGCCGCTGACAGCGGTTCGGCGCATGGTGGTTGTTGCCACGCAGGGTAGGGAAGATGCGAAGTGCCTTCGTGCGGCCATTGGCTGCGCCGCCGAATTCGTGGCGTTTGTCGGAAGTCGCAGAAAATTTCAGGAGTTGACGCGGCACCTGGTTGGAGGAGGGATTGAGCCGGAGGCACTGAATGCGGTGGCGGTCCCCGCCGGAATCGCGATCAATGCCGTTACACCGGAGGAGATTGCCCTTTCGATCATGGCAGATCTGACACGGCGTCGTCGCGCCGACCAACGCCGGCCTGCAGGCGGTCGAAACTAACGGCGGTCAATCCGCTTGGGAACCTGCTCGGAACAGTGATGCACTGGAGAGAGCCTAGTTTTATTGGCGCCTCAATGAATTGCGGTTAGATTAAGGAACACGCCCCTCAAATTTATCCGGCAAAATTGGGACTTGACCGTATCGATCGACCTGTCGCCGGATCCTGATTCAGCATTTGATGGAAAGGACCGCATTGAGGCCGCTGGCACTCAAGTAGGCTTCCCTGCTGCTCCACATCTCGAAATCGACGATGAAAAATGGGTCGTGCGCATTTCCGAACGGTAACGGAATGGTGATCATTGGGTTTGCCGTCTCGACTGTCGGCCACTTGCACATTGCAGTTGATATGAAAAATTGTCCTGTTCTAATGTGAACCAACTGAGCATATGCGAGGTTGATTGGAATTCTTGCTGGCAAGGCCTTTGCCGCAGCCGCAAACTGGAACATGGAGATTGAGAGAAAATGGACGGAGCCCCAGCAGAGGAAGCCGGCAAGTGCCCGGTGATGAGTGGCACCAGCCGTCGGATGATGGCGGGTAGTTTGGCCAACCAGCGATGGTGGCCCAACCAGTTGAGCCTTAGGGGGCTTAAGCAAAACGGGCGTCGAGCGGATCCGCAGGGCGAGTCGTTCGACTATTCGGCCGAATTCGAGAGCATTGATCTTGATGAACTGCGCCGGGATCTGGATGCGCTGATGACCGACAGCCAGGATTGGTGGCCGGCAGATTACGGTCACTACGGGCCACTCTTTATCCGCATGGCTTGGCACAGTGCCGGCACATATCGCATTCAGGACGGGCGCGGTGGCGCGACATCCGGAACGCAACGATTTGCGCCACTTAACAGTTGGCCCGACAACGGAAATCTCGACAAGGCTCGGCGACTTCTTTGGCCGATCAAGAAGAAGTATGGCAGGAAGATTTCCTGGGCGGATTTGATGATCCTTGCCGGCAATTGTGCGCTGGAGTCAATGGGTTTCCAAACCTTTGGATTCGCGGGTGGACGCGAGGATGTCTGGGAACCTGAAGAGGATGTTTATTGGGGGTCCGAAACCGAGTGGCTCGGCGACGAACGCTACAGCGGCGAGCGAGATTTGGAAAATCCGCTTGCTGCAGTTCAGATGGGTCTAATCTATGTCAATCCCGAGGGACCCAACGGAAAGCCGGATCCTATTGCTGCGGCGCACGACATCCGGGAGACGTTTGCCCGAATGGCCATGGACGACGCGGAAACGGTGGCGCTGATCGCCGGCGGGCATACATTCGGCAAGTGCCATGGAGCGGGCGATCCATCCTTGGTTGGACCGGAGCCTGAAGGAGCGCCCATTGAGGAGCAGGGGCTTGGATGGAAGAGTTCACATGCGAGCGGACGGGGCGTTGATGCGATTACAAGCGGCCTAGAGGGTGCGTGGACCTCGGCCCCAACCAATTGGGACAACGGGTTCTTCGACATGCTGTTCGGCTACGAATGGGAGCTGACCAAGAGCCCTGCGGGCGCTTGGCAGTGGACACCGAAAAATGTGGCTGACAAGGACTTGGTGCCAGTTGCGGACGGGTCGGGCAAGAGCATTCCCACAATGATGTTGACAACCGATCTCGCCCTGCGTTTCGATCCGGCATACGAACCGATCTCGCGCCGTTTCCATGCAGAACCGGAGGCCTTTGCCGAAGCTTTCGCCAAGGCATGGTACAAGTTGACCCACCGTGATCTCGGGCCACACAGTTGTGGTTTGGGTCCATTGGTTCCGTCAGAACCGCAGATCTGGCAAGATCCGATTCCCGCCATTGATCATGAGTTGATTGGGGACGGCGATATTGCCGAACTGAAGCAGAGGATATTGGCTTCCGGCCATTCGGTTCAGGAATTGGTGCGGACCGCCTGGGCTTCGGCGTCCACTTTCCGCGGCACCGATCGGCGCGGCGGCGCCAACGGCGCTCGCATCCGGCTGGAACCACAAAGGGAATGGGAGGTCAACGATCCGGTCGAACTCGGAGGGGTGCTGACTTCACTTGAAGCGATTCAACTGGACTTCAATTCTGCGCAAACGGGAAAGCGGCGGGTTTCGCTGGCGGATCTTATCGTTCTTGGCGGTTGCGCTGCCGTCGAACAGGCGGCCAAGGCTTCTGGAAATGATGTTGAGGTTCCGTTCATCCCGGGCAGAGCCGACGCCACAAGTGACCAGACCGACGCGGCATCCTTTTCCGTGCTCGAACCGAAGGCTGACGGGTTCCGGAATTACCTCGGTTCCAACCAGTTGGGAGATCCGGCGGAACTGCTGATCGACAGGGCAACTCTCCTTACGCTGACTGCGGCGGAAATGACGGTTCTGGTTGGTGGCATGCGTGCCATGGGAGCAAATGCCGGTAACTCCCGCCACGGTTTGCTTACGGACAGGCCAGGAACCCTGAGCAACGATTTTTTCGTCAACTTGCTCGACATGTCGACCGAATGGGTGCCTTCAGGCGATGGAGTATTCAATGGCCGCGACCGCAGGACCGGCGAAAGCAAATGGACTGCGACCGAAGTGGATCTTGTGTTTGGATCAAATTCGGAATTGCGTGCCCTGTGCGAACTCCACGCATGTGATGACTCGGACGCTCTTTTCGTCAGCGAATTCGTGGCGGCTTGGGACAAGGTCATGAACCTTGATCGTTTCGACCTGCACTGAGTAGGTCAAGGATACATCGTCGGACGCAGGTTCATTTCTGTGTCCGGCGAATATTAAATTGGGGGAGAGGCTCGGCTCAATATTTGCGCCTAAAGGGTTGGCGGGCTGCATTGCCATGCAGTGACGGCAATCCGGCTTTGCCAGAGTAGATCTGGAGGGCAGTGATGGCGGACCTATATCGGTGGAGAACCAATATGGGAGTTCGTCATGGAACAGATTACACTCGAAAATTATGACCGTGTCACGATCGAAAATCATGCAGCGGAATTGCGTGCTCAGGCCATGAAAGATGGGATCAGATGGATCGGTTCAACGCTCCGCAGCCTGTTGGCCGGGGTTCATGTGCAGCTTAACCGTCGCCGGATGCAAGGTGAGGGCTCTCCGACGTAATCTGCCGTTCCTGTTCAACTGAAATTGCGACCGTCGGGCAACTGCATTCGTCGTGCACCAAATTCAAGACAGGAGTTGCACGAAGGAAGCTGAGCGCACTCGTCGACAGCGGCAAAATTCCGGAGGTTGCTTCACTTACCCTCCAACTTCCAGTGGTGTTCGTTCAATTCGATCGCTTCGATCCGTTTCGAAATGCTGGGATGGCTAATGAGCCAGGCAACACCGGTCGCCGGTCTGCCGGACAATTCTTCGAGTTTGCGCAGCAGGTTTTTTTGCGGTTCGGTTCCCAATCCGGATTTTATCATGAGGGCGGTTGCATACTTGTCCGCCTGAAGTTCGTCCGCCCGGGAAAATCCGGCAACGAGAAGCCTCACAAGCAAATCCGCCAACCATCCGATCGCAAACCTTCCGCCCGGAATCGGCACCAACCGGCCCAGCGCCACTCCAAAGACAGATCGGATTGCATTTTGGATGGCCAAGGTCGCAAGGCGCTTCTTCGCATGGCCAAGCGCAACATGGCCCAACTCGTGCGCCGTAACTGAGCAGACCTCCTCGGCCGATAATTCTTGGCGCCGGTGGCAATCAAGAAGACCGCGGGTCAGGTAGATGTCACCTTCGGGCGTGGCAAGTCCATTGATTGCGTCAACGTCATGGACCATTACGGAAACGTTGGTGATTCCAGCCGCACGTGCCAATTGGCCGTTTAGCTGCAGAAGTTTTGGATCCGAGAGTTTAGTGGAATTTTTCCGGAGCTGTCGTCTCGTCCGTGCGGCTGACATCTTGAAAGCAATGAACATCCAAGCCAGCGGAACCAAGATGAATGCAATCTTGGTGATCAATTCCGCCGACCTTTGACTGCCAGATCATACGTTTCGACAATGATTTCTGCCCGACGGTCGATGTCGCCGATCGACATGCCATCGGCAAACAGGTGTGAGCCGATGCCAAAGCCGTCGACACCGTTGGCAAGCCACTCCGCGAATTGATCCGGGCTTACACCGCCCACTGCATGAATCACGACGCCGGGGGGAAGCACGGTACGCAGGGCGGCTGCCCCCGCTGGCCCGGCGAGCCCAGCCGGAAACAGCTTGATTCCGTCGGCGCCGGCTCCCAGCGCAATAAAACACTCGGTCGGAGTGAACGCTCCTGGCCATGACTGCAGGCCGAGTCTCCTTGTTTCGGCAATGACGGCGGGATCAGTGTTCGGCGACACGATGATTTGGGAGCCGCATTCGGCGGCTCGCCGAACCTCCTCCACTGTCAGGACGGTTCCGGCCCCAACAACCGCCTCCGAGCCAAACTCCCGGGCAAGGATGGAAATGCTTGTGAATGGGTCTGGCGAGTTCAGTGGAACCTCAATGATCCCGAATCCCCGATTGACCAGACATTCGCCAACGGAGGTCGCCTGTCCGGGCCGGAGACCCCGCAATATTGCCATTAGCCGTCGGGGCATGCCATTTGTCCGAACACTCGGCGGGCATGTCCCAGCCCCGCAGTGACCGCCCGCTCCGAATCAATTTCCGTGAATTCCTTGCCGAGCACCCGAAGGGCCGATCCATAGGCCGAACAAGCCTTCCCGGAACCCACAACAATGAGGTCCCGCTCTTGCCAGAGCGGCCGGGTTGACGCCAGTTCAGCACCGATCAGGATGCCTGAGAGTCGCGCATTCGCAACCGCCGGTTCAAGTCCACATATGAGCGATTCAGATCTAAGCGAAAACAACCGCGCTGCAATCATTCCCGGATCACTCATGCCGAGTAGGATCGCCTCAGAGAAGGCGTCTCCATCCCACCCCCGGGGATCCACGGAATGACGCAGAATCGACTTGCTGCCAAGAATGTCGAACAACTCGCCGGTCATGAAAGTTTGAAACTCCGCAATCTGACCGGAGCGGACGCTAACCCACTTTGTGTGGGTGCCTGGCAGGCAGGCAATTCCATGAAACTCGGGCGATCCGGAAAAAAGTCCGGCGATCTGGGTTTCCTCACCCCGCATGACATCTGGACTTGGAGTCACAGTCATCAGGCCCGGCACCACCACAACGTTCATCCGGCGGTCGCGGACCGGGGCCAACGCAAAACCGCCTGGCGCAATCGGAGTGCACGGTGCCTCTCGATAAGGGGCATGAACCCATCCCCGGTCTGCCCCAACCATGCCGCAGGCAACTACTTGGGTGGATCGATCATCGGTGAGCCAACCGCCGATCATCGATTCAAGTGTGGCCTCGAACCTGCCCGGCTCGACATGCACCATTCCGAGTGCAGATTCAGCCCGTGAACCAACGGTTCCGTCCTCCAGCATCGCCCAAGCCCTTAAGTTGGTCGTTCCCCAATCGACGGCAATCCAATCCGGTTTAATCATTTGCAGTTTCCGTCACGGGTCAGCCGCCATTCCATCTTGAGTTGCCGGGGTCGGTGGCATGTTATCGGGACCCTTATGCTTCAAGTTTAACCTCGTGCCAAACTCACTCTGCACCGCGTGCCCACAAATGCATGCGATGGGCGGTGGAAAACCAAAGAGACGGCTTCGCCGATTCCGGCCGACGCAATGCAATGGATCGAACCGACGCCACAGAATGCGTGCGACCGCCAATCAAGAGAAGGTTGCAGCACATCAGCAACGAACTCCGAATTCCGCTTGACGATTGCCAAATCCTTAACCGAAGGCAAGGTGCTGAACATAACGGCTTGCCGCATGCCAAGGCTTGGCATGCGGCAATGCCATTAGGTTGGGTGGCCGTTCGCTATCAAAACTTGCCAGTCGAGGGCAGTTTCCGCCGCGTTTTTTGATAATGCTAAATCGATACGCCCAATACTTGGAGTTGTTGCGCAGCCAGCATGGGCTTCTAACCATTCGCTTCAATTCTTCAGAATTTTCCTGTGAACTATCGAATGACATCCAAATCTGCGTTGCAGTGCACCAAGTCAGTGGGCAATCTGCGGTCGCAATCGAGATTGGCAGAGAGAGGTGCACCGATGAGAAGTGATGGCCGAAGCAGCGGTTTGGGAATGCTTGGGTATTTGAACCAGCTGCAAAAACCACCTCAGGACCATTGGGAGTCGGAACTGCGCAGCGATCTGGAGGCGTCCTGATGAGGATTGTTCGCCAATTCAACAAAAACTGGATCTTCAGCGAGGGGTTCGAAGCAGATGCAGTCCGGCAAATGCGGGAAGGCGAGGTCGTCAGGTTGCCACACAACGCCGTCGATCTGCCGCTGAACTATTTTGATGAAGGCATCTATCAGCGCGAGTTCTGTTACCAGAAGACTCTTGACTGGGAACCAAAATTCGATGGCCGTGAAGTATGGTTGAGGTTCGACGGTGCGATGGCAGATTCCGTTGTCCATCTCAATGGATCAAGGATCGCAGCACATACAGATGGTTACACACCATTCTGTGCAAGATTGACCGACAGGCTGATCCGGGGCTCAAACCTTATTGCAGTAAGAATCAGCGGTGAGGAAAACTCTGAGATCCCCCCGTTTGGTGGCCAGATCGACTACCTTACCTACGCCGGAATTTATCGGGATGTCTGGCTGACCATCACCGGAAAATCATGGATCGACACCATAAAGGTGGAGACTCCCGATCCATTGATGCCAAGAAAATGCGTCAGGGCGGAATTCCGGCTTGGCGGTGCCTTGCCTGCCAACGGAACTGTAGAGTGCAGGTTGCTTGATTCGGATGGGCGACCCATTGCGATCCGGCAAAGATGTGCCACCGGCACCTGCGGTGAATTCGAGTTTCGGGACCTTGATGGGATTGAACTTTGGGACATCGAATCCCCGATGCTCTACCGACTGGAATTGACGCTGACTTTACCGGACGGCAACGGCGACCGGCTGACCGCCGACTTTGGATTCAGATCGGCTGAATTCACGCCTGAGGGATTCATGCTGAACGGTCGGCCGCTCAAGATCGTCGGCCTGAACCGGCATCAATCATTCCCCCACGCCGGCTATGCGATGGGAAGGCGTGCCCAGGAACGGGATGCAGAAATCCTTAAACACGAACTGAACTGCAATCTGGTTCGAACTTCACACTATCCGCAATCTCCTTGGTTTCTGGACCATTGCGACCGAATAGGTTTGCTCGTTTTTGAAGAGATCCCCGGCTGGCAGCATCTGGGCGGGGAAGGGTGGAAGCGCCGAGCGGTTGAAAACGTTGGTCACATGATCAGGCGCGACTGGAATCACCCATCAATCGTGCTTTGGGGGGTGAGGATCAACGAATCCCCCGACGACTCGGATCTGTACCGGCAGACAAACTCATTGGCCCGGCAATTGGATTCAACCCGGCAAACCGCAGGAGTTAGAAACTTCGCGGCAAGCGAATTCCTGGAAGACGTCTACACGATGAACGACTTTGTCATTGGCAGTGAGGAGCTGCCTTGGATCAATTCTGGACGAATTGCACTGAGGAACCAAGAGGAGGTTACGGGATTGGGCCGGCCGGTTCCGTATTTGGTGACTGAATTCAATGGGCATATGCACCCGACCAAGATCTGGGACAATGAGCAACGGCAGATGGAGCAGGTGGCAAGATATTTGGAGGTATTGAATGCGTCATTTGGCGACCGCCAGATTTCCGGCTGCATTGGCTGGTGCATGTCCGACTACAATACCCACAAGGATTTCGGTTCGGGTGACCGAATCTGCCACCACGGGGTGATGGACATGTTTCGGCTGCCGAAATTCGCTGCCGGTGTCTACGCCAGTCAAGTCGATCCGTCGAAAAAGGTGGTCCTCCAGCCAGTGACATTTTGGGCAAGGGGTGAAAGGAGCATCGGAGGGGTTTTGCCACTCATTGTGCTGACCAATTGCGACGAAATCGAAATGCGATTCGGAAGCGATTTTGCCATGACGTTCGAGCCGAGCCGGACCAAATATCCGAACCTTCCCTTTCCGCCCGTTGTAATTGATCACCTGAGCGTTTCCAGCGACAGTCTTGGGGCGTGGGGCAGCGAATGGGATGACACGGTGTTTCTTGGTCGAGTCGCCGGCGAATGCGTCATTGAGGTGCGCATGGCAGGGAACCCGGTTGCAACAGAAATGAAACTGACCGCCGATTGCGAGACCTTGCTCGCCACGGAAAAGGACGCGATTCGCGTGGATGTCCAAGCCTTGGATCAGGTCGGAACTCCGATGCCATTCCTGACGGACCCTTTGACGGTTGTGGTGGAGGGGCCGGCACGCCTGATCGGTCCGGCAATGCTGGTGTTCAGGCGGGGAACCGCTGCATTCTGGGTCGAGTCCACCGAAATGACGGGTGCCGTCGAAATCAGTGTTTTCTCACCGCGTTTCGGGACATCCACCATTGAAATTGAAGCTGTCTGTGAATGATCTGTCGCGAGCAAAAGGTTCGTTCGCCCGTTCCGGATTGACCGCAAAGACACCATTTCCGACAACGATCGCCGGAGGTTCGAATCGGTTGCCGGAGCCTTTGTTCCACTGCGGATCTGGTTAGCTGGAAAAACCGATGCCCAGCCAGCCTGCAGCCAGTGTAAGAAACAGGCCCGCCAGTCCGTATGCAAGGGCGTAGACCGCACAAAATTGAAAAATGTCGAACCGGTTTCCGTTCCGCCGCATTGCGGAACGGGCGCCCAGAAATACCCCCAGCAGCGCACCAAGAATCACAAGCATCGGACAGGAACCTGGGCGTGAACGGTCAGCCTGCCAGGGTTGGGGCTGCACATGCCGGCAAGCTGGGAATTCAATACTCGAAGCACTCCCTTTACTGTTCCCAACTTCGTTCCGGACCGTTGCGCCTGAGCGGCCCGAATGGCATTTCCGAAAGGCAGGAGATGTGCTTCGACGTTGTCCAAGGTGGGATGAAGCATAAGAAATTCCGATATCCAGTTGGGACCTTTTTCATTGAAACGGGAAAAATTGCAAATGACTGTGAAAAGCAAATTGACTATCTGTGCCGTCGCGGGCAATAGCTGAACCCGAAAGTTCTGTCCCTCCGCCATGCTTGGGGAATAACTGAATGAAATCAGTTGTTTATTTGCCAACAGATTATGAGCCCTCGGAGGACGAGCCGTTCATGAACGAAATGCAGCTTGAGTTTTTCAGGAAACGGTTGGTGGCTTGGCGGAATGAGATTCTTGCCGATTCACGGGATACGGTCAAAAAGATGCAACTGCAGGCGCGGAGCATTCCGGATTTTACCGATAGAGCGACCGAGGAATCTGAGCGCCAGGTCCAACTCAGGAAAAGGGACAGGCAGCGCAAGCTCGTGGTCAAGATAAACCTGGCTTTGTCGCGTATTGAGGAAGGCGAATTCGGGTATTGCAAGGCAACGGGCAGGCCAATCTCGCTGAAGCGCCTCATTGCAAGGCCGATCGCGAGCTACTGCCTTGAAGCCCAGGAAAGGCATGAACGTGCCGAAAGGGAATTCTGGGACGATTGACAATCCCGTCGCGGACGGCGTCCCGTCTCTTCGGTGCAGGTTGCAACGTCCCTTGATTTGGACATGAGCGGACACGGTGGCAAAATCACCGTGCTGGGGGCTGGCCTTGCAGGTTTGGCGGTTGCACTCCTGCTTGCCCGTTCGGGCAAAAGGGTAACGGTGCTTGAGCAGTTGGAGGGGTCCGACGGCAGAGGCACCGGAATTCAGATTACGCCCAATGGAATGAGGGTGCTTGCCGCACTCGGCCTCTTCGATCAGGTTCGGGAGATTGGAGCCGAAGCAACGGGAGTGGAGGTTCGAGATCACCTTTCTGGCCGTTTGTTGGCGGGAATCGATCTTTCACGCCATGGCGACAGTGAATTTCCCACCATGCTGCTCATTCGGAACGAACTGGTGAGATTGCTGGCGCTTGCTGCGCAATCGGCGGGAGTGGAAATTCTCCGCGGGCGCAAGGTGGTGGGCTTAACGGAGAGTGGAGGCACTGTATTCTGCCGGCTGTCTTGCGGCTCTAGCCATGCCGCATCGCGTTTGATCGGTGCCGATGGGTTGCATTCCCGCGCAAGGGAATTGCTCAACCCAAATGAACCGCCGATTCGCGCAACCCATGTTGCCTGGAGGGCAACCATTTCCGCCGGTGGCGGGGATGCCATCAATGCAGGCACAGTAAGTTTGGTCGTCGGGCCAAACCGTCATCTTGTCGCCTACAGACCGGACTCTGGAGCATCCATCAATCTGGTCGCGGTTCTCAGAACCAAACACCCATTCGAATACCATGCACCACGAATCAGTGACTTCAAGGGTTTACTTGGAGAATTCGCCGACTTTGGCGGCAGATTCGGCGAACTGCTCAGCAATGTTGATTCGGTCAGCAGGTGGGCGCTTGGCAGTGCCGGTGTTGCCAGGAATTGGAATTCGGAAAGGGTGGCAATCATTGGAGATGCGCTGCATCCGGTGCTGCCTTTTCTTGCACAGGGCGGGAGCCTTGCACTTGAAGATGCCTGGGTGATGTCGCACAAACTATCCATTCATCAGGAATTCACCGCCGCCGCCGCTGAATTCAGGAAGGTTCGCGAGTCTCGTGTCCGGAAGGTCGCATTGGCAAGTTCAAGGCAAGGATGGATTTATCATTTTCCGCTGCGGCTTCCCCGGAACCTTGTTCTCAAGGCCCTCCATTTCGGCGGGCGACTGGCTCCGGGATTGGGAACATTTCCGTTTCGTTGGATCCATGACATGGATGTTGTGAACGACCCACCGAAGGAAAACACCGATCAGGCATCCAGTTTGACCCAGATTGGCACGTGATCCGACGGTTTTTCCCAACCCCGCACATGACGGTCGATTTGGCAATCCTGCAACAGGTCGGCGCATTGCGGGGTCAAAAGGAAATGGTCGATCCGAATGCCGTTGTTTCGTTCCCAGGCACCGCGCTGAAAATCCCAGAACGTGAAGCTCATTGATGTTTGATCCATGGCCCGAAATGCGTCGGTATAGCCGAGATTGAGGATTCGGCGCCACGACTCCCGGGTTTCAGGCAGGTAGAGTGCATCACTTTCCCAGTCTTCCGGTGACATTGCGTCCTCAGGCTGTGGAATGACATTGAAGTCACCGGCCAACAGCGTGGATTCCTCCAGTTCAAGCAGTTCCTTGGCCCTTCCGCGAAATTTTTCCATCCACTCAAGCTTGTAATCGTATTTGGATCCGGGAACCGGGTTTCCGTTCGGCAGGTAGAGGCAGCAAACCCTTATCGGGCGCGGGGCGACCACCAGCGCTTCAATCCATCTGGCCTGGATATCCTCGTTGTTGCCCGGCAGTCCGCGGCTCAAATCCTCCAGTGGAAACCGGGAGAGGATCGCAACGCCGTTGCGCTGTTTTTCTCCGTGGGTCTCAACCGAGTAGCCTCGGTTCTCAAATTCGGACCGCGGAAATATCTCATCGGTGCATTTGATTTCCTGGAGGAGCACCACATCAGGCAAACACTCATCAAGCCAACGCAACACATGTGGCAGCCGGGCCCTAATGCCGTTGACGTTGTAGCTTGCGACCTTCACTTTTCCCCGCAATCGCTACAGCGAAAAACTCATCGCGCACCCGCAGGTCGATTTTGCATTGGGATTCTGGACAACGAAGCGCGAACCGATCAGTTCCTCTTGGTAGTCAATCGTTGCATTCTCAAGGAAGGGAAGGGAGATGCTATCCACGAGCACTGTCTGTCCGTGCCCTTCAAGCAGGATATCGCCGTCCTCCGCCGCGTCAAAGTCTATTTCATATTGAAAGCCCGAGCATCCACCGCCCTTAACCGCCACCCTGAGCGGTTTCTTTTCGCCGGCTTGCCTGCTTATTTCAGCCAACCGCTCGAATGCGCGATCGGTTACCTTCGGTGGAATGGCAATTGACATGCGCCCAACGGTCCAGCACTTGGAATTCTGTCGCTGTGTAATATAGGGAAAATGGAATTGGTCGGCAAGGATGCAAGTCCCGATGCAGCTTGAACAACCCAGGTTGGCAAGCTTTGCTTGCCATCCGCCAAGCAAATGTTCCAGGCTTCATCAAATCAAGGAAGATGAGGGCAGGTCGCCGTTCCAGCGCGATTGTGACCGGATCGTCCACGCCAAGGCGTTTCGGCGATTGATGCACAAGACACAGGTTTTTGTTGCCCCGGATGGCGATCATTTCAGAACTCGGCTTACCCATACCATTGAGGTTTCGCGCGTGGCAAAATCACTGGCGACCACTCTTTGCCTCAATGCCGACCTTGCCGATGCGGTGGCGCTGGCCCATGATTTGGGGCATCCCCCGTTCGGGCATGCCGGAGAGGAGGCACTGTCTGAAGTTATGCGGGAATACGGGGGATTCGAACATAACGCTCAGGCAATCCGTATCGTAACCGAGCTTGAGCGGCAGTATATCGGTCATGACGGTCTCAACCTGACACGGGAAACGCTTGAGGGAATCGCAAAGCATAACGGCCCGGTGTCCGGCCAGGTTCCCTTTGCATTGGCCGAATACAACCGGAAACAGGATCTGGCCCTTGACTTGCGGGCGGGAGCGGAGGCACAGGTCGCGGCTTTGGCGGACGATGTAGCCTATGTGTGCCATGACCTTCAGGACGGGTTGGCCGCCGGCATGTTGACCCTTGCCGAGATCGGTGAGCTGCCGATCGCCGGGCCAATCCTGCACGAACTGAACTCAAAGCATTTCGGGGTGGAGCAGGATCGGATTGCGCAGTCCATGTTGAGGGCACTGTTCAAATCGTTGACGTTGGACATCATTCGGACATCAAGGTCCAATTTCGAGGGTTTGAAACCGCAGACAGTGGATGACATTCGAACTTGTGGCAGGAATGTGGTCGGCTTCTCCGATGAGACCATTGCCTCGCTTTCAAAAGTTCGGCAATTCCTGCGGGAAAAAATGTACAGGACCGGCAGCATCGAAATTCAAAGGCAAAAGGGCAAGAAAATCGTCCAGACCCTGTTTTCCGAATTCATGAATGACATCGGATTGTTGCCTCCGGCATGGCAACGGTGGATGTCGGATGCCGGAACTGATGCAGAAAAGGCACGCGTGCTGGCCGATTTCATAGCCGGGATGACCGACAACTATGCGATTGGAGTGTATTCCGACATCGGTCCAGTGGCATGACTGCGCTGCCCGGACGCAGTCTTCCATGCATTGACCCTTGTCCAACAATGAATAAACGACGGTTCGCACAGCAATTCAGTGGATTCTGTGTGGCAAGATCGGGGAGCACGGTTCCGGATGGATAAGTTTTTTGAGTTAAGGACAATCGTGATCGACCTTCTGAAGGTCATTTTGGACGAACAGGGGTTGGAAAACGCCTTGCCGTTCTCAGCCGTAACGGTCGAACGGCCGAAATCAGCCGGCCATGGCGAACTCTCTACGAATGCGGCGATCGTGGCGGCCAAGTCGCTCGGGCAAAATCCAGCATGGCTTGCAGGTGAATTGGCGGCACGGCTCCGGCTGGATTCTCGTCTCCAAGAGGTTGCGGTCGCAGGCCCCGGCTTCATCAACTTGCGGCTGCGGCCTGAAGTTTGGATGTCAATCGCCCGGACCGCTGTAGGTGCCGGTCCCGAATTCGGTCGTTCGAACATTGGTGCCGGCCGCAGGATACATTTGGAATTCGTGTCTGCGAATCCGACTGGCCCCCTTCACGTCGGCCATGTGCGTGGCGCAGTGTACGGGGACTCGTTGGGCCGCCTGCTGGAATTCACCGGACACGACGTTGTGCGCGAATACTATGTCAACGATGGTGGTGCCCAAGTTGACGCACTCGCGAGGTCCGCATACCTGCGTTACCTTGAGGCGAACGGCAGTGCTGTTGAATTCGGCGACGGCGAGTATGTTGGCGAATATCTGATCAGTGTCGGAATTGGGTTGAAGGAACGATTCGGGGACGAGCTGATCGGCAAGAATGAGGCTGAGTGGCTTGAGCCGGTCAGAACATATGCCATCAGTGCCATGATGGATCTCATTCGCAAGGATTTGGACCTGCTCGGTATCGAAATGGACATCTTCTTCAGCGAGAGGTCGCTGCAGGAGACGGGTAGAATCGAAGAGGCCCTGGCTGAACTCGATCGACGCGGCCTCATTTATGAAGGCGTGCTTGATCCACCGAAAGGAAGTCTTCCTGATGACTGGGAACCGCGCAGGCAGACGCTGTTGAGAGCAACCGCACATGGCGACGATGTTGACCGGCCGGTAAGGAAGTCCGACGGGTCTTGGACGTATTTTGCGTCCGACATTGCCTACCACTACGACAAGATCAAGCGCGGTTATGACGAATTGGTCAATATTTTCGGTGCCGATCATGGCGGGTATACGAAGAGACTCAAGGCGGTTGTTTCGGCCTTATCTGACGGCGGCATGCCATTTGACATCAAACTGACGCAGCTTGTGCGGGTCATAACCAATGAAGGTGCCTCAAGAATGTCAAAGCGTGCCGGACAGTTTGTGAGTCTGCGCGAGGCGGTTGAAGCCGTCGGTCCGGATGTGACGCGATTTGTCATGCTGATGCGAAAAAATGATGCGCAGCTGGAATTCAATTTTGAGGAAGTGAGGCGGCAATCCAAGGAAAACCCTGTCTTCTACGTTCAGTATGCACATGCCAGGATTTGCTCGGTTCTTGAACGGGCGCGCTCAGCGGGGTTTCGGGTTGACGATTCGGATCTGTTGGACTGCAATTGGTCCCTGCTCGCTCATCCCGACCTTGTCGCACTCGCAAGACGGGTTGCTGAATGGCCGAGGACCGTGGATCAAGCATCCCGCCATCATGAGCCCCACCGCATTGCATTCTATCTCAATGAGTTGGCGTCGGACTTTCATTCTTTGTGGTCCAAGGGCAACTCTGATGCTGAATTGAAGCTTCTGGATGAAACCCAACCGGATGCCAGCACAGCACGAATCGGACTGGCGCGGAGTGCAGGAATTGTCATTTCCTCAGGGCTTGGTATCCTTGGTGTAACGCCGATCAGTGAGATGCGGAACTAACCGCAAGCGAGCGGCGACGGAAATTCGCGGCGGCGGGCAGGACAACGGCAGGTCAATGGCAACCCCGACATTTGATGAAAGCGGACGGAATTTCAACCGCGGGCCTGCCAAGCGAAGGTTCCGGAACTTTCCTGGTCTTGCCGGAATTGTCCTGACGGTTGCAATGCTGATTGCCTTGGCGGTTTTTGGCACCCTGGCCGACTTGAACCGCTCATATGAGGCAGTTCTGATTGAGGCGCCACTGGCGGCAAAGGTCAGGCCGCAGGAACCGGGCGGCCGGCTGACGGAGTTTCAGGAATTCACGCTGAACGAAATAATTGCCGGCAATGATGCGCCCGAGGAAACTGCGGTTACCGGCTATGCACCGCCCTCGGCGCGACTTACCGATACAGATTTCTCTCCCAGGGTCAGACAGGAGCGGTCCCGGGTTCTTTCCGGGTCGGACCTTCGGAACCGAAGTTCGGCGGCGGCTTCACAAGGCCGAACCAGCGAAGCCCAAGCCATTTGGCGTTCGCTTGCTCCGAGCAGGGGGGACGGCACAAGGAAGATTGATGCCTCTGAAGTCATTCCGGGAACCGATATTGCGCAGCTGGGCGATTTCCCGGACGAAACGGCAGCATTGGTCAAATGGTCCACTCTCGAAACTCGGTATCCGGACCTATTTGCAGGAATCGATTGGTACGTTGAGGACGCAAGAAGCGGCGGTTCTCCGATCACAAGGCTGCGGGTTTCGGGATTTGGCGCGAGGGAGATTGTGTTGTGGTTCTGCGAGGAACTTGAGAGCAAGGACGAGACTTGCATTGCCACCGTGAGCCGCTGATGCAGATAGGAGCCTGCATATTCGGATGTTCGGGCAAGCGATTGCTCGGGGACGAACGGAGATTTTTTGAGGAGGTTAAACCGCTCGGATTTATCCTTTTCGACAGAAATGCCGGTACATTGGAAGAAATTGGCCAACTGACGCAGGAACTTAGGGAGGCGGCAGGTCACAATGCGCTGATCATGGTCGATCACGAAGGCGGCAGGGTACAGCGATTCAGGGGAAGTGAATGGCGCAATTGGTTGCCGGCCCTTGACCAATGCGGAAGGGTTGAGCCGAGTTTGCGCGCAAGGTCGATGTGGTTGCGATATCGGATCATCGCAAGTGAACTCTCTGCTGTGGGATTGAACGGAAATTGCGTTCCGCTGGCCGATGTGGCGACAGATGGCACTCATCCGGTTTTACGCAACCGCTGCTACGCAACAGATTCCGAAACGGTTGTTTCGATTGCCCGGTCCGTTGCCGAGGGTTGCATGGCTGGAGGAATTGTCCCGGTTCTGAAGCACATTCCGGGCCATGGCGGAACGACCTCCGACAGCCACGTCGAAACTCCAATCAACCGCAGTTCATTCAGCGAGCTTGACGACTCCGAATTCAAGGCGTTTCGGGCACTCAACGACTTGCCTTTGGGGATGACAGCGCATGTTGTCTATGAAGCGCTTGATGCAAGCCGACCGGCGACAATGTCGCCCGCCGTCATTGAATTCATACGCAGCGGGATTGGATTTGATGGATTGCTGATGACCGACGACATATCCATGTCGGCACTGTCGGCACCGCTCAATGAGCGTGTTTCAGTTGCGTTACGGGCGGGCTGCGATGCCATTCTGCACTGCAACGGCGACATGATGGAGATGGAGAATGTTGCCCAGGAGGCCGGCGCTCTCCGGGAAGCCTCGAACTTCCGGTTCCGGCGCGCGATGGATGCTGCCGTAAAGCCGGTGCCCGCCGATTTCCATGCCCTGGTGGACGAACTTGCGGAAATCGAAGGGGCACTGCCGTGATTGAATTGCATCCGGAGCCTGGACGCGCTGCGCAGACCGCTGAGCGCACCAACCTGACCATTGATGTGGACGGTTTTGAGGGACCACTTGATCTGCTGCTTGAGCTTGCGCGCAAACAAAAGGTCGACCTAAGAAAGATCTCGATACTGAAGCTGGCGCAACAATATGCGGAGTTCATTCGAAATGCGGACAACATCCGCATTGAACTGGCCGCCGAATATTTGGTGATGGCGGCTTGGCTTGCATTGATCAAATCCCGGCTCCTGATTCCGGAGGCGAGTCCGGAAGAGCCAACCGGTGAGGAGTTGGCGGCAAGGCTTGCATTTCGGTTGCAAAGACTCGACGCAATGCGGGTATCGGGCAGAAAACTGACCGCCAGGGATCAGCTGGGCAAGGATTTCTTTGCCAGGGGCATGCCCGAGCGTCTTTCAATGGTTCGCCAGCAGAATTATCGCGTTGAGATCCTTGAACTCATGCAGGCTTATGCCAAACTGAAATCGGGCGAAGACTACAAACCGTTTGATTCGACCCGCAGACGTTACATGGCTGTTGAAGAGGCGGCGGAACTGATTGTCAAAATGATCTCGGGCACCGCCAATTGGTCAAACTTGGCCGAATTCCTCCCAAGAAGTTGGGCAGGCGAGGCTTCGCATGTTCGTTCGGCAACCGCTGCCATTTTCGCCGCTGCGCTTGAGCTTACGCGATCGGGAAAGCTGGAGTTGCGCCAACCCGCAGCTTTCGCACCAATTGGCATCAGGTCAAGTCAGGATTCGGTACGTGATTGACATGCAACAAGACGAAGAACTCCCGGACATTCTGGCCGAATTCGAGCAGGAGCGAATGGTTGAGGCGATACTGTTCGCCTCCGCCGAGCCGGTTACCCTGAATGAACTGCGGATTCGGATTCCCTACGATTTTGACGCTAGGGCGGCGATCGAGCGCCTTGCGGGACGTTATGCCGACAGGGGAGTGAGGGTCGTCAAGGTGGGCGACGCCTGGGCGTTCCGGACCGCACCCGATCTTGGTCATCTGATGAAACGCGAGAAGATGGTAACGCGACGTCTTTCTCGGGCCGCGTTGGAGACGCTGGCAATAATTGCCTATCATCAGCCGGCAACAAGGGCGGACATAGAGGAAATCAGGGGTGTTTCGGTTTCGAGGGGAACCCTGGACCAACTGATTGAAATCGGTTGGGTTGGGATCGGTCGCAGGAAAAAGACGCCGGGTCGTCCTGCAACTTTCCTGGTTACCAGAAGGTTCTTGGATCATTTCGGATTGGAATCGGTATCCGATCTGCCCGGACTGAAGGAACTTCGCGAAGCTGGCCTTCTTGATGGTCAGGCCGAGGAGGGATTTCTGTCGGGATTGGAGTCGAATTCCAACGATGATGGAGACGCCAGGGACGAATCCAGCTGACGCGGCGAACACGTTTAGGTCGGAATGAAGTGCTTGGACAGTTTGAGATCCTGCCCCTGATAGTTTGAACCGCCTTTGGAGCCATAGGGCTTTGCTGGTTGCGCCGACATTCTCTCAAAAATCAACCGGCCAACAGTCTGCCGATGTTCGAGCAGGAAGGGGACTTCATGACACCTTACCTCCAGCACGCCGCGCGAACCTTCTCCTCCTGTGCCAATGAAACCGAATCCAGGATCGAAGAATCCGGCGTAGTGCACGCGAAACTCGCCGGCCATTGCGGTGTATGGCATCATCTCGGCTGCATATCCCGGTGGGATGCAGACAGATTGACGGCTCACCAGTATGTAGAAGGTTCCGGGGTCAAGGATAATGCGTCCGCTGTCGGCAAGAACCGGCTCCCAGAACTCGGCTATCCGGTAGGAAGCCACTTTGTCGATGTCGATGATGCCCGCGTGGGGTCTGGCCTTATATCCGACCAAATTGTCGGGGCGCTGCAAATCGACGGAAAAACTCAATCCACCGTCAATTGACGCATTACCGGAAACCAACTTGTGCTGATCATGAACACATCTCAATTCCGAATCGGACAGCATGGTATTGCCAATTCTGAACCTGATTTGGTTGAGCCGGGAGCCGGTGCGCACCTTGATCGAGAATGAACGTGGACAGACCTCCGCATAGAGCGGTCCGCAATAGCCATGTTCAATCCGGTCGAATTCCGTTCCGCCATCGGCGATCAGGCGTGTGAGTATGTCCAGCCGGCCGGTTGACGATTTGGCATTCGCCGCAGCGCAGGTGGATTGTTCAAGATTCAATCCTTCCTGAAGTTGGACCAGGTAGACGCAGCCCTTTTCCATGACGGCACCGCTCGACAGATCGATTCGGTGCATCGCATACTCGCCAATTCGCTCACTGACGGTTCGGTTGGTGCCGGCCAAGAAGGATGACCGCACCCGGAAGGCATAGCGGCCCAAACGAAGATCAAGGCTGGCCGGCTGAATCTGATCTTCGGCCAATGGTGCATTGGAGCCAATGGCCTTGCTTTCGGTAAGTTCCCTGATCTGAAAATCCGCAAGCACGCCGTTGCGTTGAGCGTCCATGTTGCGCACCTTTCCCGGCCCGAATCTACTGTGGTGCGCCGTTTGGTCGGGCCAGCGAGATTTGAACTCGCGACCTTTCGCCCCCCAGACGAACGCGCTAACCTAACTGCGCTATGGCCCGACCGAACGCAATCCTTAGTGAAACTCAGGGAGTGGAGGCAAGGCCAAATTTCGAACGGAGGCGCTTGATGTCAGCCTCGGTCCCGCGGCGAAGGGTTTCGAGTCGTCCAACGAGTTGCCTGAGGTGCTCAAACTCAGCCGGGCTCAATTCCCCGACAACTTTGCTTGAAAATGAATAACTGCGGTTCCTGACCGTCAGATTTACGACCAGCACCTCTTCCGCGGCTTCGATCAGATGTTTCTGTTTGGGAGTCTCAGTTTCGAGCTCTTCGCAAACCGGTTCCGCTTCAGTGCCAGGTTCCCCCCCGACAGTGCTTACCGAGGTGACGGATTTGGATTCGGGCGAAGCTGTGTCATCCGGTTCGGATGAGGCAACGGCCTCGTCGGCCGCATCGCGGCTGCCCGCCGGGCCCGTCGGCTCCTGCTCGCTGGCTTTAGGTGTGTTTCCGGGCGATCCAGCGCCATGCAGGAACTCCGCTCCAAGTGAGGCAACGTGTTCCGTTCCCATTTTGTCGAGGAACTTCTGTGCCGCTTTCAGCGTATGATTGTCCTCATGCAGCAGTTTCCTTAGCCCGGCAATCAGATTGATGTCGGACGGGCGATAGAGCCGCCGGTTTCCTCTGCGCCTTACGGGGCTGACCTGCTTGAATTGGCTTTCCCAATACCGGAGTGCGTGTTGTTCGACACCCAGTATGGAACTGACCTCGGCAATGGTTCGGAAGGCGTCTTCAGATTTGTCGTTCTCTGACATCGCTCTCCGGATCACTTTCCGGAGTTGACCTTTTTCTTGAGGACGATGGACGGTCGGAAGGTCAGAACCCTGCGCGCTGTGATTTTGGCAGAGACACCCGTCTTGGGGTTTCTTCCGATCCGCTCCCGTTTGTCGCGTACCTCAAAGATTCCAAAACCCGATATCTTGACGTCATCCCCCCTTATGATGGCATCCGACATGATTTCAAGGACATCCTCGACCATTCTGGCACAGTCACTTCTGGACAGCCCGACACTTCTGTAGACCGCATTCGTGAGGTCGGCCCTAGTTTTCGTTATAGGTCTCAATGTTCCTCCATGTCCTGACCGCCACTACCGATTGCGACAATTATCGCCGAGGCTACCGCAATTGACAAGCACATTGCACAAGCGGGCAGGACATCTGTTGCTGAACCCGGTTCGCGGGTTGATTCACGGCTTACGTCCGATACAGCGTTCATTTGACATCCGGTCGGACACCTTCCTCACAATCAAGAGGAAATTCCGCACCACCGAGGTTTCGAGCGCTTTCCAGGTTCCTTGCGTAACCGGCACCTGGAATCGCAAGCAGCAACGTCCGGTTGCCACGACTCGAGGAATTCCGTCGGAATTGGTTTTCTTCGCAAGTTCAAATGGCTGGCTGAAGGTATATCGAATTCAAGTTGTTTCCGGAGGCGCCGCAAAACGGCAGATATGTCCCAATTCTTGGAATAATGGGTCGTGGTTCTAAGAATCGTGCCGCTCCGAACTGGCGAGCGGGTGCAAACTGTCTGATGCCTGAATGTCGCGATTGCCCCGAATGAGCGGGGGCTCCGGGCCAAAACGGTGTGATTCCAGTTCTCGTTGGTCTGTTCCGTCACCAACGCAGCACGACGGCTCCCCAAGTCAGGCCGCCCCCGATGGCCTTGGTCAGGACAATATCTCCCTCTTTCACCATCCCTTCTGATTTCGCGGCATGAAATGCCAGCGGGATCGATGCTGCGGACGTGTTGCCGTGTCTGTCGACGGTTGTAACAACCCGTTTGTCCGAAATGCCCAGTTTCTTGGTCGTTGCCGCAATGATGCGTTGATTCGCCTGATGCGGAATGACCACGTCGACATCTTGAGGTGTCAGTCCCAAATCCCCAAGTGCCTCCGTTGCGGCTCCGGTGAGCTTGTCGACGGCATGGCGGAATACCTCCCTGCCGTTCATTCGAAGATGCCCTGCCGTTTGCGTTGTCGACACGCCGCCGTCCACGTAGAGCAGGTCCCTGTATTTTCCGTTCGAACGAATCTTTGAAGCAAGGATGCCGCGTTCATTCGGATTCCCATCCGAATTGACCGCTTCGAGCACAATTGCACCGGCACCGTCCCCAAACAGGATGCAAGTTCCCCTGTCCGTCATGTCGAGAATCCGGGAAAACGTTTCGGTGCCGATCACAAGAATCCGCCGAGCCTCTCCTGCCGTCAACAGGGCATTGGCGTTCACCAAGGCATATATGAAGCCCGCACAGACCGCCTGAACATCGAAGGCGAAACCACCGGAAATGCCAAGTCCTGCCTGGACGGCAGTGGCGGTCGACGGGAAGGTGTTGTCCGGAGTTGATGTCGCCAGCACAATTCCGTCAATGTCGTTTGCATCGGTTCCACTGTCCTGCAGTGCCTCTCGCGCCGCCGCAATGGCCATATCGGAGGCGGTCTCTCCTTTGGCCGCAAAATGGCGGGTTCGTATACCGGTCCGGGTGGTGATCCATTCGTCGGTGGTGTCGAGAAAGTCCTCAAATTCGCAATTCGGAACAACGCGAGTCGGAAGATAGTGGCCAACACCCGTGATGATCGATCTGAGTTGCGCCATGATCCAAAATGTCCCTATTGCCCGTGTCGTCAGTGCCTAAGCATCGTGCTGGTCGGCGGTGTTAGGCAACGGGCCCGGCATCGACAGGCGGGCAGCCAAATCAATGGCCGCCGCGACCCCTACGGCATCGGCGCTCCCGTGCGACTTCACAACTGTGCCATTGAGCCCGAGGAACACGCCGCCATTGACCCGACGGGGGTCAATCCGCTTGGCCAGACGACGCAGAGAAGTCAGGGCAAAAAGTGCGCCTATGCGCGACAGGAATGTGTAGTTGAAGGCTTCCTTGAGGAACTCCCCGATCAATGCGGCAGTTCCCTCAACCGATTTGATCATTGCGTTGCCGGTGTATCCGTCGGTTACAAAGACATCGGCTGCGTCTGCGGTAATGTCGCTCCCTTCAACATAGCCGACATAATTGAAGCGCTGCTCGACGGCATCCTCGGAAATCAGGTCATTGGCGGCCCTGATCTCTTTCCTGCCCTTGAATGTTTCCTTTCCGATATTGAGCAATCCCACCCGAGGCATTTCGAGCCCCATTCCGACCCGGGCGTATTCTGCGCCCAACACGGCAAAGTTCCTGAGATCCTGCTCATCCGCCTTGATGTCGGCTCCAACATCAAGAAGTATGGAGAAGCCCGTGCGGTTTCTGGATGGCCAATGGCAAGCGATCGCCGGCCTCTTTGTACCTTCCGCCCGCCGCAGCCGCAGCATCGACAGCGCCATCAATGCACCGGTGTTGCCGCATGACACGGCTGCTTGAGCCTCTCCGTTGCGCACGGCATCAATTGCCGACCACATGGACGTTCGCTGGCCATTGCGCACAACGCTGCTCGGGATGGAGGACATCTCAACCACTTCGTCGGAATGACGCAACTCGCATCTGTCGTTCAGACGGCGGCGCTTATGAATCCTTGGGGCCAAATACGTGCTGTCCCCATGCACGACGTATTTGATTTTCGGGTGAAGTTTGACCGCCTTGGCCATTCCGGCCAATACGGCTCCGGGCCCGCGGTCACCACCCATCGCATCAATCGATATCACGATATGGTCCGCGCCATCTCCGTCAAGCTGTTGACTGATCGACATTTCAAGAGACAAACTTGCGGGCGGTTCATTCCGCGTCGTCTAAGTCTTCCTCAATCTGCTGGACGACCTGTCGACCGTTATAATGACCGCAGGACGGACAAACGTGGTGTGGCAATTTCAATTCACCACAATCAGCGCACTCTGAGTGGTTGATTGCGCTCAATGCATCGTGGGAACGCCGTTTGTTCCGTCGCGACGGTGACACTTTGTTCTGTTGTACAGCCATAAATTGAACCTGTTGCCTAAGGATTGCCGCCGCTCAATGATGTTGCCCTTGTGCCTGCGGAACGCATCAGGCAGGGCACGGCACAATACACTCTATTCGGAATCGCGCAAACCAAATTTTGATTACTTTGCCATCCGTTCTCGAAATTCCGAAAGAACCGCAAACGGATGCCCGTCCGTCTGATCCTGATCTTGACCTGAATTTGAACCGCCCGAATCCGGTACAGTGGCACCTTCCAAGCGCGGATAGCTTGGAATTTCCAAGAGCAGCACCTCACGTGTCAGCCCGTACAAGTCGATCACGGAACTGAGCAATTCGACGGTATCGTCGTTGGGAACGGGGCATTCGAGGCCTGGATAGACCCTATCCTGATCGGCAAGAAACCGTCTCTTGATTGAAACGTCGATTCGGGTCCTTACGTCGCCAAGTGAAACAACGCATTGCTGAACTACGGTTGCGCTGAGCCGGCCGCTCAAATGCCATTCTTCTGGCGAAACTGCCTGGACTTCACCTCGGAAAGCAAATTTTGACACCGATCGGGCCGAAATTTCCCCGGCCAACCTTCCAAGAATCTGTTTTCCGGGCAGGCAATTGAAGCCGCAGGGGGCACTGACACTTAAATCAGCGACATTCAGCGACCAACTGCTGTGTGCCGCGAATACGCCTTCTGATTGGTGGGCTGACTGCTCGTTCATCGAATTCTGTGTCGGTGTGCCAAAGCCGGTCACAACCAAGCGTTACAATTGTTGGACATGGGTTTCAACCCGCATGTTGACCTGCTGTCCGACCACAAGTTCGGGCCGACCAAAGACAAGAGGCGTCATGAGGCTGGACTTGCGGCAGGAATTGCTGCAATTGGCTGTGCAGTTCAATGGCAGCGGAGAACGGAACTGATGCGTCATTTGACCCAATTCAGCAAATTGCAAGCCGCATTCGTTCTGTTGATCCTCGCGATTGCGTGTTCACCAATTTACACCAATCACGGCTTTATCCCACCAGATGATGAACTGGAGAGTTTGGAGGTTGGGGTTGCAAATCGCGAGGAGGTTCTGGAGATCACCGGAACTCCGATGACAACAAACGACACATATGGCGAGGCTTGGTATTTTGTAAGCAGCCGGTTTCGTCAGGATGGATACAAGGAGGCCAAGGAAGTCGAACGTCAGGTTTTGGCGATTTCATTCGACGAGACAGGAACCGTATCCAACATTGAGAAATTCGCGCTGCGCGACGGTCGAACGGTTGCCATCTCCCGCCGGGTTACCGAAACGAATGTCGGCCGCCTGACATTTGTTGACCAGATCATGCGCGGCTTGGGTCGGATTGATCCTACAAGGGCCTTTGCCAGGTAGCCATCCCGCAAATTCCTCTCGGTATCGGTTTCCTGATCCGTCGCGTTCAAGGGGCAGAATCCGCAATTCTGTGTTCTGGCCGGAACCAATTGTTCAGGCGGGATCCCTTCAGGCAATCCGGAGGGGCAAACCAACGCATCCACAGCCGAGTGGGAACTGTTCAGGCGGCAATCAACGATCACACTGCCCGGTGGCTGCAACTTTGGCTCTGTTGGCAACGAAATGGTTGGAAGCGGCAAATCCGCCCGCCAGCCGGGCAGGCGGCTGTGGAGGATTGCGTCGCGGCGTCCTTGCGCCGGTTATCAGGAAAACCCTTGTTCAAGGGCATGGTTCCCTCGGAACGCCGGACGCGGGGCAACATGCAGTGCCCGACACGGTTTGAGCTTGAACGTCCGGTTTGACAAACGGATTTCAGGAAATGCAGGCGATGGACCGGTCCGGGAACCGGCAAGCATCAAAGGCCGAATGCAGTGGTTACTTTCTCAACCTTCAGCAGACGCGCTTTCACACAACTCTGCCAAGCTTCGCACCAAACATCTCAAACTTCCCTTCCGGCATGGCTGCCGGAAGAACCCGGGCCGCCCGAACGGATTATTCGGGATCGAATTTCAGGGCAGCGCCGTTGATGCAATAGCGCAGGCCTGTTGGTTGGGGACCATCCGGAAAGACATGACCAAGATGTGCATCGCACCGGTTGCAGACAACTTCGGTTCTCCTGCTAAAGAGCGAATGGTCCGGCCTTTCCTCAATCGTATCGCCGGCCGCCGGCTCCCAGAAGGACGGCCATCCTGTCCCGGAATCGAACTTGGAAGCGGCATCGAAGAGATCGGCTTCGCAGCACACGCATTTAAACATTCCTGCAGCTTTTGGAAAATCGTCGTGTGTGAAAGGGCGCTCGGTTGCCGCTTTCCTGGTAACCCGGTAGGCCAGATCCGAAAGCTGTTCACGCCATTCCGCGTCGGATTTCACAGTTTTTTTATCCAATGTTGGCGTCCTTGTCATTAATTCAGCAGGATTCGGTTTTAATTTGTTGCACAAGGCAATATCAAGTCTTGACCCGCCGCAGGGAAGGCTGGTCGACTTGGCATGCGGAATCGGAAGCTTGAGAAATTCCAAGTACCTTGTGAAATACGCATTGACCCTGCAGGATGTCGAGGACGCCCAACGCCTGCGGCATTTGGCGTTTCGCGCCAAGCGCGGGGTAAATCTCGACCCGCAGGCGCTTGACCGGGACGAATTCGATGACCGGTGCATTCACGTGCTCATCAGGAACATCAGTTCCGGGGAACTGGTTTGCTGTTTTCGCCTGATGGTGTTGAGTGGCGGGATGGAACTGAACAACACCTACTCCGCGAAATATTACGGGCTTTCCAACCTCAGGTCATTCGATCGGCCGATGGTTGAGATGGGGAGGTTCTGCATTCGGCCCGGAATTGCAGATCCGGCCATTATGCGGTTGGCTTGGGGAGCCATGGCAAAGTTCGTCGACGAGAACGGGGTGGAAATGCTGTTCGGTTGTTCCTCATTCGAAGGGATCGACGTAGAGTCACATCTTGATGCATTCGCACTTTTGCGGGAGAGGCACCTTGCACCGAAAAGGTGGTTGCCGAAGGTCAAGGCACCGCGCGTGTTCCGGTTTGGTTCACTGCTTCGCAACAGAAAGGCAAACCGCAGGGCGGCAATGCTGAAGATGCCTCCGTTGCTGAAATCGTATTTGGGAATGGGTGGCTGGGTTTCCGATCATGCTGTGGTTGACCGCGACCTTTCCACACTGCACGTGTTCACGGGATTGGAGATAAGTTCGATTCCGAGGCGGCGGGCTCGACTGCTGCGCGCACTCGCACTGTAGAGCCAAAGACAATTTTGCGCTCGCCTCAAATGGCGGTTGCCATCGGTGTTCAGCCGCCGGTGTGGCTCATGTGCCGCGATACCTGTCCCGATATCCGTTGACGCGAATAGTCGAAATCATGCCCCTTGGGCTTGCGTTCAACCGCATCCCTTATCGCCTTGATCAATGGAGCGTCGTTCCCCTGGTGGTTTCGGAGGGGTGACTTCAGATCGGCATTGCCTTCCTGTCCGAGGCACATGTACAGCATGCCGGTGCAGGTCAGCCTTACGCGATTGCAGTTTTCGCAAAAGTTGTGGCTGAGGGGAGTAATGAATCCAATTCTTTGGCTGCTGCCGGAAACCTGCGCATAACGCGCTGGGCCACCGGTGGAAACATCAAGGTCATCAAGTGCATAACGGCTGTCCAGGCGGGATCGAAGTTCCCTGAGGGACCAAAACTGAGACAAGCGGCTCTCGTTGCCTATGTCGCCCATTGGCATGACTTCAATGAACGTGATGTCCATCCCCTTGCCACCGGCCCAATCAACCAGGGTGAACAACTCGTCTTCGTTGAAGCCCTTGAGGGCGACAGTGTTGATCTTGATTCTCAAGCCGACTTTCAGGGCCGCCTCTATTCCCTCAAGCACCTGAGGCAACCGGCCCCACCGGGTAATCTCGGCAAACTTGTCAGGGTCCAATGTATCCAACGAGACGTTGATCCGGCGGACCCCCGCCGCTTTGAGACTGTCGGCATGCCTTGCCAGTTGTGAACCATTCGTGGTCAGGGTCAGTTCATCCAACCCATTTCCAATGTGGCGGGATGCCGAGTTGAGAAATCCCATGATGCCGCGACGAACAAGCGGTTCGCCTCCGGTGATCCTGAGTTTTCGCACGCCAAGTGAAATGAACATGGTGCAGACCCGGTCCAACTCCTCAAGCGTGAGCAGTTCGCGCTTGGGAAGAAAGTTCATGTTTTCCGACATGCAGTATACGCACCTGAAATCGCAACGATCCGTTACCGAAACCCTCAAATAGGAAATCGGGCGATTGAACGGATCGATGAGCGAAGGTGTGGAGTCCATGTTTGCCATACTAGTGCAGGGAATGCGATGCGGCAATATGCGAGCTTGCCCACCGCGACAACAATTGGCAACGAATTCGGGCTGATTGCGATTTTGCCACAAGCCGGTTGGAACTCGAACGTTTGCCGTCAGGTTGCGGATTCACAATCGAAGATGTATCAGAATACCCAGAGTGTTGCCCGCCGAATTCAAGCTCGGCAAACGATTGAATGCCAACCGAGGGATCAGGAATATGCTCAGCTTTGCCGAAGAAATCATGCTGTTGTTGCTTGAAGACGAAGAAGGGCGATTTATTCATGTTCCTGAGCTGTCAATGAGGTGCGTGCTGTCCGGAGCTGTGCTTCTGGAATTGGCACTCAAGAACAAAATCGACACCGACCTTGAAAAATTGGAGGTAATCGACCCGGAGCCCCTTGGTGATGGCCTGCTTGACCCGGTACTCAAGGAAATTGTTGAGTCGGGAAAGAAGGGGGACGCGCGCTATTGGGTGGACAGGATCGCAAGAAACGCGGATGGGATTAGAGAGCGGGCACTTCGTCGACTCTGTGAAAAGGGAGTGCTCGAATCGAAGGACGACAAGTTCCTGTGGGTCTTCAGGTCAAGGCGCTATCCGATAAAGGACGGAGATGTGGACCGGGAGGTCAGGCACAAAATCATCTCCATACTCTACAGCGATGACATTCCCGATCCCGAGGACATTGTCATGGTTCTGTTGGTTGATGCTTGCGGCATCTTCAAACACTTGCTGTCCGAAAGGGAACACCGTCGCTTTCGCGACCGGATCCGCCAGATCAGGGAAATGGATTTGCTGGGTCAGGCGGTTACAAAATCCGTCAGGCACATTGAGGCATCCCTGGCACTGGCGCTGCATCCGCCTTTCTGATTCCGAATTCGCTGAATTGTCGATCAACATCGCGAGTTGACTGCCGGAACCTGAAAGAGAAGCCCCTGTGAATTTCAGCGATTCGGTCATCACCTGCTTGAAAAACTACGCAACGTTTTCGGGTTGCGCGTCGCGAAGCGAGTTTTGGTGGTTTCAGTTGTTCTGTCTCTTGCTTCTGGCCGCTTTGAGTCAATTTTTGGAGCCACTCTATGTGATTGGTCAGCTGCTGCTGTTCCTGCCCAATTTGGCTGCAGCATGCCGACGCCTTCATGACAGCGGACGCTCCGGCTGGTGGTTGCTGTTGTATTTGTTGCCTGTGATCGGCTGGATAGTTCTTTTGATCTTCTTGATCCAGGGAACGCGACCGGAAGGCAACAAATTTGGGTAACTGCGGAATGACGAGGACCCGGAGAGCCCATAGCTCCCATCTTCGAATTCGGATGGCCAAAAATCCAGACCCGTCAATTCGGCAGATCAAAGGATCAATGCAGGGGTTGGAGCCCAAATCGCGATCACGCCCGAAACGCCTAATGGGATTGCTGCGGCAGGAAAACCGGCAATGACTATTCGACTGTAACGGACTTTGCCAGATTTCGGGGCTGATCCACATCTGTGCCCAGAGCGACGGCCGTGTGGTAAGCCAGAAGTTGAAGTGGCACCGTATACAGCATTGGTGCAAAAAATTGATCGATTTCGGGCATGGCAATCGTGAACCAAACATCATCACGGTATGACTTCGCCGTCGCTGCGTCCGCCACCAGAATGACTTTTCCGCGCCTTGCCCTGACTTCCTCCAAGTTTGACAGTGTTTTCTCGAGCAGGCGGCAAGGAGACGCAAGAACCACAACCGGGAAATTCTCGTCGACAAGTGCAATCGGGCCGTGCTTGAGTTCGCCGCTGGCCAATCCTTCGGCATGGATATAGCTGATTTCCTTAAGTTTCAGTGCCCCTTCAAGAGCAACCGGATACATTGCTCCCCTCCCAATGAAGAAAGCGCTTGGGCACTTGGCAAGCTCTGCTGCGATCTCGGCAATTGCATTATCGCCCTTAAGAACCGAACCCAGCAGGGCTGGAACTCTCCGGAGTTGTTGAACGAGTTCTCCCTCCTGCTCCAAACCGAGTTCGCCTCGCTGCCGTCCGGCGGCAACAGCCAGAACGGCCAAGGCAGCCAACTGGCAGGTGAACGCCTTGGTCGATGCCACTCCAATTTCGACACCGGCATGAATCTGCATCACCGCAGAAGCCTCCCTTGCCATTGAACTCATGGAGTTGTTCAGGATCGCGATGTTGGGACATCCATATTGGATGGCGTGCCTCAGGGCAGCCAGCGTATCAGCCGTTTCACCCGATTGGCTTACGAAAACCACAAGTGTGCGTTCATTGAGCACACTCTCCCTGTATCTGAATTCCGATGCAATTTCGGCGTGGGCCGGAATTCGGGCAATCTTCTCGAACCAGTAAGCTGCGATCGTGCATGCAAAATTCGCCGTTCCGCAAGCAATCAGGGTGATTCTGTCAATTTCCCGAATGTCCGGAAAATCAATTGGAAGCTGAATGCTACCTTGCTCAGGAAGGTGGTGATGGAGCGCTCTGGCGAGCACGCTGGGCTGCTCGTAAATCTCCTTTGCCATGAAGTGATCATGTGCACCCTTGCCGGAGTCTGCCATGCCAACCTTGACCCCAACGCTGCGGCGATGGACCTCATTGCCGTCGCAGTCGGTTATGCGCAGGCCATGTCGATCAATGCAGGCGCAGTCGCCATTCTCCAAGTGGGTGGCGGTTTCCGTCAATCCCGCCAGTGCGAGTTCATCAGAGGCCACGAACATCTCGCCGTTTCCGTGGCCCACCACCAACGGCGAACCTCGCCGTGCTGCAATGAGCAAATTGCTCTCACCGCGAAACAGGAACAACAGGGCGAATGCGCCCTGCAGCGACTTAACTGTCATCCTTGCCGCCTCTTCCGGGTTAAGGCCCTGATCAAGAAATCTGTGGCACTGAACAGATGCGATCTCGGTGTCGGTTTCGGATTTGAAGACGTAGCCGTGTTGGACAAGATCGGGTTTTAGTTCACGAAAGTTCTCAATAATTCCGTTATGAACAACAGAAACCGGCCCGGACTGGTGCGGGTGTGCATTGTCGATGGTTGCTGCCCCGTGAGTCGCCCATCTTGTGTGTCCAATTCCGATGGTGCCTTCCGCAGGGTGCTCACAGACGGACGTGATCAGGTTCTTGAGCTTGCCGACAGCACGACGACATTCAAATCCCCCGGAATTGAGTGTCGTGATGCCAGCGCTGTCGTATCCGCGGTATTCGAGCCTGCGCAAGGATTCGAGGAGTCTGGGTGTTGCCTCCCTGTTTCCGAGTACGCCAACAATTCCACACATCATTCAGTTTCCGGATTTGGTTTCGTCAAGCGGGGCAGGGGAATTGGACGTCCTTCCAGTCGGTTTATTGTCACTGCCGACATTTCCCCTGAGGCGCCTGAACAACCGGTCTGCGCCTTCCTTCAAGTTCATCTGCCTTTTTCGGGCAATTGCGATTGCCTTCGGCGGCACGTCGTGAGTGATGACGGAGCCGGCCGCTGTTACTGCGCCATCCGAGATAATGACAGGCGCAATGAGTGTTGAATTCGATCCGATGAAGGCATCGTCCCCAATCCTGGTCCTATGTTTCGAAACGCCATCATAGTTGCAGGTGATGGTTCCGGCGCCAATGTTTGCGCCGGCGCCCACCTCGGTATCTCCCACATAGGAAAGGTGCGGAACCTTCGCGTCGTCGCTGACGACGGATGCCTTGATCTCAACGAAGTTTCCAATCCTGGTGCCCTTTCCAATTTTGGTCCCCGGTCTGATTCGGGCAAAGGGGCCCACTGTCGCGCCCCTGCCCACACAGCAATTTTCCAAATGTGAGAAAGAGCGGATGAAAGCCCCATCTGCAATCGATACCTGCGGTCCAATGACGACATGCGGTTCAATCACCACATCCACTCCAAGTATGGTTCCAAACCCGAAGAAGATCGTATCTGGTGCCATCAGCGTGACACCTTCTTTGAGTGCAGCAGTGCGGGCCCGTTCCTGAAATGACTGCTCGGCCCTTGCCAGATCCACCCGCGAATTGACACCATGCAGTTCTTCCTCACTCCCTTCGATCGCGCAGCAGCGAAGTCCCTCATCATTTGCAACGGCCACGATGTCTGTCAGGTAGAATTCACCGGCAGCATTGTCGCTGCCGACATTTTCCAGGAGTGAAAACAAGGTTGCGGCTTCGGCGCAAACAATGCCGCTGTTGCAAAAATCGACAAGTCTTTCGGTGTCCTTAGCATCTTTGTGTTCCACGATGCGTTCAAGTCCGCCATCTGAACTTGTGATCAGGCGTCCGTATCCCGAAGGATCTTCGGACCTGAAACCGAGGATGGCCACATCGGCGTCGCCGTCCAGGGCACAAACGAGTGAATTTACTGTCGAACTTCGCACAAGTGGCGTGTCTCCATAGAGAACGACAACCCTTCCTTCAAATCCGCTCAGTGCCTTGCGTGCAGCCATCACGGCATCTGCCGTGCCCAACTGTTTCGGCTGCAACGCAATCTCGGCTTCCGGTGCGAATTCACCCAATGCCGACCCGATCTCCCTCCACCGTTCTCCGGCGACCACGATCATTCGGTCCGGACACAATCCGCCAACCGAATCAAGAACATGGTGCAACATCGGCACACCGGCGAGCTGATGAAGTGTTTTGGGGATTCGGGAGTTCATTCTGGTGCCGCCACCGGCGGCCAGCACCACTGCGGCGAGCGCCATGTCCGTTGCCTTTCAAAAATTGCAGTGTGAATATATATTGTATGATTGACCAGACAACAGCGCCGGGATTCACGACATGTTGCGCATGATTGCAAGCCGAGCTGAGCATCAACCGATCCTGATTGCGTTCGATGCCTGAAGTGCTCACCGCCATTTTCGACTTGGACGGTACTTTGGCCGATACCAGCGGCGATTTGATATCGGCAGCAAACATCACATTGGAAAATGCTGGACACAGGCAACCGCTTGACATGGAGAATGACATGTTGACGGCATTCCTCGGCGGCAAGGCGCTGTTGCGGGAGGGAATGCTGCGCATCAACGGTACGTTGCCGGATGAGGAATTTGTGCAACGATCGTATGCCGAGTTTCTCAGGAACTACGAAGATGGAATTGATCGAATTACGCGGCTCTACGACGGTGTCGGCGGAGTGCTTGGCCGAATGCGCAAAGCTGGCTGGAGGCTCGGTGTCTGCACCAACAAGCCGGAGAGGCTGGCACGAATCCTGTTGGAGAGGCTGGGTGTGCTGCGCTGCTTCGATTCGCTGATCGGAGCCGATACCCTCCCGGTTCGAAAACCGGATCCTGCACCGCTCCTGCACTCAATTGCAACTGCCGGCGGGGAACCGAATCGCTCCGTATTCATCGGAGATACGGAAATGGATTTGAAGACTGCCCGGGCGGCGTCGGTTCCGGTCATTCTGGTGTCGTTTGGTCCCGAAAAATCCCGGGTATGGAGATACAAGCCCGATGCCGTCCTTGGCATCTTCGACGACCTGCCGGAAATCGCAACCAAGTTGGCCCGCCCGCCGTTGGATCGGTGAACAGGAGGCCGGCCGCTTGCATGCGGCCATGTCGCTGCATGTCGCATTCGATATTCCATTGACTGCACGGAAGGTGCAATGACAGGAACCGAATCCATCGAAATTGTTGAGGTCGGACCGCGCGACGGGTTGCAGAACGAGCCGGGTTGGGTCGACATTGACACGAAGGTCGGACTTGTCGAAGTTTTGGCCGATTGTGGGTTCAGACGGATCGAAGTCGGAAGTTTCGTCAATCCGACGCGGGTTCCGCAGATGGCCGGAACTGCGGAGGTCTTCAAACGCATCACGCGAAGAACCGACACGGCATATTCGGCGTTGGTTCCCAATCTTCGCGGCCTTGAGGGTGCATTGGCTGCACAGGTTGACGAGATTGCCGTGTTTGCATCTGCGACGGAGGGATTTTCGGGGGCCAACCTTGGTGTGTCCATTGCCAGGAGCCTTGAAGTTCTGAGTGAAGTGACGCGGGAGGCATCCGACACTGATCTGCCGGTGAGGGGCTACGTGTCTTGTGTGCTCGAATGTCCCTATGACGGACCAACCCAACCGGATGCGGTTGTGAACGTAACCAAGCAGCTTCTCGGCTTTGGGTGCAGGGAGATATCACTTGGCGATACGATCGGACGTGGTCATCCCGACGATGTTCGCAGGCTCTTCGACCGGTTGTTGAAGGATGTTGATCCAAGACGTTTGGCCGGGCATTTCCACGATACCGGTGGCCGGGCACTGCGGAACATCGGGGCTGCGCTGGAGTATGGTGTTGCCGTGTTTGATTCATCAATCGGAGGCCTGGGTGGCTGCCCGTTCGCGCCAGGGTCAGCCGGGAATGTTGCAACGGAGGATGTCTGCGATATGTTCCAACGGCGCGGTTGTTCCACAGGTCTGGACAGAGATGCGATTGTTCGCGCTGCCCGATACGTCAAAGACCTGCGGGCGGCAGCTGGGGGCGGGTGAATGCTTGTGAATTTCGGATTTGCAATTGGGACACGGTCTCTCTCCGGCATTGTCCGGAGAGGCAATTCTGATCCTGAATGCACGGGAAAGGAAATCTAATGCCATTGGAGATGAACCAGGAAGTTTTTATCACTTGCGCGGTTACCGGAGCCGGCAGCACCCAGGACAGGAGCCATCATGTTCCAAGGTCGCCAAAGCAGATTGCGGACGCTGCAATTGAGGCGGCAATGGCGGGGGCGGCGATAGTTCATTGCCATGTCCGGGATCCCTCAAGCGGTGTTCCTGCCCGGAATTTGGAATATTATCGGGAGGTTACCGAACGGATCAGGGGCGCCGACGTGGATGTCGTGCTCAACCTGACGGCAGGCATGGGCGGCGATCTCACACTTGGACCGGCCGAGATGCCGTTGCCCTTCAGTGAAGCGGGAACCGACCTTGCCGCTGCCGAGGAGAGACTTCGGCATGTTGCGGAATGCCGGCCGGAAATCTGCACGCTGGATTGCGGAACAATGAATTTTGCCGAGGCGGACTATGTCATGGTCAATACCCCCGGCATGCTTGAGGAGATGGGCAGGATCATCACCTCGTTGGATGTTGTTCCGGAGATTGAAGCTTTTGAAACCGGCCAACTCTGGTTCGCCAAGAGGTTGGTCGAAAAAGGGATACTGAAGGCACCGGCACTGGTCCAGCTTTGCATGGGCGTTCCGTGGGGCGCACCAAATGATCTCAATACCTTAATGGCCATGGTCAATAACATTCCGAGGGATTGGGTATTCTCGGCTTTCTCGCTCGGCAGGCACCAGATGCCGTATGTTGCCGCGGCGGTTCTTGCCGGAGGCAATGTCCGTGTGGGCTTGGAGGACAATCTGATGCTTGAACGCGGCGTGCTTGCGACCAACGCGGAACTGGTGGAACGGGCGGTCGGGATCGTTGAGTCGCTTGGAGCAAAAGTGATTGGTCCTGAAGTCGTCAGGTCCAGATTGGGTCTTGTGAAGCATGATCCCGGGTCTGCATGATGGCGAAGCACGGCACTATCGGCATTGCCGTTGATGAACGGGGGGTGGCAACGGTAACGCTTAACCGACCCGAACGGCGCAACGCATTCTCCGGAGAAATGATTTCGGAACTTGCCGCGGCGGCAGCCGAACTCGGTTCCGATTCCTCAATTCGTGTCATCGTGATGGCTGCCGCCGGCACAGTGTTCTGCGCCGGCGCGGATCTTGAATGGATGCGCAGTCAGTTCGGTGCCCCACCGGACGTTCAGCGTGATCAAGCGGTCAAGCTTGCCAATATGCTCAACGATTGGAACATGGTTCCCAAACCGGTGATCGCCCGCGTGCAGGGGAACTCTTTCGGTGGGGGGCTGGGCCTGATGGCGGTCGCCGATGTCGTTCTTGCGAATGAGGACGCCCGGTTTGGGCTCACGGAAACACGCCTTGGATTGATCCCGGCGACCATATCGCCCTACCTCTTTGCAAGGATGGGTGAAGCGGGCGCAAGGCGGATGTTCCTTTCGGGCAGGCTCGTTGGCGGTCGGGAGGCGGTGGATGTGAAGCTGATCTCAAGATCCATCGCAATGGCAAATCTTGATGTTGCGGTGGGGGAGGAGGTGGACGCCTGCCTGGCCTGCGCCCCAGGGGCGATCGCGGACGCCAAGGCAATGCTCCGTCGCCTTGCGGACAACCCGCCCGAAGATTTGATCAACGCCACGGCGGGTTGGCTGGCGGACCGTTGGCGCGATCCGGAGGCACAGGAAGGTTTGGCGGCGTTCTTTGAAAGAAGAAGTCCAGCTTGGGCCAAGAGCGGGTGATTTTTGCCGGTTCGGTTTCGATTCTGGATCGGCAAGTCCATTGGTCCGTGCGGGCAGCGGCATAAAATTGGTGAAGGCATGGCCGTTGCAATTCACTGCCAAGATTCGGCGTTGATGGCAGCAACCGGGTCGGGTTGACTGGCCATCTTCATCCGTTGACCTGCATGAAGGGTGAATTTCAATGGCCTCGGCAAATGCGCAACGGACTGTTTGGCACTGCTGATTTCTCTGATTGTGACTCCAAGGTTGTCAGTGCGCGCCGCCCTGTCGTCATCTCAATCCAGTTGCATGCATGTCTCGTCATGCATTTGGGGGAAGAAGAGACTCAAAGTGAGCCGAAACCCGCGATGCAGTGTCTTCAATCGATTTTACGAATGACGAATAGAGCACTCCCTGTGATCCGGAACCAAGGGTTCCGGCGACGGCCCGGTCCATATCCATTTCGGGCCGGTTGTCGTCATTCGCCAGCAGCAGCATGCCTTGGAGATTGCGCCAATAGTGGATTGCTTCTGCAAGATCCTCTGCCATCGCCCCGCTGATCAATCCCAGTTCCCCGGCCTTGACGAACACGGCATGGGCATCGCGAAGCAATAGTTCCCGATGTTCCGCCGCGTGGGTCAACTGCAGGAACTGGGCCATGAATTCGGCATCAAGTAAGCCGCCCCGCCGATGTTTGATCGAGTTTCCGCCGCCTTCGATTGTTTCGGTGCGAATGCGCTCGCGCATTTCCCTGATCTGCGCGGCGGTTCTGCAGGGGTCCCGGCGTTGGCAAAGAACCCGGCGGATCGAATTCTCGATTCTTTTACCCAAATCTCCCTCAGCGAAAATGACCCTGGCGCGGGTGAGCGCCTGATGTTCCCAGGTCCAGGCATCATTTTCCTGGTAGGTGATGAAGCGATCCATTGAGCAGGCGATCGGTCCGGATTTTCCGCTCGGTCGCAGCCGCATGTCAACATCGTAAAGGCGGCCTTCCGCCGTCGGTGCGGTTACGCCGTTCAGAAAACGGCGGCACAACTTGGCATAATATTGTGTCGGGGAAAGCGGTCTTTCGCCATTCGAGCCTTCAATGTGGTCGGGATGGTCGTAGACGAAAATGAGATCCAGATCGGATGCAACAGTCATTTCCCGACTGCCAAGCTTGCCGCAGGCAATGATCGCCAGTTGGCCACCATCCACTGAACCGTGTCGGGCCGCAAAATCCTGTTTGATGGCGGGAAGTAGGGTCTTGAGGCAGGTTTCGGCAATTAGGCAAAGCGGGGACGAGACCTCAACGGGCGGTAGGTGTCCGCGCAAAATATGGACGCAGATTTGAAAGATCCTGTTCCTTGCCCATCTCCTCTGTATGTCAAGCACTGCCTGAAGGTCATTTCCCTCTTGGGCCTCACGATTGATCCGTGCGTTCAAATCCGAGTTCAATTCCTCCCGACCGAATTCAAGGCGATAGTGGACCCTGACAAGTCCGCGCCGGGCGGACTCGGCGACCTGTTCCTCAAGTCCGAGATCGTCCGGAAGCTCCAGATCGGCAAATTCACTTTCGAGGACGCTTTCCAGCAGTCCGGGTTCTTTGCAAAGCCACTCCGACAGCTGTGGTGCGTCGCTCATGATTTCGCAAATCAGGTTGCAGAGTGCCGGTTTTGCCGCCAGCATTTCGAGAAGTCCGATGCTTCTGTTTACGCGGCTCAGAAAATCATCGAAACGGGCAAGCGTCGCGTTTGGATTGGCGGATCCTGCGAACGCTCCAAGGAGGGATGGGACTATTTCCTTCATTACGGTTGCAGCCCGTTCGCTCCTGGTGGCGCGAGTCCGTCCGGTCAACCAACGATTGGCGGTTTCCCAGGCCTGTTCCGGTTGGCTGAATCCCTGCGACGCGAGAGATTTGAGGGCTTCCTCCCGGAATTCTTCCTGCCCGAACTCAAACTGGAAGGCAGCGGGGCCGATGGATCTGCGTTCAAAGATCTCATCATATCGCAGCTTGACGGTTTCCAGCGTACGCACAAGTTGCCGGCGAAAGGCGCCTGCGTCAGCGTTGCCGAGGAAAACGGCAAGCTGGTCTACCCCCTCTGTTGTGGGTGGCAGTGAATGTGTCTGCTGGTCATCCACCATCTGGATCCGGTGTTCAATCCTGCGGAGCGACCGATAGGCCGATGTGAGCTCATCGACGGTCGATTTGGGAATATGCCCAAGTGAGGCAAGGCAAGACAGCGCTTGGAGGGTCTTTTCCCCCCGCAATTCCGGATTTTGACCTCCCCAGATCAACTGCTGTGTTTGGGTAAGGAATTCAATCTCGCGAATTCCACCCTGGCCAAGCTTCACATTGTGGCCTTCGACCGCGATTTGGTTGCTGCCTTTGTTGGCATTGATTTGCCGCTTTATTGTTTGGATGTCCCGAACGGAGGCAAAATCAAGGTTGCGCCGCCAGACGAACCCCGCGTTGGCCTCAAGGAATTCGCTGCCGGCCTTGAGGTCGCCGGCAACCGGCCGTGCCTTGATCATGGCTGCCCGTTCCCAGGTCTGGCCGACCGTGCGATAGTAGTTCAGGGCCGCCGTTACTGAAACTGCAGGAGGTGTCGAGGAAGGATCGGGCCGAAGTCGCAGATCGGTGCGAAACACATAGCCGTCCTCGGTTCTCCGTGCCATCAACTCAACCAAGTTCCTGGCGAGGGACGAAAAAACCTTCTGGTGATCTCCGAAATTGACCGCCGCGACATTCTCGTCAAAGAGAACAATGATGTCGATGTCACTTGAAAAATTCAGTTCGAATGCACCGAGTTTTCCCAGCCCGAGCAGAACAAGGCCGCTGTCCTTTGTCGGCATCTCAGGGTCGGGCAGGCAAAGTTTGTCCCGTTCATGCGCCTCGCGCAGCAGGGTTGACGCGGCTGCCTCAAGGCTGGAGCAGGCGAAACGGGACAGCAATTCCGCCAGCGCCATGACATCGCTGCAACCGGCAATGTCTGCCAAGGCGGCCGCGGCGGCAAAACTCCTCTTTGCTCGGCGCATCCTCGACATGAGCCCGGCGCGGTTTTCGAAACCAAGGCGCGACCGGTCTTCAATCTGTGCAATCAACCCGACCATCGTCGCGTCGGGTCCGTTGGCCAGGAGGTCTCTCGTAAAACCTACATCCCCCAAGAGTATTTGGCTAAGGTAGGGGCTATTTCCGAATACCGCTTCAAGAAGCAAACGCGAGTCTTCAAACTCCAGGGCGGATCGGGCGAATTCGCCCATCAGTGGGTTCTGATGCCGTTCGCCGGCGGAAATCCATTGATTCAGTCGTGCCGTCAGGGATTCCGCATCGGAGGCTTTTGGCGGACGGGCGTTGCCCCTCTTCCATGCTTCAGAGAATTTGACCATTCAGCCTCCCGCTACATTCGGGACCGGTTATCGAAATTCGGCGTTCCGAATTTGTGCAACCGCATTTTGCAGTGCGGACGGTTGCACCGAACGTTCATCAATCCGCATCATAGCTGAAATGGCAGAGATTTATCCGGTCGTTCAACATTCTGGATTCCAGTTCAATCTCCGCAAGAATCCGGTCCTTTGCCGGTGTTTTCTGCCATCCCGGAATTATGTGCTCCTTCAGTCGTTCGGCGGATCGGCGAACAAGTTCGCATTGTTCGGAATGACCCGGCCCGATTCCGAGGATGTGGTCTTCCACCGCTGCAGAATGGTTGGCAAGAGATCCCGGCAAAAGCCTGTCCGCAACAAGCATGTCGAGGGCAATCGAATCGTTGATCACATGCCCATGGATTCGATTGTAGCTCTCACTTGCCTTGAAAACGCGCAAGGCAATCCGAATTTGCCTGTTCACCGAGTCTGGAACCTGCCTTGATGTGGCGACGGTGCCCGCCAGCAAAGCAGTTCCGGATTGGACACATTCGATGGATCGTCCCAACTGGATGAAATGCCAAGCTGCATCCCGGTACATGGACATGTCAGCGAGGCTGAACACCTCGTTCAGATGCTGTTCTGTCCTTACGTAGAATTCCTCAGGAGCTGAGCGCCAAACCTGAGTCATGTCGGTTGATTTGAAGTCAAGAAATTCGTGGTTGAGATTAAGCCACATGACATCCGTAATGCAGTGGCGCATTTGGCGCGCATTCTCGCGGCCGTCGCCCAAACATGACCTGATCGAGTTTGGATTGGATTCTTCGAATGTCAAATCACCGGCCAGGGTGAAGGCATCAGCCAGAGTGAAGTCCTCGCCGGGTGAATTCAGAATTCCGCCCGGCGGAAGGCATTTCAGTGAATTGTAGATTAAATTCCAGCCGGCATGAATCTCCTCCAGCGGCCGGTCGATAAGCGCCGGAACCTGCATCTGCAGCAATCGGCATATGTGCGCGGCACGCTCAAGGTAACGCCCCATCCAGTAGAGTCCCTGTGCGCTCCTTGCCAGCATTCAGTCGCTCAGGACCCAGAGATCCTTGCCTCCGCCGCCCTGACTTGAGTTCACGACCAGGTTGCCGCGCTCAAGTGCCACCCGACAGAACGCGCCAGGGACAATTCGGGTCTCCATTCCCGTGAGGACAAATGGGCGCAGATCGACATGTCGAGGTTCAGGTGTTTCGTCAATAAGGCAAGGGGCCCTCGAAAACTCCAGCGTCGGCTGGGAAATGAAGTCGGCCGGATCTTTCCTGATCTCGCGCGCATATTCCTCCCTTTCACCGGGTGTTGACGCTGGGCCGATGAGCATTCCGTAGCCTCCAGACCCGCCAACCCTTTTGACCACAAGATCAGCCAGATTATCGAGCGTGTATTCCAGATCCTCAGGCCGGCGGCAGCACCAAGTCTGCACGCCGGCGATGAGTGGTTCCTCACTCAAATAGTATCTGATGACATCGGGAATGAATGAGTAAACCGACTTGTCGTCCGCCACGCCGGTTCCGGGGGCGTTGACAAGACTTACATTTCCCTTTTTTGCTGCGTCGACAATGCCGGGAACCCCAAGAAGTGAGTCCCGGCGGAACGCATCGGGATCCAGGAAATCGTCATCTATCCTCCTGTAGATCACATCGACCCGTTTCAGCCCCGCCACGTTCCTCATGTAGACATGATCGTTCCTAACAACGAGATCCCGGCCTTCAACCAGACTCGCACCCATCTCGCGGGCCAAATACATGTGCTCATAAAATGCCGAATTGAAGACACCCGGGGTCATCACGACGATCTCGGGGTCCATTGCATTTTCGGGAGCCAGTTCTGACAGAGTTTGCAGAAGAATTTGCCCATAGGTTTCAACTTCGCGCACCTTGCAGTCGCGATATAACCGCCTGAAGTTCGACTTCGTGGCGGCTCGATTTGCAACCATGTAAGATACGCCGGATGGAACGCGCAGATTGTCCTCAAGCACGACGAACCCGTCATTTGTCCTGATGAGGTCGGTTCCGCAGACCGCTACCCAGACGCCGCGTCTTGGCCGAAAACCGCGCAAATTCGGACGAAATTGCGGGCAGTCATGAATTATCTCTGGCGGGACAACCCCGTCAGCGAGGATGCGCCCTTCATTGTATATGTCGTCGAGAAACAGGTTGATTGCCCGAATGCGCTGCTCCAGCCCGGCCGAAATCGCCTGCCACTCCGCAGCGGCGAGAAGTCTTGGGATGCAATCCACAGGAATGATTCGTTCCTGCGCCTCCTTTTTTCCGTATACGGTGAATACGATGCCGCCATCCTTGAATGATCTCGACACCTGTTCCTGTATTGCCCGCATTTCGGAACCGGGCAACTCGTCGAGAATTTTTTTCAGAAGACGGCAATGTTTCCTGACCGAACCGTCGGAAAGGAACATCTCGTCATAGATTTCGGCACTTAACTCATACTCACCAAAATCCACTCTGACTTTCTCCCATGCTCCGGGGTTGGCTTCGTGCCAACGAATTCAGTGTAGCATGGAAAGGGCCAAATGCAACGCAGGGCGGCTGTTTCATGGCCTCCAGGAAACGATCAAATTCCCGCAGGCCGTCCAGTGAACGGTTTGGGTTGTTTGAATCGATACTTCACCATAAAGTCCGCTTGTCGCAGTTGCGGCAATGCCATTGCATCGGCGTTTCGGTGTTGGAAATTCAGTCCGGTGGACGTGATTTGTTACTGATGATGTCCAAGATGCCCGGGCGATGCAATGGCTTTAGGGAGAGAGTTGGTGCGGTGTGCGGTCCCGGTGGATGGATACACATTGCAGAAGTTTTGAGGTCGGATCGCTTGCAGGGGTAAGAATGTCAGAAAAGTTCAAAATATTGGTGGTTGATGACGAATTGGACGTTGAGCCGTTGGTACTTCAGCGAATGAGAAGGGAAATTCGCCGTGGCACCTACGAGTTCGGTTTCGCCCACAATGGAGTCGAGGCGCTGGAGGTGCTCAACAACGACGACAGTTACGACATTGTCCTTTCCGACATTAACATGCCGGAGATGGACGGTTTAACGTTGCTGGAGCAAATTCCGTCAGTAAATCCCAATATCAGGTCGGTGATCGTCTCGGCCTATGGCGACATGAAGAACATCAGGACGGCGATGAACAGGGGCGCTTTTGATTTCGTCACCAAACCAATTGATTTCGAAGATCTCAGGATCACGATCGACCGAACAGTTCAGCACCTGCGGATGTGGAGGGATGCGCTCTCTGCCAGGGACAATCTCATTTCCATACAGAATGAACTCGGCATCGCCAGTGACATGCAACAGTCAATCCTGCCGAAGCAGTTTCCGGAATCGGACAGTTTTGTCATGCACGGCGTTATGGAGCCGGCCAGGGAGGTTGGCGGAGATTTCTTCGACATTATCTACATCAGCGGAGACAGATGCGGAATTGCCATTGCCGATGTTTCCGACAAGGGTGTTCCGGCGGCAATGTTCATGATGTCCAGCCGGACTTTGCTCAAGGGATGCGCATTGGGTGCAATGTATCCCGAAAAGGTGCTTGAGGAGGTAAACACCCTGCTTGCACCGGAAAACGATGCGGGCATGTTCGTAACGGTCTTCTATGGCATTTTCGACAACAGCACCGGCGAAATCGAGTATTCCAATGGCGGGCACAACCCTCCCCTGATCGTTCACGCAGATGGCAGTTCTGATTATCTCGAAATGCCGCCGGGGATTGCGCTAGGAGTGTTTCCCGAAATGGTCTTTGAGAGCCGGAAGGCGCAACTTCGGCGCGGCGACACGGCAGTTTTCTACACTGACGGCGTAACCGAGGCGATGAACGTCGAAGGTGAGCTGTTTGGCGAGGACAGGTTGCAGCAGGTGGCTGCCGAATTTGTTGGTGAGGGAAAAACCGACTTCAGCAGGGCCGTGGTGGAGGCCGTCAGGGATTTTGCGGGTGAGGCCGAACAGTCGGACGACATCACCTGCGTGTCGTTGCATTGGAAAGGTTAGCCCGTTGACCGGAGAATTGAAACTGGTTCCCCAGGTTGGCGGTGATCAGTGGTCCGAGATAGACGCTGCCGTCGCCGAATTTTCGAAGGAGCAGCATTGGCCGGACGATCTTGATTTCACCGTCAGGCTGATCTTGGAGGAACTGGTTCTGAATGCTGTCAGCTACGGTGCCGAAGATCATTCCACAGAGGTTCGACTCCAACTGACCTCAGATGACAGTGAGGTCCGGATCGTGCTGTCCGACAACGGCATGCCGTTCAACCCGCTTGTGGAAAGTCCTGCCCCGGATCTTGATGCTTCGGTGGAGGAACGCAAGGTTGGGGGATTGGGCGTTCACTTCGTTCAATCCATATCGGACAGCGCCACCTATGAATGGGTTGAAGGTCACAACCAGATGACCGTCGTCAAGCTCCGGGGTTAGTCTGGTGCGATTTTCCACATCATGGCTCCTCTGTTTGGGTTTGGCAGTTCTCCATTTTCCGACAGATCTTTCCGCACAGGGCAGCGGAATTGATGATTCGACCGTTGTCTTCGGGCAGTCGGCGGCATTTTTCGGTCCGGCAGCGGAGTTGGGTAAGGAATTGCGGTTGGGTTTGGAGGCTGCGTTCTTCGAAGCCAACGCAAATGGGGGCATCAACGGTCGCCGGGTTAGGTTGGTGTCGATCGACGATGGCTACGAGCCCGGCAGGGCGATCGCCAACACGAGAGAATTGATTGAGAAGAAGGGCGTGTTTGCGCTGATTGGGGCGGTGGGTACGCCGACATCAAGGTCGGCTGCCCCGATTGCGGCCGAATTCGGCATACCGTTTGTGGCGCCCTTCACTGGTGCCGATTTCTTGAGGAATGCCGACAAGCTGCCCAATGTCGTTAATTTGCGCGCATCGTATCAGCAAGAAATAAACGAAATGGTTGAACGGTTGATCACGGATCGGGGAATCACCAAGATTGGAATTCTCTACCAGAATGACTCGTTTGGCCGGTCCGGCCTGCAGGGACTCGTGTCATCCTTGAACTCGCGAGGCTTGGAACTTGCTGCGTCCAGCACCTATTCGAGAAACACGACAGCCGTAAAGACGGCGGTGATTGACCTTAGACTCGATGATCCGGGAGGTGTCGTGATCGTTGGTGCCTACAAACCAGCCGCCGCAGCAATCAAATGGGCCAACGAGATCGGTTTCAATCCGGTGTTTTTCAATATTTCATTTGTCGGCAGTCGGGCGCTTGTGCGCGAATTGGGCAATGACATGGAAGATGTCTTCATGACGCAAGTCATGCCGGATTATCTGGCTGAGGACATTGAAATTGCGGTGCGGTACCGGCAGGCACTGACACAGATGTGGCCCGGTGCCGCAATGGGTTTCAGTTCATTCGAGGGCTACGTGGCGGGGCGAATGGCGCTTGAAGCCTTGGAGGGCTGCGGCGAAAATCCGGATAGGGAGTGTTTCCGCCGACGATTTTCGGATCCGGAGCCGATGGACCTTGGCGGCTTGATTCTTCAGTTCGGTGGCGGCGACAATCAGGGATTGGATTTGGTCTTCCTGACGCGGTTGGGAAATAAGCGGGATTTTGAACCAATCGGATCCATTGGTGTTCAGGAAGGGGCAAGGTAGCCATGGCTTGGTGGGCACTGAGTGCAAGCAAGCGCATCGCGACCAAATTCTACGCTGCAGTCGGACTTACCTGTCTGATCTTGCTCATAACCATCATAGTTGCGTTGATTTCGTTTGAACGCATCAATTCTTCCCAGAGGATGATTTTTGAAAGGACGTTGCCTGATTCTGAGGTTGTCATCGGCATTGCGAGGACCAGCGGGGCCATAGTTGCGGCTGTGCCAAGGCTTACGGCGGCAATTTCGCTGGAGGAGTTGGAGTCGGTGTCGGCCAGTGTTGCCGGCCTGAGGCAGGAATTTGAGAGCCAACTGACCGGCATGCGCAGTTTGAGCGATGTGGGCTATTCCTCTGTTTCCGAAAAGGGAAGCGTGCTGCTCACGATTGTGGGTGAAATTGAGGAGTCGATGCATCAACTCTTTGCAATCCGCCAGCGCGGAAAACGGTTCCGGACCCGGCTTGGCAGGCTTGAGCAGGAAATCCGACGCAGTTTGATCCCGATGATTGATGATCAGTACTTTTATGCGATTACGGGAAGGCGTGAATTGGGAGAGCCACCTGCACCAAGGGACGTCCATTTCTCCGAAGGCGAGGTACATCTCTATCGCTACCTTTCCGACATCGAAAAGGAAACCAACATTGCCATCCAGTTGTTGGCGACCACTGCAATCACAAACGATATTGCCCTCCTTGGTGTTGTGAATCAGCAATTCAATTCATCCGGCGATCGAATATTGAGCAATGTTCGTGCGATCGACGATCCAGACTTGGTCAGTGATCTGGAGCCATTGCTCGACGAGCTGGTCACGCTTGGCTTGGGGGAAGCCAACGAATTGAATGGCTTTGCCATCAGAGAGGCTGAATTGCGTTTGCTCAATGCCCAGCGCAATCTGATTTCCCAAGGGCGAAATCTCTCGGATGAGTTGATTGGAGATGCGCAAGACCTTGTTGGTGAAGTCAATAGGCTGGCCCAAAGTCAAGCTTCCGAGGCATCTTCCGAACTTGAATCCGTGAGGTTGCTGCTGATCGGTCTTGGATTGTTCGGAATAGGTGGTGCAATCGTCATTGTTTGGTTGTTGGTTGGCAGGGTGCTGTTGGCGCGCCTTCGTTATCTCTCAACCAGGATGAGTGACATGGCTCAGGGGGATCTGAGTGAAGAGGTATTGGACTCGGGCGGGGACGAGATTGCCGAAATGGCCAATGCACTCGAGATATTCCGGCAGCGGGCCCTAGAGGCACAAAGGCTGAATTTGGTTGAAGAGTTGGCTGAGGAGCTTAGGGAAAAGAATGAGGCCATGCAGGTGGTCGTGGACGAACTCAGGACCGCCCAGAACCAGATTGTCATGCGCGAAAAGCTGGCAGCGCTTGGCGAGCTGACCGCCGGTGTGGCCCACGAGATCAAGAATCCGCTCAATTTTGTGAAGAATTTCTCAGAGTCGTCCAAGGAATTGGTCGGGGAGCTTGGCGAGATCGTGGATGACAAATCAATGCCGGAAGAGGAGCGGGAGGAGGAAATCAAGAGCATCAGCGAAATGCTCATCGGCAATTTTGACCGGATCTTGGAGCACGGAAATCGAGCGGTCAGAATCGTCAATGACATGCTGCGGATCGGGCGGGATTCCGGCACTTCCCAAGAGACCGACATCAATCAATTGGTCGAGCAGCATGCCAAGTTGGCGTATCATGGCGCGAGGACCTCAATTGAAGATTTTCAGGCGAAGTTGGATTTTAACCTGGATCCCGATGTGGGCACGGCAATCATAGTTTCCCAAGAAATTGGTCGGGTCATACTGAACATGGTCGGAAATTCCTGCTATGCCGCGCATGAAAAGCGAATGTCACTTGTTTCGGCCGCCGGAGATGGCAATCCGATCGACTTTAGTCCTGCACTCAAGATCGGAACAATCAGGGTTGACGACAAGATTCGGATCACGATTCGGGACAATGGATGCGGCATTCCGGAATCCCTGGTTCAAAAGGTGTTCAACCCTTTCTTTACGACAAAGCCGACAGATCAGGGAACGGGCCTTGGTCTCGCCATGTCAAGCGACATCATTCAAAAACACGGCGGCAGCATTTCGGTTGATTCCAGGGAAGGCGAGTTCACGGAGATGACGGTTGAGATCCCGGTTGATGCCAGCAAGGCGTTGTCCATAGAAGATGAAAAGACCGATGATGAGTCATTGACCGATTAATTGAGTCAATGATGAGCAAGTTTGACATCGGGAGATTGAAAATAACCGGACACCGCACCGATCGGTTCGTCGTTCGGTGTTCTCCAACCATTCAGGTCCATGCCACCCAGCAAGCCGTGCAATCGAGCGTCAGGCGGCAAAATTGGCTTTGAAAATTCCAGTTCCGGTCACGAATCAAGGTTGCGCCTCGGGTTTCAAACCGACCGGCATACGGCACCAGCACCTTCAATCCTAACAGTTTCGGGCCAGCTGAATGATTCTCCAGCTTGTTCTCCGGAAGGAGCTGCCAGCCAAATTGTTGGTTGACGCTGCCTGACATGTTGATTGACGCACAGCATCAGCCGCTGGGGTAGCTGAATGTGAATTTGCCCAATGTCGGCTTCATGTCCAGTAGGCATATTCCTCGTGAAGCCAATCCACCGTGCCGTGGTCAACGTTACGAATTGGCAATTCAAGCTGTGCGCAAGCACCCAACAATGCCAGCCCGGTTGCCATCACCGTTTGCCATCCGGATGATCCAAATCCTCCAACTGCAATGTCAGTCGGATTCGGTTAGGCAAAACTGACAAGTCGGAGTCGGAGCTGCACGGTTCGGACCTCTCGGCCCAATGATCACACCAATTCTTCGCTGAAGCACGCCATTGGTAGCTTCAAACCGCTGCCGGACAACTCTTGCTCTAGACGGAAAAAGGAGTGCTCTGATCAACGCAAAGGTCGACTGCACCCGGGCAGACTGCGGTCCAATCTATCCTCCGATCGACTCCACTGCTTCATTCTTGGTGGCGTGAATGGGAATGATTCTATCAAAACCGCTAATCTTGAAGACTTCCTCAATCTGCTTCGGAAGGCTGCACAAGACCATGCTTGCGTTCTTTGACTTGACGCTTTTCGTAATCAGCAGAATTGCCCTCAATCCGGCACTGCTGATGTAGGTCAATTCACCAAGATCCAACACGACAGAACAATTGCTGTCTCCGATCTCCGAATTCAACGAGGACTCGAAGTCCCGGGAATTGGAACCGTCTAGCCTTCCTGCAAGATTAACGAGCAACAAGCTTCCATCACGCTCAACATTTAGATCCATTGTGCCATTTCCTGTGGTTGCATCGGCCTGTCTTAGCTGCTCGAATTCAAGTTTCAGCGAACGGCTATCCCGATTCACGCTTGTTATAGATAAAACGGATCGAAACGCAAAGTGATAGGTCTGATCAGTTCCAAATTTTAGCCACAGGTTCAGGCAACTCTCGGAAAGGTCCAATCTCGGGCCGGGATCTCCCGCCGTCGAAAAAAGGGTCCCGGTCGTTGACAGGTTGGGATCCTCAAGGCAATGGCACGCAGGCAATCGGCATTCTGGAAGCGCTTGGAGCCAAGTTCCAAATGGCCATGTGCTGCCGGAAGCACCCAGTTGTGGTTGACGAACCAATTCGAGTGCGCATTGAACATGGGTTAGCGTACCATTCGCATGGGGTCTTAAAACCCGGATTGATCAAATCGACGCGAACGAATTTGTGCAATCGCCGAATCTTGAGAGGTGAACTGCCGTTGCGAATAGCCAAATCGGGCGCCTGCCAAACAGGCCTTCGCAGGGAAACTCGTTGGTGCTCACCGAAGATCCCGGAGAGGTGAGGGGAAATTCTCCTTGGACCCAAGTGTCTCAGCACTCGGACAACCGTTGAGTTCAGCAAGGTCAAGGACCGCTGCCGTGTCGGCTGCATCTGAACCAAGTGATTCAACTGGTTCACTCCTTTTTGGACACATTTGGGATTCAGTGAACCTGTGAGGTGAAGTTGCGTTCGTTCCTGAAAGGGGACCGGTTGGTTTGCTGTGCCGCAGCCGATGCTCGGCGGCGGGTGCAGAGTTCAAGATCTTCTTCATTCACCCGACCCGGCATTTGTGCGATGGCCACTGCAATCTGCCATACAAGCTTCCAGCAACCCGCCGAGAATGGCGGCCCATTTTTCCTGCCCTTCGCCGTTTTCGATGAGATCCTGCCTAATTTCTACAACCAGGGTTGGAATCGGCCGGCCATCAACCCGTTTTGGTGGAATCAACCTATCAGCGTCGAACTGGTACGGTTGGTTGTCTCCAACGACAATTCCCTCAAGTTTGCGAAGGTGTCCAATGCAGCATTTGGCCGTTGCCGCCGGCACTCCGTAGAGGATGCCACAGTGCCACGGGCGCCTGATTCCCTCGGTTCGAAGTTTCCTCGTGAAGCTGTGAACGGACAGGATGCACCCCGGCTTGGCCCTGCGAACCAACTCTGCGAACGCAGTGTGGTACGGTCGGTGGTATCTGTTGATTCGTTTCTGACGCGAATGTCCGTTCAGGCCCGTATTGGCGGGTATTTGGGTTCCGTCGCTCCTTTCGATGACGCATTCAGGCGAGTCCTCCGGTCTGTTGACGTCGGCCACCAAACGGGAATAGCGGCCAAGAATGGCAGGGTGTCCCGACAATCGGTGAAGGTGGTGGACAACCCCCTCTATGCCAATGTCGTATCCAATGTGACGGTGAAGTTCCTTTTGGCTAATGCCAAGATCGCCAAGTTCCGGCGGAATTTCCACTCCGGAATGCTCTGCACTGATCACGATCCCGGTCTTGCCGGGCGCGTCGAGTATGTGGTGTGCCTGTCCAGTCTTCATCAGCTTTCCGGTTGGAGAAATCATCGTGAATTCCGAGGAAACCATTGAATGCAGAACGCAGGAAGGTAAAGCGCGAACACTGTGGCAGCGCGTCCGCGAACCAGGATGCCGTCGGAATCTTCAATTGACCGGTTTGTGCCGTGGGTATATTCGGTCCGGAGCTTCTGCCCGCGCAGGCCTTCTGCTCAAGGATCCGACATTTGGACGAATTGCTACGGGAATACTTTGCTGTTTTGGTCTTTCTTGGTGTTGCTGCCGTTTTGGGAGCGCTGATGCTTGCCTCGGCCGGCATCGTCGCCGTATCCAATCCGGATTCCGAAAAGGTCTCAACATACGAGTGCGGCTTCAACGCTTTCGATGATGCCCGGATGAAGTTTGATGTCAGGTTCTATCTTGTTGCCATCTTGTTCATCATATTTGACCTTGAAGTTGCTTTTCTCTTTCCTTGGGCGGCCGCCTTCGGAGATGTGGGTGAATTCGGATTCTGGTCGATGATGGTATTTCTCGCAATCCTTACCGTCGGATTTGTCTACGAATGGAAGAAGGGCGCACTCGAATGGGAGTAGAAACCCAACGAAACACGTCCCCAGAGGAATCCGCGCTTACGGACGAATCCCTCCGCAGTGAATTCGAAAGCAAGGGCTTCCTGTTGACGTCAGCCGAGGACGTTATCAATTGGGCAAGGACCGGCTCACTGCATTGGATGACATTTGGGCTCGCCTGCTGTGCGGTCGAGATGATGCACACCTCCATGCCGCGCTATGACCTTGAACGGTTTGGAACGGCGCCGCGAGCATCACCCCGACAATCGGATCTGATGATAGTTGCGGGTACCCTGACCAACAAAATGGCCCCGGCCCTGAGAAAGGTCTACGACCAAATGCCGGAGCCCCGCTATGTTATCTCCATGGGATCCTGTGCCAATGGTGGTGGCTATTATCACTACAGCTACTCAGTTGTTCGCGGTTGCGACCGCATCGTTCCCGTCGACATATATGTGCCGGGTTGTCCTCCGACCGCAGAAGCGTTGCTTTACGGAATCCTGCAGTTGCAACGGAAGATCCGGCGAACCGGGACAATAGTGCGCTAGATGCAGGAAAAGGACCTTAACGACTTCAAACGGCTCGCTGCTCACATTCGGGAGCGACAGGCAGACGCGATCCTGTCATCGGAGGTTGTAGGGGGCGAACTCGTTGCGAGTGCAGTTGCGCCTCGACTGGTGGATTTGACTGAATTCCTGAAGTTGGATCCGAAATGCGAATTCGCAACCCTGATCGACATCACCGCGGTCGATTTTCCGGGCCGGGAAAAGCGTTTCGATGTCGTCTATCACTTCCTTTCGATGGAGCTGAATCAACGGATTCGGGTCAAGGTGGCCCTGCGCGAGAATGAAGTCATTCCTTCGATCACCGAGGTGCACCCCTCTGCAAACTGGTTTGAAAGGGAGGTGTTCGACATGTACGGAGTTCTTTTCTCGGGGCATCCCGACCTTCGGCGCATTCTTACGGACTACGGTTTCAAGGGGCATCCCCTTCGCAAGGATTTCCCTCTGACCGGATTTACCGAGGTTCGCTATGATGAAAAGTACAAGCGTGTAGTTTATGAGCCCGTGGAACTTGTTCAGGAGTTCCGGCAATTTGATTTCATGAGTCCGTGGGAAGGTGCCGAATACTCCCTTGAGGGCGAAGCCAGTGACACTGGCAAATGATGGAACCGGAAAAGTGTGCCTGCCGAACCAGCCTGGTCGCCGCCGAACGGTCCGAGCAGTGACGGCAGTCTGAATCATGGATGAACCGAACGAGGAGCTGCTCAAGAGCGAGCGGAAGATCCGGAATTTCAACATCAATTTTGGACCGCAGCACCCAGCGGCGCACGGTGTTCTGAGGTTGGTGCTGGAACTCGACGGCGAAATCGTGTCCCGGTGCGATCCGCATATCGGCCTGCTGCACCGCGGCACCGAAAAGCTGATGGAAAGCCGAACCTACCTTCAGAATCTCCCCTATTTTGATCGGCTCGACTATGTGGCGCCAATGAACCAGGAGCATGCTTGGTGCCTTGCCATCGAACGCCTGACGGGAACGAACATCCCGAGGCGAGCTTCGTTGATCAGGGTTCTTTATTCGGAAATTGGCCGTATCCTGAATCATCTTCTGAACGTTACCACTCAAGCACTGGATGTCGGAGCGCTGACGCCGCCGCTCTGGGGTTTTGAGGAGCGCGAAAAACTCATGGTGTTTTATGAGCGCGCCAGCGGAGCCAGGTTGCATTCAGCATATTTTCGTCCGGGAGGAGTGCATCAGGATCTGCCCGATGAGTTGGTTGGCGACATTGTTGAATGGTGCGGAAGCTTTCCAAAGATGCTGGATGACATTGATGAACTCCTCACCGAGAACCGAATATTCAAGCAACGGAATGTGGACATCGGCGTTGTCAGTCGGGAAGACGCCGAGAATTGGGCGTTTTCCGGAGTCATGGTAAGGGGATCCGGATTGGCGTGGGACTTGCGCCGGACGCAACCCTATGAATGCTATGACGAGTTTGAATTCATGATTCCCCTTGGAAAAAATGGCGATTGTTACGACCGGTACCTCTGCCGAATGGCGGAGATGAGGGAAAGTGTGAAAATTATCCTGCAAGCAGCCGAAAAAATGGAGACATCAAAGGGCGAAATCATGGAGAGGGGTAAACTTGCGCCTCCCAAGAGGGCAGAGATGAAGACCTCCATGGAAGCTCTGATCCACCATTTCAAACTATATTCGGAGGGCTTTCGGGTGCCTGAGGGCGAGGTTTACGCCGCCGTGGAGGCGCCGAAGGGCGAATTCGGCGTCTATTTGGTGTCGGATGGTTCCAACCGGCCTTACAAGGCCAAGATCCGAGCTCCGGGTTTTCCGCACCTTCAGGCAATGGATCCACTGTGTTCCGGGCACCTGCTGGCCGATGTTTCGGCAATACTTGGTTCGCTTGATGTCGTATTCGGCGAGATCGACAGGTGAGCGGGTCGATTCGGATGATTGGCGGAACGCGCGGCAGCGGACACTCCGGATAGGTTGAGGTCATGCGCAGACAATTTTCAGTCAATCAACCCGATGGGTTCGAGTTTACGCCGGAAAACCTCGAATGGGTGCGTGGCCAGATCGGAAAATATCCGGAGGGTCGGCAAGCTTCAGCGGTCATACCTGTTCTCATGCGTGCGCAGGAACAGGAGGGTTGGCTGTCGCGCCCGGCGGTCGAAAATGTCGCCGATTTGCTCGGAATGGCCCATATCAGGGCATATGAGGTGGCGACCTTCTACTACATGTTCCATCTGGAACCGACCGGAAGCGTTGCCCACATTCAGGTTTGCGGCACAACGACCTGCATGATCTGCGGATGTGAGGACCTTATTGAGGTTTGCAGAAGCCGAATTGCGCCATCGCCGTTTCAACTGTCTCCGGATGGCCGTTTCAGTTGGGAGGAGGTTGAATGCCTTGGTGCCTGCTGCAATGCACCCATGGTGCAGATCGGCAAGGACTACTACGAAGATTTGGATGCCGGCACATTTGGAACGATACTCGACGAACTCGCCGCAGGGCGCGTTCCGGCGCCGGGATCACGCCAGGGGCGATTTTCGTCTGAACCCAAATCAGGCCCGACGACATTGCTGGGATTCAGGGACCCGCTCATTGCCGCCAACGCCGCGGTGGCCAAGGCGGTTGAACTGGGCGATACGCTGGGCGACTGAGGAACAGGGAAGAGTTGGCTCGACATGTTGGAAGACAAAGACCGAATATTCACCAATCTCTACGGCATGGATGATTGCAGCCTGGCCGGTGCCCGTCGGCGCGGGCACTGGGACGGAACGTCCGAGCTTGTTGCAAAGGGAGTCGATGCGATTGTCGATGAGATCAAGAAGAGCGGCCTGAGGGGCAGGGGAGGAGCTGGATTTCCAACTGGTTTGAAATGGAGTTTCATGCCCAAGGGCGTTGACGGAAGGCCCAGATACCTTGTCATAAACGCCGATGAGTCCGAGCCTGGCACCTGCAAGGACAGGGAGATCATGCGCCATGATCCGCATACGCTGATTGAGGGGTGTCTGATTGCCGGATTCGCCATGGGTGCCAACACCGCCTACATCTACATTCGCGGCGAGTATGTGCGGGAAAGGGAGGTTCTGCAGGATGCAATCGACGAGGCCTACGGTGCCGGGCTGCTCGGAAGGAATGCGGCCAATTCGGGGTGGGACTTCGACATTTTCATGCATCATGGCGCCGGTGCCTACATTTGCGGTGAGGAAACAGCGTTGCTCGAGAGTCTTGAGGGCAAGAAAGGCATGCCCCGGATGAAGCCGCCGTTTCCGGCAGTGGCGGGGCTCTACGGATGCCCGACCACCGTTAACAACGTTGAATCGATAGCGGTCGTCCCAACCATCCTTCGGCGCGGCTCCGAATGGTTCGCCGGCATCGGCCGACCGAACAACACGGGAACCAAAATTTTTGCGGTCAGCGGGCATGTGAACCAACCCTGCGTGGTGGAGGAGGCCATGTCCATCCCATTGCGGGAACTGATCGACCGGCATTGCGGTGGGGTTCGCGGTGGATGGAGCAACCTCAAGGCGGTAATCCCGGGCGGTTCATCGGTGCCTTGCCTGCCTGCAGGATTATGCGATGACGCCCTGATGGACTTCGACTGGCTCGCAGAACAAAAAAGTGGTCTTGGGACCGCGGCGGTCATCGTGATGGACCAATCGACCGACATCGTGAAGGCGATCTGGAGATTGTCCAAATTCTACAAACACGAAAGTTGTGGGCAATGCACACCCTGCCGCGAGGGAGCCGGGTGGATGATGCGGGTGATGGAACGGCTGGTTACCGGAAGTGCGGAGGTTGAGGAAATCGATATGCTTCTTGACGTTTCAAAGCAGGTGGAGGGCCACACGATTTGTGCTCTTGGAGACGCCGCCGCGTGGCCCGTCCAAGGCCTGATCCGGCACTTCCGCGATGAGATTGAGGACAGGATTGCGTCCAAGGGCTCGGGCGCCGGCGCCCAAATTGCAGCCTGAGGAACAGAGAGGCCAATGGCTATGACGGATCTGAAGAGTTTGGTTGTCGACGGCCAGGAGGTGCAGGCGGATCCCGAACTGACCCTTATCCAGGTATGTGAGCAGGAAGGTATCGAGATCCCAAGGTTTTGCTTTCATGAGCGACTGTCGATCGCCGGAAATTGCCGGATGTGCCTGGTGGAGGTTGTCGGCGGCCCGCCGAAGCCTGCAGCGTCATGCGCCATGCAGGTCAAGGATCTGCGCCCCGGCAGGGACGGCTCGCCGCCCGCCATTCGAACCAACAGTCCGATGGTCAAGAAGGCTCGTGAAGGAGTTATGGAATTCCTGCTCATCAATCATCCGCTCGACTGCCCGATTTGTGATCAGGGCGGCGAGTGTGACCTTCAGGACCAGGCGATGGCCTATGGTGTCGATTTCAGCCGGTTCCGGGAGGCCAAGCGGGCCGTTGACGACCTTGATCTGGGCCCGCTTGTGGAAACGCACATGACGAGGTGCATCTCCTGCACCCGTTGCGTTCGCTTCACAACGGAAGTGGCCGGCATTCACCAAATGGGCCAAACCGGCCGCGGGGAGGATGCTGAGATCACCAGCTATCTCGACAGATCCCTTTCCTCCAACCTTCAGGGCAACATCATAGATTTGTGCCCTGTCGGCGCATTGACCTCCAAACCCTATGCATTCACTGCCCGGCCTTGGGAACTGGTCAAGACGGAGACGGTGGACGTCATGGATGCACTTGGCAGCAACATTCGGGTTGACACCAAGGGCAGGGAAGTCATGCGGATAATTCCGTGCAACCATGATGGCATCAATGAGGAATGGATCAGCGACAAGACGAGGTTCGTGTGGGATGGATTGCGAAACCAACGCATTGACCGGCCCTACCTGCGGTTGGATGGTCGACTGAAGCCCGTGGACTGGGATGAGGCGCTGACTGTTGCCGCGGATGCACTCAAGGATGCACCCGTTGCAGCACTGGCTGGCGATCTTGTTCCGGTTGAGCCCGTTTTTGCTCTGGGACAGCTGAGCAAACGACTTGGCGGCACAACTGAGTGCAGGACCGACGGGGCCTTTCTGCCGGTCGGCAACCGGTCGGCCTATGTCGGCAACGCTCGGATTGCTGACATCGACAGGGCAGAACGAATAGTCATCGTGGGTTCCAACCCCCGAACGGAGGCACCGGTGCTCAACGCACGAATCCGTGCTGCATGGCTAAACGGAGCGGAGATCAAGTATTTCGGGCAACATGCTGATCTTACTTATGAATATGAATTTGGCGGCGACGATTATGGTTCTTTCGGAAGATTTGCTCGGGATGCGGCGGAGAGTTTCACCGGCACTGAGTTGGTAATAGTTGGCCAGGCGGCCCTCGCCGGGAAGGGCGGTGCGGCGGTTTTGTCGGCGGCGATGCATCTTGCAGAGGGCGGCATCGGCATGCTGGTTTTGCATGTTGCAGCAGCGCGGGTTGGCGCCATGGATGTTGGCTTCGTTGACGATGGTGGAATGGATGGGGCACTGGAAGGTGCAAAAACCGTCTACAACCTCGGCGTCGATGAGGTGGAAATTGGGTCGGGACCGTTTGTCATCTATCAGGGCAGTCACGGCGATCGCGGGGCCCAGCGTGCCGACCTTGTGCTTCCATCCGCCGCCTACATTGAGGAGAGCGGCATCTTCGTCAATACGGAGGGTCGACCACAACTTGCCGCCAGAGCCTCGTTTCCGCCCGGTTCAGCGAAGGAGAATTGGGCCATTGTCAGGGCAGTGTCCGAGCGCATTGGAGATCCGCTTCCCTACAATTCCCTGGAAGAGCTGAGGCAGGCACTGGGCTCGGCCCATCCTCACCTCCTGCGTTTCGGCGAGGTGCCCGGAAACGATTGGCACCCATTGCCAACCGCAGATCTTCCTGACGGGACGATTGGATTCGCGATCAGGGATTTTTACCTGACCAATCCGATAACAAGATGCTCGCCGCTCATGGCGGAACTGTCAGCCATGGCAACCGACAGCCAGAATGGACTGCGGCATGCGGCTGAATAGCTCGGTGAAGAGGATGGCCGCCATCGGCTTGCCAATCCGGACAATTGGGACTCCGGCCGTTGTTCCTCCCAATGAAACGGGGGAAGGCGGGAAATGATGCAGTCCTTCTTCGAAACCGGTCCGGGGATTTTCGTGATCGTGCTGGCACAGTGCTTGGCCGTGGTGGCCTTCGTCATGATTTCATTGCTCTTTCTCGTCTACGGCGACCGCAAGATATGGGCTGCCGTGCAAATGCGCCGCGGGCCGAATGTGGTCGGAGCGTTTGGCCTTTTGCAGTCCGTCGCCGATGCGCTGAAATATGTCCTGAAGGAGATCGTGGTGCCGGCGGGTGCCGACAGGGCGGTTTTCCTGATTGCGCCTTGGGTTTCGTTCGTGCTTGCTCTCTCGGCTTGGGCGGTCATTCCGTTTTCCGAAGGCTGGGTTCTGGCGAATCTTAACATCGGCATCCTCTTCATCTTCGCTGTTTCGTCGCTGGAGGTTTATGGCGTGATCATGGGGGGATGGGCCTCGAATTCGAAATATGCATTTCTTGGTTCGTTGCGTTCGGCGGCACAAATGATCTCCTATGAGGTTTCAATCGGATTCATCATCATCGGCGTTCTGATTTCCGCCGGATCCTTGAATCTTGGCGAGATTGTTTTGACCCAGGATGGCCCCTACGGGTTCTTCAGCTGGTATTGGTTACCCCACTTGCCGATGGTCGTGCTTTTCTTCGTTTCGGCGCTTGCGGAAACCAACCGTCCTCCGTTTGATTTGCCGGAAGCGGAATCCGAGTTGGTCGCCGGATACCAGGTTGAATACTCGTCAACACCGTTTCTGCTGTTCATGGCGGGAGAATACATCGCCATCTTCCTGATGTGCGCGCTCCTCTCAATTCTCTTTTTCGGGGGCTGGCTGTCGCCGATTCCGGGACTTCCCGACGGTGCATTGTGGATGGTTGGCAAGATGGCATTCTTTTTCTTCCTTTTTTCCATGGTGAAGGCGATCGTCCCGCGCTACCGCTACGATCAGCTCATGCGCTTGGGTTGGAAGGTTTTTTTGCCGATGTCGATCGGATGGGTGGCGTTGGTTGGATTGTTTGCACAATATTCACTGTTCGGCGGGTTTTTTGTTCGCTGGACGGTCGGAGGATAAGCCATGCTCCAAAGCATCGACTTTACGAGGGCGGTAAAATACTTCCTGCTGGTGGACTTTCTGTTGGGGTTCAAGAAGGGTTTGAAGTATTTCGTGTCCCCTAAGGCCACCGTCAATTATCCCCATGAAAAGGGTCCGCTTTCACCGCGATTCCGGGGCGAGCATGCGCTACGCCGCTATCCCAACGGCGAGGAAAGGTGCATTGCATGCAAGCTGTGCGAGGCCATCTGCCCCGCCCAGGCCATCACGATCGACGCTGAGCCGCGCGAGGACGGTTCTCGCCGTACCACCCGCTATGACATCGACATGACAAAGTGCATCTACTGTGGATATTGTCAGGAGGCTTGCCCGGTCGATGCGATCGTCGAGGGGCCTAATTTCGAATTTGCCACGGAAACGAGGGAAGAGCTTTTCTACGACAAGGAGAAGCTACTGGCCAATGGCGACCGATGGGAGGCAGAAATTGCGCGCAACATTGAAATTGATGCGCCCTATCGGTAGTTGCCTCAAGGTTCGGGTGCAGGGCGCGTTTCGGAACGGGATTTGACTGGATGGGCATTGTCGATTTCGCATTCTACCTGTTTGCCGCGCTGGCGATATTGTCGGGGTTGGGTGTGGTTTTTGCGCGAAACCCGGTTCATGCAGTGCTTTGGCTGATACTGGCGTTTCTTGCTTCTGCGGGCCTCTTCGTGCTGCAGGGGGCCGAATTCGTGGCGATGCTGCTTGTTATCGTTTATGTCGGTGCAGTCGCCGTGCTTTTCCTTTTTGTCGTCATGATGCTTGATGTGGATTTCGCCACCTTCCGGGCGGGCATGGCAAGATCAATTCCCGCCGGAATTTTGATTGCTGCAGTGCTGCTGATGATACTCGCGCTGGAATTCGGCGACTGGCGGACCTCCGAATCCGCTTCGACGCGTTTGCTGGCGACAACGCCTGATTTGTCCACAACCGGCAACATAGAGGCGCTTGGCCGACTGATCTACACCGAGTATGTCCTGCTGTTTCAGACGGCGGGATTGATTCTGCTCGTGGCCATGATCGGCGCGATCGTTCTTACCCACAGGAAAAGGAAGGGCGTCAAGCGTCAGGACATATTGTCCCAACTTTACCGGGATCCGGGTAAGGCGGTGGAGCTTAGGGACATCCGGCCAGGACGCAGGGATCCGGGATGATAGGTCTTGGCCACTATCTGGGTGTCGCGGCGACACTGTTCGTCATCGGCGTGTTCGGTATCTTCCTCAATCGGAAGAACGTCATTGTCATCCTCATGTCCATTGAACTGATGTTGCTGGCGGTAAACATCAACCTCGTATCCTTCTCGGTCCATCTTGGAGATCTGACCGGGCAGGTGTTCACGCTGTTTGTGCTGACCGTTGCGGCCGCAGAGGCGGCAATCGGACTGGCGATCCTGGTCTGTTTCTTCCGAAATCGCGATTCCATTGCAGTCGACGATGTCAATCTCATGAAGGGTTAAGCTGGCATGACGTCGTTGATTCTATTCGCCCCCCTTGTGGGGGCCATTGTTTGCGGGTTCGGCCACCGATTTATGGGGGAACGGGCCGCCATCATTCTGGCCACCGGGATTCTGTTCTTTGCCGCGGCACTCAGTTGGTTGGTTTTCTTCCGTTTTCACGGAGAAACCCAACAGATTCACATCCTCAGATTCATCGACAGCGGAACCCTCTCCTCGGACTGGTCCATCCGCCTTGACCGGCTTACGGCCATTATGCTTGTGGTTGTTACGACGGTCTCGTCGCTCGTGCATCTCTACAGCTTTGGATACATGCACGCCGATCCGCAATGGAAGGAAGGTGAGTCCTATAAGCCCAGATTCTTTGCCTATCTTTCCTTTTTCACGTTTTCCATGCTCGCGCTGGTTACGTCGGACAATTTGCTGCAACTGTTTTTCGGTTGGGAGGGTGTCGGTGTCGCCTCCTATCTCCTGATTGGATTCTACTACCGCAAGCCGACCGCCAATGCGGCGGCAATAAAGGCCTTCATCGTCAATCGGGTTGGTGACTTTGGCATGGCGCTCGGCCTATTCCTGCTGTTCCTGCTGGTCGATTCGATCCGATTCGACGACATCTTTGCGCGTGCGCCCGCACTGTCGCAGATGTCGGTCGATTTCCTGTGGATGAGTCTCAATGCGGCCGAACTGGCTGCATTCCTCCTCTTCGTGGGTGCGTGCGGAAAGTCGGCACAACTGTTCCTGCACACGTGGCTTCCGGATGCCATGGAAGGCCCGACGCCGGTCTCTGCGTTGATCCACGCGGCGACAATGGTAACTGCCGGCGTCTTCCTGGTTTGCAGGTTTTCCCCTTTGTTCGAGTTTGCTCCGGTTGCATTGTCGATCGTGGCCGCAATCGGCGTGGCCACGGCGTTGTTCGCGGCATCCGTCGGTCTCGTCCAAAACGACATCAAGAGGGTGATTGCATATTCGACCTGCTCGCAGCTGGGTTACATGTTCGCCGCCGCCGGTGTCGGCGTCTACCAGGCCGCGATGTTTCACCTGTTCACTCACGCCTTTTTCAAGGCCTTGCTTTTCCTTGGGGCAGGATCAGTCATTCACGCGATGCATCATGAGCAGGACATGCGCAATTACGGGGCGCTGCGGACCAAGATTCCGATTACCTATTGGGTGATGCTGATCGGCACGCTGGCGATCACCGGAGTTGGCATACCCTTAACTCATTTCGGATTTGCCGGTTTCCTGTCCAAGGATGCAATCGTTGAGTCGGTTTATGCCGGTTCCGGTGGAAGCGGCAGCGTCGGTTTCTGGGTGCTTGTCATCAGTGCACTGATGACGAGCTTTTACTCATGGCGACTGATGTTCATGACATTTTTCGGATCCGAAAGGGGCGATTCGCATGCGCATGGCCATGCGCACGAGTCCCCTTGGACAATGCTGGTTCCCATTATTTTGCTGGCGGTGGGTTCGGTATTGGCCGGCATGGTTTGGTACGGCGACTTCTTTGGTCATCACGCACATGAATTCTTCGGTTCCTCGGTCTTCGTGGGTGCCGAAAACCATGTTCTTGAGGATGCCCATCATGTTCCCGGCTGGGTGAAGGCCTCACCATTCGCTGCCATGGCGGTTGGGCTCGGCATGGCGTTTCTCTTCTACATTGCCCGTCCCGGCCTTCCGGGCGCATTGGCCCGCACACACCGCCCACTCTACCTCTTCCTGCTCAACAAATGGTACTTTGACGAAATCTATGAGTTCCTGTTTGTCGCCCCGGCCAAATCGCTCGGGCGGTTTCTCTGGAAAAAGGGTGATCTGGGGGTCATCGACGGAACATTGCATTCAGTTGCGATGGGTGCAGTTCCGTTCCTGACCAGGTTGGCGGCGAGAGTTCAGACCGGCTACCTGTTCCACTATGCCTTCGCAATGGTGATGGGAGCATTCCTGATAATTGCCGCGATCGCGGTGCTGGGGAGCGGCTGATGAACGTCCTGTCGATCATGATGTTCACGCCGCTGGTGGCGGCCGTTGTGATGGTTCTGTTCCTGCGGGGTGAGGACGCAGCGGCAAAGCGCAACGTCAGAACGCTGGCTCTTGTTGCAAGCTCTGCAACATTCCTGATTTCCCTGTTCGTCTATGCCGGATTCGATCCGTCAAGCAGCGAGTTCCAGTTTGTTGAGGAACGCAGTTGGCTGCTGGGATTGAACTACAAGCTTGGTGTGGATGGAATCAGCGTCCTGTTTGTCATGCTCACGACGGTGCTGATGCCGATCACGGTTCTTGCCTGCTGGAATGTTGAACACCGGGTGAAGGAGTTCATGGCGGCGTTTTTGGTGCTGGAAACGTTCATGATCGGCGTATTCTGTTCGCTGGATCTTGTCCTATTCTACCTCTTCTTTGAATCAGGTCTCATTCCCATGTTCCTGATTATCGGCGTTTGGGGCGGAAAGGAGCGAATTTACGCAACCTTCAAGTTTTTCCTCTATACGCTGCTGGGCTCAATTCTGATGCTGATGGCCATGATCGGTCTTTGGATCGATTCAGGCACCACTGACATTGTTGCGCTACTCGGGCATTCCGTATCAATCGGCCCAATTGAGATTTTCGGCTATTCGGTGCCGGGCGGCCTGCAAACAATCATGTGGCTGGCCTTCTTTGCCTCCTTTGCGGTCAAATTGCCGATGTGGCCGGTCCACACTTGGCTTCCAGATGCCCATGTGCAGGCTCCGACCGGTGGTTCGGTGATCCTGGCGGCAATACTCCTGAAGATGGGTGGATACGGTTTTCTCCGTTTCAGCTTGCCGATGTTCCCTGTGGCTTCCGACATTCTTGCGCCGTTTGTAATGACGCTGAGCGTGGTTGGGATCATATACACCTCCCTCGTTGCAATGATGCAGGAGGACATGAAAAAGCTGATCGCCTATTCCTCGGTGGCGCATATGGGTTTTGTTACGCTGGGGATCTTTGCCGCGAACCGACAGGGGATTGATGGCGCAATATTCCAGATGCTGTCGCACGGATTCATTTCGGGCGCGCTGTTCCTTTGCGTCGGCGTCATCTATGACCGCATGCACACGCGTGAGATAGATTCCTACGGCGGCCTCGTGGTGCGGATGCCGGTTTATGCGCTGGTTTTCATGCTGTTCACGCTGGCCAATGTCGGATTGCCCGGAACCAGCGGCTTTGTTGGGGAATTTTTGACCCTTGTCGGAGTTTTTCAATACAGCAGTTGGGTTGCCTTCTTCGCCGCCACCGGAATGATTCTGTCGGCGGGCTATGCTCTGTGGCTTTTCCGAAGGGTTGTCTTTGGGGATTTGGTCAAGGCCGCATTAAGCTCCATCAGCGACATGGACCGTCGGGAGAAACTGGTTTTTGTCCCTCTTGTTGCCATGACGCTTCTGCTGGGCGTCTACCCTTCGGTCGTTACGGACATAACCGGACCGAGCGTTCAGCAATTGGTTGATCATGTCGGTGAGGCGCTGCAAGAATCGCAGCGGTCCGTGCAATGAATTTGATCGACGCTGCAATCATTCTTCCGGAGTTGGCGCTCTCGGTTTTTGCCATGACCGCATTGGTTTGGTGTGCATATTCCCGCAAACCAGGAACCGTGCAGGCCACATTTTGGGCAACATCAATCGTGCTGTTTGCCTTGGCCGGATGGATCTGTTTTTCGCCGGATTTGAACCGCACGGCATTTGGCGGAATGTTTGCGGATGATGCATTCTCCCGCTTTGCCAAAACCGTGATTCTGGTTTCGTCGGGTATCGTTCTGCTTCTCGGTCAGGATTTCCTGAAGCGGGAGCAGTTGCACTCATTTGAGTTTCCGCTTCTGGTTGCGTTTGCGGTGCTCGGAATGATGCTTATGGTTTCAGCGCGCGACCTCATCGTCATGTACATGGGAATCGAGCTGCAGTCGCTTTCGCTATATGTACTGGCGGCATATAACCGCAGCAATGTCCGTTCGACCGAGGCAGGTCTCAAATATTTCGTGCTTGGCGCACTGTCTTCGGGATTGTTGCTCTACGGTGCATCGCTCACCTACGGATTCGCCGGGACAACCCGGTTTGACGGCATCGCCGATGCCGTTTCAGGCGGCATTTCACACGGTCTGCTCTACGGCCTTGTGTTCATGGTGGCCGGGCTTGCATTCAAGGTGTCGGCCGCGCCTTTTCACATGTGGGTGCCCGATGTCTATGAGGGATCGCCGACACCGGTTACGGCGCTGTTTGCGACCGCACCGAAGGTTGCCGCCGTTCTGCTTTTGACAAGATTGCTCACGGAGGCATTTGGACATGTGCACTCCGATTGGGGGCCAATAATCGCGGTGCTGTCGATTGCATCGATGTTCCTCGGCGCAGTCGCCGCCATTGGTCAGACCGATTTCAAGCGGCTGATGGCATACTCGTCAATTGCCCATATGGGGTATGCGCTGATCGGCGTTGCTTCGGGAACCGAAATCGGGGTGAGGGCAACACTGATCTATCTTGCAATTTATGTCGCCATGAACATCGGGACATTTGCATTCATCCTTTCGATGCGAAGGGAGGGCAGCCATGTTTCCGACATCAAATCGCTCGGAATGTACTCGCGGCAGGCACCGGCAAAGGCGCTCGCGCTGCTGGTCCTACTGTTTTCATTGGCTGGAATTGTCCCCATGATCGGTTTTCTTGCCAAGCTGTACGTATTCTTGGCAGCAATCGAGACCGGCTATGTTTGGCTGGCGGTCTTGGGCGGCTTGGCCTCCGTAATCGGTGCATACTACTATCTGAGAATTGTCTACTTCATGTATTTTGGTGAGGAGGGACCGCGCCTTGACGTCGCGGTGCCCGGTTTCTGTGCCGGCGCGCTCATGGTGTCGGCCGCCGTCACAATTGTCGGCGTTATCAATCTTTTTGGAATCACCGGGTTTGCTGAAGCGGCGGCTGCAGCATTGGCCAACTGAATGGCAGGTTGGCCGGACGGAATTGACCGGGTTCTTGTTGGTGAACTCGACAGCACCAATCTTGAAGGGCGGCGACTGGCTGATGGAATCAAACGTCCGACTTGGATACTCGCCGAATCGCAGACCTGCGGGCGAGGAAGGCGCGGACGTGAATGGGTGTCGCCGAAGGGCAACTTCCATGCAACGTTGGTGATGCCGCTCAAGGGGCCGCTGCGGCATGCCGCCCTGAGGCCGATGGTTGCTTCGATTTCACTTCGGGATGCACTTGGAGGCATCGTTGGCACCGGGGCCGACTTGAAAACCAAGTGGCCAAATGACGTTCTGCTGAACGGAGGCAAGGTTGCAGGAATTCTGCTTGAAACAGCCGGAATTGGTGACAGGGTGTGTGTCCTGATCGGATTCGGCGTCAATCTAGTTTCGGCGCCGCACCTGCCGGAGCGCAGCTTTCGGGCGCCAAAGCCGATCAGCCTCCATGATGCCACCGGTGTGAAAATAAGCCCGATTGGTCTGCTGGAACGGTTGGCCCGAGCTTATGAGTTGCGTGAAAGTCAGTTCCGTGCGTCTGGAATTGAACCTATAAGGTGCGACTGGGTGCGTCATGCGTCAGGAATTGGGAAAGAGGCAACCTTCAGAATGGAGCGGAGCGATATCCGGGGGATTTTCGAATCGGTTGATTCCGACGGTTGCGCAGTGGTCTTGGCCTCCGGGGCGCGGCACAAAATCGCCGCGGCCGACTTGCTTCTTGGGTAAGCCTGCATGTTGCTTGCAATAGACATTGGCAACACCAACACGGTGTTCGCTGTGGTTGATGGGTTGTTGCCGGTCGAGCAGTGGCGATGTTCGACTGACGACACCAGAACCGGAGACGAGTATTTTGTTTGGCTGTCGTCACTGATGCGCAACCGGAACCTCGAAACTTCGGTTTCCTCCGTGATCATCTCGTCGGTTGTGCCGAATTCGCTGTTCAACCTGAAATTGCTTTGCCGCCGGTACTTTGGATTGGACCCGCTTATCGTTGGCACGCCGGAATGCCGGCTTCCCGCTGAGGTTCGGGTGGATGAGGGTGCGCATGTCGGCGCCGACCGTTTGGTCAACACTGTTGCAGCGTTTGATCTTTACGGCGGGGACCTCACCGTTGTTGATTTTGGTACAGCAACAACTTTCGATGTTGTGGATAGTGACGGTGCCTATGCAGGAGGGGCAATCGCTCCGGGTGTCGAGCTTTCGCTCCGTGTGCTGCACCAGGCTGCGGCAGCATTGCCGCGCGTGGAGGTTGTGCTGCCAGCCAAGGCTGTTGGAACCAACACCCGCGACTGCATGCATTCCGGTGTCTACTGGGGATATGTGGGGTTGATCGAGGGCATTTGTGGCAGGATAGCCGAAGAACGCGGTGTTCCGATGAAAACCGTTGGGACTGGCGGACTTGCGACCCTGTTTGCCAAAGGCCTTGATGTGTTCGACGAAGTCAATCTCGACCTGACCGTTCACGGACTAGCCGTGATCAACGCGTTCAATCGGAACTGACATTGGCGGTTCAACCCAGATTGATCTACCTGCCGCTCGGTGGAGCGGGCGAAATTGGCATGAACATGTATGCCTACGGATTTGGGCCGAAGGGTCGCGAGCGGTTCATCATCGTAGATGCAGGGGTCATGTTTCCGGACATGGAAACGACACCCGGCGTGGATCTCATAATGCCGGATTTCGACTGGTTGTGCGAAAGGCGGAACAGGGTGGAGGCGCTGTTCCTTACGCATGCGCATGAGGATCATGTCGGTGCGGTTCCGTTCGTGCTTGAGGAACTGGACATTCCGGTATTTGCAAGGCGGTTCACCGCAGAATTGACCAAGCGGAAAATTGCGGAATTCGATTTGAATCCCAGCCGGATCAAGGAAGTCCGGCCGACCCCGCAAAAGATCAAGGCCGGTCCGTTTTCCGTCGAGTTCATTCCAGTCTCCCATTCGGTTCCGGAATCCTCATCGCTTCTTCTTGAAGTCGGAGGCAACAGGGTCATTCACACCGGAGATCTAAAGCTCGATTGCGATCCGGTATTGGGCTCACCTTTCGATTCCGTTCACTGGTCGCGGTTGGCAGAACCCGGAGTGAGGGCACTGATTTGCGATTCGACCAATGTGTTTTCGCTGCGGGAAGGGCGTCCCGAGGCCAGCGTTGGTCCAGCGTTTGCTGATCTGCTTGCCAAAACCAAAGGGGCAATGGCCGCAACCACGTTTGCATCAAACCTGGCTCGCCTGAAGCAATTGGCTGATGCCGCCAAAGCATGTGGCCGGTCGGTCGTTCTGCTTGGCCGCGCCATGGATCGCATGGTTGAGGTTGGCCGTGCAACAGGTGTCCTCGACGGATTCCCCACTACCATATCCACCGAGGAGGCGAGAAATCTCCCAAGGAACAAGATTCTTCTGCTTACGACCGGCAGCCAAGGCGAACCGCGCTCAGCAACTGCTCAGTTGGCGCGCGGAAAGTTCAGGGGACTTGAACTCGTTGCGGGCGACACGTTGCTGTTTTCGTCGAAGACAATTCCCGGCAACGAAAGATCGGTGGCGCGGGTGATGAACCGATACGCCGAGCGAGGTGTAAGGGTTATTGATGATGGTGCTGAAATCTATCATGTATCGGGTCATGCCAACCGGCCTGACCTGGCGCAGCTTTACCGGCTGGTCAGACCAGAATGTGTTGTGCCCATGCACGGCGAATACCGGCATCTGGTGGAGCATGTTCAATTGGCCGGGGATGCCGGACTGACTTCGTTCCTTGTGCCCAACGGTACCCGTCTGGATATCAGCGCCATGCAAGTTGAGGATGAAGCCGTTCATGCAGGAAGGCTCTATCTGGACGGCACGGAATTGATCGGATCTGATTCAGGCGTTGTTAGGAAACGTCAGAAGTTGGCCCGCATGGGGCTGGCCTGTGTTTCAATTGTTCCGGGTCGCGGGTCATCTTCCCGTTGCCTGACTGAAGTCCGTCTGTTCGGCTTGCCCTCAGACCGCAACGGTCTTGATGAAGCCGAGATTGCGGCGGAGGTTGCCGGTGCTTTCGGACAGACGGGAGTTCGCCGACCGGCAACCGACAAGGATTTGCGAAAGCGGATCGAATCCCTGGTCAAGCAACTTGTGCGGACCAAAATCGGAAAAACACCCGAAGTTGTGGTCATCGTCCATCGCACTTAGCAACCCGGCGACTGTGAATGTCAGGAATTTGTCAGGGAAGGGGATCGGGTTGAAATTTGCTTTGTCATGAATTCCGGTATGTGATCGCCCATTCCGACAACATTGTCTTCCACCGCATTGAGCCTTTTTCCCTGGATGACCTTGCTTTGGCGCCTCGAGGTTTGCGGGGCTCCTTCTGCGAAGCGGCCACATCCTTCTGTTGAACCGAATTTGCCGTTCGTTGCCGGTTTTTCTGTCCAGACCCGGTCTTTGTTTCGCCTTCATCCGCCTCTCGGTCAATCTTGTGCCCAATCAGCTTCTCAATCGCCTCCATGTGCCGCTCATCTGCTGGAAGACAGATTGTGATGGCCTTGCCGGTTCGGCCTGCCCGTCCAGTACGACCGATCCTGTGCACATAGTCCTCGGAGTGCGGCGGAACATCAAAATTGATGACATGGCTGACATTCGACACATCCAAGCCCCTTGCGGCGACATCGGACGCAATCAAGAAACGAATGTCGCCTTTCCTGAAATCGTCCAAAACCCTTGTTCTGACCGACTGATCAAGGTCGCCGTGCAGTGCCGAGCAGCCAATCCTGTGAGCTCTCATTGATTTCCTGAGAATCTCCACATCCGACTTGCGATTGCAAAATATGATTGCATTGGAAATTTCGTTGTCGAATTCGGCAAGCTTCCGGCGCAGCAGAGCACGTTTCTCCTTGAATGCCTGGTCCCTTCGCGTTGGCTTGATGGTCAGGAAAAGTTGAACGATGTCGGCTGAAACGGTTGCCCGGCGCGTAACTTCCACGCGAACCGGGTTTGAGAGGTTCTGGTTGATCACCCGCTCAATTTCCGATGGCATGGTTGCAGAAAAGAACAGCGTCTGGCGCGGCGGGGGGATCAGGCTGAAAATGCGCTCGATGTCGGGAATGAACCCCATGTCGAGCATCCGATCTGCCTCGTCGATTACAAGGATTCCGACACCCGAAAGCAGCAGGCGGCCCCGTTCAAAATGATCAAGCAGTCTGCCCGGAGTCGCTATCAGCACATCAACCCCGCGGTCAATCTTGGCAAGCTGATCCGCGAAAGAAACCCCGCCGATCAGCAGGCTCATTTTCAGGTTGGAGTTTGCAGCATAGGTCTCAAAATTTTGAGCAACTTGACTGGCCAATTCGCGGGTGGGCGCAACCACCAGGGATCTTGGCATCCGCGCCTTTGCCCGTCCCTTATTGAGGGTGGAAATCATCGGCAGCACGAATGAAGCGGTCTTGCCCGTGCCTGTTTGGGCAATGCCCAACACATCCTTTCCCGCAAGCGCAGGCGGAATGGCGTGTTCCTGAATCTCGGTGGGTTGCGAATAACCGGCTGTCTTGACCGCCTCAACAACGGAGGGGTCAAGTCCCAATTTGGAAAAGTCGGTATGTTTGAGAATTTCCGGTTCTGTCTGGTCAGTCATGGTCCAACTGCATGCAACGCGACGCGCCAAGGGCCGCTCGCGTGGAACCGCCGCCGAATCCTGCCAACACCAAGCTTACAGGACTGTGCCGCCGGGTGCATCACCAAAATTTCGTCATGGATGAATAAGGCTGTCATGGCCATTGTTCCAGATTGCGTTGCCATTTTCACACTTCAATCAATGGGCCCCGATGCTGTAAGGCGATCCAGTAATCTGCCTGGCACAGATTGAAATTGTGCCCATGCAGCCTTTTGGGCGGTGTCCGTTCGCCTGCACTCTGCCAGGTTGGCCATTGGGCTCAATTGGTCAGGAGAATCGTTTTCACCATTGGGGAATTGAAATGGATTTAGGTATCTCAGGAAAATGGGCTGTGATCAGTGCCGGCTCAAAGGGTTTGGGCAGGGGGTGCGCCGAGGCACTGGCGGAGGCCGGTGTGAACTTGGTCATCGGTGCCAGGGGAAAGGATGCGCTGGATGCCGCGGCCGATGCGATCAGATCTGAATTCGGCGTCAAGGTGGTAACAGCGCCGGGGGATGTTACAACCGACGAAGGACGGGATGCACTTCTTGAACCTGTACCTTTTCCCGACATTCTTGTTACCAATGCCGGTGGCCCGCCGCCGGGCTTGTGGAGCGATTGGAGCCGGAAAGACTTCATCGCTGCATTGGACGCAAACATGCTGGCCCCGATTGATTTGATGAAAAGGGTTCTACCGTCCATGATTGACAAGCGGTGGGGCAGGGTGGTCAACATCACCTCAATGTCGGTTCGGGCACCGATCGGTGTGCTTGGCTTGTCCAACAGTGCACGAACCGGTCTGACGGGATATGTTGCGGGAACGTCTAGACAGGTCGCCGAGCACGGGGTCACCATCAACAACCTGCTTCCGGGAATCCATGACACCGATCGGGCCAGCGCACTTGACTGCGCAGCGGCTGCCAAGGACGGGCAGTCGCCAGAAGAGGTCAGGAAACAGCGCGAAGACTCGATTCCGGCGAAGCGATATGGGACGGCGGCGGAATTCGGATCCGCATGTGCATTTCTCTGCTCTGTCCATGCGGGCTACATCGTGGGGCAAAACGTCCTGCTTGACGGGGGGACAACCAACATCACGATGTAGTGCGGGTTGCCAAGTGCAATTCCGCCAACTTGGTGCCGGACCAGAGCAACACCCAGACCGGCTCGGAAAACAATGTTGGAGTGTAGGGTGTGGTGCGGTAAATCAATTGATCTTCCGTTCCGGCAGTGCCCGTTGCTCCTGCCTGAGCTGAAGTGGCTTGAGATCCGGCAAGCGCGTTCAGATGCTTGGCACCGGGTCTGATTCGACCGGTTGGCCGGCAGAAACTTGATCCGAATTGGGCTGGACCTGATCCTTCTCGCACTTTTGATCCAATCATTGCCGCGTGGTCGGTCACCTGAAGAAAGGGTGCGCACTAGATCAACTGCGCCAGTTCAGCGAACCCATGCAGATCAATCCCGACGATGCCGGGTGATCCAACTTAACCGGCATCGGCAACAGCGTGTTGATGGCTGCCGTGGCTTCAGCCGATTCCTCAACATGTCCGAAGATTGTTGCGAAACGGGGAACGGCAAATATCCAGGTTTTTGGAAATGCTGACACCGGGGCCCACGATTTGACAGTAGATTGAGAATCGCGTTTTCATGGAGTTGAATGCTTGGCGGAGAATTGAGCCGATGCTGGGGAAACAGTGGAAGTTCACATTTGGCACTGCCTGTTTGCTGATGTTGGTGGTTTGCTCGGCGCGCGCTGAGATCGGATGGACGCAGGGTGTGGTAAAGGTTGAACGATTGCCGCAACCGCAAGTCTCACCCTCAGTGGTCTATCTTGATGTGCCACACATGTCTCAAGGACACCTCCCTTGGTGTGTACCAGTATCAACCTCCATGGTGCTTCGGTATTTTGACAAGGATTTCAATCCCGCTTTCCTCAAGCGTCGCGCCGAGTCTCACAAGCCAAAACGCAGGCGCAATCAGGATTTTACATATTGGGCCGACATGAATGTCGCGCTGCGGTCAATTGGGGAGCGTTGGACAATTCGAGATTATCCGAGATCGGAATCCGGATTTAGGCGAGGCTTGAACGACATTCGTCAATCTCTCCGCAGTGGGCGGCCGGTCTTGATTGATGTCCATCTTCGCGAGGGACACACGTTCGTAATTGCGGGATTCAATGATGAAGATGAAGTTGTTTATATCCGGGATCCGTTGTTGATGCCCACACAGGCGCGAATGTTGACATACGCGAATCTACGCAGCGATTGGCACAATCATCGTTTTGGAAATTCTCGCAGCGCTTTCTTCTCTTCGCCGTAGGATCCGTTGATCTATGTTCGCCGGACATTGTGGCAGCAGTTCACGTGCGGTAGCGCATGCGCATTGTGCTACGACGCCATGCAGACTGCCCATTTTGGGAATTCCGGGGACAACTTTTGGTGAACCAACCGCCATTTGCATCCAGCGCGAATGCCCCGGGTGCTGCCGCAGCCGGAGGCCCGGAAAACCAAGGAACAATTGGCTGACTCGATCCAACATATGACATCAAGATCGTCCCAATAGTTCAGGCTCCGGCCTGTGGGGACAACGCCAAAAGCAAGGAGATTACTTTGCCGAAGACCATTGCTTTGCCGCTGGTGAGATCATCAATGAATTCATCTGCCGGGAACTTCCGAACTGCCACGAATCGGTTAGTTTGCGTTGGAAGCGACATCCGGCAGGTCAGCAGGTTTGAATCCAGTTGGAAATAGTCTATTGAATTACTCAGGTATTGTCATCTTGGTGTGATAACTTGAACTCGACATCCCCCCGACTCCAGGCAAACGGGATCTCCCGAAGGTTCGGCAGCACCGAGGTGGTTTCGAATCTGTCCATTGCGGCAATGCCAGGTGAAGTCGTGTGTCTGCTGGGCCCATCCGGCTGTGGCAAGTCGACCACACTCAGGATCATTTCCGGAGTTGACCGGCAGGATTCGGGGTCTGTCGTCATTGACGGAGAGACGGTTTCAGACGAGCGCCGACACCTGCCGCCAGAATCGCGCTCAATTGGACTGCTGTTTCAGGATTTTGCGCTGTTTCCTCACATAACTGTGGCCGACAACATAGCTTTCGGCATCAGGGAAAGGGGGAGCGGTCGCTCGGAGAGAGTTGAGAGCTTGCTGCGCAAGGTCAGGCTATGGGACACCCGCGACAGATATCCCCATGAACTGTCGGGTGGAGAACAGCAGCGTGCGGCACTCGCCAGGGCGCTGGCGGCGCAACCGAAGATCATGTTGATGGATGAGCCGTTCTCGAATCTTGACAATCGGCTCAGGGACGAAGTTCGGGACCAGATGCTGTCCTTGCTCAAGGAAGAGGATGCAGCCGTCGTTCTGGTAACCCACGAGCCGGCCGAAGCGATGCGGACAGGGGACCGGATTGCCTTGATGCGCGAAGGAAAGGTCGTTCAGGTCGGCGAACCATATGAAATTTACAACAACCCTGCGGACCGCAAGGCGGCAGAGTTTTTTTCCGAGATCAACCTGATTCACGGTGTTGTGCGCGGCCAGGTTGTTGAAACACCGTTCGGTGTGTTTCCTGCACCCGACCTGGTTGACGGGGCAGATGTGGAAATCATGATCAGGCCTCAACACATGCGGATCGATTTTGACAGAAATGGCACCGGGCCGGTGGCAACTGACAGGGACGGTGTGGCGGCCAGGGGCGTTGTCGAGCGGGCAAGATACATGGGCAACTCCAGTTTGGTTGAGTTCCGCATGGACTTCGACGGTTCGGTGCTGAAGGCAATGGTTCCGTCAGTTTTCCTGCCCCGGGTTGGCATGCCACTGTGGCTCAGCATCAGGCGGGACAAGCATTTTCTCTTTCCATGTTCGGTTCAAAGTCGGGTGCTGAACCCGCATCTGCGGTCCGGGGCAGTGGACTCGCGTGAGTTTGAAGTGGAAACAGTCCAGTCCAATCCCGTCTGAAGGTGTTGCCGCCGAGCGACGGTGGCTCACTTGATTCCATTTGTTGGTTGCATTTGGGAATACACCCTGCGGACTGCGCACAATTGCGACTGAGGCTTTCATTTGCGCCTTCAAGGCATTATGTGTTTCGGCACAGGTGAAATGGCATGCGGGTCGGGTTCCGGCATGCCTGCACATGGGAGAAACTGGATGTTGAACAATATTGGATTGCCTGGATTGGTTCTGATTGTTGTCGTCGTGCTGGTTCTGTTCGGCCGGGGCAAGATCGCATCGCTCATGGGTGAGGTCGGAAAGGGAATTTCCTCCTTCAAGAAGGGAGTGAGCGAAGGCAAAAAGGAACTTGAAGCCGCTGCCGCCGAGGAGGCCAAAGACATCACTCCGGAGTCTGAGAAGACCGGCAGCTGACTGCCGAAGACCTAAACATGTTCGATATCGGGTGGACCGAACTCATTCTGATTGGCGTCGTTGCGCTGATCGTTGTCGGACCGAAGGATCTTCCCGGCATGTTCCGCACGCTTGGAAGGTTCACGGCAAAAATGCGGTCCATGGCCAGAGATTTTCAGCGCACCATGGAACAGGCGGCGGATGAAACGGGTGTTCGGGATGTCGCAGATGACCTGCGCAAGGTTGCATCACCGCGAAGCTTGGGATTGGATGCCGTTCAGAATTCCGCGATGAAGTTCAAGGAAGGATGGAAGTCCGGACTTGACGACATGGATTCGGAAGGTTCCACATCAAAAAACAAGGCGGCCGGCAAAGGCGAAGTGGATGCAACCGGAAATGTTGCTGAAACCGATCAGAGTTCAGTTGGCATGCAGGGCGAATCCGGAGCATCAACAGATTCCGAACCAGCTTCCCAAGATTTGGTTGAGGGGAAGCAGGAGCAGGGTAAAGTCAGAACTCCCGAAACTTCCGCCAAAGAAGGCGCTGCATGAGTTCCGAAGAAATTGAGGATTCGAAAGCTCCACTTGTCGAGCATTTGACTGAACTCAGGTCCCGTCTCATCAGGTCTGTTCTGGCGTTCATCGTCGGCATGATCATTTCATTCGTCGTCTGGAACCCGATCTTCAACTTCCTGACGCAACCGATCTGCGATGCGCTTGAGCTGCGCAACCAGGACTGCAGTTTGATCTTGATCAAGCTGCAGGAAGGGTTCTTCGTCGCAATCAAGATATCACTGCTGGGCGGTCTTGCCCTGTCCTTCCCAATCATAGGGCATCAACTTTGGCGCTTTGTTGCGCCCGGTCTCTACCGAAACGAAAAGACCGCCTTCCTGCCGTTTCTGGTTGCTTCACCGATCATGTTTTTGCTTGGTGCATCGTTCGCGTTTTACATCGTGATTCCGTTGGCCTTTGATTTCTTCCTTGGGTTTCAACAGTTTGCCCCGACCGGCGAAGATATCTCTGCCGATGCCTTTGCCGCCGAGGCAGGCATTACGTTCCAAGGTTCGGTCGCCGAATATCTTTCATTGACGATCAAGTTCATTTTGGCGTTTGGCCTGTGCTTCCAGTTGCCAGTACTCCTGACCCTGATGGGGAAGGCGGGCCTCGTGTCGGCAGAAGGGCTGGGTCAGTTTCGCAAGTATGCGGTGGTGGGAATCTTGACGCTTGCGGCCGTGGTTACCCCTCCGGATGTGATTACCCAAGTCATTCTGTTTGTTGTGGTCTATGGCCTTTATGAGATTTCGATCTGGTTGGTTCGGCGCGTGGAAAGGCGAAGGGAAAAACGGCTCAGGGAGCAGGGGCTGGATTTTGACGATGATGACGAAAGTTCGGCGAATGAAAGTGGATCACTCGATTTGCCGGATGGTGAGAAAACCCGGTAGCGGAATCGGAAATTGCTTGAAGAGGCCGCAGGGCAGAACAGCGCGTCCGCCTGGATTGGAATTGTTGGATTGCCTGCCACCCACAAGATCGTTCCAAGAACTTTGGTGCTGGGGATTTTGGATCAAATCGGGCGGTCAAGGAGTTTGGGCACGGCAACGTAAACTGCAATTGCCTTCTTGGACGCCGGACACGATTTGTGTTTGGACGTGGTTGGTTCGTCTCCGAAGCCGGGGACTCTGTCAATGCGGGACATCGGTGGGTGTGAATGCGGACTGAATCTCATTCGATTGGAGGCAAATTTTCACGCCGCAACGGCCACATGGATGGCGCTTCACGGAAAATTGCGCTTGCGCGGTTGCACCGCATTTCGCTTTGGGAATTTGGTTGATGGATGGACATGATCTCAGACGCATTGCGGAGGCACTGGAAAGACTGCGGCCGTGTCCCGCGGCGGCGCCGAACTTCAACAACACGGATGTGTTTAGCTGGAAGACCGAACCTGACCGGCTTGAGCCGGTTACGGAAGTCAACAGGGTTGATATTTCTCTACTCGTTGGAATTGACAGGGCAAAGTCAACTCTTGTCGAAAACACCCAGAAATTTGCGCGTGGCAAGCCTGCGAACAATGCGTTGCTTTGGGGTGCAAGGGGAATGGGAAAGTCTTCGTTGGTAAAGGCCGTGCATGCGTCGTTGTCGGCAGAGTTTCAGGATCTCAAGCTGGTCGAACTGCAGAGGGAGGATGTAGGTTCGCTGTCGGCGCTGCTTGCCCTTCTTAGGCCGGAGCCGGGCAGGTTCATCCTGTTTTGCGACGATCTTTCCTTTTCCTATGACGACCATCATTACAAATCCCTGAAGGCGGTCTTGGACGGCGGCGTTGAAGGGCGGCCCGCGAATGCAGTTTTCTATGCGACGTCAAACCGGCGGCACCTGATGCCGAGGGACATGATCGAAAACGAACGCTCAAGCGCCATCAATCCTTCGGAAGCGGCTGACGAAAAGATATCCCTGTCGGATCGGTTTGGACTTTGGCTGGGTTTTCACCCATGCAGCCAAGCGGAGTATCTTGAAATGGTGGAGCGCTATTGCTCGCACGCACGCCTTGACGTTACCCGTTGGGACCTTGAGCAAGGTGCCATCGAATGGCAGCAGACAAGAGGTGCGCGATCAGGTCGCGTGGCGTGGCAGTACTACGTGCATCTTGCCGGCAGGAATTGAACCACCGCCTCAACCTCGACCGACAAGGGGCATCTTGGTTGCCATGATGGTCAGAAATTGGATGTTCGCGTCAAGCGGCAAGCCTGCCATGTATGCAACCGCTTCACCGCAGCGTTCGACGTCGAATACGGGCTCCGGCCTAATGTCCCCGGATGCCTGTGGAACGCCAAGCGGAAATTTGGCAGCCAAATCGGTGTTGGCATTTCCTATGTCGATTTGTCCGCACGCGATGTCATGTGCCCGACCGTCGAGGGACAGGCACTTCGTCAGGCCGGTGATGGCATGCTTCGTTGCTGTGTAGGCTGTACTGTTCGGCCGGGGAGATTGCGCCGATATCGAACCGTTGTTGATGATCCGCCCCCCTTTCGGGGTCTGATGTCGCATCAATGCGAATGCCTGGCGGGCGCAGAGGAATGATCCTGTCAGGTTGACGTCCACGCAACGGCGCCAGTCATCAACCTCAAGCATATCAATGGGTACGCCGGGGACGTTCATGCCCGCGTTGTTGAAAAGGACATCCAATCTCCCGAATTCCGATTTCACCTGCCTGAATGCATCCTCAACCGCAGGCGAGTCCGAAACATCACACTGGACGACCAGAGACTTCGCCGGTGCCAATTCAGCCGCCGTTTCCTCAAGCGGAGACCTGCGCCTTCCGACCAACACGAGGGAATATCCCGCCCGACTCAGTGACAGGGCAGCGGCTTTGCCAATTCCGGATCCGGCACCGGTTACAAGTGCGACTTTCGAATGCGACATTGGATCTCCATTTTGTTGCCGTCCGGCCTGATCCGTTCAGGAAAGATAGGGAACCGGATCCGTGCTGTCAGTGCCGATTCGGATTTCGAAATGAAGAAATTGCTTATCCCCTCCAGCAATGGTCCCGACAATCTGCCCCTTGGCTACGGGGGTTCCCGTCTTGAGCTCAACATTCATGAGATTTGCATAGACCGTGAAGACATCGTCCGGATGGCGAATCAGCAATATGGCGGTGTTGTCGGAGTTGCGCGACACGAGTGCCACCTCACCGTCACCGGCAGCAACAACGGCGGTTCCCATCGGTGCCGCAATGTCGATCCCTTCGTTGCCACCTTTTCCGGAATATGCCCGAATAATCTCTCCGTCGACCGGCATGCTGAAACGTGACTCCGAGTCCGATGTCCGAAATTGCTGAAGATTCGGGGAGGGGGGCAACTCTGCCACAACCGGAGCCTCGGGAAGCGGTTCAGCCTGGCTGGGCGGCGGCGGAATTTCTGCTTCCGGTTCTGCTGAAACGACCGGTTGTTCCGAATTCAACCCGGCGGGGGGCGCATTGGGAATGATCAACACCTCACCCACAGCCACTCTGGCGGAAGCGGGCAGATTGTTCGCCCGCCGAAGTTCCTGTTCCTCAATGCCATAAGAGTCAGCAATTGATTTGGCTGTCTCTCCCTCTGCGACAATGTGAGTGCCCGGGTTGGCCGGGGCCGACTGTCGGGAAGCGGACTCAACCTCCGCAATCGCTGATTCGGCTATTTCCGTAATTCCGCCGGTTGCCCTGGGTTTGGCTCCGACCGGAATCAGAACTATCTTTCCATCGTCAAGGGGATCATCAAGCTGAACCGAATTGAAGTCGGCGAGCTTTCCCGGATCAATCCGAAGTCTTTGAGCAATGATGCGTACGGTTTCACCTTCCGCGGCAACTACGAATTGCTGTTGCTGGAACGGAATTGATGCTTCTTCCGCTGTTGGCGATTCGGGTTCGAATTCGGCCAAGACTTCGGGCTGGGTGGTGTTGAACGGTCGTGTGATTGCAGATCCCCTTAGGTCGGGGTTGCAGGCGGCAATTGTCAAGAGAATCGCCGTTGACGCCATGAGGCGCGCCGGAATTCCAATCGGCCGCCGCGTTGGGCCTTGAGCACAGGCTTCAGGTCGCCGAATCCAGAAAGTGTGGTGAAACCGTTGGTCAGTCATTTTCTACTCCTTCAACCAATGGCACAAATCTCACCCCTCCTAAGTCCGAATATATCGGACCGTCCGGTGATTTGTCGATTTTCAACAATCTTTGTCCCATCTCCGAGCGCGCGACGGGCAAGACCATGGTTCCGCCGACCTTCAATTGGTCGAGCAACAGCGGGGGAACATCTTCGGACGCAGCGGTTACGATGATTCGATCAAAAGGCGCGGCATCGGGCATTCCCTTCGAGCCGTCGCCGACCGAAATCGTTACATTTTTGCGCCTGTGCCCCTCAATGACAATCCTCCTGGCTGCCACCGCAAGCTTTCGGTGCCTTTCTATGCTGTAGACGTATTTGGACAAATGCGAAAGCACCAGTGTTTGGTAGCCGGAGCCGGTTCCGATCTCAAGCACGCGCTGCTCACGGTCAAGCTCAAGAGCCTGGGTCATCAGTCCAACAATTGTTGGCTGGCTAATTGTCTGCCCCCGCTCAATCGGGAGCGGCATGTCTTCGAAAGCCATTGCCGCCAAAGTGTCGGCTACGAACAGGCGCCGGTCGATCCCGCCCATTACCGCCAAGACTTCGTCACTTCCAACACCATGTCCGTTCACAATCCGGATTAGCTGTTGGAGTTCGGGGTTGTCCTGTTTCACGGAAAGAGCGGCGCTATCGCTTCCAGTGCGGAATGATCCGTCAAATCGGCCCGCATTGGTGTGATTGAAATGAAATTGCCAAGATTTGCCTCGACATCGCTTCCCCGATTCGCCGGAGCATCTTGCCGCCCGGTTCTGATCCACATGTAATTTCGACCGGACGGAGACACCAGCGGCGACACCGAGAACTTTGTTCCGAGCCTTGCCCCCTGCGTCGCGGCCTTGGTGCCGGCAACATCGGAGGCGCCACAGGGTGGGAAATTCACGTTGTAGAACAGGCCGTAGGGCGCATCTCCCCAAGGTGCGTCCGCAAGCAGCGAAGCGACGACATCCCTGCCATGCCTGCGTGCCGGTTCGAACGGGTCCGCAAGCCTACGGTTGCTGGGGCCGAAATATTGGGACAGCGCAATGGCTCTCACCCCCTGCAGCGACGCTTCCAGCACAGCTCCAATTGTGCCCGAATAGACAGCGTTTTCACCGGAGTTGTTGCCCCGGTTCACTCCGGCCAGAACGAGGTCGGGCGGGTCGTCCCCTTCGAACTCGTGGAGGCCGACCAATACGCAGTCGGCGGGCGTTCCGGAAACGGCGATGCTGTCAGGGCCGCGCCTTGAGAACATTAGCGGATTGATGAACGAGACGGAATGGCCGGTTCCTGACTGTTCCTCCGCCGGTGCCACCGTCAAGACCGAACCGCCTTCGCCGGCCAGTTCAGATGCAATTTCCTGCAACACGGACAGCCCCGGGGCGTCGATTCCATCATCATTGGTAATCAGGATGCGCATTTTGCCACCGGCCCGAGTTTCAGGCGACCTGATAGTTCACGTCCGGCATGCGGTAAAGAGGCCATGAGTCACCGCGCCGTCAAATGGTTCGGGCAAGATTTTTTGGTGAACATGTGTTTGATGCCGGGAATTCAACACGCCCGCCGCGAACGGCGCCGATTTCGCGGGGATGTCCCCGCAGCCTGATTCCCCATTCTTGCCATCGCCGCGTCAGATTCAATCAAGGGTGGAGACCGATGTTGCCGCAATCGCAACAATTTCTCGCGGTAGAGATGTTGCAGTTGTGCATGTTGCGCCCGCAACGGTGAATTTGCCTTGAAGGCGGCACGAAACGGAGTGCGGTCAAATGAGCAGCCACGCCGGAATTTATCGACGAGAATTCTGTGCAGCTTCACTCTCAAAGGCAATTTCCAAACCCGGAGCCGGTTCCATGCCCTTCCTTCATCATTCGCACGGTGGGTCGGCAGTCTGTTCAGACCAAATCACCCTCGGGTGACAGCATGAGCTTCCCGTTGAGATATGGCGACAACGCAGCCGGAAGGGCCACGCTGCCGTCGGCCCGCTGGCCGTTTTCGAGAATTGCGATTAGCGTTCGTCCCACCGCAAGCCCGGAACCGTTCAGCGTGTGCACAAACTCCGGATGACCGCCATCAGCCGGGCGGTAGCGGGCATTCATGCGTCGTGCCTGAAAATCTCCGCACGTCGAGACCGAACTGATTTCCCGGAATTTCCCTTGGCCCGGCAACCAAACCTCAATGTCAAAAGTTCGCCTTGCACCGAATCCCAGGTCGCCGGTGCACAGGCTGACAGTCCGGTAGTGCAACTCCAGTTCCTCAAGCAATCCCTCGGCGCAGCGGGTCATCCTCCTTTGTTCGTCGTCGCTGCAGCGGGGCACGGTTACCGAGACCATTTCAACCTTTTCGAACTGATGTTGACGCAGCATGCCAGCGGTGTCCTTGCCCGCGGCGCCCGCCTCCGACCTGAAGCACTGCGTGTGGGCACAGTATCGAAATGGCAGGCTGCCTTCGGCCACAATCATGCCGCTTGCGATGTTGGTTAGGGACACTTCTGAGGTCGGTACAAGCCATTTGCCGTCCGTCAGCTGATACGACTCCCCACCGAATTTGGGCAATTGGCCGGTCCCCCACATCATTTCCTCGCGCACAATGACCGGTGTCCATTTCTCCGTATAACCGTTGGCGGTTACATGCGTATCGACCATGAACTGGGACAGCACCCTGTGCAGTCGGGCAAGGGCGCCCGAAAGAATGACAAACCGGGAACCGGAGATTTTTGCGCCGGATTCAAAATCAAGTCCGACCGCGGCTCCGGCGATTCGAAAATGCTCAAGCGGTTCGAAATCGAATTCTGGAGGATTGCCCCATCTGCGGATCTCCAAGTTCTCGCTTTCGTCGGAACCGTCCGGCACATCGGCATGGGGCAGGTTGGGGATCGTCATCAGCAGGTCGTCCAAGGCCCTCGAATTTTCTTCGGCCTCGCGTTCCAACTTCGATATCCTGTCTTTTGCCGCAGAAACCTCCGCCCTGAGTTCCTCAAACGCGGTCAGATTGCCGGTTGCCCGTGCTTGGCCAGCCTCCTGTGATGCCCGGTTGCGCAGCGCCTGCGCCTCTTCAGCTTCCCCGATGCTCCTGCGCCTTGCCGCGTCCAGTTCGATCAGGGTGGCAGAGAGCGGTGGTTCCTTTCGGCGTTTCAGCGCCCCATCGAATTCGGCGGGGTTTTCCCTGACAAAGCGAATGTCATGCACGTCCAATCATCCCCAGTTTCAGTTAAATCAGCGATCACGGACTAACCGCAAAATGGCTCAAGCTCAAACCGGTAGGAACGATTCAAGGCGAATTGGCGATGATGTTGGTTTCAGCGGAGCGTCGTCCGGGACTTTGTGCGCAACTCCGTTTGCAATGCAGGTTGCGCGCATATAGTTACGCCACGATCCCGGAATTCGGAAGCAAGATGACAACAGCAAAAAGGGGTGTCCCATGTTGATCAGTCCTGCCTATGCGCAGTCGGCCGGAGGCGGCCTGAACTTTGCCAGTGTCGTGCCGCTGATCCTGATATTCGTGATTATGTATTTCCTGCTGATTCGCCCGCAGCAGAAGAAGGTGAAGCAACACAAGGAAATGGTCGCGGCTCTGCGCCGCGGGGATCAGGTCGTTACACAGGGCGGGTTGGTCGGGAAGATTTCCCGGGTGAAGGACGATTCTGAAGTCGAGGTGGAACTGGGCGAGGGCATTCGCGTTCGGGCGCTCCGCAATACGATTTCGCAGGTCCTCAGCAAGTCCGATCCGAACGATTGAACGATTCTGCTGATTTATCTCGTCGCCCGGGGTCCAGTTTGAATCCGACGCAAGCCCTAATGCAAAGCGCCTGACATGCTCCAATTCTCAGTTTGGAAGCAATTGACAATCTTTGCGATCTGCCTTGCAGGGTTGATCGCAGCATTGCCAAACGCATTCTATGTGCGGGTCGAAGGGCACAATGATGCCGTGGCCACGCGGGAAGCGGGCCTTGAACTGGACGCCGAAATGGAGAACAGCCTGAACGACTGGCCAGGCTGGCTCCCTTCAGCGCTTGTCAATCTTGGTCTTGACCTTAGGGGCGGCGCCCATCTCTTGGCCGAGGTCAAGCTTGAGGATGTTCATGCCGAACGGCTTGATGCCATGTGGCCGGATGTTCGCGATGCTCTGCGCGACGTAAGATCTTCGGTTGGAACAATTCGAAGGCAGGATTCGAATTCTGACGAACTGCGTGTTCGAATTTCGCAACCTTCGGGGATTGAAGAGGGGCGCGCTGCAGTCGAAGCGCTGTCAAGACCGTTGGTCAGCCTTACCTCCGTTGCTTCTTCGGACATTGTGGTCCGAACCGAGGCCAACGAGATCATCGTCAGCCTGACCGAAGAGGAACGGGCCGCAACTGATGACCGAACGATGCGCCAATCCCTTGAGATCATTCGCCGGCGCGTGGATGAGGTGGGCACGAGAGAGCCTACCATACTGAGGCAGGGGGTGGATCGAATCGTCATACAGGTGCCCGGAATTGGGTCGGCAGAGGAACTCAAGGAACTCATCGGCGCAACCGCCAAGCTGACGTTCCACCCGGTCATACGCCGGACTTCCAACCAAGATGCCGCACCGGGGGCCGGAAATGTCATCCTTCCATCCATTGATGTGCCGGGACAATTCCACATCGTTGACAGGTCATCGGTTGTCAGCGGCGATGAACTGACCGATGCTCAGCCCGATTTCGATCAAAACGGACGCCCCGCCGTAAGCTTCAGGTTCAATCCGTCCGGCGCCCGCAAGTTTGGCGATTACACCGCAGCAAACGTCGGTTCGCCCTTTGCAATTGTTCTTGACGGGGAGGTTATTTCTGCCCCTGTCATTCAGGATCACATCCCGGGAGGGTCCGGAATTATAACCGGGAGATTCACCATTGAAGAATCGAACCGGCTTGCAATTCTTCTGCGTGCAGGAGCCCTGCCGGCTGGAATGATTTTTCTTGAGGAAAGGACCGTTGGACCTGAACTTGGCCAAGATTCGATAGATGCCGGCCGAATTGCCTGCGTCGTGGCGTTCGTGGCCGTCCTTGTGTTCATGCTGGCCGGCTACGGCCTGTTCGGTCTTTTTGCCAATGTTGCTCTCGTCATGAACTTGGTCCTGATTTTTGCGGTTTTGTCGACGGTTGGAGCAACGCTGACATTGCCGGGAATTGCCGGCATAGTTCTGACGATTGGAATGGCGGTCGATGCCAATGTGCTGATCTTCGAGCGCATTAGGGAGGAACTGAAACGTTCAAAAGGGCCGGCCGGTGCCATTGAGCAGGGCTACTCCCGGGCCATTTCCGCCATTCTGGACGCCAACATCACGACCTTGATCGCCGCCGTGATTCTATTTTCGGTCGGCTCCGGCCCCGTGCGGGGTTTTGCCGTAACCCTGGGAATAGGGATTGTCACTTCGGTCTTTTCTGCCGTTTATCTGGCACGATTGTTCATCGTGAAATGGTTCGAATGGAAGAGGCCGCGGGTGCTGAATGTCTGAGGTGTGGTCATGAGACTCCGGCTGGTGCCCGCCGATACGCGTTGGGACTTTTTCCGTTATGCCCGAATAACGATGATGGGCTCCGCGGTGGCCATGGCACTTTCAATTTTGCTGATGCTGGTTCTCGGACTGAATTACGGGATCGATTTTCGCGGTGGCACCATCATCAGGACTTTGAGCAAGTTGCCGGTCGACGTCGGCGAGTACCGAAGCGCGGTCTCCGGGCTTGATCTTGGAGATGTGGCAATTTCGCAGGTCTATGACATTTCCTTTGGTCCCGAGGAGAATGTGGCGCAGATCAGAATCGAGGCACAGGCGGGCGACGAGGCGGTTGCAGCGGATACCGTGAGGTTGATCGAGGAAGCCCTCAGGAATTTGGATCCGGACATGAAGTTTCCACTGGTCGAGAGCGTGGGACCCAAGGTGTCCGGGGAACTGATTCAGAAGGCTGTGCTTGCCGTCTTTGCGGCGATCGCCGCGGTGCTGTTCTACATTTGGGTGAGGTTCGAGTGGCAGTTCTCCCTCGGGGCGGTTGCTGCACTCGTGCATGATGTTGTTCTGACACTCGGCATCTTCAGCGCATTGCAGATCAAGTTCGATCTGGCCATTATTGCCGCACTGCTGACAATCGTTGGATATTCCCTCAACGACACGGTTGTCGTCTTCGACCGTGTCCGGGAAAATCTGCGGCGGATGAAAAAACCGGCCCTCAGGGAGGTGCTGAACCTATCAATCAACAGCACCCTTTCCAGAACCGTCATGACCTCGGTTACAACACTCATTGCGCTCTTGGCATTGTTCGTCTTCGGCGGTGATGTCATCCGGGGATTTGTGTTCGCCATGATTTGGGGTGTCATTGTTGGAACCTATTCTTCGGTGTTCATCGCTTCCAGCATGTTGCTTCGTTTGGGGGTCAAAAGAGATTGGTCAAAACCCGATAAGGGTTCAGGCACGAAGTTCTCCTCCAACGCCACCTGATGGAATATTTGGCAAGTCTGCAAATCCCGGAAACCCTTTGGAATTTTCGGGACGAGCTTGGATGGCTGGCGGTCGGCGCCATCCTGGCCGGGGTCGTGCGAGGATTTTCCGGATTCGGAACGGCGATGGTGTTCCTGCCGTTCGCCAGTTCGGTGGTTCAACCTGTTTGGGCGCTTATCATTCTTTGCATCATGGACATCATCGGGCCCACACTCATGTCGCCCAAGATGGCAAGAAACGCGAACGCCGGAGAATTGGTGAGGCTTACAATTGGGGCGGCAGTGGCGATGCCATTCGGAATTGCGCTCCTGGAGATGCTTTCGCATGGCATGTTCCGCTACGCAGTTTCGCTTCTTACCCTCTGCCTTGTCGCTGTCATGGCCAGCGGCTGGCGCTATCACGGAACGAGTTCAAACATGGCGGTCTTCGGAATCGGCGGTTTGGGTGGTCTCCTTGCAGGTGCAACCGGGCTTCCGGGGCCGCCTGTAATGCTGTTCTATCTGGCGCGCCCGTTGCCGACGGTCAGCATCCGCGCCAACATCTTCATCTACCTGATTCTTGCGGATGTGTTGTTGCTTGCGATGCTGTCGATTAGGGGTTGGTTGAGTCCGGAACCTGTTTATGCCGGTTTTGCGATTGCACTGATTTACTTGGCGGCACTGGGGATCGGTTCGCTGCTGTTCCGCCCAGGTCGGGAAGGCGAGTACCGAATCGCTGCCTATGCGATAATTGCCGGCTCGGCGGTGCTGGGGTTGATTAATCCGATTGGGTGATCTTCATGCGTGTTGAACAACAATTCCATCCCGGAATGTTGCCCATCGACGGCTACGGTCCTGGCTTCTTCAGGATTTCCGGGGAAGTTCACAACGGCATGGTGGCTGTGTTGCCCACCGGCGTTGTTGGTTGGGGCGGCATGGATGACAGTGGGGAGTTCCGGGCTGCCAGTGATCAGATTGACTTGCTGCTTGTCGGCACCGGAGCCGAAGCGCAGCAACTGACCGGACATTTCAGAAACACCTTGACTGCCTGCCGCATTGATGTTGAGGCGATGCCGACCCCGGCGGCTTGCAGAACGTATAATGTCCTGTTGGCCGAAGGGCGGCGCGTTGCGGTTGCTTTGATGCCGGTGTAATCGCAATGAAATATTGGACTCTTGTCAGTTCAATGCCGAATCGATCAAAAGCTGCGAACAGCAATGAGAGGATACAGCGATGTCATTTAGTCTTCCTGATCTACCCTATGCACATGATGCACTTGCCGCTTCGGGCATGTCCAAGGAAACGCTTGAGTTTCACCATGACCTGCACCACAAAGCTTATGTGGACAACGGCAACAAGCTGATCGCCGGAACGGAATGGGAAGGCAGTTCGGTCGAGGACATTATCACCGGCACATATCAGTCGGGATCGGTTGCGCAGAACGGAATCTTTAACAATGCATCCCAGCATTGGAACCATGTACAGTTTTGGGAAATGATAGGACCCGGCCATTCCGAAATGCCCCAGGAACTTACCGATCGAATTAGCGATGCGTTCGGAAACGTCAACGATTTCAAACGGGAATTTGTTGCAGCCGGCGTGAGTCAGTTCGGCGCGGGCTGGTGCTGGTTGATTGAGGACAAGGATGGTTCCCTCAAGGTCACGAAGACCGAAAACGGAGTCAATCCGCTGTGTTTCGGGCAGACCGCCCTGTTGGGCTGTGATGTGTGGGAGCATTCCTACTACATTGATTTCCGCAACAAGCGTCCCGCATACCTCGAGAATTTTCTCGACAGCCTTGTGAATTGGGAGAATGTGGCAGGCCGGCTTTCCGGTTCGTAACGCAGCATCCAATCTTTCATGCCGTTAACGGTTGCGTTGACCAAGCGGAGCCGCTCACCCTCGGATGAACGAACGGACAAAGGGCAGGCTCGCCATGATCGCCGCAGGTGCGATCTGGGGGCTTTCTCCCATGTATTACAAGGTCATTGCACATGTTCCACCCGGTGAGGTTCTTGCCCATCGGGCCATATTCTCGTTTGCCACCTTTTTTGCCGTTCTCCTTGTGCAGGGCAGGGCACGGCAGATGTTCCGATCAGTGTTTTCCTCCCTCCGAAAGTTTGGTTTCACCCTGCTGACTGCAACCTTGATTGGGTCGAATTGGTTGCTGTTCATATTTGCGATCCAGATTGAGCGTGCCACGCAGGCGAGCTTGGGGTACTTTCTGTATCCACTGATTGCCGTGTTTCTTGGCTCGGTTTTTCTCAAGGAGCGGTTGACCCCGCCACAATGGATGGCTGTTGCCACAACCGCGATCGCCGTCCTTTACCTTTCGGTGGTTCTGGGCGAGTTTCCCTTTCTGGCTACGGTGCTTGCCTCCACATTCGCCATCTACGGATTGATCAAAAAGAAGACACGGCAAGGGGCGGTTGCTTCAGTTGCCGCCGAATCGTTTGTGCTCACGCCCGTGGCACTGCTTTGGCTACTCGGCGTGCATCTGCTTTTCTGGCAGGACTTCACCGGCCGGGCAGGCGGCTGGTTCGGCAACGGATTGCTTGAGACCGCAATGCTGGCCGCGTCAGGTTTGATAACCGCTGGACCGTTGGTGCTGATGTCGTATGGATTGAAAAGGATCCGGTATTCCGAGGGGGGCTTTCTCCTGTACACGAATCCTACGCTTCAGTTTCTGGTTGCAGTCCTGATCTTCATGGAGCCGTTCACAGCGGCCGATCTTGCCGCCTTCGTCCTGATTTGGATTGCGTTGCTTGTCTTCTCCCTGGAGGCTCCAATCACTTCAGGGCTTCGCGCAATTCGGCGATGAGTTCGTTCACGGAATTCACGGAGCGGAACAATCCGGCCAAGCTTTCGTCGGCGAATCCGCTTCTCACGACATTGTCCATCAACGACAGAACACTGTCCCAATAGTTATCGACATTCAGGAGAAGAATTGGCTTGGAATGCAGACCGAGTTGGCGCCACGTTATGGCCTCAAAGAGCTCGTCGAGTGTCCCGGCACCTCCCGGCAGCGCAACGATCGCATCGGAATTCATGAACATGACCTTTTTGCGCTCATGCATGGTTTCCGTAACAATCAGGCAGTCGACATCCCTGTAGACGATTTCAAGGTCGGTCAAGTGTGCGGGGATGACACCCAAGACCGTGCCGCCCGCCTCCTTTGCGGATCTGGCAGCCGTTCCCATCAGCCCGACATCGCCGGCTCCGTAAACCAAGCGCCAGTTTTCCCGTGCGACCGAGGAGCCGAACGTTTTCGCGGCGCGGGAATGGTTCTCCGAGGAGCCCTTGCGTGAACCGCAGAATAGACAAACCGATTTCAATTTCACAACCGACCAGTAGAGCTTTCGTTGCCTGCCAATTTATACTATCTACGCCCAACCGGACACACCAATGTTTTTGATCCGCGGACACGAAACAAGTCCTCTCGGAACGTCTGAATGGTTGACAACAAACCTTTAAAGCTCGGTTCAATCCCCGCCACGTTCATTGTTGTGACATTGGTGGCGATTGCGGCACTCCTTTACTTCTTGACCCAAGAGGAACCGCAGGGGTCCGATGCTGTTGCCCCCTCAGCAAGCACTGAGGAGAGCACACCGGCTGCTGCAGGGGAAGCGGTGTCGAGCGGCATCAAGGATTCCAAACCTGCGGAAGGAATTGACGAATCGCAGAGGGACGGCACTGCGACTGCGCTCGGAACCGACGGACAAGACGGCATATCCACGGCGGACGATACAGGGTCGACGGAGGAAAACGCGTTAGTTGCGCCGACCGCAGTTGAAGAAGCTGTCGGTTTGTCGGGCGATGCTTCCGAGCCGCCGGATGGCACAATGGACGCCACGGGGCGAGATGTTGGTGTGAAACCGGCGGACGATACAGGGTCGACGGAGGAAAACGCGTTAGTTGCGCCGACCGCGGTTGAAGAAGCTGTCGGTTTGTCGGGCGATGCTTCCGAGCCGCCGGATGGTACAATGGACGCCACGGGGCGAGATGCCGGTGTGAAACCGGCGGACGATACAGTGTCGACGGAGGAAAACGCGCTAGCTGCGCCGACCGCAGTTGAAGAAGCTGTCGGTTTGTCGGGTGATGCTTCCGAGCCACCTGGTGGCACAATGGACGCCACGGAACGAGATGCCGGTGTGAAACCGGCGGACGCAGGACACAGTCCGGATGAGATGCAGGCCGTCGAGCTTTCCTCAAACGACAAGAACTTGGCCGGTGAATCGAATTTGCGCTCGGACGCCGAGGATCAATCGGCAGTTTCCGGAGTCCCGACGATTGCACAACCCGAAACAGGGGTTGATCCCTGCCAAGAAGATCCGGCCAATCCTGAACATTCCGGTGATGCAACTGAAGGCGCTGTTCCCTGCCCAGGCGGCATTATTGCGATTGGTCGGGATGAAACCGAAGCTTCTGCAGCTCTTGAGGATCAGTCAGAGGCGCAAATCGATGGTGAAACCGTCAACCCGATTTCCGATGGGCAGGTTGCTGAAACGGACACTTCGACAACCGAACAGATTGCCGGCACAGGAGAAAATGCGGGTCAAGCTGATTTGGCTCTGGACGCTGCTGAGTTGACTCCGGATGCTGTGGAGCAGGTTGCGGTTTCGGAAGAGGCAACGATTGCTCAATCCGAAGCACAATCGGGGCCCGCTGACATGCCATTGGCAACTGAGGTTGATCCGTGTGCGGATGAGTCGGTTGGCGTGGAACATTCCAGTGATGCAACCGACGATGCATCAACCTGCCCGGGAGGGTTGGTTCCTCCAGTGAGGGACGGAGCCGAGGCAACTGTGGCACTTCAGGATCAATCAGAAGAGGAAGTCGCCGCTGAGGCCGCCATTGCAATTGCGGAAAAGGAGGCTGCTGAAACGGACACTTCGACAGTTGAACAAACTGCTGACGCGGGAGGCAAGGTGGAGGAAGCGGTCTTGGTTCCGGATGCTGTTGAACAGGCGGTTACTTCGAACGGGGAAGGAGGCGCAGGATCCGAACCGGCCGACACGCCAATGGAAACTGAGGTTGATCCGTGTTCGAATGAGCCAGTCGATGTTGAACATTCCGACGATGCGTTAAGTGCCGCAACCCCATGCCGGGACGATGCTGCAGTGGCCGGTCGTGACGGAAGTGGCGCAACCGAGGCGCATGTGGAGTCGACAGACGGGGAAACGGCTGCGGCTGGGACGGACGTCCTTGGTGTCTTGGCCGAAACCTCGGAATCGACTCGTGCCGGAGTCGGAACTGAAGGCGGTTCCGGTTCGTCCGTCGGGGAACCCACCGATGTTGGGGAAAAATCAGCGTCAGCAGGTCAGTTGGATCTCCAAGTGGAAACGTTGAAGGACGGTGATGTTGGGTCCTTGAACGTGGATGAACCCATGCCGGATGCACCGGTGCCGCCAACCTTTGATCTCGTGAGGGTGGACAGTTTCGGAACCACGGTGCTTGCCGGCCGCGCACCGGCTGGTTCCCTGGTGGAGGCTCTGGTCGACGGGGATGTCGCCGGCTCCCAAGCCGTTGGGCGAATCGGGCAGTTTGCGATGATATTCAGTGTGGATACGCAGCGCGACACTTTGGCGATCGGCCTTAGGGCGATCCTTCCGGACGGACGATCGGTCGATTCGGACAATGCGGTTTTTGTTGTGGTTCCGCAAGGTAAGCTTGCCGCATCGGAAGTGGTGTCCGAGGAGGGCGCTGAGTTGGATTCCTTTGCAGCAATCGAAGCGCCAAATACCGAATTCGCCAACTTGGCAAATCTGCAGCCTTCGGTTCTGCTTGCAACAGATAAAGGAGTGCGCCTGCTCCAGCCTTCCGTTCCTGACGAGGAAGGCCAACTGCTGGTTGAGATTGTTTCATATGACAAGGAGGGAGAAGTTTTCATTGCCGGCAGCACAATGCTGGATGCGGGCAGCATCAAGATCTTTTTGAATGGCGAACTGGTTAAATCCAGGGAGATTTCCCCGGGGGGTAGTTGGTGGACGGATTTGGTGGGGGTTGATCCTGGACGCTACGTCCTTCGTGTCGACGAGGTCGACAGTGCAGGCAACTCTGTGAACAGCGTCGAGATGCCTTTTCAGAAGGAAGCACCTGAACATGCACGCGAAATGCTTGAAATCGCTTCCCTTGGCAAAGACGATGATCCCAATCAGGCAGAGCAGGGCCCGGTCATCAGCCTGTTGGCGGTCCAGCGCGGGTTTACGCTTTGGGGAATTTCACGCAAGCAGTACGGACTAGGCCGCCTCTACGTCAACATATTCAATGCAAACAGGGATCAAATCGAGAATCCTCACCTGATCTATCCCGGTCAAATTTTTGCGATTCCGGACGACAGCAACCTTATTGATCCGCTTTGGTGAATTCGGTCCTTGCCGATCGGTCCGAAAGATCGCATCTGCTGTTCGCATTTTGCCCAACAGGCACAGCCAAGGTGCTTCGGAATCTTGGATGAAAACCTATTCCGCCGCAGTCAATCCTGAGGGCGGGGCAAAGGCGCCGCCGCCAAGTGTCGGTTGGCGGGTGTCCGCCTCGTGCCTTTCCGCGTCCAAGGTTTGGTCCTGTTCGGGTTTGCCTGCATTTATCCCGCCGGTGGCGTCCAGAGCTTCGGCGTTGTCGTCAGTCAACTCCTGATTCCATAGAATCGTCGGATTTCCTGCTTTCCTGAGTGCCCGCTGAACCCCAAGATCCCTTGCGGTTCGGCTGCGCCTGCCTCCGACCAAGGCAAACAGGAGACGACTTGCGCCGTATGATCCCTTGCGGGCCCATTCGGGTAAGGCAAGCATTGCCGGTGTGAACACAAGCGTAAGCACGGTGGCGGTAGAAAGGCCAAAGACAACGGCAGCGGCAAGGGACTTCCACCAGAGCGCCGATGGTGTATCGACGGCATAGCCGCCCCCAACAATGTCGATCGAAAATCCGAACATCATGGGGGTAAGACCGGCAACCGTCGTAATGGAGGTCAGAAGAACCGGCCGCAGGCGGGTCTCCACAGTTCTGATGATTGCTTCAATCTTTGGCATGAAACGCGCGTACTCTTGAAACGTGTCAATCAGGACAATGTTGTTGTTCACGACAATTCCGGCGAGGGCGACGATGCCGAGGCCGGTCATGATGATTGAGAAAGGTTGCTGCAGCACCACCATTCCCAGCAGCACACCTGTTGTGGACATGACAACGGCAAGAAGGACAAGAATTGCCTGGTAAAGGCTGTTGAATTGGGCCAGCAGAACCGCAAACATCAGGCCGAGCGCTCCGGCGAACGCCTTCATGAGGAACTCCTGACTTTCCGACTGCGACTGCTGATCACCGGTCCAGGTCCACTCGATGCCGTTCGGAAGATCCGCCTCGGTTGAGAGCCATTCGTCCAAGTACTGAATGCGCTCAGTTGGCGTAATCGGGGCCCCATCCTCATTGCGCAGGCCGAACCGCATGTCAGCCTTGACATCAATGTACCTGGATTGGTTAAACCGCGAAATTTGTCCAACGCTGGTAACCGGTGTGCGCGTTACGAAGTTCGACAGTGGAACCAATCCGTTCCGGGAATTCACCCTGAGTTCATCCAAGGTTGAAAGATGCCGGTCGCTCTCCGGGAACCTCACACGAATGTCAATTTCCTTGTCCGAAGTGTCGGTTCGCATCGTGCCAACCGATATTCCCCGGGTTACGAGCTGCACAAGGCCACCGACAGTCGCAACATCGGTTCCGTACCTGCCGGCCCGCTCGACATCAACTTCGATCTTCCAATCGATTCCGGGCAGCGGTCGGGTGTCGTCGACCAAGACGAGCCCTTTGGTGTTTTCAAATTTGTGCCTGACTGCGCCGGCGGCCGCCAGCAGTGCGTCCCAGTTCTCGCCGAGCAGGCGCAGGTGGACGGGCTTGCCGCCGCTTGGTCCATTCGTCTCTACTTGAAAATCAATGTAGATTCCTGGAATCTCACTCGCACTCGACTCAATCTGCTCAAGGATGTTGTTGGTGTCGGAAACCAGCCCGCCAATTGCCTGACGTTGCTCCCATGGCAGGAATTCGATCCGGAGTTCGCCGACCGTGTCGTTGGGTTTGGACGAACCTCCCGGACCAAGGTCGCTGCTTAGGCCGGCGGCTCCGGCATAGGCAAAGACATTCGCCACACCTTCGGTTGCAATGACGACCGATTCGACCTGCCTGACAAGATCATCCTTTTCCTGGAGGCTGAGGTTACCCCTTGCGCGCACGTAGAAGTTTACAGTTTCCGGTTCGGTGTCGACAAAGAACGAAACGCCGAGATTGTTTGCCCGGTAGAGCTGGAATGTGCCGAATACAGCCGCCAGGACGGCGACGATGCAGACTACCGGCATTATCGGGTTGCCGACGAGCAGTCGTGTTCCCGCGGCGACAATGCTCCGTCGCCGTCTGAAACGGAGCTGTGGCGACCTAATCCGGAAGCTGAATGACTTCATGATGACCGTCAAACTCACCGACAACACGACAAACAGGATGAAGAAGGGCAGCGACTCGTTGAGTCCGGCGGCGCGCAAAGGCGGAATCGCGACGGTTCCCGGCTGCAATGCCAGCATCGCCGAGCCAAAGAGCAGGGCCAGGTTCGCAAGGAGGAACATCGTGCGCACAAGAAAGTGCATTTGTCCCAAGAGATTTGACATCCTAGCGAACCGGTTCGAAATCCGCCCCGAAATTCCACCAACCACCGGAAGGAAGATAAGTGCCACAAACATTGAGGCTGTCAGCACAAAGATAATGGTGATCGGCATCGTTCCCATGAACTGTCCGGCAACGCCGGGCCAGAACAGCATGGGCAGAAATGCGCAAAGGGTCGTCGCTGTCGATGAGAGGATCGGCCAGAACATTCTCTTTGCCGCCGAGACGAAGGCCAACATCGGTGTTGTTCCCTCCCTGATGCGGCGGTCGGCGAGTTCAACGATGACAATTGCGCTGTCGACCAGCATTCCTACCGCAAGAATCAAAGCGAACATGACGATGTTCGAAATTGAAATCGACATCAGGGCAAGAAACGAGAAGCACAACAGGAATGAGGACGGAATTGCGAACCCAACCAGGAGGGCGGATCTTATGCCAAGAATCGCCAGCACCACGACCATCACCAGTGAGACAGCCGTGAGAACGGAATTTTCGAGTTGGTCGACCATGTCCTGTACGCGCCGACTCAGGTTTTGTGTGATTTCGTAGTCGACGGCATCCCGCAGTGAAGGAGGCCATGACTGCCTGAGCTCTTCGGCGACCCTGATGACATTGGCCGACGTGTCGATGAGATTGTAACCCTTCCTTTTGACGACTTGCAGGGCAATGGTCGACTTGCCGTTGTTGCGGGAAATTGCCGTTCTGTCGCCGAACGTCATCCTGATGTCAGAAACATCCCCAAGGGTTACGACCCGATCTCCATTGACCTTCAGGGGTATGTCATAAACGTCGCTCGGATGTTCGAATGAGGAAGGAATTTTTACGGCAAAGGCACCCCGCCCGGTTTGAACCTCTCCAGCGGCAATCAACCGGTTGTTCCGTGAGACAATTCCAATGATGTCGTTTGCCGCGACGCCATATGCTTCGAGTTGCAGAGGATCAATGATCACCTCGACCATTTCCTCCCTCATGCCGGTTAGTCCGACCTCAAGCACCTCCTCCAGTTCTTCGATCTCCTCCTTCAACTCATCTGCAACCTGCATGAGCGTGCGGTCCGGCACTGACCCCTTGAGGCCAATCACCAAAATCGGCAATTCGGAAAAACTGAACTCGTTGATCGACGGTTTGTTTCCGCCTTCCGGAAATTCCGCTTCGGCGCGATCGACCAGATCGCGGATTTCCGCAAGTGTTGCGCTCCTGTCCAATCCAAAATCGAAAAGCAGCGAAACGCCGGCATACCCTTCATCAGCAACCGCGAACAACTCATCCAAGCCGTCAACATCCTTGAGTCGAGCCTCAAGGGGTTTGACCAGGAGCCTTTCGCTGTCCTCCGCCGATATTCCTGGAAAAACCACGGAAACGAAATAGGCCGGGATTTCGATGTCAGGAGCGCCTTCCTTCGGCAATCCGACATACGCAAGCCCCCCTGTCGTCAAAGACAGAATCAGGCAAGCAATCACCATTCTGGCGTGTGAAGCCGCCCAATCAACAATCCGTGTCATGATGCAGGATCTCTGTACGACACAAGCACCGGCGAGCCTTCGACAACGTATTCGTGGCCAACGACGATGACGTCGGCCTTCTCGGGCAATCCCTTAACCCACGCCCCTTCGGGCGTGTCCCGTACGATCTTTATGGGATTGAAACTGGCCTTGCCGCCCTCAACTGTGCGCAGCCCGATCTGTCCCGCGTCATTGAGGGTCATCGCTGATTGGGGCACCAAGTGGGCCAACTCACTTGCGGATGCGATGAATACTTCAACGGCGGAGCCGTCACGGATGGATAGATCAGTGTTGGCCACTTCGATCTCAAGCCTGAATGTTCGGGTTTCGGGATCTCCGGACCTTGAGATGTACGTTACCTTCCCTGAGGTTGTCCTGCCTGACGTAAACCTTGCCGACGCTTCATTTCCGGCTTGAATCCGATCAACCTCCGTATCCGACAAATGTCCGACAATCTTGATCGGATCAAGCTGGACAACCCTTGCACACAGCGAACCGGGCTGGAGCAACGAACCGGTTTCCGCTGCATCTGATTCCAGCAAACCGTCGAATGGAGCGGTCATGTCAAGCCGGTCAATTGCGACCTGGGCCCGCTCGACCGCTGCCTCTGCCGATTCAAGTGTCGCCTTGGCCGAATTCCTTCGGTTCTGCGTGGCAAACCCTTCTTCAGCAAGCTTTGAAGCTGTCATTTCGTTGACCGCTGCTTCCTCAAAACGGGCCCGTGCCTCCTTCAGATCGGCGAATTTGGATCCAGGATCCAGTACGCACACAACCTGACCCTCGGATACAAATGCGCCCTTTCGCAGGGGTTTGGACACCACGAGTCCGGAAGCCTGCGATCTGATGTCAACGAACCGCAGCGCCTCTGTCTGACCCCGCACGATCACGCCGGACTCGACCGGACGTGCATTTGACCTGATCGCGACGACACGAACGGCACCAGTTGATTCGCTTTCGCTTTCGCCCGAAGGACCCCTCCCTGCGGCAGCAACCTCGGTTGCGGAATTCTGGCCAAAATCGGTGTTGCTGGCAGCGACCGGCTCCATGTTCAACCTGCTGCGCGCAATGGCCAGAACAGCATCGCGTTCGATGACAAACGCGTACAGACCGGCGGCAACGACGATCGCCGTCAATATGGATGCTAATCTCATGACGATCCCAAGCTCCCTGGGGGTGAGGCTGGCGGTCTGTGCTGAGTCTAATGTCAATCATCGGTCGGAACAAGATTTGCATCCAATATAGGCATTGGTAAATTGTGGGGGATCGGAGTAGAAGCGCGCAAAACCCGGAGCAAGAAATTGAGCAATCCCGACTCGTTCATAGGTGAGGTCAAGGAGGAGGTTCGCAGGGATCGACTCTATCGGCTGTTTCGCCGCTACGGTTGGTTGGGCATACTGGCGGTGCTGGCACTGGTCGGCGGCACGGCATACCGCGAGTGGTCAACGGCAAACCAGCGTTTGGAGGCCGAGGCTGTCGGGGATTCAATCCTTGCCGCGAGTTCTGAGGAATCGCCCGCCGAGCGGATTGCCCGATTGGACAAAATTGAGATCGACAATTTGGATGCAAGAGCGATCAGGGATTTCATTGTTGCCGCAGCAATGCTGGACGATGGAATGCAGGACAATTCATTGGAACGCTTGGATCTTGTGTCCAACAACAAAGATGTTTCAATAGTTTACCGGGATCTGGCCTTGCTCAAGTCGATTGCCATCCGTCAGGATACGGACCCACCCGAAGATGTGGTCAAAGAGTTGGACGGAATGATCGAAAGGGATTCTGAATTCAGGCTGCTGGCCATGGAAATGAAGGCGCACAATCTTGAGAGGATGGGCGAGGTGGCCGAGGCTATTTCCATTTTGCGTATATTGCGTTCCGAATCCGGTGTTCCGCGGGAGATGTCAAACCGGGTTGCAGGTTTTCTGGCGGAACTTGAGGCGGATTCCTAACTGAAGGCCGGCGGCCATCGCCGGATTCCCGTTGCAAGAGGTTGCGAAGGATTTGGGTGCGTTGAACAATAGACAATCTGCGAGGGCAGGCAGGTCGTGCGGTGTCATGATGCTTGCCCTGTTAGTTTCCGGGGCCGTGTTGATGGCCTGTTCCGAAAGGGAGGACGTGCTTCCGGGCAAACGGATTGACGTTCGTGTTCCGCTTTCGGAATCAACCGAGTTTGTCTCGGGGCCTGAGGTCAGCGGTGTCGTTGACCTGCAATTCGACCCGGATTTGCACCAGTTGCGTCCGTTGGCTCATCCGGACGCAGGAAATTACACCGAATGGACGACAACTGGCGGAACCACCGGCAACAGGTTGGAGAACCTTGCACTTTCAAACCGGCTTTCGCAGGTCTGGTCGGTTTCAATAGGCAAGGGAAACAGCAGGAAACAACGCCTCAATGCGTCCCCGGTATATGCAGGCGGTCTGATATATGCGATGGACTCGGAGGCGCGGGTTACGGCACATTCTAATGAAGGAGAGCTTGTCTGGTCGCGAAATCTGGTTCCCGAAGGTGAGGGTGCAACTGATGCATCAAGCGGCGGCCTGGCGTTCGGAAGCGGAATCCTGTTTGCAACAACGGGTTTCGGTGAGCTTCACGCCCTTGACGCAACCACCGGTGAAAACAATTGGATACAGAAGTTTGACGCTCCGGCAACATTGGCACCGGCGGTCTCTGACGGGCTTGTTTATGTTGTAACCCAGGACAGCAGGGCGTGGGCGGTTGATCTCACCAACGGGCGTTTGCGTTGGCGCTGGCAGAGCACGGAGGCAGATGCAAACATCACAAGCGGAGCTGCACCGGCCATTGCCGGGGGGTTGGTCATCATGCCCTATCCGTCGGGTGCGATCCAAGCCGTCAACCCGAAAACCGGCCTCGTCGTTTGGTCGGCCAAGGTCGGAGGATCGAGAGGTCCTGCGGCACGCTCGTCGCTGATCGCAGTTTCCGGTGGTCCGGTCGTCAGCGGAGATGTTGTATACGCAGCCAATCAAGCAGGGCGGATGTCTGCGGTGGACATAGTCAGCGGGCAAGCCAAATGGACTGTGACGGAAGGGTCATACAGTCCGGTTTGGCCGGTTGCTGATTCAGTCTATTTGGTGTCTGACGCCGCCGAATTGGTTCGGCTTGATGCCGATTCCGGGGAGCGAATCTGGGCTGTGCCCCTGCCGTCCTTCAAGAATTCGCGACTGAGGAGAAGAAAGGCGGTTTTTGCCAATTATGGTCCGGTTTTTGCCGGTGACCGATTGATTGTTGCTTCCGGAGACGGTCAAATCCGGCATTTCGACCCAGTATCGGGTGGCCTGCTCGACACCACGCCCATCGCCGGCGGGGCGGCAAGCGGTCCGATCGTTGTAAACGGCGTTCTCTATATCGTTAGCCAGCAGGGCTACCTCGTCGCATATCGGTAAGTGGTACGTTCCGTCGATGGATCGGTTTCAGACATGATGGATTTCACGATTGCCATTGTGGGTCGGCCGAATGTCGGAAAATCAACCTTGTTCAATCGGTTGATCGGAAAGCGGGCTGCCCTGGTCGACGACACGCCGGGTGTTACGCGCGATTTCCGGGAAGGCGAGGCTTTCCTTGGCGACAGGAGCATTGCGGTCCTGGATACGGCGGGGATGGATTTTTCCGGATCCGGTGAGCTGGAATCCGGTATCTGGAGGGTTACCGAAAGGGCACTTGACTTGTCCGATGCCTGCATCTTCCTGTTTGATGCCCGCTGCGGGATCCTTCCGGCAGATCACGAAATTGCCGCGATCCTCCGCAGAGCGTCCAAGCCAATCATTCTTGCCGCCAACAAATGTGAGGGTTCTGCCGGGGTCGCGGGGCAACTGGACGCCCATGAATTCGGTTTGGGGGCACCGATCGCGCTATCCGCAGAGCATGGTGAGGGGATCCACGACCTTCTTGACGCGGTGGGTGATGCGATTTTGGTCAAGGCGGGCAATGGTCATGCCAACGCAGAAGGCACTGAACCGCAAACCGATGAATCATGCAAACCGCTCAGGATTGCTGTTGTTGGGCGACCGAACGCCGGAAAGTCATCTTTGATCAACCGAATGCTCGGAGATGACAGGCTCGTTACGGGGTCGCAACCCGGAACAACGCGCGATGCGATTGCAATTCCAGCCGAGTGGTTCGGGTCGAAGGTGTTGATCCACGACACCGCAGGCATGCGAAAGCGGTCCCGCATTACGGAACGGGTTGAGAAATTGTCCGTTGCGGATGCTCTTGGTGCCGTTCGGTTCGCGGAAACCGTGATACTGCTTCTTGACGCGGCCATTCCGCTTGAGGTCCAGGATTTGAGAATCGCCGATCTTGCTGAACAGGAGGGACGCCCTGTTGTGATTGCAATCAACAAGTGGGACACCGTTAAGGATCGAAAGCACCGATTCGCGGCAATCAGGGAAAGGCTGGATGACCGGCTGCCCAACATTAGGGGTGCCCCAGCTGTTTGCGTTTCTGCCCTGACTGGTGAGGGCCTGCAGGATGTCCACCGTGCTGTGCTGCAGATTTCATCCATTTGGAACCGGCGGGTTTCCACCGGTCAATTGAACCGCTGGCTGGAGGAAATGACGATCAACCATCCACCTCCGGCAGTGCGAGGCAAGCCGATACGCTTTCGCTACATGACTCAAGCAAAGACCCGTCCCCCGAGTTTCGTGGCGATGTGCTCGCATCCGCGGCACGTTCCAACAGGATACCGGCGTTACCTCAAGAATGGGCTGCGCCAGTCATTCGGATTTGAGGGAACGCCGATCCGGATTTTCTTGAGATCGCAATCCGAGAAAAATCCCTTCGCTCCAAAGTCTCGTTGACCCGACTGTCCAACCGATTCCACTGGCAGCAATGATGTTCGTGTCCTTTTGTTTCCGGCGGAATTTTGTTTGAGGAAAAACGCCTGCCGACCTCACTTTCCGAGTTATGGCGGTTTCACATTCCCGATTGAGTATGTTTTGATGGCATTCAATCTTTCTCATGTCAGCCTTTGCAGGGGAAATCCGTCCATGGATGTGGAGCACAGCGGCAAAGTGCCAATCACCCGGAACGGTTGGCATCTCGACTGTGCCGGGATCGAACTGTGGGCGGGCGAGCGCGGGCAATGGGCCAGCATTGCCGCTCAGCAGAGGTTCAATTGTGTAGCGGCCGGCTCAACCAACGCCGGATTTCCGGCTTTGCACGGCAAGACAGATCCAAAGAGTGCTGACAATTGGCCAAAATATGTTCCTGTTCGAACGTTCGGATTCATCAACATTTCCAATCTTTGTTTTCAACGCGATGGACAGTTGCATTCCAACAATCCGATGGGCGGCAAACAAGAAATTCCGCAGACGCGATCAAGGATCGGACGGGCCGGTGTTGGCACACAAGGTCAATTTGGTCGGCAATTTGACCGCCTGAATTCTGAAGAATGCACCCACCCGACTGAATGGCGGAAACGGTCGGTTCCAACATCCTCGAAAACCAATGGTGCCGGTTCGGGCAATCCCACCAAACTGTCCGTTGCGGACGGGATGTCAACCGGTTGAACGAAGATCGAGAATATCGGCCGAGATATGCGGCGCGGCTCAATGCGTTCAAGGCGCAAGTTGGTGTTGAGGCCGAATCCCAAGTTGAGGCTATGATAAAGGCTGCCGGTCGGGTGGGCGGACTTTCGGCTGCAGATCTCAATTATCCGGACCACTTTGCCGAGAACGATGCCGGTGAATTGTCTCGGTTTCTCGACGATCAGGGGATGGCCCTGAATGGTCTGGCGATGCGCTACTACACAGAACCAAATTTTGCCGCTGGTGCGTTCACCAATCCGGATGCTTCCATGCGTCGCAAGGCAATCGATCTCACGAAGAGTGGCATTGATGTTGTGGCGCGCATGGGCGGATCTCTCATGACACTCTGGTTGGGACAGGATGGATTTGATTACTCGTTTCAGGCGAACTATGCCGAATTGTGGAACCGTACAGTCGCTGCCGTTGCCGAGGTTGCCGATCACAATCCGGAAATTGACATTGCGATCGAATACAAACCGAATGAACCGCGCGCCTATGCCCTTATGCCTGACGCGGCAACGACACTTCTTGGCCTGCGTGAGGTGGACCGCCCCAATGTCGGTGTAACCCTTGACTTCGCACATGTACTCTATGCTGATGAAATGCCTGCGCACTCGGTTCATCTCATTGCACGCAACAGCAATCTTCTCGGGGTGCATCTCAATGATGGCTACGGCAAGCGCGACGACGGTCTCATGGTCGGAACGGTTCACCCGCAACAGGTCATCGAATTGTTTTTGGAATTGGCCAACATCAACTTCAACGGCGTCATTTACTTCGATACCTTTCCGGAGCAATCCGGCTTGGATCCGGTTGAGGAATGTCGAGCAAACATTGCGAACACTGAACATCTCAGGCGGCTTGCCGTTGAATTGATGGACAATTCGGAACTGAGGGCGGCCATCGAACAACAGGACGCGGTGAAGAGCCAGAAGATCGTGTCCAAGTCGCTGTTCAGGGCAGTTTGATTATTGATCGGAGGTGTTTTTGTTGTTGGTGCGCTGCATCTGGACGTGGTCGTTGGCGCGCCGCACCTTCCGGCCATTGATGAAACCGTAATCGGACAATCTGTTGACTGCCGATTCGGCGGCAAAGGGGGCAATCAGGCGGTTGCAGCGGCGCGATTCGGCGCAAGCACGGCAATGGCCGGCCGGGTTGGCAGTGATCAGTTTGGCCGACAGCTGCTCAAGGAACTGGACGGCGCCGGTGTGGACCGCACGCAGGTGGTGGTTTCGGACGGCAAATCAGGGATGAGCGTGGCAATTGTCGATTCGTCCGGCGAATATGGTGCGGTTATTGTTTCCGGCGCCAATTCCGCCATCGACGGACAGATGATCAATGTTCCGGAAAGCGCAGGGGTGGTTTTGCTCCAAAACGAAATACCTGAGGCGGCCAATGTCGCCGTTGCCCGTCAGGCAGGGAAACAAAGGACGGTTATTCTGAACGCAGCACCGGCGCATCAGGTTTGCCCCGAACTTCTGGATCGCGTCGATCTCTTGATTGTCAACCGGTGCGAAGCAGAACAACTTACGGGAACACGCGGAGCCGAAATGCCGGAAAAACTCGCTGCGCTGGGTCCACCAGCAGTCATCGCCACCTTGGGTGCCGACGGCCTGATTTTGGTCAGGCGGGATGAGAATGATCTCAGGTTGACCGCCAATCCTGTCCCCGTTGTTTCCACCCACGGAGCGGGAGATGCGTTTGTCGGGGCATTGGCTGCCGAGATGGCTCGCGGCAAAGCCTTGGAATCTGCCTTGGAATTTGCACAATCTGCAGCTGCAATTCATGTTTCCCGCAAAGTGGAGAACCGGAACCGAATCGGGCGTCGAGAAGTCCTCGCCTTCATGAATGACTCATAGATCAAGGCCATAGAATTCAACAGCCGTGCCACCGAAGATCAGTGCACGCTCCGGATCGGTCAAGCCTGCTGAAAGGCAATGCGCAGCTTCGAACCAGCCGGAGTATTCGGTTCTGAGTCGACATACGGGCCAGTCCGACCCCCACATGACCCTGCTGCTTCCGAATACTTCAAATATGTGCTCGGAATAGGGCTCAAGTTCCGCAACGTTCCAAATCTCGTTCGCTTCGGTAACCAACCCCGAAAACTTGCAGTATGCACCGGTTTCTTCGGCCAATCGCCGCATTCCATCCGCCCAGAAGTCGAAATTGCTCTTGGAGTGGTTGCGGATCTGTGGTTTCATGCAATGATCGATGACCGTTCGCAGGTTCGGGTATCTCCTGAGAATCTTGAGGAAATTCCCGAGATGTCTCGGAAAACCAAGGGCATCGAATGTGAGGCCCAACTCTTCGACCGAACGGAATCCCCACTGCACGTCGTTGCGCAACATCCAATCGTCATCGGGAATGTCCTGGATCATTGGGCGGACACCGACAAATTTCGGATGACCGGCGAGGCGCTCAAGCGTCTTGCGGTCCGAGGGCACTTCGAAATCCACCCATCCCACGACCCCGGCCACTCCGGGAATCGAGTCCGCCAAACCGAGAAGATATTCGGTTTCGCATACCGTTGCTGCCGCCTGCACAAGGATGGTGGCACCAATTCCGTTCGACTTCAGCTCAGGTTCCAAATCGTGTGGGCCATAGGGGCGTGCGAGGATGGCGTCGTTCTTCGGCATCCAGCCATAATCGCCCCGCGCTGGATTCCAGTAGTGCTGATGAGCGTCGATCTTAATCACGACCGGTTCAATCTGTGGGTGCGTCGGCGCGCATCAGCCCTTCCGACTTCAGTTCAGCCCAGAGTTCCGTCGGAATGGAGGCTTGTGCCGCCGCCAAATTAGTTTCCATTTCCTCAATGCCTTGGCCACCCGGAATGACCGAAACGACGGCGGGATGGCGAATCGGAAACTGCAGTGCCGCTTCGGCAAGTTTGATTCTGTGACTGGCGCAAACTGCTTCAATCCGCCCGACGCGTTCGAGAATGCGCTGAGGAGCGGGGTCGTAGTTGTAGAATGCGCCTTCCCTTGGACCGGTTGCAAGAATCCCGGAATTGTATGGTCCTCCGATCACTATTCCGATGCCGCGATCAACGCAGAGCGGCAGGAAGGAGGAAAGGGCATCCTGCTCAAGCAGGCTATAGCGTCCGGCAAGCAGAAAGATGTCGAAGTCACCCCGCTCGGCGAGCCACTGGCACGGTTCCCATTCGTTGAGGCCTGCACCGAAGGCACGAATTACACCTTGGTCGCGCATTTCGGAAAGGGCGCGATATCCACCTGCCATGAACTCTTTAAGTCTATTGTCCAGTGCTTCCCTGCTGCCGTGATTGAAAATGTCGAGATCATGGGCATAGAGGATATCTACCCGGTCCATTCCAAGCCGTTCCAGGGAGAATTCAAGCGAACGAAGTACACCGTCATAGGTATAATCGTAGATCTCTTGCCGACTGGGAACTTCGAACCACTTGCCAATTCCATCGCGGGTTTCGGGTGCAGTTGCATGCAGGATTCGTCCGATCTTGGTTGAAAGGGTGAGGCTGTTGCGCGGTTTGCCCCGCAACAGCCTGTTGAGTCGCGTCTCCGCCAATCCGAATCCATAGAGAGGCGCGGTGTCGAAATAGCGAAGCCCAGAGTCCCAAGCGAGATCCAACATGCTGTGGGCGGTTTCGTCGCTTATGGCCCGGTACAGATTGCCGAGAGGCGCAGTGCCAACGCCCAATTCCGTAAAGCTCAGCCCGCCATTTCCCAATCGGTCCCAATGTTTGGTTCGGATCGCCATTTCATTCTCCGTTCCTATGCTGCATTCTAGTGGGAAGCGGCCGGACAACCAACAGGTTCATGAAGCCTCCTTGTGGTGCCAAAAGATTGGAGAAAATGGTTTGGACAGATTTTGCAGGATATTCGCACAGGTCAGGCCAGTCATCGGCATGGTGCATTTTGGTGCACTGCCGGGAGCGCCACTTTATGATGCCGATGCCGGAATTGAGGGTTTGCTTCGAGCGGCGCGCAGCGATCTTCAGGCTCTTCAGTCGGCCGGATTTGATGCGGTGATGTTCGGCAACGAAAACGATCGGCCCTATGAACTTAATGCCGACTGCGCCTCAACCGCGACCATGGCTTATCTGATCGGAAGGCTGCGGGATGAAATATCGATTCCGTTCGGCGTCAATGTCCTTTGGGATCCGATGAGCACTGTTGCACTTGCCGCTGCCACAGGTGCCAGTTTCGTCCGTGAGATATTCACCGGCATCCATGCCTCTGACATGGGACTCTGGAACCCGGACGCGGCCTCCTCCATGCGCTATCGCAATCGACTCGGTTGCCAAGATGTGGCGATGCTGTTCAATGTGTCGGCGGAATTTGCCGACAGTCTGGATCGGCGGCCCGTTGCAGATCGGGCAAGGAGTGCAGTTTTTTCCAGCATTCCGGATGCAGTGCTGGTGTCCGGCACCATCACTGGGGAGGCGGCACCGATATCGGAACTGGCGTCGGTGAAAGCGGCGCTGCCCGACATGCCCGTTCTTGCAAACACAGGCGTAAATCATGACACAGTTGCGGATGTGCTCAAGGTCGCGGACGGTTGCATAGTAGGTTCGGCTCTCAAGATCGACGGTGACACCTGGAACCCGGTCGACCCGAACCGTGCCGTCGAATTCATGCTCAGGGCGAAGGCCGCAAGGAGGTGCCGGCAGTGAAGAGCCGACTGCGCTCCCATCTCATTGAACTGATGCTGATACCTGGCCTCAGCGGGCACGAGGACAGGGTCCGCAAACGGATTGCAGCCATGTTGGACGGAATGGGTGCCGTTTCAAGGAGCGATCGACTCGGCAATCTCATATCAACATTCGAAGGCGATCCGGATGCACCTCCTGTCATGTTGTTCACCCACATGGACCAGCTTGGATTCGTTGTGCGCAAGATTCGTGAAGATGGGTTGGTGCGCGTCGAGCGATTGGGAGGGGTTCCTGAACGCGCAGTTGCATCGCAGGCCGTAACGCTGTGCGTTGCTGAAGGACGCGATGTCGCCGGTGTGATCGCAAATATGAGCCATCATGCAACGCCGCCGGAAGAAAAGCATGTCGTTGTTCCGGTTCGTGATGTTGTCGTCGACACCGGTCATGCTTCAAAGTCGGAATTGGAAGCGGCTGGCGTCCGGATCGGAACACCGGTGGTGTACAGTCCTCGGGTCGTCGAGCTGGCCGGCGACCGCATTGCCGGAACTTCAGTGGATGATCGTGCCGGATGCGCGGTGCTGCTTGAGGTTGCACATGCGCTCACAGCAAGAGTTGGAGGACCGACGGTGCATGTCGTTTTTGCGGTTCAGGAGGAATTCAATTTGCGCGGGGCTGTCGTTGCGGCGCGGGCCCTGGCACCGGACATTGCGATACAGGTTGACATCATGCTCGCGACAGACAATCCCGGCATGGTCGAGCGGGGAAGCATGGAACTCGGAGCTGGCCCTGGGATCAGCCTGTACTCTTTCCACGGGCGCGGAACGCTGAACGGCGTGATACCGCACCCTGCCATGGTGGAACTGTTCGTTGATACGGCAGCGAGCGAGGGAATTTCCCTTCAGCGCAGCGCACAGTGCGGTGTGCTGACAGACAATTCCTACGTTCAGGTTGTGGGCGAGGGTGCGGCGGTCATAGATGCGGGGTTTCCGCTGCGCTATTCGCATTCCAGTCTGGAGGTCTGCGATCTCGCTGATCTCGAGGAATTGACCCGGTTGCTGATTGCCTGCATTGGAAATGTTGGGCCGGAATTTTCTGTGCTTCGCGACCGGGAGCAGCCGTGACACAGAGAGTGCTCGGCATCGATATCGGGACCTACGAATCAAAGGGTGTGCTTGCGGATCTGGACGGCAATTTGATTGCCCATGCCTCTGTGCAGCACGATATGATTGTTCCCCGGCCGGGCTGGGCGGAGCACCGCGCAGATGCCGATTGGTGGAACGATTTCAGAATTGTTACGCGCGACCTTTTGCAGCGTTCCGCGGTTGATCCGCACAACATCGCCTGTGTTGCGGCAAGTGCAATTGGTCCCTGCATGCTGCCTGTCGACGCTTCGGGGCGTCCGCTTATGAATGCAGTTCTCTATGGTGTTGACACGCGGTCGGATTTGGAAGTGTCTGAACTCACGCGAAGGATCGGATCCGAAGCCATCATGGCGACCTGCGGAAATGCACTGACTTCGCAATCCGTGGGACCGAAGATTCTCTGGCTGAGGCGAAACCGGCCGGAAATCTTTTCGGCGGCGGCCAAATTCATGACATCCACCAGCTACCTCACCATGAAACTGACAGGCGAGTGTGTGATTGATCACTACACTGCAGCCAACTTCAGCCCCGTTTACGATGTCAACAGGCAGTGCTGGTCCACAGAAATTGCCGACGACGTCTGTTCGATCGATCAATTGCCGGAGTTGCGCTGGACCACGGAGATTGCCGGCAGGGTTACTGCTGATGCCGCTTGCGAAACAGGTCTTGCGGAGGGCACGCCGGTTGCCGTCGGGACAATAGATGCAGCCGCTGAGGCGGTTGGCGTGGGAGTGCAGGATCCAGGCGACATGATGTTGATGTACGGCTCTACGGTGTTCATGATCCAATTGGTTGAGCGAAAGATGCAAGATTCGCGCCTTTGGTACGCACCGTGGTTGTATCCGGGGAGCCATGCATCCATGGCCGGTCTGGCAACAAGCGGAACGCTGACCCGCTGGTTTCGCAGCCGTTTTGCCAGGGAATTGCCGAACGGGTCGGCATTTGAGAAACTGTCCGAAGAAGCCGCAGAATCGCCGCCGGGATCAAATGGCCTTCTTCTGCTTCCGCATTTTTCAGGAGAACGCTCACCGATCCATGACCCTGACGCAAAGGGTGTGCTGTTCGGCCTCAACCTTACGCATACTCGCGGTGACATCTACCGCGCCCTGATCGAAGGGATTGCCTATGGAACCGCACATGTCCTTGAAGCCTACCGCGACATTGGGGCGACACCTGCGCGGGTGTTGGCGGTTGGAGGAGGAACAAAAAACCGGATATGGCTTCAGTCAATGTCGGATATAGGGAGGGTGCGGCAACATGTGTGCAGGAACACGATCGGGGCATCCTTGGGCGACGCCTTCCTGGGTGCTTGCGCGGTGGGTGCCGCCCGACCGTCCGACATAGTCAAATGGAACCCTGTCGCCGAAATTGTTGAACCCGATTGCCAACCGGTTCACGAACGTCAATTTGAGCTGTTCAAGCAACTGTATTCTCAAACAAGGGACATCTCACATGCGCTTGGGGGCGAGAAACAGTTGTCAACGAGCAATCCCGTCAGTTCAATTTTGTCGATGCAACCGAAAGAATGAATGGTCGGCGGGGCAACAATTGCGGTCGAGACTCATTGGACATGAGAGCTTCAACAGTTACAAGGGTCAGGCCAAGACGCGCTGACAGCGGCTGCGTTGGTCCAATCCCGGGAAAGATAGTCAGCCGGTTTCGAATTTGACCGTGATCAGGCGTCGCACTTGGTGCTCCCGTGCGTTCCGGAATGCCCAGGTGAATTTGGCAAGAACCTGCAATCAGCACATGGATGTGTCGTCAGCGACCGGCTCCGGCAGCCATGCCCTTGATTATGAATCGTTCCAACAGGATGCCGATGACGATCAGCGGCAAGATTGCGGATGCCGAAAGGGCGGCCATCGCCCACCAGTTGATGCCCTGACTGCCGGTTTGACTTGCGACCATCACCGGCAAGGTCTTTGCATCGGTTGATGTCAGAAGGGCTGCAAAGAAGTACTCGTTCCAGGTCAGCACCAGTGACAGGATGAAGGCTGCCACCATGCCGGGAAGCGCGATCGGCAGCACGATTGCAATAAACGCTCCCCATATCGACAGCCCGTCGACGAGCGCGGCCTCCTCCAGTTCGACCGGTATGGCTTGGAACTGGTCCCGCATGATCCAGATCACGATCGGCAAAACGGTGAGGGTGTAGAGCAGGATCAGTCCAATTCGCGTGTCCAGCAGGTCAAGCTGCTTGTAGAGAACAAGAAAGGGCAGAGCCAAAACAACGGGAGGAAGGATCAACTGCGACAGGAAAAAGAATGAAATGTCGGAATTCCGCATGAATCCAAACCGGTATTGAAACCGCGACAACCCATAGGCGGCCATGCTTCCGAGAATAAGCGCCAAAATTGACGACGCACATGCAGCTATTGTGGAATTGGTGAACCGTTTCAGGAATTCCTCGCGAACCGTGGATTCCTGACCGATCAGCCGTGGCGACAGGCCGATTGATTCCCATCCCTTCCACTTTGGTGTGAAATCCAAGAATGGCACAAGGTGGCCCTGCATGACGTTGGGGGCCAGTTTGAAGGACGTTGTGAGCGTCCAGTAAATCGGAAACAGACAGATGACCGTCCAAACCAACAGCCCCCCGTAGATCACCACACGGCCGGTAAAGTGCTTGGCGCGATGTCGCAGGTCAACATCACTGTCATGGAATATCTGAAGTTCAGCCATGAAGGTACTTCGGGTTCATCCAACGGTTGACAAGTTTCATGAATGCCGTGATCGCCACTACAATCAACACAAGGTAGACGATCGCCAGAAGCGTGCCGTAACCAACATTTGATCGATCCCGATATTCCCGAAATATAAAACTCGTAACGCTGTCGGTGGCACCGCCGGGTCCACCGGAGGTTACGTTAATGATGATGTCGGCAAGCTTGAGCTTGAAGATCACCCTGATGAGAATGGCGGTAATGGACACCGGCAACATAAGCGGAAACGTAACTTCCCAAAATCCACGCCATGCGCTGGCACCATCGACACGCGATGCTTCCTGGATTTCGCGCGGGATTGCCTGCAGTCCGGCAAGAATCATGATCAGCATGAAAGGAATGTAGGTCCAGGCATCCATCATCATGATTGTGGCCCGAGCAATTTCCGGATCACCAAAAAATGACGGCCGATCCCAGCCAAGCCAGCGCGCAAAACGCGCAATCGGCCCAAAGCGGGTTTCCATCATTGATTTGCCGATCATCCAGCTTACGGCCACCGGAGACAGCATCAGGGGAAGAAGGAAGGCAACCCGAAAAAATCTGCGACCACGGATGTTTGAAGCAAGAATTAGTGCCAGACCAAAAGCGATTGCGTATTCGACGAGAATCGCAGCCGTGTAGTACAGCATGTTTTTCAAGGCGTTCCAGTAGAAGGGGTCGCCCCACATTTGACGCAAATTGTCGAAGCCGTTGAACGAGCGTCCTTCGAGCGAAGAGAGGTTCCAGTTCGAAAATGCAATGCCGAGTGCGAAAATCAGTGGAAAAATGACCATTGCAACCACAAACAGCGTGGCCGGCAGAATGAATAGCGATCTCTTTCCCTGCTCTCCGTGGAGTACGACTTGGGCAATGCCAAGACAGGTTGCCCAGAACAGGTAAGCATAAAGTGCAGGCCGCCAATCCTTGAAATCCAGTTCGATGACGCCTGATTGGGCAAGTCCCAGCGCGGCAAAAGTCATAACCATGAGGCCCAGCGAACCCCAGACGAGCAGGCGGCCGAACGTTCTTCGCCGCTCGCTGATCTCGTCAGCCGTTACAACATGCAGGAGGTCGCCGTGTCCCGCCAATTCGCCGCTGCACCTGGTTGGATTTGCCGTTGATCGCCGCCGACGGAAAACCGCCGGCGGCAATTCCGATTCTACATTCCAAGGCTTGCCTTGTAGAGCGCGATCTGGCTATCCCGCCCGATTTGGTCGGTGATGTTCTCCCAGGCCGCCGCAATGGCATCGGCTGTTTCCTGAGCAGACCCGTACTGACCCGCAAATCCCTTTGCGAGTTCATCTTCGGCAACCGAATAGTATTGAAAGATGCCGGGAATGCGCGGCTCGATCGCTGCGTTTGAATGGTTGTAGCTGTCGGCGTTCGAGCCAAGGTAGTTCTCGACAAAGGCGCGATCGTAGCCTGCCTCTTCCCACTCTTCATACCTGAAATGCGAGTTTCGGTAGGGCTGAAAGCCGGAAGGATAGGCCGAAGCCCAAAGACTGAGATCCTTGCCGCCAAGATGTGCCGCCGCGGACCATGCGGCCTTCTGTCGTTTGGAGTCGCTGTCGACAGTGGCCATGACATAGACCCCCCAACCGATATAGGCCATGTTGGGTGACTCGTTGGTTCCATCCTCCCAGGCGCCGGTGCTTGAATTCCAGACGGAATCTCCCGCAGGTATGATGTCGAAACCAACAACATCGCCGACGACCGAAGTGTCTGAAGTGCGGGCATTTGAACCCACATCGCCCCACCAAGTAAGGGCGGAGCCGGTTCCGGCAAGGAATTGCTGGAATGCAGTTGTTCCAGGATCCGCATTGATCTGATCTGCCGGATAGGCGCCAGCTTCAATCAGGTCCATGACCTCTTGGATCGCACGAACGAATGCGGGGTTGTTTACCCTTGGTTTCATCGTGTCGGGGTCAAACAGCCAAGCTGGATCACTTGGATGCTTGGCGTATCCGGTGGCGCGATCCTCAAGGAAATAGAAGCCAAAACCGCCCCAACCCTTCAGCGGATCAAGGAACCCGTGGGCGTCAAGACCCGTCAGCGGATCGGTCTTGCCAATGAGGAACTTCGCGTGGGCATTAACTTCGGACCAGGTTTTCGGCGGCGCCCAATCGCTTTCGTTCCCGGCTGCCTTCCAAGCTGCGGCGAAATCCTCGTTTTCGTAGTAATCCTTGCGGTAGGCGAAAGTATGGCAATCGCCGTCGATCGAAATGCGGTAGGTCTTGCCGTCCCAAGTTCCGACCGGAGCTTGCAGGTAGCCCACGTAATCGTCCATGTCGATCAGGTCGGCCACCCAACCAGGCATTTCGGAGGCCATGCCGCGACCGAGCACGTCGCCTTCGAAAGGAGCTCCCATTTCGATGATGTCAAAATCGACGGTGCCGGTGGCAATCGACTGTTGCAGTCGCGCGTTGTAGTCAGCTTGAGCGAGATCAATCCAGTTGATCCTTGCACCCGTATAGGCTTCCCACGGCTTCAGAAATCCTCGAAACAGGAAATTGTGCAGATTTTGGTTGTTCAAACCCAGAAACGTCAGTTCGACGCCTGAAAATTCACCTTCGGCAACAACCTCCCTGGTCGGGCCCAGGGCCAATTTGCCGACAGCCTGCCAGTCGGAATCCGTCGGCGAACCCATGCCGACGCCTGGAATCTTAAGCATTTCGGCCCGCAGTTGAGCGTTGTCGGCGGCCCAAACCGGCCGAACGCCAAGCCCGGTCGAAACACCTGAGAAGGCGGCGAGCGTTCCTGCTCCGGCCATCCCCTTTAGCATATCGCGTCGTCGGATTGCGCCATTTCGACGGAAATGATCAAAAACTTCGACTTTCATTCATTAATCCTCCTGATTTTGCACTTGACCACTGCAGAAGATCGCAGTTTCCAACACCGCAACGGCCGTTTGGCAGATCTTGCCGACATCCACACCCAATGAAATTCAATCAATCCGTGGTGGAGCGACATCCGAATGGCAATCAATAATCAGTGCAAGTGCGATGTTGTCAAGCATTCGCGAATGAAGGCAAGCGGAAGGAGCATCATATTTTGGAAATACACAAATCCGAAAACATCCGCCAAAATCAACAATGTTGGAACATTGCCCTCAATTCCAACGGTGAGGCAGCAGGCAAGCAGTGCCGGGAAACATGGCGTGGAGTACCGAAAATCCACTTCGCAGCAATGCAACTCTCAGCGGTCACTGCCACACCATATTCGCCCTCATGACTGCACTGTCGGCGACCAACTCATGTTGATGCCTGGGGCGTCCCTTGCGGCAGTGTAGTTTGGATGAGGGCCAAGAAGCGATTGCGTTTGACGCCTCCTTTGGCAATCTTGACGGAAAGGATCGTGTTCGCAAGAAGGTGCGATTGCTCCTGCTTGCTTGATTCACAGCCATTTTTATTGGACGCAGGTGCTTTGCTGGGATATTAAGGGTTTCACCAGTGTGCCCATTCCTCGTTCGGGGACCCTCGCACGCTAAGGGAATTCGTGTGAGGTTTCAGGAAATTCCTTCGGTTGCACACGCAAACAGACGGGGTTGACCGACAGTTTGCCGTCGCGCGCTGATTTGGAGGAAACGTCATGTTGAGTGCAAATTTGGATCCAATGGCTGCAACATCGCAAACGCATGAAGGCAATTCGGAGCACGCGCCTTTGGATCGGCCTGCGCCCGCAAATGTGCAGGGAGCGGGCAAGCTGATCGTTCCAACCAGCTACGCTGCAGGCTACGCCAAGGCACGCAATGTCGACCGGAAAGTCGCCGACAACTACATCAGGCACACCACGATTGGCGATGCTGAATTGGATCCCGTGATGGAGGAACTCGCTGAGCTCCCACCCAAACAGATGCATCGGTTCATCCGTGCCGGTATTGAGCAGGATGATAACGAAACGCTGCGTAGTGCGCCTCAGATTATGCGAGACTTCTTCAACAATTATGAGGTGCCGGATTGGGTCGATTTCGACGAATTCAAGCCTGGTCAGAGTGCCTTCTTCAGCAACATGAGCAACATGCTCATTGCCTACGCCATTGGAAGCGCGGTTGAGGGCTTTTCAACCTTGGTCAGCAAATCATTCTCAATCACTGGGCGCGTGTCCGGGCTGGGACCGGGGGCCGTACGAAGGCTCCGGCAAAACAACCGGCATATGGTCGAGACCTATTTTCCCAACGGCATGAAACGGGACGGCGAGGGGTGGAAGGTAACCATGCGAATCCGTTTCGTTCATGCACGGATGAGAAAATTGCTGGCAGATTCCGACCTTTGGGATCACGATGCATGGGGAACGCCGCTAAGCGCGGCTCATGTGGGCGGAATTGCCCTTTACACCTTTTCCATTCGCCAATTCGAGCATGCCATGGCGATGGGTTCAAAAATCACTGAAGAGGAACGGAGTAGCATTGTCAAGATATGGCGATATGGCGGCAGCGTCATTGGTGTGCCGGAGGGAATTCTCTTCACCAACGAAGCTGAGGCAAGGCAGCTCTATGAAATCGGACATCTGTGCGAGCCACCACCGGATGATGATGCGCTGAGCGTCGCAAGCTCAGTGTTCAAGGCCATCCCTGAGATGGCAGGAGTCAAGACCGAAGCGGAAAGAAAATCACTGCAATTGTATGCCTTCCGGCTCTCTCGCGCACTTATCGGCAACAAATTGGCAGATCAATACGGGTATCCGAACACCATCAGAAGCAGAAATTTGGTCCTCTCCTATTACCGATTGAGATCGCGGATCGCAAACCTCCTGACCAAAAGCTGGTTGTTGCAGGAACAATCCTTCACGCAGATTTTCGATGCCACTCAGTACGACAAGGAAGGGATCAGTTACCGGATGCCCGACCATGTGCGCGCCACTCAGCAGAGTCCGTGGTAAGAGCAACCGCAACCAACTGCTGAACGGTCCCGGAAGATTCTGCCAAATCCGGTTCATTGCCGGGTAGATTGCGGGCGCGACAGGATTGGGCGGCATTCCACCGACATGAAGGAGCGATTTGATTCCACGCCTACCATTAAGTGGAGATTTCGTTGTCGGGCGGTTCGGACAACTGGTCGTGTTGGTGGGCAACCGTTTTCTTCAACAGCCAATTGTTTCGAACGCTCACTCTTCATTTCCATTGGCTGGCACTCAGGACCGACCTGCATGTTCTTGAATCCGGGGTAATGGGGACGAAAGCTGTTGGTGGCAATTGAGCGTGGTTGTCATACGCACGAATCCAGTCGGAATGTTCGTCTCTGGTGTCTGGGGCATCGCCGGATTTTTGCTTCAGTTGAACAGGATTCCACTTGCGCCAGCCATCGCCGGATTCGAGCTTGAATTGCGGTTGGAGTTAACTCTTCTGCAGGTTCCTGCGTTGGCTGATGGCAATATTCCAAGCGGTCCTTTCATGCCTCGTTAGCGCAATGATCGTTATGAAGTTCCTGGGCATTGAGCGGGCAGAAAGTTGCAACGTTGAAAGTGCCGATTCAAAACACGTTCCGGCAAGGGGTGCGGAATATCCTCGCGACAGGACAATCCAAGGTGCCTGCAGTTCACTGCAGCCCATCACTTGTTTATCGCTTTGACGGGCTTGCCCAAGGTGTCGGCCAGGGAATTTGAATGCCCGAAACACAATTTCCTGTGCAATTCGCCGGAATTGTCCATTCCCGTAACCGGAGGGAGAAATCTGGGCCAAGAAATCGTTCAAGGCAATTTTGTGCGCAATTCGGCGTGATGGATTTTTTCTACCGATCGCAATCGGCGACGGAGTGGACAAGGTTGCTGCATCGCCCTATCGTGCGCCGGGCCAACAGCGGTGCAGTGAATTAAATGGCGGATGTCAGGATTAGGGAACTCAGCAAGAGCTATGGCTCCGTCGAAGTGATCCACGAAGTCGGCTTTGACATCCCCGACGGCGAGTTTGTGGTGCTTGTGGGGCCGTCTGGGTGTGGAAAATCAACCCTGCTTCGAATGGTCGCAGGACTTGAGGACATTACTTCCGGACGGATTTCGATCGGAGATCGCGTGGTTAACAATCTGCCGCCTTCGCAACGTGACATTGCAATGGTTTTTCAGAACTACGCGCTCTATCCGCACAAGACTGTTGCATCCAACATGGCATTTGCATTGCGCATGCGGAAGGTCGGCAAGGCGGAAATAGCGGAGCGGGTAAACCGGGCTTCGGAGATCTTGGGACTCAAGCCATATTTGAATCGGTATCCGCGTGCACTTTCGGGTGGTCAGCGGCAGCGCGTCGCCATGGGGCGGGCAATCGTGCGGGACCCGCAGGTTTTTCTTTTCGATGAACCACTGTCCAATCTCGACGCAAAGCTCCGGGTGCAGATGCGCACGGAAATCAGGGAGTTGCACCAAAGACTGAAGACCACAACGGTTTACGTAACCCATGATCAGATTGAGGCCATGACGATGGCAGATCGAATCGTGGTGATGCAAGCCGGCAATATTGAGCAAATCGGGCCGCCGCTCGAACTTTATGATCGTCCCAACAACATTTTTGTGGCGAGCTTCATCGGTTCGCCGTCGATGAACATGCTGAATGCCGCGATCAGGCATGAAGATGGCAAAATGTGGGTGGATTTTGGTGGCCAGAGACTGATGGCGCCGAACCGGCGCGGCACTGAAGACGGTTTGGATGTAACGGTCGGAGTTAGGCCGGAGCATCTGTTTCCAGCCGCCGCCGGGCTTCCCGGTCAGATTTCGGTTGTCGAGCCCACTGGCGCCGAAACCCATATCATTGTTCATGTGATGGGAAAGGAAGTAACTGCAGTGCTGCGCGAACGCGGGGATTTCAAGCCGGGCCAACACATTCACCTCGCCGCTGATCCGTCGAATATGCACTTTTTTGACCGCAGGACGGGCCAGAGGATGAATTGAACATTGCTTGATGCACAAGGAGGCCCGCGGTCCGGCAGATGCGATCCCAAATCTCATGTGGACAGCTGTGGATCGGCAGTCGCATGAAGGAGTCAAGTGGTGCACAGGGGTTTCGGTAGTTCGTTTATTGTGAAGGGAGAAGTGCGATGCTGAAGGGAATTGATCCACGATTGAATGCCGAAGTGCTGTTTGTGCTGCGTGCAATGGGGCATGGAGACGTGCTGATCCTCGCAGACACGAATTTTCCTTCCGATTCAGTTGCGCGCGAAACAGTTTTCGGCGACCTGCTGCGAATGGACAACCTGACGGCGGCGCAAGCGGCGCAGGCAGTGTTGTCGGTTTATCCTCTTGACACATTCGTTGACGATTTCGCCGGACGAATGGAGATCGTCGGAAATGCGAATGAAATTCCTCCAGTCCAGCGAGAGGTTCAGGCGGAGATCGACGCCTCCGCCGGTGCAAGCCGCCCAATGATCAGCATTGAACGGTTCGCATTCTACGATCTTGCCAAAAACTCATATGCGGTAATTCAAACTGGCGAGCGGCGTTTCTATGGATGCTTCATGCTGCGCAAGGGTGTGATTCCGCCGGATGCCTGAGCAAGGCGGCCCGCCGGCCGCCATTCGAATTGCAGCCGCTTCGACATGAATCCGTAATGCGAGGTCGCTCCCGGAAACTCAATCTTTGTCGCCATCGGGGAAACTGAGCTCACTTCCGGTGTGTCTCAGCAAACCGTAGAGCCGGATTGCCTCCGACTCCGGTGTCGCAAGGCGCGAGCGGTCTTCTCCAGGGAAAAAGCGCCGCCGCGACTCCGTTGCCATCGGTTTTGGTTTCATGATCTCAACCCGCAATTCGGACCTGGTTGTGATTTCCCGTTGCCAGCTGCGAACAACCGCAATCTGAAAGGCTTTCGAGCTTCCATAGCCGCCGAAGAACTTTTGGCCTGCCCTGTCGTCCTCGAAAAACACTGCCGCTGCAGGCTTCGCGAGCGAAAGAAGCGGCGCAACATATGTGATAAGTTCCCAAGTCGCAGTGCAGTTGACCTCAACCGCCTTTTTGACATCCGCGATCTCTCCATGCACGACAGGGCTGAGCGGGGGGGCATGAACCGCTGCATGCACAAACAGGTCCAATCTCCTCCATCGATCGTAGATGGCGCGGCACAGTTGCTGCATCTGATCGCTGGAGGTGATGTCGGCGGCGATGGCGGTCGATTGTCGGCCGGAGTTATTGATCCTGTCGGAAAGTGCCGCAAGCGCGCCTTCGGTGCGCGCGGTTGCAACCACGTGAAACCCTTGTCTTGCAAGCATTTCAGAGAACGCCTCACCCAGACCGCGCGACGCACCCGTAACCAGCGCGACGCGCTCGCTCCGATATTCCGTGCGCTCCCGCAAGTCTGACCTATTCGGAATTCGCGGGTGGGCAGAACGTGGCTGGTCCAACGCGCATGGAATCGCATTGAACCGCTTTCGGGAATTCTCTCCGGTATTGGGGAATTCCGGGCAAGGCGATCAGGTTTCCACCTGTTGCGGGGCACACACGTTCATTGCGCTTCCGTATATGTTTTCGAGCCATTCAGGTGTGTCCGCGGGTACAAGCTGCTGAAGGGCGACCTTTGCCCCGTCCAGCAGTTCTGCCGATCTCGAATCGGAAACCACAGTGGGGGATTGGCCAGATGCAAACAGGAAATCATTTGCGACCAGAATGAGCACAATCACGAACGCACCCCGCAATACGCCGAACATGATGCCCACTCCCTTGTCTATTGCACCGATGGCTGGAAGATTCGCCAACTTCACCAACATTGACGCGAGGAATGTCAGAACAATGAGAGTCACCGAAAATGCGATTGTGAAAGCCGCAATAACAGAGAGTTGGCAACTGTCCTCAAGAAATTCTCCCAAAACGGGAATGTGTCCCACAAGCGGAAGGGCACCAGGCGCCGAGACATAGGCGACGATCGCCGCGATGACCCACACAGCTATAGATGTGAATTCGCGAACTATTCCCCTCGAATAGGCAAAAATGGCGGATACAAGGATGATGCCCACTGATATCAGGTCGAAATAGTTGAAATTTCCCATTTGGGCCTCACCCGGTACTCTGTTGGTGCGTGTCGTCAAGGAACATGTTCACCAAGTCCGGCAGATCGTCCAGTCCTTTTGCATCGATGCCTTCGACCGGCAGGTTTTTTGATCCCCCCGGAACCATGGCCTTGGAAAATCCGAGCTTGGCGGCTTCCCTGAGGCGGTTCTCGGTTTGGGCAACGCTGCGAATTGCACCCGAAAGACTGATTTCACCAAATGCGACCGCCGAGGGCGGAAAAGAGCGGTTCAGCAGTCCCGACATCAACGCTCCGGCGACAGCGAGATCGGCTGCAGGTTCGGTAACTCGGATTCCTCCTCCCGTGTTCAGATAGACATCCTGGCCAGCAAAGCTCAAATTGCATCTGGATTCAAGCACGGCAATAATCATGGACATCCGGCTGCTGTCAGAACCAACCACGGTTCGCCTCGGCGATGCGAAGGCCGATTGCGCCACCAACGCCTGAATCTCGACAAGGAGTGTCCGGGTTCCCTCAATTCCGGCAAATACGACAGATCCCGGGGTTGGTTTTTCTCGTTCGGACAGGAATAGGGCGGAAGGGTTTTCGACGCCAAGGAGTCCCTTGCCGGTCATTTCAAACACCCCGACCTCGTTGGTCGGTCCGTATCTGTTCTTAACCGCTCTCAATATTCGGAAATGATGGCCGCGATCACCTTCGAAATAGAGCACGGTGTCAACCATGTGTTCCACCACCCTTGGGCCGGCGATCTGCCCTTCCTTGGTTACGTGGCCAACGAGAAACACCGCTGCGCCGCGCTGCTTGGCGTGGCGCACCAGTTCGAAAGCCGCCGCCCGAACCTGAGCAACGGAGCCGGGTGTTCCGGCAACATGTTCCGACCACATGGTCTGGATCGAATCGATGACCACCACCGCTGGGTGCTGTCGGTCCAGTGTCGTTAGAATATTCGAAATGTTGGTGTCCGTTCCAAGAAGAACCGGTGCGCCGGACAGGCCAAGCCTATCCGCCCTTAAGCCGATCTGCGATCTGGACTCTTCACCGGAAATGTAGACTGCAGTTCCTCCATCCGCCGCGAATGCCGCCGCTGCCTGAAGCAGGAGCGTTGATTTTCCAATTCCCGGATCACCGCCAACCAATATGGTGCCGGCCGGGACCAATCCCCCTCCAAGAACCCGGTCAAACTCACCGATTCCCAAGAGAGATCGTTCCGGCGGTCCGCTTCCATATTTGAGACCTGCCAGTTCGATCAGCTTGCCTCCGCTTGACGCGTTCGCCAAACCTGTGTCGCTTCCAACTTCCTTGACCGTATTCCACTCGCCGCAACCGTCGCACCGGCCCGACCACTTTGCATGGAGGGCTTTGCAGTTGGTGCACTGAAATTTTGGACCAATCTTTGCCATTGACCTGACTGTTTCGGATTATCGAATGCGGGCAGGCCGCCGGTTGCGGCAGGAATGTCGGAAAACAAACCTGACCCGCTCCGCCAACCTCATGTCAAAGGTCCCCTGGCCGATCCTTCGACGAATTGGCGCAGTGAGGAATTGTCGGAAGTGTCGAGTTCGGACGCAGCACCATTCCAGACAATCTGACCGGAGTGCAACAGGGCAACCTTCGAGGCAAAGGTCCTGACGCTCGACATGTCGTGAGTTATCGTAAATCCGGTGGTGCCACTTTCCCCGACAATGCCGCTGATCAGCCGGTTGATCCCCGCAGCCCTGATCGGATCAAGACCGGTCGTCGGTTCATCAAAAAACAGTATGTCGGGATCGGTTGCGATCGCACGCGCCAATCCCGCTCGCTTCTGCATGCCTCCAGACAACTCAGATGGATACAGATCCATGATTTTGGCTTCAAGGCCCACTCGCTCAAGCTTGCGGGCTGCGATTTCGCGTGCCTCCGCCGCCGAAACCCTTCCCGGTCCGCGCACCAACTGAAACGCGACATTTTGGAAGACCGTCATCGAATCGAAGAGGGCACCTCCCTGAAACAGCATTCCGATGCGGGCACCGCCCGCAATGCTTGAAAGCGACGGTTTGTTTCCGTTCACCCTGACAATTCCGCCGTCCCATGGGATCAAGCCAAGAATGCACTTGAGGATTACCGATTTTCCGGTTCCGGAACCACCTATCAGGGCAAAACTCTCACCTTTTGCCACTTCAAGGCTGACACCGCGAAGGACCGGATTGCCGGGAAACGACTTCGTGAGTTCCCTGAGTTCGATCACCGGCTCGTCCGGCGCCACAGGGGGGGTCGCAACCGAAACCTTCATGATCGAAAAAACAGCTCGGTCATCGCATAGTTGGCGGCAATTATCAGAACCGATGCCGCGGCCACAGAATTTGTGGTTGCTCGTCCAACTCCTTTGGCTCCCTGACCTGAATTCGCACCAAAATAGCAGCCGATTACCGAAATGATGAAACCAAACACCGCTGCCTTCACCAAACCGGATACCACATCCGAAGTTTCCAGAAACCTCACGGTGAAATCGACGTAGAGATCCGGATTGTAGCCCAAGCGGCCAGTGCTGACGAGAAACCCGCCCAATATTCCGATGATGTCGCCAACTCCCGCCAGCACCGGCATAACCACGGTTGCCGCAATGATCCGCGGAACGACCAGAAATTTTGTCGGATGGGTGGAAAGGGTGCGAAGGGCATCAATTTGATCTGTTACCTTCATGGTGGCGATCTCGGCGCCGATGGAGGACGCAACCCGTCCGGCAACGATAAGACCGCAAAGCACCGGTCCGAGTTCCCTCACCATGCCGATGGCCACAATGACCGGCACGGCGGTTTCCGAACTGAGCCGGGCACTGCCAGCCTGAATTTGCAGAGCAAGGGCCGCACCTGCAAAAAGCGCAGTCAGCCCGACAATCGGGAGGCTGTAGAAGCCAATGTTCAGGATTGCCTGCCAGAGTTCACGCAAGTGGAAGGGCGGGCGCACGACATGGCCAAGCGCGTCGATCGCAAACAACACAATGCTGCCGATGCCGACGCAGATTCTGATTGCCAGGCGGCCAACCACCGCCGGAAACGCCAACCAGAAAACCGGTTCCGAAAGTTGATGCCTAGCCAATTCCGTAGACCCTTTCATACCGGTTCCCGAGACTGGTCAGGATTTCATATCCAATGGTCGATGCGCAATCGGCAAGATCGTCGATCGTCTGGTGCTGACCCAGCAGTTGAAGCGATTCCGGATCTTTGGGAAGACGACTGACATCGACCGTAATGAGATCCATTGAAATTCTTCCGATCGCCCGGCACGGAATGCCGTCGGCGTGGAACGTCAACCTGTTACCGAGAAGTCGGAAAATCCCATCCGCATATCCGGCAGAGAGTGTGGCGACACGGGTGGGCACGTTGGCGCTCCAATCGGCACCGTATCCAACCGTTTCCCCCGGTTGCACATCACGAACTTGGATGACCGGAATGTCCAGATGCACAACTGGTCTTGCTCCCCTGTGCGGCAACCCGCCGTAGAGTCCAATCCCTGGCCTGCATAACTCGAAGTGAAAATCCTGGCCGAGGAACATTCCGCCGGTCGCTGCAAGCGAACGGCGCACTGCCATGCCATCGGTCATGCTAAGGAACTCCTCGAGTTGACTGCGATTCTGCCGGTGGCTGGGCTCATCAGCGCAAGCAAGGTGGCTCATTACCAGAATTGGGGCTGCACCGGCTGGCGCCTCACGGACAATGCGAAATTCCTCCGCCTCCATGCCCAAGCGGTTCATGCCCGTATCCAATTGAAGGGCAGCGGGCCCGTCCGGAAAATCCAGCCGATGGTTGAAGAACTGCTCCGCAGAATTAGTCACCGGAATCAGATTGCAGGATGAGACAAGACCGCCGTCGCATCTTTGGTAGCCGGAGAGCACAAATATCTCGACCTCCCCGCCAAGGGCATGGCGGAGTTGTGCCCCTTCCTCGGCCAGGGCCACAAAGTAGATGCGGGCACCACTGCGAAGGAGGGTTGCGGCAACCTCGGCAGCACCCAGACCATAGGCGTCGGCCTTTACGACGGCCGCAGTGTCGGTGCCGTCCCGGGAAAGCCGCCGGAGGCTGCGCCAATTGTCGGCGATGGCCTCAAGATTGACCGTCAACTTAGCCCTTGCCACTTGGTATCACTCTGTTCAGGTCGACAACCGGGCCAAAGTCCCGCCGCCGAAATTGGCTCCGTTGCGTTTTACAGGCGTAGGTGGGGGACGGTGCTTCACTAAATGGAGGGCCGACCCTCGGTCTGCGGGTCGGTGTATCCGCCTGTTGCCGAATTGCAGAACTGTGTGAAAGCTGATTCATAACCCATCTTGATGGTTCCGGTCGGTCCCTGACGGTGCTTCGCAACGATCAGTTCCGCCTTGCCGCGAGAGTCCTCCATCTTCTTTTTCCATTTCAGTATTTCCGCCTCCTCGGACTCCTCGGGTTTCTCCTGTTCGACATAATATTCCCTCCGGTACACGAACATGACGATGTCCGCATCCTGCTCAATTGAACCTGAATCCCTCAGGTCCGAGAGCTGTGGTTTTTTGCTGTCCCTTCCTTCCACGGTTCTCGACAATTGCGAGAGGGCGATGACCGGTATGTCCAGTTCCTTGGCGATTGCCTTGAGTCCCTGAGTGATTTCAGCAATCTGATAAACCTTGTTTTCCCGGGTTGTCGAGGCCTGAACCAATTGGAGGTAGTCAACGATCAGGAGGTCAAGCCCTGTCGACTCCTTAAGCCGACGAGCCCTAACGGCAATCTGCGATATCGGAAGGGCAGGTGAGTCATCGATGAAGATTGGGTAGGACTGAAGGCCCCTTGCCGCATTGGTGTAGCGTTCGAAATCTTGAGTGTCGATATCTCCCGTCCTGATCTTTGAAATGGGAATCCTTGACGAGGCGGCCAGGATGCGGGCGGCCAACTGGGAAGAAGGCATTTCGAGCGAAAATACACCGACATAGCCGCCCGAAGGGGACTCGGTGCCCTTTCCCTTGAATTCCCGTGCAACATTGAACGCTATATTGGTTGCGAGTGCGGTCTTGCCCATTCCGGGTCGACCGGCGAGGATGAGCAAGTCGGCCTTCTGCAGTCCCCCAAGTTTGCGGTCGATATCGACGAATCCGGTGGACAGCCCGGACAGACCGCTGGTGCGGCTTTTTGCTGTCTTCGCTGCGGAAACCGCCGCCGACATTGATTGAACGAATGATTGGAAACCCACATTTCCTTCACCGGATTCGCCGACGGCGTAGAGTTTCTGTTCTGCATCGGCAATCAGGTCGCCAGCCGATTTGTCAACTTCAGGGTTTCTGGCAGCTTCAGAGAGTTCGGTGTAGAGGTCGATCAGTTTTCGACGTATCGCAAACTGGTAGATTTCCTGCGCATACTGCCGACCGGCATGAACGCTGATCGCCGTATCCTGAAGCTTGATCAGGTAGTTGACGCCGCCCAGTTCCCTGAATCCAGGTTCCTGATCAATGAATGGCTTCAGCGTCTTCGGATCGGCAATGGCACGCCGTTCGATTCGTTCGCTGATCAGCCTGAAGAGATACTGATGGATTGGATCGTAGAAATGATGCGGCCCTATAACGTCGGACGCCTCCTGAAAGACATCGTTGTTGGAGAGAATAGCGCCCAGCAGGGACTGTTCTGCTTCAATGTTGCATGGCCTGATCGACGGGCCGGAAAACTCTCCCGAGGAAGTGTCGAAATCACGCATTTGGCCGAAATCATCCATCCGAATCCTCCGATGCCGTTCGAAACCGGTTGGTGATCGCAGTCCTTCACCTGATGTGCAAAATGTATGTTCGCGGGCAAAAGGTTGTGGAAAACCGGCATCAATACAGTGACTATACTAAGCAGTTTTTGAATCTGATTCCACAACATATGCGCATGGATGCCGAGATTCGGAGTGATCTCGCAGGATTCAACAATGTCCGGCGGTGTCAGCTCGCGGGCCGCCAGTTTTCCGGTGCATCAAGGAATTCCCGGACCGCCAGCATCGTCCTCTCATCGACAAGGCGATCGCCTTCTGCGAATTTGAGAAGCGCCTGCCAAGTGCAGAGCCGATGTATCCTGAGTTGGTTGCGGGCCAATTTTGCCTCGGCATTCGGAAAAATGCCGTAGTGGAAGACTACTGCTATGTGGTTGCAGTCGGCGCCGGCATCCCTGATGGCTTCGACGAAGCTGAGCTTTGAGCCGCCGTCGGTTGCGAGGTCCTCAACCAGCAAAACCCTTTGCCCAGGCTGGACATCACCTTCTATGCGGGCCATGCGTCCGTGTCCCTTCGGCTTTTTGCGGATGTAGGACATCGGCAGATTCATCCGTTCAGCCGCAAGGGCTGCAAATGGAATCCCTGCGGTTTCTCCTCCGGCAATGTTGTCAATGTTTGCCTCACCGACCTCACGCGAAATCAATTCGACCAACATGTCCGAGATTTCGGAGCGCGCCTGTGGAAACGAAATGATTCTGCGGCAGTCAATGTAGACCGGGGATTGCCTTCCCGATGCCAGGCGGAAAGGGTTGTCGGCATTGAATTTGACGGCCTTGATTTCGAGGAGAAGCTCGGCAGTTCGTCGAGCATGAGAATTCAATTCAACGTCCATTTGCATTTTCCTCCTTTCGAACCGGCTCCCAATGCAGATCGAAGCCTGGATCAAAAACGACAATCCGATCGTCACCGACAATGGGGTTGCCGACATCCTGCAGTGGCGTTTCCCTCTTCCTGAGTTCGATGAATTCGGAGTTCGGCTCAAGCCGGTAGAAGTGCGCTCCATGGACGGATGCAAATTTCTCAAGTTCGTTCAATGCACCGGCATCTTCAAAAATGTGGGCCAAGCAGGAAACAGCAACCGGCGCGGTATAAATTCCGGCACATCCAGAGGCGCATTCTTTGTCGGTCGCCAGGTGCGGGGCACTGTCGGTTCCCAGGAAAAAACTGGTCTCACCTCCGGTTGCCGCCCCAATCAGAGCCAATCTGTGATGTTCCCGTTTGGCCACAGGCAGGCAGTAATTGTGGGGTTGAAGGCCGCCGCGGAATATGTGGTTGCGGTTGATTATGAGGTGGTGGACCGTGATGGTTGCGGCAACCCGAGGACGGTTTGACCTGACATACTCGATTCCCTCGGCTGTGGTTACGTGTTCAAGCACGATGCGTAGACGAGGCTCCCATGCCCTGATTCTCTCCAGAACCTTCTCAATGAAGACCTTTTCCCGGTCAAATATGTCGACGTCAAACTCTGCAACCTCGCCGTGGACGCAGAGGGGTGTGCCGGTTTCAGCAAGCGCTTCAAATACTCCGCGCACGTTGCTGATGTCGGTAACGCCACTGGTGGAGTTTGTCGTCGCACCAGCCGGATAGAGCTTGACCGCAACAGCATGGCCGCACTTGACGGCAGCCTTGACCTCGGCGGGATCGGTTTCGTCAGTCAGATAGATTGCCATCAATGGTTTGAAGGTCGATGAATTCGGCAATGCGGCCAATATGCGATTCCGATAGGCGGCAGCCATCGCCCCGGTCGTGATTGGCGGCAAGAGGTTGGGCATTACGAGTGCCCGACCGAAATCGGCGGCACTGGCAGCAACCACGCTCTCCAGGATGGCACCGTCGCGCAGATGCAGATGCATGTCGTCCGGTTTGCGGATCTGAAGCATCATTGCATCAATTCCGCAGGGTCGGCATTTCCGCTCAGTCGTTTGATCTCAGGCAGGATAAGCTCCTCCATCACGGCTGCAGTAATTGGCCCGGGGTAGCGAAACCTGACTATTCCATTCCCGTCCAAGACAAAGGTTTCCGGTATGGCATAAACGCCCCAATCGATCGCAATGCGTCCTTCAGGATCGGCTCCGATCCTGCTGTAGGGATTCCCAAGTTCAGCAAGAAAGGTCATCCCGTTTGCCTCTCTGTCCTTGTAGTTGACGCCCATTATCGGGATTCCCAGTGTTGCCAGATAGACAAGATTGGGATGCTCAACTCTGCAGGGTGCGCACCAACTGGCCCAGAAGTTGACAAGTTTCGGTCCCGGAACGAGGAGTTCTGCTTGCGTGGGAGGAATGTGCGGCCCAAATGGCAGTGGTTCAAACGCCGGTGCGGCCTTCCCGACGAACGCAGAGGGAAGGTTGTCGTTGCCAGAGCGGTCAATCTGCAGCGCCATGACTCCGAAAAAAACCGCAAATACAACCAGCGGCAGCACCAACAGGGGATTAATCCTCCTTGGCATCGCCATCGTGCGCCAGTTTGTTGAGTTGCCGTCTGGTTCGCCGAGATTCGTGAATTGTTGCCGCAACCAGAATTGCCAACGGAATCAGTGCGATTGCATATGCCGAGAGCACCTCCGCTCCATAGTGTCCGAGGTCGGGCATCATGCCGACACCTCTTGCCGAAGAAGCCTCTCGAGCTGATGCTTCCTGATTTCGGTCCGGGTTCCTTCAATGGTGAGAACAACGAAAAGGGCGATGAAGCCAGCCATGCATAGCAGAAGTGGAAAATAATAAATGTTGTGGATGTGAGTTTCCCTGTCGAGTGACAATGTTGATCCCTGATGCAGGCCCTGCGACCAGAACAAGACCGAATACCTCGACAGAAGTGCGAAAACTGAACCGAACAGACAAAGGCATGCAGCAAGATCCGCCGTCCTGTTCCTGTCTTCGGAATTTTGCCACAGGGCGATGTAGCCGGCATATGTCACAAACAATATCAACATCGAAGTGAGGCGCGGTTCCCAAGCCCACCAGGTTCCCCACATTGGCTTTCCCCAGATCGCCCCGGTTGCGATGGCGATCGCCGCCATGCAAATTCCCGGCCGGGCTGCGGCCTTCGCCGCGAGTGCAGATACGTGATGGCGGCGCAAAAGCCAGATGATCGATGCCACCAGCATCATCAGCCATGCGTTGATCGCAATCAGGGCAGAAGGGACATGAAGAAAGATGATTTTTACGGTTGATCCCTGAACCCGGTCCGGGGGAGTGAAGAAGAAGCCCCACAGCAAACCCGCAACCAATAGCGTTCCGGCAACAATCCACAGGAAGATCATCAGCCTGTCGGTGACCATCATGAAACGTTTAGGATTTGCAAACCGCCAGATTGACAAAGAATTTCCCACGATTGGATTTGATGGTGCCCACTGGATTGCGCTTCGTACATCCTTAACGAAGGTTAATACGCAGCACCTTGGCGGACGCAATTGGAATCAGCGCGACACATGCCAATGAAATCGCCAAGACCACCGTAAGCGGAGCGAGCGCATCCGTCCCCGCTGCCAAGGAGTTTGTGGCAGAACTTCCAAAAATAAGTGTTGGTATGCAGAACGGAACGACAATTACCGCGGCGAGGATGCCGCTCCTGCCTGCACCGACGGTCAGTGCCGCACCGAAGGCTCCAATTGAACTCAAGGCAGGTGTTCCGGCCAGCAGGGTCAGCAGAATGGCCGGCCCGGTTCCGGATGGAACGTTCAGCATGCTTCCCACAAACGGAGCAACCAGGCAAATTGGCAATCCGGTCGCCAGCCAGTTTGCAATGATCTTTCCCAGCGCAAAGAACTCAAGGGGAAGGGGGGAGACCGTCAGTCTTTCGATTGTGCCGTCATCCATATCCTCCTGAAACAAGTGCTGCAGCGGCAACAAATTGGCAAGAAGCGCTCCAGCCCACAATATTCCGGTTGATGAACGTCCGATCGTTTCCGTGTCCGGTCCGATTCCGAATGGGATCAGCAATGCAACAGCCAGATAAAACACAAGCGGAAGCGCGAATCGCCCCCGGGCGCGGAAGGCCAAATTTATTTCGTGCAACAGGAGGGATTTCAATTCTGTCCTCCAATGGCCCTGGTGTTTCCGGACGTTGGCGACAGATCAACCATCGCGGCGGCACTCGGGATGGTTTTTTCCAGTGTTGTGATGACGGAAATGCCTCCCGTCGCACAATGTTCGGTCACCGCATCAATCACCTTGCCCGCCCAACCGGGGTCCAACGCCGTAAGCGGCTCGTCCAGAAGCCAGATGCGCCGTTCGGATGCCATCAGCGAAGCCAGTGCTGCTCGCTTGCGTTGACCTGCCGAAAGAAACCGCACCGGTCTTTGCCCGATCGAGAGGAATTCAAAGCGATCCATGAGCTCCCGATAGTTTTGCCTGCCATGCATTTCGGCCCAGAAGCGGAGGTTCTCCTCGACCGTCAAATCTCCCTTTAGCCCGTCCCTGTGGCCCAGAAGTGCCAAATCGTCATCGGTGACATCAAGCGTTCCCTCCGCAATCGGCTCGATTCCGGCCAGTGCCCGCAGCAGGGTGGTTTTTCCCGAGCCATTGGGGCCCGTGATTTCCAGGAACTGACCGGGCCCGACCGCAAATGTCAGGCCACCAAACACCGTCCTGCCGCCGCGCCGACAAGAGATGCCGCTGGCTCGGATTGACGGTTGCCGTTCGGTATCGGCGTTCAATCCCGCCTCCCGTTCAATTGGATCGGATGCGTGGGTGAACTGCGTCAGTCTTTTCTTCCTTCTTCATCATTCAATAACTCCTTTCTGTCTTTTTTGGATGCTGCAAGCAAATTGCGGGCGGGATGTCCCCGGAGGGCAGCGGACAGGCAATCGTCTTGACGTTTCCGTGTTTGCATTGAATTAAGGCTCAAGTTCACTTGGGTGTTGAAGAAAAATGACTTTGTCGATTGGGAAAGAGTCGCTTGCGACGCGACGGCAGTTAAAGGTCGGTTCGGAGACCTACGGATACCACTCGATCGCTGCGGCCGAACGGTTGGGCCTTGGCGATTTTTCGTGCTTGCCCGCGTCCCTTGCCATTGTTCTGGAAAATCTGCTGAGATTCAAAGACGGATCCTCGGTGCGTGATCATGACATTTCTGCGTTGTCGGACTGGTGCAATCTTGGCGGACGCTGCACCGCCGAGATATCCTTCCGCCCGGCTCGGGTGCTGATGCAGGATTTCACCGGCGTTCCGGCCGTGGTCGACCTGGCGGCGATGCGCGACGGCATCAAGGCACTTGGAGGGGATCCCACGAAGATAAACCCACAGATTCCGGTTGATCTCGTCATCGACCATTCGGTCTCCATTGACGAGTATGGCAATCCGCGGGCGTTCCGGTCGAATGTCGAGCTTGAATATGAACGCAACATGGAAAGGTACAAGTTCCTGAAATGGGGACAATCTGCCTTCGACAATTTCCGGGTTGTGCCTCCCGGTACAGGAATTTGCCATCAGGTGAACCTCGAATATCTGAGTCGCACGGTTTGGTCGGGCAGGGACGAGTCCGGAGCAACAATAGCGTTTCCCGACACGGTCGTCGGAACCGACAGCCACACCACCATGGTGAACGGTTTGGCCGTCCTTGGCTGGGGTGTCGGCGGAATCGAGGCGGAGGCGGCAATGCTGGGTCAGCCCTTTTCCATGTTGGTTCCGGAGGTTGTCGGTTTCGAAATGACCGGAGCACTTCCCGAAGGAACAACGGCAACCGATCTTGTGCTGACGGTGGTCAAGATGTTGAGAGAAAAGGGTGTCGTCGGGAAGTTTGTCGAATTCTTCGGGTCGGGACTTGATCGATTGCCGATAGCGGACAGGGCGACGATCGCCAACATGGCACCGGAATACGGTGCAACCTGTGGGTTCTTTCCGGTTGACGAGGAGACATTGCGGTATTTGCGCCAAAGCAACCGGGATGAGGCACTTGTCAACCTGGTGGAGGCCTATGCCAAGGAAAACGGGATCTGGCGCCGCACGGGCGGGGAAACCGTATACTCGGACCGGCTGCACCTTGAACTTGAAAATGTGGTTCCGGCGATATCCGGCCCAAGGCGCCCGCAGGAACACACGCCGCTGGACATTTCGGCGAAGGCATTCCGAGAGGTGGCCATCGAACATCGAAACCGCAGCGGGACCGCCCTTGCGGAGTTGCCGGTTGAAGGGCAGAAATATGCCCTGCGTGACGGATCAGTCGTGATCGCCTCAATCACGTCATGCACCAACACCTCAAATCCATATGTCATGATCGGAGCCGGTCTCTTGGCCCGCAAGGCCAGAGCACTGGGTTTGAACAGCAAACCTTGGGTCAAGACATCGCTGGCCCCCGGTTCGAAGGTGGTAACCGAATATTTGGAGGCCTCGGGGCTGCAGGAGGATCTTGATGCCATCGGTTTCAATCTGGTCGGTTATGGATGCACAACCTGCATTGGAAATTCGGGTCCGTTGCGACCGGAAATCTCTGAAGCTATCGGCAGGGGCGATCTGGTCGCGGTTTCGGTCCTGTCTGGAAACCGGAACTTCGAAGGCCGGATCAATCCGGATGTAAGAGCGAACTACCTTGCTTCACCACCCCTAGTGATTGCCTATGCGCTTGCCGGCGACATGAATGTCGATCTAACCAGGGAACCGGTCGGAACCGACAAGAACGGCAACAGTGTTTGGCTGAAGGATATCTGGCCGACATCCGAGGAGATTGCGGAATTGGTTGAAAGGACGGTTACCCGTGAGGCATTCAGCAGCAAATACGCAGAGGTGTTTTTGGGCGACGAGAGATGGCAGGCGGTTCCCGTGCCTGCAAGCCAAACCTACGATTGGCCTGTAACGTCGACTTATGTCAAAAACCCGCCATATTTTGATGGAATTTCTGCGGAGCCGCCTGGCATCACAGACATAAGGGATGCGCGGATTCTCGCGGTTTTGGGTGACATGGTAACCACCGACCACATATCGCCGGCCGGCTCCTTCGCTGCCGAATCACCGGCCGGCGAATATCTGGTTGAGCGGCAGGTGCAGCGGCGCCTATTCAATTCCTACGGCGCGCGCCGCGGCAATCATGAAATCATGATGCGAGGCACTTTTGCCAATATCAGATTGAGAAACCAGTTGCTGGAAGGGGTTGAAGGCGGATTCACGATTGGGCCGGATGGTGCCCAGACGACGATCTACGAAGCCGCAATGGAATTCCAGAAGGAAAATACGCCATTGGTGGTCTTTGCCGGACGACAGTATGGAGCCGGTTCCTCGCGCGATTGGGCAGCCAAGGGCACGAGGCTGCTGGGCGTAAGGGCGGTTATCGCAGTCAGTTTTGAACGAATTCATCGATCCAACCTGGTCGGAATGGGTGTGGTTCCCTTCGAGTTTCTCAACGAGGAAGATCATGAGGGGTTGATGTTGAACGGCGACGAAACCATTACAATCAACGGGTTGGAAGAAGGCATCACGCCCCGGATGACAACCTCATGCCGGGTCGATTTCTCCGACGGAGCCGTCAAGGAGTTGCAGTTGCGTTGTCGAGTCGACACTGAAGTTGAGGTTGAGTACCTTTTCAATGGCGGCGTACTTCAATTTGTCTTGAGAAGGCTTGCGCAGGCTGCATGAATTCAATTCTCTTGGGTTCCGGTCGCTGCGGATAAACCAGCGTGCGGCAGACAATCGCGGATCAAGGGAATTTGGGATGAATCATGGTCGACTCTGGAGCCTGCTGTTGGCAGGCGCCGTTGGATCGGTTGTTGCTGGTGCCTCCCTTTCGGATGAGCCACCGACGAGTTTTGTCATTCTTGAACTGTACACGTCTCAAGGCTGCTCGTCATGTCCGCCGGCCGATGAATTCCTGACAGAGCTTGCCAATGCCGAACCGGGCAAATTGCCGTTCATGTCGGGACGCTCCGCAGAACTCATTCCGTTGGGATTGCATGTCGACTATTGGGACTATCTCGGATGGAAGGATCAAATGGCCGATCCAACCTTCACACAGAGGCAGCGCGACTATGCAAGGTCAAGGCGCAAGTCGATGATCTACACACCTCAGATGATTGTGCAGGGACAGGTGTTTGCTGTCGGCAGCAACCGTGCCGCAATCAAGGCTGCAATTGGGGCGCTGGATGGCACAAAGCCCTTTGACCTGATAGCATCGGATGTTGTTTCTGGGGACGGCACTTCAAGTCTCGATATCAGCATGGATCCGGCAGGGGGTGTGTTCGCGAAGGGGCGGGAGCTTGATGTCTTTTATTTCCGCTACCATGCCAACCCGAAAGAGGTTGATGTCATGGCGGGCGAAAACAGAAACCGGAAAATTTCCTATGCCAACGTCGTAACCGATCTGCGGTATCTGGGAAGTTGGGAACCGAGTGGAACCTTCACCGGCACCATATCTAGCTGGTCCGGTCGGGATGACCGGGAACGGGAATTGATTGTTCTGCAGCAGAAAGGGTTTGGCGTTATCGTGGGTGCAAGCTTCTTGAACTGACCGCGGCTAGACAATTTTCGTACATTCCGCGATTGCAGTCCGGCTCGCAATCAGCGCTTCAATTTGTCCCGCTTTGGGTCGTCTTTACGGATAATGGCGATCTTCGAAGATTTCCGAAATTGTAGGTAAGCGTTCGTTTTCGCCTGTGGCGGTCATGTCGGTGGTTTGCCGGAAACGTTTCCCTGCATGAAATGGTCGCCATGCCAGCAAATGAAACGGCAGGTGAGGGACCTCATGTGATCGAAAAGCCGGAGGCAAGCCGCCCTCCATGTGCCGCAGGCGATGTCGAGTTTGCACTGCAACAGGAATACCTCCCCTCTGAATTATCCAGCAAAATCAGGACTTGACCATTGCCCTGTGCAGGGTTCCTTTTTTTGAATTTATGATTGACGTCGAATGGTAACAGCAATCGCCGGGCACGACAGTTCAATCCACCAATTGTGCGCATGATTTTGTTCGACAAGGCTGGCAACTGCAGTTAATCCTCGTCGCCCATGGCCAAAATTGGCTTGAAACGAGGATGGAGGACAATATGAAAAGCAATTTGGGAACTGGGGCAGCACTACGGTCGTTGCTAAGGTCCGCTCGCAATGCAGCTGTTGGCATGACTGCGGTCGCCGCCACCATCGGTGCATCAACAGCCACTGCGGATGGCCACCTTGAGGAGATTACGGTGGCCTTTTTTCTGGAGTGGCCGATGCCTTTCCAGTATGCCAAGGTTAACGGCACGTACGACGAGGCACTTGGCGTGAAGGTCAATTGGCGTGCATTTGACACCGGCACAGCCATGTCAGCGGCAATGGCATCCGGGGATATTCACATTGCTGTTAGCCAAGGCGTTCCTCCATTCGTGGTTGCGACCTCGGCTGGACAGGACCTGCAGATCATTGATGTTGCGGTTTCCTATTCCGACAACGACAACTGTGTGGTTGCTGCTGGACATGAGATTGACCAGGAAAGTGTCGAAGAGCTTGCCGGCAAGAAGGTTGGAGTTCCGATAGGGACTGCCGCGCATTATGGCTTCCTGAAGCAGATGGAGCACTTCGGAATTGAGGTCGCTTCACTTGAGGTCGTTGACATGGCACCTGCCGAAAGTGCTGCGGCGCTCTCTCAGGGTTCGCTCGACATGGCGTGTGGCTGGGGTGGCGCACTCCGCCGAATGTTGGATTACGGCAATGTTCTGATGACCGGTGCGGAGAAGGAAGAACTTGGGATTCATGTCTTTGACGTCACTTCAGCTCCTGCCGCGTTCGTGGAGGAGAACCCTGAAATCGTGGCGAAGTTTGTGGCTGTCACGGCAGAAGCCAACGCAATGTGGAATTCCGGCGAGCATACGGCCGAAATGTTGCCGGTTATTGCCAATGATGCCGGCAATGACGAAGAAACCTCTGCAGCAACCTTGGCAACATTCCTGTTTCCGTCGGTTGACGAGCAGCTTTCCGATAAGTGGCTCGGAGGTGGAACGCAGGCATTCCTGAAACAGGTCGCTGATTTCTTCGTGGCAACCGGTAACATTCCATCGTCTCGGGACACGTATTCGGGCGCGGTGAATTCCGGCCCGCTGAGTTCCGGCCAGTAAATCTGCGATGTGCTGCGGCGAAGCAACTGCCGCAGCACACATCACCTTGCAAGTTGGGAAAAACCAAATGAAGGGCTTGTGCATCAGCGACGTTTCCATGCGCTTCGAACTGGCAAACAACAGTCATGTTCAGGCGCTTTTGGACATAAACCTTGAAATCCAGAGCGGTGAGATTGTCTCGGTACTTGGTCCGTCAGGTTGCGGAAAGACCACGCTATTGAACATTTTGGCGGGATTTTTGGCGCCAACGGCCGGGTCGGTTGAACTGAACGGAGTTGCGGTTACGGGACCGGCATCTGAACGCGGAATGGTCTTCCAACAGGGAGCACTCTTCGAATGGATGAATGTCCACCAGAATGTGGCATTTGGACCGAACATGAAGGGCATGGACAAGTCGGAGCGCAACGACATAGTTGATCATTTGCTTGAAACCGTGGGTCTGCAGGATTTCAAGGAGAAGGCAGTTTATGAACTGTCCGGCGGAATGCAGCAGCGCGTTGCCCTCGCAAGGTGTCTTGCAAATGATCCCGAAGTCATTTTGATGGACGAGCCACTCGGTGCACTCGATGCGTTAACGCGGGAAAAGATGCAGGGGTTGGTTCTGCGACTCTGGAAGGAAACAGGAAAGACAATCATCCTGATTACGCATTCGGTTGAAGAGGCACTTTTGCTTGGCGAACGGCTGTTGGTAATGGCGCCTCGCCCGGGCCGTGTCCACAAGGAATATCGGCTGCCATTTGCTGAAATGGGTGTGGGGGCGGACCTGCGCGAGATCAAGAAGATTGACGGATATTCTCAGACCCGTGAAGAAATCCTGTCGATGATCTGGGACATGGAAGAAGAAATTATGGGCAGAAAGGAGAATGTCTCGTGATAATTGCACTGATCTATGTGGCCACATTCATCCTGGCGTTCATCATCGTTCGCGTCGTGTCCAGATTTGTGAAGTCACGGGCTGATTTCACATCATTGAAAACCGTAACATTTGGCGACGAAAGTGCCGTGATCCCTGATCGTGCAGCAACAATCATCTCAATTGTGGGCATCTTTCTGATTTGGGGCGCCTTTACCGGTTCAAAACTGACGCTGTTTCATGTCCCCGGTCCATTCATCGGCGATACGTCATTCAGTTACACTGCTGAGAACGCCGCAGGCGAGAAGGACGACGCTACGGTGTTCGTTCGCGTGCACCGCGTTGGGGAAATAGTTGATGCCCCGGCAACAAAGGGTGACGACACAGGCTTTGCCAAGGATGACTCGGTTACGATTCAGGCTGGACGAAGTGGGCTGATACGTAGTTCTCGCAATGATGAAGGTTCAAAGGATGAAGGCTATCGCATCGTGGCCATCAACGGGAGCCCGATTGACTCTGAAACCAAGGTGGAGATTGCAGACGGCACCGTGTTGATGACGCCAAAGGGTTCACTCAATTTTGAACCGACCGAGGGTTGGCAGATGGAAAAGATCTGGCTGCCTCCTCCCGAGGATGTGTGGTCCCGACTCGTTGAAATTGCCTCAAAGGGTTACAGAAATTTCACGCTGATTGAGCATTTGGGGTGGTCGCTGCTTCGCGTTTTGGCCGGATTTGCCATTGGTTGCATTGTTGGCATTCCGCTCGGATATGCCATGGGACTGTCCAACTGGTTTCGTGGGTGGTTTGATCCAATCGTGGAATTCATGCGGCCGGTTCCGCCCTTGGCCTTGATTCCTCTGATTATTATCTGGTTCGGAATCGATGAAACCGGAAAGATCGTTCTCTTGTTCCTGGCGGCCCTTTGGATAATGACCATCGCGGCCAGAGCCGGAGTTTCAGGTGTGAACATTTCAAAAATCCACGCCGCTTATTCCTTGGGCGCATCCCGTTGGCAAATCATGCGTCACGTGATCGTTCCCAATTCCCTTCCAGAGATCTTTACCGGTGCGCGTGTTGCCATGGGCGTGTGCTGGGGCACGGTTGTGGCAGCCGAATTGGTTGCGGCCGAGAAGGGTGCAGGGCAGATGATCGTTGCCGCGGCCAAATTTCAACTCACCGATATTGTCGTCATGGGCATCATATTGATTGGTATCGTCGGCTACGGAATTGACATTCTCATGCGCAGCCTGGAGCGCATTCTTGTTCCTTGGAAGGGGCGCGCATGACGGCGGGATGTGCCCCGAGCATTCAACACCCCCCTGCGATATTGTAGGCAAACCATCCTGGGGGGAGTTTGATTGCCCGTTTGCGGCCATTGGATCGCCTCCGTTGTGTCGAAGGTGAATTCTTGGCCACCGACAAACAGTCAATCGCAGTCGAGATCCGAAATGTCGGAAAGCGCTTCGGAGATTTTGTGGCGTTGAGCAGCGCATCGTTGTCGATCCCGGACAACGAGTTCTTCACGCTTCTCGGGCCGTCAGGATGCGGAAAAACCACTCTCCTTCGGCTTATTGCAGGATTTGAAGATGTCAGCGAAGGGCAGATTCTGCTCTACGGGCAGGAATTGGAGGGCCTGCCGCCACACAAGCGACCGGTCAACACGGTTTTCCAGCACTATGCCTTGTTTCCCCACATGACGGTGTCCGAAAATGTGGCGTTTGGCCTGAGAATGAAAGGGTTCGACAAAAGTAGGATCAATGAAACCGTCCAGCGCATGCTTGGCCTGGTCCATCTTGAGAAGTTGGCGGACAGGCGGCCGCATCAGCTGTCGGGTGGACAGCAGCAGCGGGCCGCGTTGGCCAGGGCAATCGCTCCGGGACCAAAGGTTCTGCTGCTGGATGAGCCACTTTCGGCACTGGATCTGAAGCTGCGGCAAGCCATGAGGCTTGAACTAAAGCAACTGCAGAAGGACACCGGCATCACATTTGTCTTCGTTACTCATGATCAGGAGGAGGCATTGGCCATGTCCGATCGGATTGCGGTCATGTCGGATGGAACGATACAGCAGACGGGCGATGCCAGGGAAATCTATGACAATCCGTTGAACAGGTTCGTTGCCAATTTCATCGGGGAGGCGAATTTCATTGACGCCGAACTTGCCGGCAAAGCAGATGGCCTCTGCCAATACAGGCTTCCAAACGGCCACATCGTAAGCTGCGGAGGTGCCGCGCCAGCTCCATCCGGAAGTAAGCGCGTCATCCTCTTGCGGCCCGAAAAAATTGGCCTGATCGCCGATCCGCAGGCCGGGGGCCTTGAAGGTGTAGTGTCCCAGGCCGTTTATCTCGGCACCGACACACAGTATCGCGTCAAGATCGATGGTGGGATGTCACTGCTCGTGCGGTGCCAGAATTTTGGCTCCGACATGTCGCGGTTCCGGACCGGCGATCGGGTCGGACTCAGGATTGAGGATGGCGCAGCGCGCGTCCTTGCGGACTGATGACTGGAGCAGGTAACGACAGGCTGAACCGGTCGGGGGCCTTTCGATCCGTCAGGACGGCGCTGTTGTTGCCGTCATGGTTGGTGATCGGCGTATTCCTTCTGGTTCCCGTCTTTCTGATGCTTGTTTTCTCATTTCTTACGAAGGAATTCAGGGGAGGGGTTATTTGGGAATTTTCCCTTGCCGCCTATGATCAGTTCATATTCGACCGCGGATTGTTTGGTGATGAACCGCCAACGATCGAATGGACCTATATCACGATCTTCTGCCGATCCATCCTTCAAGCCGCTGTGGCTACCGTCCTGTGCCTTATCCTGGGATTTCCGACTGCCTATTTCATTGCCACAAGGGATAGCCGCCACCGCATGGTTTGGCTTTTTCTCGTTACCGTGCCTTATTGGGTCAATCTCCTCATCCGGACCGTCTCAATGAAGTTCCTGATCAGGGACAACGGGCCGCTGAATGAACTCCTTCTGGCACTTGGAGCGATTTCGCAGCCGTTGACGCTCATCAACACCGATTTTGCGGTTCAACTCGGCCTCTTCTATTCCTACCTGCCCTTCATGGTACTGCCCGTCTATGCTTCGGTTGAACGATACGACTTTTCGTTGTCGGAAGCGGCAGCCGACCTGTATGCGGGCCGGTGGACAATTCTCCGCCGGGTGGTGTTTCCTGTGGTGAGACCCGGGATCGTGGCCGGTTGCATTTTGGTCTTCATTCCAAGTCTTGGCGCCTTCCTGGCCCCGGATCTTTTGGGCGGCGCCAAAAACTTCATGATCGGTTCGCTGATTGAGGAACAGTTCAAGGGAAATGCCGGAAATTGGCCGTTCGGTGCCGCTGTGGCAATGATCCTGCTTTCAATGGTTCTGATCGCTTTGATGATTCACGCCCGCCAGCAGTCCAGAACGGAGGTGGGATAGCATGGCACGAAATTCCGCCGTAAGGCACTATCCGGGTTTTCTTTCGGCAACCCTTGCCTGTCTTTTCATCCTTTATGCGCCTCTCGTTGTGGTCATGGGCTATAGCTTCAACGCATCACAATCGATAACGGTGTGGGGCGGATTCAGCCTGCGCTGGTACCATGAGGTGTTCGTTGGCACGGAATCAGCGAAATTCAAGTCGGCGGCATGGAATTCGGTAACGATCGCGACGGCCGCCGCAATCCTCTCAACCTCAATTGCAACCGCGGCAGCGCTGGGAATGGTTCGGGGAGGTTGGTTTCGCGGCAAGGCTCTCAGTTTCGCGCTGCTGACCATGCCGATAATGGTCCCTGAAATCGTTACCGCTGTTGCCACGCTGATCTTCTTCAGTGCAATAGGGCTTGTCCTCGGCTACGGTTCGATCCTGATTGCCCATGTCGTGTTTTGCATTCCATTTGCGTTCCTGCCGATTGCCGCACGCCTTCAAGGGATTGAACCACACTACGAGGAAGCCGCACAGGATCTCTATGCCGATCGCGGACAGATTTTCCGCCATGTGCTGTTGCCGCTCATGATGCCCGGCGTGTTGGCGGGATTTCTTCTGGCGTTCATTATTTCTCTGGATGATTTCATAATAACAAACTTCATCAAGGGTTCCGGAGTGGAGACCCTGCCGACGGCAATATTTGGAGCGGTTAAGCAAGGGATCAAACCCAACATCATGGCACTGTCGACCTTGCTGTTGCTGGTCTCGAGTCTGTTTGTTAGTGTTTCCTACATGGTTGGCAGTTTGGGAAACCGGGGTGGCCGAAGCCGTTCCGGAAAACGCGGCAGCTAATCTTCTGTGGGAAGAACGAAGAGGAGGGCTCGGAAATGCTGAGGAAACTGACGCTTGCGCTGGCAGCCGCCGCATTGATGCCGGCCGGAATGGTTTCAGCCGAGGGCAAGTTATCGATTTATCATTGGTTTGAATACATTCCCCAAGAGCTGTTGGACAAGTTTTCTGCGGAAACCGGAATTGAGGTCACCATGGACACCTTCGATTCCAACGAGGCCATGCTGGCGAATCTCAAGGCCGGCAAAATGGGAACCTATGACGTTGCGGTTCCAGGCGATTACATGGTCGAGATAATGATCGGCGAGGGGCTCCTTGACACGATCGCCGACGGGGAACTCGCCAACATGGACAACATTGAGACGCAGTGGCTGGAAGTTCCGTTTGATCCGGGACGGAAACACTCAATACCCTACCAGTGGGGATCAACCAGCTTCTCGGTCAACCGTGATGTGTATGCCGGGGACATAAGGACAACGGCAATTGTCTTTGACCCGCCGGATGAGTTGAAGGGAAGGATCAACATTCTCGATTCTCAGGGTGAGGTCATGCTCCTTGCATCAATGCATTTGGGAATTCCACAGTGCACGAATGATCGCGAGCAACTCAAGGCGCTGGACGATCTCCTTCAATCGGCCAAAGGTCATTGGGCGTCGTTCAATTCCGATGGTGCAAAGGATGTGCTCGTGTCCGGTGATGCTGCGGTCGGAATGATTTGGAACGGCTTTTCCTCAAAGGCCCGGGAGGAAGGAGCCAATGTCGAATACTCCTATCCGAGAGAAGGGTTGATCGTCTGGATGGACAATGTCGTACTGCTTCAGGATGCACCCAACCGGGATAATGCACTCAAATTCATGGACTTCCTGCTGGAGCCGGAAAATGTGGCGGCGGTAACGAATTTTGCCCGCTACAGTGCCGGCGTCAAAGGAGTGGTCGACCTTCTTGAAGAGGGTTTGAAGTCGCAGCCGGAAGCCATACCCCCGGCGGACGCACCTGCGGGCACCTTCATTCAGGTCTGCGATCAGGCAACGCAGGAAGTTTATGATGCCATCTGGACACGACTTAAGAAATAGTTGACGCGGCGGGGAAACCTGCTCCCCGCCGCCCACCATCCCGGCAACAGTGAACGTGAACGCCCGCTACGCCATCCTGTTCGAGCCGGTCCGGATCGGGCCGGTTACCGCCAAAAATCGATTCTATCAGGTGCCCCACTGCAACGGCATGGGTTACCGAGATCCAAGTGCGGTTGCTCAAATGCGGGGCGTAAAGGCGGAAGGCGGTTGGGCTGTGGTTTGCACCGAACAGGTGGAGATACATCCAACTTCCGATATCAACCCATTCATTGAACTGCGTCTCTGGGACGACAGAGACATCCCAATGCTTGCGAAGATGGCCGATCGCATTCATGAGCACAACGCGCTTGCCGGAATCGAACTTGCCTACAATGGCCTCAACGGACCGAATCTCTATGGCAGGGAGGTGCCGATGGCACCCACGGCGCTGCCGGTTGCGAGCTTCACCTACGATCCGGTGCAAGCGCGTGAAATGGATTTGGACGACATCCGAAACATCAGGCGCTGGCACAGGAATGCGGCCGTGCGGGGCAGGCGGGCCGGGTTCGATCTTGTCTATGTCTATGCCGGCCATGCCCTCGGGTTTTTTCATCATTTCCTGTCCCGCAGATACAACCAGCGCACCGACGAATACGGCGGCAGCCTTGAGAACAGGGTGCGGCTTCTTCGGGAAATCCTGATTGAAACCAAAGATGCGGTCGGAGGGGCCTGCGCCGTGCCATGCCGGATTTCGCTTGACGAGCTGATGGGATCGGATGGGCTTGAAAGGGCTGAGGTCGAGGACATGATTGGCATGCTCGCTGAACTCCCGGATCTCTGGGATGTGTGCCTTGCCGGCTGGGAAAATGACAGCCGAACCTCTCGCTTTTCCCCCGAAGGGGCTCAAGAGGATTACTTCAGGAACATCAAGGGTTTGACAACAAAACCTGTAGTGGGGGTTGGACGCTACACTTCTCCGGACAGAATGGTTTCACTGGTCCAGAAGGGGATGCTTGACTTCATCGGCTGTGCCCGCCCTTCAATAGCCGATCCATTCCTTCCCAAGAAAATCGAAGAAAATCGAACCGAAGACATCCGGGAATGCATTGGCTGCAACATCTGCGTTTCGGGAGATTTCACCATGTCGCCGATCCGGTGCACGCAGAATCCCGCGATGGGAGAGGAGTGGCGACGTGGTTGGCATCCGGAGCGCATTAGGCCGCGGGAGTCTGAAAAACCAGTCTTGGTCATCGGCGGAGGCCCTGCCGGCATGGAGGCTGCCCAAATGCTGGGAAAGCGCGGCTATGATGTGGCCTTGGCTGAGTCAAACGGCGAGTTGGGCGGTCGAGTTTCAAGGGAGGCATCCCTGCCCGGATTGGCCGCTTGGATCAGGGTGCGGGATTACCGCCTGCAGCAGCTTATTGGCCTGCCGAACGTCGAATTGTTTCTTGGACATGAACTGACTGCCGATGAAATCATGGAACTCGACTATTCGAGGATTGCGCTGGCAACCGGTTCGTACTGGCGATCGGATGGGGTTGGGCATCATTGGACGATGCCAATTGCCTTCTCTGGAGACGCCGAGATCCTTGATCCTGACCAACTCATTGACGGCAGACGGCCTTCCGGAAGGAGCGTCGTGATCTGGGATGATGATCACTACTACATGGCAGGTGTGCTTGCAGAACTGCTGGCAACGGAGGGATTCAGTGTTTCCTTGGTTACCCCCGCATCCGAGGTTTCCACTTGGACCCGCAACACCATGGAACAGCATGTGATCCAGCGACGGCTGCTGGAGATGGGCGTAACCATATTGCCGAACATGATTCTGACCGGAACCGATGATGGGGTTGTTGAATTTTCCTGCGGTTACACCGGTGCCGAAACCCAGCTTGAAGCAGATTGCGTGGTGCCTGTGACATCACGAATCCCAAACGACACACTCTATCGGGACCTCAATTCCCGGAAGGAGCAATGGTCCGATGCAGGAATCGAATTGCTGGCCGTGTTGGGCGATGCACAAGCACCTGCAACCATTGCGCACGCCGTATTCGCCGGCAGAAAGTTCGCCGAGGAGTTGGACAGCGGTGTGATCGACCCCGATTGCGTTTCGTTCAGGCGCGAGTTGGTCGCGCTTGCCGATTGAGGCAATTCCAAACCTGGACGGCGAATTCCTGCACCGAACTCCTACTCATCACCGGGAACTCCGTAACTTGGGGCAGCCGCAGGGTTGAGTGCCCTTGTAATGTAATCCTCCATTTGCGGCTCATAATCGGCCCACAGTTTCCTCAGCGCCAGCACGGGGTCACTGTCATCCCAGTCAACCCTCAGATCCACAAGTGGCCAGACTTGATTTGCATGCACCAGGATTGCCGAGGAATGGACGGACCCCTCCTCGCCGCCGGCCTTGTGCAGACCAGCCTCCAGCGCGGTCAGCAGCCTGCCTGCCAGATGCTCATCGGCACATTCCTCAAAACACTTTGTCATGACCTGTGGCAATTCTTCGCTGTGCAGGAGATTTCCAGCTGCAATGCAGCTCTCACCCGCCTTCATGGCGTATGTACCAAGCGTTTTTGCTCCGGAAATTCCCGCCGAGCGCCCAACGTTGTCGATGACGATGACCTGCCTGTATTCGCCTTGATCGATTGATCCCATGATGTCGTTGAGGGCTTCGCCTGCAGTTCTGCCTTCCTCAAGTCGGTCGAGAACCAAGGGGCCAATGGACGGCAAGGTTATGTTCTGGGTCGACACCGCACCGACACCGGTGCGGACCCATGGGCACCGTGCTCCCACGCAAATCGACGAAGTTGCAATTGCAGTGCCGATCATGCCGGTCCGATTGCACAGCCCCAGGATCGAGAATGTCATTGGATCAACCTTCCTCGGGGATAACTGCCGTTGCCTCGACTTCGACCAACCATTCCGGACGGGCGAGGGTGGTGATCACCAATCCGGTCGAACAGGGAAACACCCCGCGCAAGCTGTTGCCGATTTCCCGGTACGCGTCATTTCGGTGGCGGATGTCGGTCAGGTAAACAACGATCCGGCAAATGTGCTCAATGCAGCTGCCGGATTCGCGAAGCAGCAGTTCAATGTTCTCCATGGCCTTTCTGGCCTGCATGCGGGCATCACCCGGATAAAGGCTTTCGTTCGTATTGAGATCCTGCGATACCTGTCCCCTTAGGAAGACAAGTTTTCCGCTTGCAACCACGGCTTGACAAAGATCATTGTCAAGATCTTGCTCCGGATATGTGTCCTTTGTGTTGAACCTTCTAATTCTCTCGTGAATCATGCTTCTGCAATCCCTCTGAAGCTTTGGTGAAGAACTTCCTGCACAGGCTGGCAAACTGCTTTGCGGCAAGTTTGAGTTCCCTGTCCTTAACGGTTGCCAGGACAATTCTGCCGGGCGAAACCTCGTCCGCCAACGGAAGCGCGACCACGGAGCAGCCGTCATGGGTTGTATTCGTTGCCGGTCGCGTAGTGAGCAGGCTGTAGCCGAGATTTCGGCCAACCAAACCTCGAACCATCTCAAATGATGGTGTCCTGAAGCGAATGTTCGGCTCAATTCCCAGTTCGCGATACAATCCAAGGAAATACTGCTCGCTTGGCGGACGCTGCAGAAGAATCATTGGCAGCTTGGCCAAATCATGCATGGGCACGCGCTCCAATGAAGCAAGTTCGTGGCTGGCCGGAAGCAACACGTATGGCTTGGCTTCTGCCAGTTGCTCGATCCTGATCTGCCGGTCCAACTGAAGATCGTAACTCAAGGCAATGTCGCAGGCATTCGAGCGAAGTGCCTCCAAGACCTGCCCTTGGTGACCGACGATGAACGAGACGTCAATTTCTTGGTTTTGCCGCTCAAGCTCGGCGATCAGCCGCGGGAGGTAGACCGGAGCGAAGGTGAAGAAGCAGCCGATGCGCAGATTGTTCGGTTCATCAACTTGGCCTGTGACTGCTGCTTCATCCAACCGCAATGGAGTTCCGTATCCACGGTTGGCATAGATGAGCGGGGCATGGCCGTCGTGGATGATGGTCTCCACAACCTGCCCTACGAAAATGACATGGCTGCCGACCCGAAAATTCTGAATCAATTCGCAGTCAAAGGCAACAAGGTGATTGACAACAACCGGTGCGCCGGTTTTGCCAGTTGCCCACATGGTGCAGGAAAACTTGTCTTCGCCGGCAGGAAGGACTCTGCCGGCAAATGTGTCCGCAACAAATGACTGATCATCGCGCAGCAGGTTCACGCAGAACACGCGATTGCCAAGAATGCCACCGCAAACCGGACTGAGATGATGAACACAGATCAGCAGCGTCGGCATCTCGCTGTCCGCCGACACCGATGACATGGCCGACACCGTTACGCCCGATCGACCGGCCGGGCCGTCGGTTGTAACAACACTAACCGTGTTGGCTGCATGGCTCATTCCGGAGATGAACCGTTCCCGGCCGGGATCGTCGCTGGCTTTCACGGTTGCGCCCTCCGGTTCAGCTGCGGCGTTTGCGGTCTGCTAGCCGGCATCCGGATGCGGCTGCGACTCAAGCCAGCCGTCAAGTGTTCGCTCGCTGCAAACGCCGTCGGAGAGCTCTGCGGAATTCTTCACGAATTCAAGCGGACCATCCCAGCCGAAATTCCGATAGACCGCGCCGAGGTGGGCGAACGGCGGCGACTGCGCAAACAGTTGAAACGTCAAGCGGTGGCCAGCGTAATCGGAATTGAGCAGATCCCTTGCAAATGCAAGCAACCTGCGGCGGTCATCGGCGATCCAGTCTTCATTGACCGTGTAGTATTTCTGCAGCCAGGCTCCAGATTCGGGATCTTCGAAAGCGGCGCTGTCCGGGGTTACGCAAATCTGGCCGCCACAGAGTTCGCGGGCGATATGAACCATTTCGTGGCATTGCGAACACGCATGCACGCGCCCGGTGTACAGCAGGGATTGATTTGGCATGTGCAATCCGCCGGGACTGATTTCGGCCAAGGCCACCGCTGCGGTCAGGTGTGCATTTATTCCTTCCCTGTAGACGGCCAGCTTCGCCAGTTTTTCCTGCACCGCCGGTTGCTTGTCGAGGCCGGTTTGGCGCACGTTCCACAGTGCGGCCCCGATCATCAGGTCGGCAAACGCCAGATTTCTTTGGACAAATGCGAATGCCGAATACCTGTGCAATGTGGCGCGGATGAACGCCGCTGCTCTCGTATGCCGGTAGAATAGTACATTTTCCCAGGGGATCAGGACGTTGTCAAAAATCACGAGACTGTCGATTTCGTCGAATCGGTTCGCGAGCGGATAGTCCGCAACCGGCGAACGGCCGGCAAAGCCTGTGCGGCAGATCATCTTGATGCCGGAGGCCGACAGGTCGCAGATGAAACCGACCGCATAGTCGGAATAGGCCTCGTTGCCCCAATTGGCGATCGTCGGTTTTGTGAATGCCTGATTGGCATACGGAGCGGCAGTTTCGAACTTGGCGCCGCGCACGACGATACCCTCGTCCGTCTCCTTGACGACATGCAGAAGCATGTCGGGGTCCTGCTCCTGCGGCGGCTTGGACCGATCCCCCTTCGGATCGGTGTTTGCCGAGACATGGAAGGGGTCGGCCTGCACAACACGATCAATGTGATTGCGGATGTTCTCCGAAAACTGTGAATCGACCTCATTGAGAACATCCTGCCCGTCAAACAGCGACCACATTTCACCGACGGTTTCATCACCCACGCGCGTTACCACGCCGCCGATCTCGTTAAAGACTGTGTTGACTGCCCGGCGTTTGTCCCACCAGTCCGACTGTGATCTCGGAAGTTTCACACCGATTGCGAAGTTCTCGCCGGCATCCCGGTAGGTCATGACATCTCGGGTGGACGCGGCATGCTGGAGATCATAGATCTTGGCGCGTATGTCAACGATTGGCTTGAACATGGGATGGGTGGGCACATCCTTAACCCGCTCGCCGTTGATGAACACAACCCGATCATCCCTAATCGACGCGAGATACTCGCTTCCGCTTCTGATCATTTTTCTGTTTCACCTTCCTGTTGATTTCGTAACCGAGATTGGCGGAAGCAAATGGCGGGGTGAGCAGGAACCGAATCCTGTCTGAGCCCATAGCTGTGATCCTGTCGGCAGCCGGACATTATCAGTCGCACGAAATTCCGCTATCGTTCTTTTGCTCTGACGGGTAACGAAGATCATTCCAGGTGCCGATAACCAGTTTTCCCATCGGGCGTCTACGGAATCAACCATACTTGGCAGGGGCAACGGATGGCAAATTTGACCCGACTGTCCTCCTCCTCCAAGGCAATCGCAATGATGATTCTGGCGATCTTCTTCCTGTCAAGCATGGATGCGGTCGGAAAGGGTCTCTCGTCGAGATATGATGTCATGCAGATTGTTTGGGTGCGGTATATCGGCCAGATGCTGCTGGCGGGACTGTTGGTATGGCGAACGACCGGTGTGGTTCTGCGAACTCGCAGTCCCGGACTTCAGTTGCTCAGATCGGCTCTCCTCTACATCGGCACACTCAGCTTTTTCATTGGATTTTCCAATATCGACCTTGCCGCCGCAACCGCCATCCTGCAGATCAACCCGTTGGTAATCGCCATTGCAGCCTGGATCCTTCTTGGTGAACAATTCGGTTGGCGGCGCCTGCTTGGCGTATGCATCGGTTTGGCAGGAGCGATAATCATAATCAGGCCCGGAACATCGGTGTTTTCGCCTTATGCCCTTTTCCCGCTAATCGCTGCTCTGTCCTTCTCCGGCTACGCAATCGCCACAAGGTTTCTGTCCCGAACCGAGGGCATTGCCGCGAGCTTCTTCTTCACGACGATCCTGGGCACGATAATTGCTTCAGTCGTGGTGCCGTTTCGTTGGTCGACTCCTGCGCTTGAAGATATTCTGCCGATGACTCTCGTTGCGATGTTTGGCACCGCCGGTCAATATCTCATCATAAGGGCGCTGTTCTTGGCAGAAGCATCAGTTGTAAGCCCTTTCGGTTACATGGCACTTGTGTTTTCGGCCATTTACGGAATGATCTTCTTTAATGAATTTCCCGATTTCTGGACTTATGTCGGCGCATTTGTGATTGCTGCTTCCGGTCTCTACATCTGGCACAGGGAAGCTACGAAAACAGGCGGGAAAATTGAGCAAGGAAATGACCGCACGAACACCAGGAATTGTTGAACTCGACGGCAAAGTTTCCGAATTTGCAATCGATCTCGGCCTTCGGCTCTTTTTTGCCTCCGCGAGGCTGATGCCCTATGAACGAAGGGTCAGGTCGGCGGGAGCGTTCATTGAACGTGTTGTTGCTCCCCTGACTGACGTCAAGGAACGTGTTTACGGGAACCTTAAGCATGTTTTCCCCGACATGCCGGAAGACGAATGCAAGCGAATCTTCAGCGGCTGCGTGTGCAATTTCACTCGCATCTTCATGGAAACCTATGCGACCGATCAGTTTGTCCGACACGTTTCGCAAAGAATGCCGGTGGGTCCAGGGCTGTCGGAAATCGAACGGGCCGCTGCTGCGGGACAGCCCGTCATATTGGTAACCGGCCACTTTGGAAATCCCCAGGCCGGCCGGGTGCAGCTAATCAGGAGAGGTCATGAGGTCGGTTGCGTCTATCGGGCGATGAACAATCCATATTTCAACCGGCACTACGTCAGGACGATGAAACGGATCGGTGAACCGGTATTTCCGCGCGGCAACGTTGGCACGAAGGAGTTCGTTAGATTTGTCAGGGATGGCGGGATCACATTGATACTCAATGATCAGTATTCAAGAGAGGGGGATCAACTCAACTTCATGGGCTTGCCCACCAGGACCAATACGGCAGTTGCCCGGATTGCCGTCAAGACCGGCGCACTCTTGGTCCCGTTCTATGCAGTCCGCCGCCCCGACGGGCTGGAGTTTGATGTTGAGTTTGAGATGCCAATTAGGCATGGCGACCATTCGGAAATGACGCAGGAGCTGAACAGAAGCCTTGAAATCCGGGTTAGGGCCCATCCGGAGCAATGGTACTGGATTCACAGGCGGTGGAAGGACACCATAAATGTGGCCGCATTGGGCGAGGGCTGACGGCGAACGGTCCGGTCAGGGTCGCTCAACGGCAAGCGCGGTCGCTTCGCCGCCGCCAATGCATATCGCGGCGACACCGCGCTTTATGTTATTTGCCTCCATGGCGTGCAGGAGTGTCACCAAAATTCTGGCGCCGGATGCCCCGATCGGGTGGCCGAGCGAACATGCTCCGCCATTCACGTTCATCCGGTCCTGAGGAACTTGAACCAACCTGGCAAATGCCATCGCAACAACCGCGAACGCCTCGTTCACTTCCCACAAGCCAACATCGGCTGCAGACCAATCAACCAGTTGCAGCAATTTTTTGGCGGCAAGGGCGGGTGCGGTTGTAAAGAGGGCAGGCTTGCCAGCGGCAGTAGCGTGGCCGACAATTCGGGCCCGCGTCGGCAATCCATTCGATTCCGCGAATCCCTCAGTGGCGATCAGCAGGGCCGCAGCTCCGTCGGAAATTGATGAGGAATTTGCCGCGGTAACCGTCCCGTCCGGCCGGAAAGCGGGTTTCAGCATGCGTACGCGTTCGGGGTTTGCAAATTGGGGCTGTTCGTCGACCGACAGGACGACCTCACCATTGCGGCTGTCAATGACGTCTTCAATTTCGGCAGCGAATGCTCCGGAACGCTGTGCCTGCAAGGCACGCTGCAGGGAACGGAGCGAATAATCGTCCTGATCCTCCCTTGAGAACCTGAATGATGAGGCGCAATCCTCAGCGAAGGTGCCCATCAGCCGTCCCTTTTCATATGCGTCCTCAAGCCCGTCGAGAAACATGTGGTCGGCAGCTCCGGCATGTCCCAACCTTGCCCCGGATCGCAATTTTGGAATGAGGTAAGGGGCATTTGTCATGCTTTCCATTCCGCCGGCGATGGCCATGTCGGCATGCCCGAGAGCCAAACGATCATGAACAAGCATGACCGCCTTCATTCCAGAGCCGCACATCTTGTTTATGGTGGTTGCGGGGATGCTGTCAGACAATCCCGCACCGATGCTGGCTTGACGGGCGGGCGCTTGTCCGAGGCCTGCAGCAAGGACGCAACCGAATACAACCTCGTCCACCGCCGAGGGATCAAACCCCACGGAAGCCGAAAGTGAACCAATTGCAACTGCCCCGAGATCTGTTGCGGAAATTTTGGAAAGGCTGCCCTGAAACGAACCGATTGGCGTGCGTTTGGCTGCACAAATGACTACAGGTTGCACGGTTGCCGCCCAAGCAAGCTTGGCCCTTGTATCATCCCGCATTCCTCCAGGTTAGCCAACTTCCGGCAATCCGGCCGGACTTCAAAAGCAGTGCAGTACCCAACCTGAACAAGCGCAGAATTGAATTGTCCGAATGCCGTGGACCGTCGATCAAACAATCACCGCAGCGAGCTTGCAGGCGGTCGATTACTTGGCCGGAGCGATCATCATGTACATCTGCCGGCCGTCAAGTTTGGGCAATTCCTCAATCTTTCCAACCAAGCTGATGTCCTCGGCGACCCGTTCCAGCAGATCTTGTCCAATTTGCTGGTGAGCCATTTCCCGCCCTCGGAAACGCATCGTGACCTTTACCTTGTCACCATTTCCCAAGAAGCGTTCCACGCTCCTGAGCTTGACATTGTAATCATGGGTGTCGGTGTTGGGGCGGAATTTTACTTCCTTGACCTCAATGGTTTTCTGCTTCTTTCGGGATTCGGATTCACGTTTCTGCTGCGCGTATTTGAACTTGCCGAGATCCATGATCTTGCAGACGGGCGGCTCTGCGGTTGGAGATATCTCCACCAAATCAAGACTCGCCTGTTTCGCAAGTTCAATCCCTTGTTGAGGGGTTTTAAGTCCAAGATTGTCGCCGTCAGCTCCGATCAGGCGGATTTGCGGTGCCTCAATGCGATCGTTCGCACGGGGGCCCGTATGACGCGCAGGAGGCGCGTTGTATGGTCTTCGGGGTATCTTTGGCTTCCTTTCCGAAATTCCGTGTTATCCAATTAAATGCCTTGGGGCCGGTCTTCAACTCCTGTTCCAAAAAATTGACGTGAAGTGTCGCCGATTCCGATCAAATTTGATCTCCGTCCACCAAATCGGGCGGCTTTGCCAAAGCTGCAAACCTGTCGATTGCGTCTTGCAGTGGCACTATTTCCATTCCCGTTTTACCAAGCGTGCGAATCGACACTGTATTCTCGGCGACCTCGCGCTCTCCGATTGCGAAGATCACCGGAACTCTTCCGGTAACCAGCTCTCTTACCTTGTAGCCGATCTTCTCGTTCCTGGTGTCGGCTTCGGCACGAATTCCCGCTTGGATGAGCCGTTGCACCGCTTCTTCTGTGTATTCGTTGGCGTGGGACACAATCGAGGCTACGACAATCTGTCTCGGCGCCAGCCAAAATGGCAGATTCCCAAAGTGATTTTCGATGAGCATGCCAATGAAGCGTTCGAAACTTCCCAGAATGGCCCGATGAAGCATGACCGGGCGGTGTTTCTCGCCGTCGCGGCCGACATAGCTCGCATCAAGCCTTTCCGGCATCACGAAATCAACCTGAAGCGTTCCGCACTGCCAGTCCCTGCCAATGGCATCGGTGAGCACGAATTCAAGCTTCGGGCCATAGAATGCTCCTTCGCCTGGATTCAGCTCATACTCGCAACCGGCGGCTTGGGTTGCGGAAACAAGTGCACCCTCCGCCCGATCCCAAATCTCATCGCTTCCAGCCCTGAGTTCCGGCCTGTCAGCAAACTTCACCTTGAATTCCGGAAAACCCAAATCAGTGTAGATTTCGGTCAACATTTTGATGAAGCTGGCGGTTTCCCCTTCGATTTGCGCCTCTTCACAGAAGATGTGCGCATCATCCTGCACAAATCCCCTGACCCGCATGAGGCCGTGTAAAGCTCCGGACGGCTCAAACCGGGCACACGACCCGAATTCGGCCATCCTCAGCGGCAGGTTGCGATAGCTTTTTTGACCCTTGTTGAAGATCTGAACGTGGCAGGGGCAGTTCATCGGTTTCAGTGCGTTGATCTTGCCATTTTCCTGCTGTTCGGAATCGATATGAACCAAAAACATATGTTCCTGGAATTTATCCCAATGGCCGGACGCCTCCCACAGCGAACGGTCCACGATTGTGGGTGTGTTGACCTCTACATATCCGTGCACGGCCTGCCTGCGTGACATGTACGCTTTTAACTGCTTGTAGATCGTCCAGCCCCGAGGGTGCCAGAAGGCCATGCCTGGTGCTTCCTCCCGGAAATGGAACAGGTCCATTTCGCTTCCCAGCCGCCTGTGGTCGCGCCGTTGAGCCTCCTCCAGCATCTTGAGGTGACTTTTGAGGTCTTCCTTGCGCCGAAACGCAACACCGTAAATTCGCTGAAGCATCCTGTTGCGCGAGTCACCCCGCCAGTAGGCACCGGCAATGCTTCGAAGTGCGAATGCATCGGCGGGAAGCTGACCGATATTTCCCAGATGTGGCCCGCGGCAGAGATCCTGCCAATCCCCGTGCCAGTACATGCGAACCGGTTGATTGTGTGGGATGGCTTCGACGAGTTCAACCTTGTAGGGTTCACCGAGGTTCCGGTAGTGCTTGATGGCGCCACTCCGCTCCCAGATTTCGGTGCGCACCGGCTCACGCTGCGAAATGATCTTCCTCATGCGCTGTTGAATGAGTTCCAAATCGACAGGCGTGAATGAAGTCTCGCGGTCAAAGTCATAATACCAGCCATTTTCGATGACCGGCCCGATCGTAACCTTCGTTTCCGGCCACAATTCCTGAACGGCCCGTGCCATCACGTGCGCCAGGCCATGGCGGACAAGTTCAAGTGCATGACCCTCATCGTCCATGGTGTTGATGGAGATAGATCCGTCGACCTCCATTGGCCACTGAAGATCCCAGTGGGTGCCGTTGAAGACTGCGGATATCGCTCGCCTCCGGAGCGATATGGACAGGCTGGCCGCAACTTCGCCGGCAGTTATGCCAGAATCAAACTGTCGTTCGGAACCGTCGGGGAAGGTGAGGGTGATGCTGGAAGTCATGGAGTCCTCGTCTGTTTGGCGCCCACGAAACGCCCGGTTGCGGGAAGTTGGTGAAATAGCCATAACCGCCACCCGGTCAATGACAAAATCCAAGTTGCTGCGGAAAAAAATGTTGTGGGTTCCATGCATCTACCGCATTCAGGCGGGGTTTGGGTATTCAGACCAGATCGACCGCCCGGCTCAACGGCGGCTTCTTCAGTTGTGAAGAGAAGGACGAAATTAATGGAGACAAGGCATCTTGAATTGGGAAATGGCAGATCCCTGGCCTACTGCCGGACCAAGGGACAGCAGCCGGGGGTTGTTTTCCTGGGCGGATTGAGCTCGAACATGAATGGAACGAAGGCACTTCACCTGGAGAATTGGGCAAAACGCGATGGTAGAGCGTATTTGCGGTTCGATTACACGGGGCACGGGCGTTCCTCCGGCCGGTTTGAGGATGGATGCATCAGCGACTGGACCGAGGATGCGATGGACGCCGTTTCAAGGCTCACCGATGGTCCTCAAGTTGTGGTGGGTTCGTCAATGGGCGGATGGATAGGCTTGATACTTGCAACGCGGATTCCGGAGCGGATGCTGGGGTTCGTCGGAATTGCCGCAGCGCCGGACTTTACCGAGGATTTCAGGGAATTCCGCCTGTCGGAGGTTCAACTGGCTGCATTGGAAAAGGACGGAAAGGTGGAGGTGCCCAGCGACCGCTCGGACAACCCCATGATTATAACCAAACGACTGATTGATGACGGGATGACCAATTTGGTGCTGAAGAATCCCCTTCATTTGCCTTTCCCTGCCAGATTTCTCCAGGGCACGGCGGATGAGGATGTCAATCAGGAGGTGGCTATCCGTTTGCTTGGACATGTTACCGGCACCGACGTCAGATTGCATTTGGTGAAGGGGGCCGACCACAGATTTTCGAGTCCGGATTGCCTTCTTCTAATTGAGCAATCGGTTGAATCGGTGCTTGCAGCCTGAGTTGTGCCCCGGCGGATCTTCACAGCATCATCCCGACAACGATCAGGCACAGACCAAGAATGGAAAGCAACACGGATCCATAGTTGACCGGTACAAGGCGTTGAAGTTGACTCCTCATTTCCGATTCAGGCAGGGCGGAGTGCCTCAACCTCATTGCGCGCAGTATGCAATGAATGATCCCACCAAGGCCGGCAAGACAAATTGCAAATCCCAATGCCATGAGCCATTCCATCTTTTGGTGCTCCCTTCGCGGTGGAAAGTTTGCGTCCGCACCCTCGTTTCGGTGCATGACTGCAATATATCGGCCTGCGTGTTGCAGAAAGGCTCAATCCGACAATACGGTCTTGGGAATGTTGCATCTGCGCCGAGCTGAGCCTATTGCATCCTCGATGCCCTCATAGCTCAGCCGGTAGAGCATCTGATTTGTAATCAGGGGGTCGGGAGTTCGAGTCTCTCTGAGGGCACCATGGTTCTTTGCCGGGGTGGGCGATTGCGTTCTCAGCAATTGGCCTGCCTGCAGCGAGCACCCGGTTGGGGCGGCTTCGATTCCGTTGGAAAGAAATTTTGCTAGGTTGGGTGCGGTGGAGTTCATGTCGCACGCCACCGGCCGCACGGCTGCTGAAGACTCAAGCAGCAGCGGTTCGACAATCAATCACTTGAACCTTTGTTGCCGATTTTGGTTCGATCCCGACGACAAATTGACATGCCTTGTTTGGCATCCGTGCAATCCAAGCTGAATTGCCTGCCCGAGGTCCCGGTTGAGCCGTCGCACTGTTTTGGGATTTGGCCCTCATTCCTTGTCGGAACGTTCAAGTTACCGCCGCCCTGACCTTGAAACATTCGGACTCCCAAGGTTTGAGATCAATTGCCTTCCGCAACTCTTGGATTGCCGTCGAGACGCAACCGTCTCCATTGTAGAGCGGAGCGAATCCAAATCTCATAATGTCGGGTTCCCGAAAGTCGCCAATGACCCTATTGGCGATCAAAGTCCGCATGATCGCATACCCTTCAGGATGGCGGAAAGATACGTGGCTCCCCCTTGATGCAGGGTCCCGTGGTGACGCAAGTTCAATTTCCGGGCAGGTCCTTTCAACTCCGGCAATGAATGATTGAGTGAGTTCCGCTGCACGCTGCGCCACATCCCCGATGGTTGCGAGTTCCCAAACATCAAGTGCGACATCAAGCGCGAAGAGGCCAACCACGGGAGGTGTGCCAATCCGCATTCGTGCGATTCCCGGGCCTGGATCGTAACTTGGTGAAAATTTGAAAGGCGCTGAGTGTCCCAACCAGCCGGTCAATGGCGACTCGACGGAATCGATTATTGCCTTGGACACATAGATGAAGGCCGGTGCCCCAGGTCCACCATTGAGGTATTTGTAAGTGCATCCGACTGCAAAATCCGCATTCGAGCCTGAAACATCCACCTCGATTGCACCAACCGAATGTGCAAGATCCCAAATTGTGATGACTCCACATTCGCGGGCAATCTTGTTCAGTGTCGTCATTTCATGCCGCCGACCAGTGCGGTAATCAACCTCTGTCAGCATGAGAACCGCCACGTCCTCGTTGAGTTGAGCGCAAACCTCGGTGGGCGGGACAACCTTCAATTGGTGTCCTTCACCCACAGTCTTGAGGAGTGCCTCGGCCATGTAGAGATCTGATGGAAAATTGCCACTGTCCGTCAGCACGATCCTTCTGCCGGGATTCATGGCCAGTGCTGCACCGAGTGCTTGGTAGACTTTAACCGACAGTGTGTCACCAACAACGACAGTTCCGGGTGGGGCGCCAATCAGGTCGCCGATGCGATCACCCGTTCGGAACGGCTGAACCATCCATTCCGCCTGCTCCCAGGCCCCTATGAGCAATTCTCCCCACTGTTCCGCCAACACACGGTTGATACTCGCGGGCAGCTTTCGCGGAAGCGGACCGAGTGAGTTTCCGTCCAGATAAGTTAAACCGGGCGGAAGATGAAAAAACTCCCGCGTTAGCTCAAAGTTGGTGAATCCGGCTGCCGGTTGTTTCACATCAATCCTGTTTCACGAGACTGGATTGATGTGTGTATCGCGTCTCTGAGCGCCAAACAAATGTAGCCCGGAAACGGAGGTTGCCGAATTGAGGAATTTCCATTGGTTTTCATTGGCTGCGCAGTGGCACAAAAAATGGCTTGTCTTGATTGCTGTTTCAAATTTGCGCTGTTCTCAATCGCGTCCGGAACGGCAAATCGCGACAGCGTTGCCGATCTGCGTGGATATTGAGTGCTCGTTGTGCCAACATTTGCAGTTGCCGTCCCGACGGTTGCAGGGTGGGCCGTTGTGTTGCGGGTTGCATGGGTCCGATACCTGATCACCTTGAAACTGATCGCGGTGCCAATGACTCCTGATCGGGAATCCGCTTGCCTTTCCCGCTGATCCAACCTGTTCCGGGAAGCATCGAAGCGGATTGAGTTTCCAAATTTGCAGTCTTGACTCTGTTGGTTGGGACAGGATGTGATCCTTAAATAGTTCGCTCGGGTCGAATCAGTCATACTTCGTCCTTGCTTGATCATTGCATGAAGGCTCGTCACAATCGTGTTCAACAATCCATTTGACTCATTTCATGACACTGTTGCCGAGGCAAAGGAGGAACGTGAGCAACTAAACCGGTTACTGACAATTTCCACGCCGCGGGAGCGCATTCTTGTCGCTGCCATTGCGTTTTTGCTGTTCATCCTTGCGGCATGGCTCTTCTTTGGCAACGTAACCCGCACCCTTTCGGTTGACGGTGTTGTGGTCGAACCAGGCAAAGAGCTGCTTGAGGGCAACCGAACCGTTCAGGTGCTTGTTTTGGTTGATGGTGATGCTGTGCCGAACATCAATGTTGGGATGCTTGCGGCGGTGAAATTGGATTTGGCAAACGGAGATGCAGAGACATTTGACGGAGAGATCGCGGCAATTTCCACCATTCCACTGTCCGAGGAACTTTCGGCGATTGAGTCAGCGCTTCCGGTGTCATTGTTGCGCGTCGACATGGTGCTTGATGAATTTCTTGATGTTGCTTCCGTTGCGGGCAAGGAATGCCGGATCGTCATTGAACTCGGCAGAAAATCTCCGATCTCGGTATTGGGATTGCAGCGTTCATAGCTGCAGAATCGAACGTTTTGGAATTCATCCAAACATTTGCAGGTAACCCGACAACCTTATCGCAGAAGCTCCTGGGTAAACCGACATTGACCGTGCAAGAAGGGCAGCCTATTGACTAGCCAGCAGTTCGAACCGGGCAAGTTTCAAGTCAGTTGGGGCATACCCAAATTGAGGGCATCAAGGGTTTGAATCAAAGAACAGGCGACAAAACCGCAACTGACTTTTCGAGGCGCAGGGCAACAACGCCAATTATGCTGCAGATGCACGCTTCGGAATGCGGTGCCGCTTGTCTTGGCAGCGTACTTGCCTATTTCGGGCGCTGGGTTCCGCTTACAGAATTGCGCGAAAGATGCGAGGTGAGCCGCGACGGCAGCAGTGCCGCAAGTATCGTGCGCGCATCCAGGCACTATGGGCTTGAATGCAGTGGACTCAGTGTACGTGTCGATCAACTCAGAAAGTTGCAACTACCTCTGATCCTATTCTGGCAATTCAGTCATTTTGTCGTTCTCGAAGGCTTTGATGGCGACGATTTCCTGCTCAATGATCCGGCCACGGGACGACGCAGAATTTCTGCTGAAGAATTCAACGGAAGTTTCAGTGGAATTGCGCTGAGGTTCGAGCGTAGCAGTGAATTCAGCCCGGGCGGCGAGCAGCCCAGCCTTTCCAAGCAATTGGGCTCCTTGCCCGTCGGGTCATGGAGTGCATTGGCCGTAATTGTTGCATGCGGACTAATGCTGACTTTGTTGGCGCTTGTAATTCCCGCATCTCTCGGCATCTTCGTGGATGATGTCCTGGAAAGCCATGGACCTTGGGGCGGGCTGGTGGCAGCACTGCTTGGCACCGGTATTCTGGTTTACATCCTTTCTTTCCTTAAGCACCGATTTCTGCAGCGTTTCGCAACCCGAATTTCGGTAATCGGCTACAGTCGGGGCCTCTCGCGGCTGCTGCGGTTGCCGGTTGAGTTTTTTGAACACAGGCTGGTTGGTGACTTAACGGACCGGGTTTCATCAATTGACAGAATCGCGAAGAATTTGACGGACCAGTATCTTGCACTGATTTTCGAAATGGCAATGAGCGTAGTGCTGGTTGTCGCGATGTTGGCCTACGATGTTCTGCTTACACTGACCGTGTTGCTGCTGGCCCTCCTGCATGGATTGCTGGCCCATTTCCTGAACACGCACCGGGCTGTTCGGAGCCATGCGATGAGGCGTGAACAGGGATTGCTGATTGGCGTGGGCATGCAAATGTTGAGTCATGCGGACAACCTGCGGATGACGGGGTCGGATGACCGCTTTTTCTCACGCTGGAGTGGGCAGCAGGCACGCGAATTGCACGCGCGCCAGCGCTATTCCGAACTTGGTTCCGTGAATGCCGCACTTCCGGGTTTTATCGCCGCACTCCGCAGCGCGGTTGTCCTGGGCATCGGTGGAAGCCAGGTAATCACCGGCGAAATGACCTTGGGCATGTTGGTTGGGTTCTATGTCTTGGCAGAATTGTTCCTTGCGCCCATCGGGCGTTTTTTGGAGTTCGGCCACAAGCGCCAAGCGCTCGAAACCGATTTGCAGAGACTCGAAGACATTTCCAAAACCGCTGAAGATCCCGTTTTCAAAAACCGGGATCCGGATTCGGAATCGATACCCACCTTCAATGGCCGACTCCAACTTGCGGGCCATCTCGAATTGCGCAACGTCACCTTCGGCTTCAATAAGAGCCGCCCCCCCTTGATCAAGGATTTCAATCTTGTGATCAAGCCGGGGCAAAGGGTCGCCGTGGTTGGTCCCAGCGGGTCTGGCAAATCGACCTTGGCGCGTTTGGTTGCAGGGGTCTTTCAGCCCTGGTCGGGCGAAATTTTGTTTGATGGCCATCTGCGCGATGAGGTTCCCGAGGAAGTATTGCGGCAGTCCATTTCAATGGTTGATCAAGATGTCGTTCTTTTTTCCGCGTCCCTGCGCGACAACCTGACATTATGGAATTCAGCTGTTCCGGATGAGGCCGTCTTCGCAGCAACGCGGGACGCCTGTATTCACGACGAAATCCTGCTTCGGCCGCAGGGATACTCGACACTTGTTGAGGAAGGTGGGATGAACTTCAGTGGCGGCCAGCGGCAACGGTTGGAAATTGCCCGTGCTCTTCTGGGAAATCCGACCATGCTCATTTTGGACGAGGCGACCAGTGCGCTGGATGCAGCCACGGAAGAAAATGTTGATGACGCCTTGAGGCGCCGAGGTGTAACTTGCCTGATCGTTGCACATCGGTTGAGCACAGTTCGGGATTGCGATGAAATTGTTGTGCTCGAAAAGGGCGTCGCAGTTCAGCGCGGCACACACGATGAATTGATTGCAGACTTGGATGGCACATATTTCAATCTGGTGAAATCAGGCTGATGCAGGACTCGAGGCAGCAGTACAAGTCAATCGCCGAACTGGCCGCTTGCTCCGGCGAATCCGTGCCCTGTGCCGGCAATTTGCCGGTCAAGCTTGATGACCCAAACAGTGTTTGGTTCATTGATCAAGGCGCGGTCAATCTTTTCCTGTTTGAATTCAAGAATGGGGTGGAGCAGTCAGCGGCGCAGTTCTTGCTGCGCCGTGAATCGGGTTGGCTATTACCGGGACTTGCACCGGACAAACCGGAGAATGATGAAGATGCGACGCTCAACCTGATTGCCAAGGGATTGCCAGGCACCATTTTGAAACGCCTTCCAGTATCCCTGTTGTCGGAGGTTGATCCGGCAGAGTTGGCGGAACAGATTGATACTTGGCTGATTGCCGTTACTGACACGCTTTCGCGTTTTGTAACTCGTACTCCTCGCCCAACTGCGCTGGCAGAACCCGGCACGACACAGAACTTGATGGCCGGTATCTTGTCGGTGCGGCGTGGCGTGGTTTGGGTTTCTGAACCCCCGCGCGGCACCAGCCTCTTTATGGACATTGTTGATCAAGCGGAACTTGTTGGGGCCAGTGGTCCGCACGAGGCCGTAATACCACTGACACGCTCTGGCTGGCTTACTTTGCTCGGCGAGGCAACACTTTCAGGTAAATCAACTGAAGAACTGGCGAGACAAGGCATGCTGCAGTCGGCACTGGCCTCATTTCACACGATTGCCTTCGCCCTGGAACGAATCAACCGCCGATTGGCGGTGGTTGATGATGCGAATCTCGAACGAGCGCGGATAATCAGCCGTCGTACAGCTGAAAAAGATGCTCAACGGAAACTGTTGAACATTTACGACATGCCGATTGACCGGGATTTTGATGATGAGGAAAAGACACTGAGGGATGCCCTTCAAATCATAGGCAAACATGAAGGAATTGAATTCAAGTTTCCTGTGCACACAGGGCCTGTGAAATCCATCAATCCCTTTGTTGACATTCTTAACGTTTCAGGCGTCCGTGCCAGACGCGTGCTACTCACAAATGAAGACAACTGGTGGCGCGGCGACAGCAACGCTTTGCTGGCATTCCGCGCTGCAAACGGCCAGCCCGTAGCACTGCTGCCGGGAAAGTTTGGGGGCTACCGGGAAATTGACCCGGTCAACAAGCGAAGAATCCGGTTAACGGCGGATCACGCGGATGCGCTGCGGCACGAGGCTTGGATGTTCTATCGGCCATTGCCGCCAGGGAACGTGAAGCCAGCAGACCTGCTGAGGATTGCCCTGCATGGATCGGCTGCCGATGTCGCACGGCTGGTGATGGCCGGGCTTCCTGGTGGTTTGATAAGATTGTTGCCGGGATTGGCACTTGGATTCGTTGCATATCAGATCGCGGTGGGAACAAGCGTTGGAACGCTGTATGCGGCGGCTGTTGCGGTGGCGGGATTTGGCCTTCTCGGTGCTCTGCTGCACCTCTTTCAAAGCATGGCAATGATGCGGCTGGAAGCGCGCTCGGCTTCGCGTGTGGAAGCTGCCGTTTGGGATCGCTTCATGCGTCTTCCGCCAGGCATTCTCCACCGTCGTCCTGCCGGCGACTTGGCCGTGTCGGGAATGACATTCCAGAATTTGCGCGACGGGTTGCAGGGAGCCGCTGCCGATGGCTTGTTGTCGATCATATTTTTGCTTCCAGTTTTTGGCATCATATTCTTCTTGGA
>JAGWAS010000034.1 GCA_021296235.1 Paracoccaceae bacterium | reverse complement strand
TAAAATTTTTCTATACAGTTATTGATATCACTTCAAAAAAAACCCACCGACGCACGATTGTGAGTCAATGAACTCCAATTGGAATCGATTGAAAATCGATTTCTGTCGGCGGGTTCACTCTCCCGCATCTCAGTGTAGCGCAGGATCATCTTGCATCCAATTTTCCCGGAGTTGACGGTCAAGTGGCTGCGGGCCGATGGTTCACCCAACGAAGCCCGTTTCGGCAAATGCGGAAATTTCAGCAGCAACTGCCGGCCAATTGGCATTTGCGGCCGGCGGTCAAGAATACATTCCGGACATTGTTTGAGCTTCATGCTCCATGCGGGCCTGCCGGAGCAGGTCTCTCTCTCGCGGCCATCTGACGCGTTTGCAATCCTCAGGCAGCGCGTCGGGATCCAATTCATGTCGATAATCAGATCGCAGTTGCGGCGCGCATTCAGCTTTAGGGACCGCACAACTGTTTCAGGAAATGGAGCGACATCGATAACATCTTTCCTTTGCCGGAACGCGAGGGTTTATATGACCCGGAATGGAACAGACAAATCTCAATCACGTAAAGACGGAGGAGCACATGGACCTGTTCGAACTTGGGGGTCGGCGCGCATTGGTAACGGGGTCCTCTCAAGGGATTGGCCATGTTCTTGCCATGGGCCTGCGATCGGCCGGTGCCGAAGTTGTTTTGAATGGCAGGGAACGGGAGAAACTGGAACGTGTCGCGGCGAATTTTGGCGAGCATGGGCCTGCGGTCCATACTCTTGTATTCGATGTTACGGATCACGCAATGGTTCGGGCTGCAATTGACGGGTTTGAAGCCGAAACAGGCGCAATCGACATTCTTGTGAACAATGCGGGCATGCAGTTTCGAGCCCCGCTTGAGGATTTCCCGAGCGAGAAATTCCATGAGCTCCTGCAAACCAATGTTGCTTCTGTCTTCTCTGTCGGACAAGCCTGTGCCCGCCACATGATCTCTCGGAAAGCCGGCAAAATCATCAATATTGCAAGCGTCCAAACAGCGCTGGCGCGGCCGGGAATTGCCCCTTACACAGCAACCAAGGGCGCGGTCGGCAACCTCACCAAGGGCATGGCCACTGATTGGGCCAAATACGGGCTTCAATGCAATGCGATTGCCCCCGGATACTTCGACACCCCGCTCAATGCCGCCTTGGTTTCAGACCCGGAATTCTCAGCTTGGCTTGAAAATCGCACGCCTGCAGGGCGATGGGGGCAAATTGACGAGTTGGTCGGGGCATGCATTTTTCTTTCATCCCCTGCTTCCTCTTTTGTGAATGGGCACACACTCTATGTCGACGGGGGAATTTCAGCGAGCCTATGACCGAACCGTTAAAGCTGATCGTCATGGGAGTTGCGGGCGCAGGCAAATCGACTGTGGGCCTGGCAGTCGCGAAGGCACTGAATGCGACATATTTCGAAGGAGATGATCTCCACCCGCGTGCCAATATCCAGAAAATGAGCAAAGGCATCCCGCTTGACGATGAAGACAGAGAACCTTGGCTGCAAATGGTCGGCGAGGCTTTGGCCAAAGCAAGCACTTCGATGCTCGTGGGCTGCTCTGCCCTCAAGCGCCGGTATCGGGACATCATCCGCGCAACGGCAGGAGAAAAAACCCTGTTTCTCTACCTCGCCGGCACAAATGAGATCATCAGGGAACGTATGTCCCACCGGCTCGGGCACTTTATGCCCCTATCACTATTGGAAAGTCAGTTTCGTGATCTCGAACCGCCGGAATCCGACGAAAACGCTGTTACCGTCGATGTCGATCAACCTCTTGATCATCTGGTTGACGAAATTGTCACCAAACTTGCAACCTATCGTTAGTCCGACACTTCCACACCAAGCGCTCGCCAAACCGCCTTCGCAGGTCAATGTACTGTTCGGAGGCGTCTGACCCCACTCTGCTGCACCTTGGAAGTTCATTTTAGAGACTGGCCGGCAGCCCAGCCCCCTGCAGGAAGGTCAGTTGCGTCACCTCCCGTAACCGCAGCGATCATTGGATGGACATTGTCCGATATTTGCTCTTTGCTCCGACGGTTGTTGGCTTCCACAAAAGCCTTTGCATGTAAGTTCATTCGAAAGAGAGTGTTGTAACAGGTCATGCAAAACTCCGCGATCGCATCTCAACCGGCATTGGCCATAACGGTGCATTGCGGCTCAACCGGGCCATCGACCGTTTGCGGCCATTGTCTGCAACATGGTAATCGGGGCAACCTGCCGGGAATTGTTGCGCCCTTGAGTTGTGCTTTTGCGTTGTCACTGTGAAATTCCTTCCCTCCTGTTCCCATGGTCGAGCTATCTGCCGACATGTTCAGCACCAAGGAATTTTGGGGAGAAATTCTGACTCGTCATGTGATTCCAGCAATCACGGGTGATTCCGAAACAGAATTCCGAACTTCTGCCGACCACATGGCGCTGATGGCGGAGCTACCTGAAAATGCCTGCTCGGGAAAGAGGCTCGGATTGCATCTGATCAATCAAGAAAGACTTACACCGGGAATGTGCGGAAACCGCCCGGTTCATAGTGCAAAAGTCCGATCCCTTTCAGCCGTCCATGGATTGACGATCTCAATGTCGATATCATCGAAGTCCCTGACGTTGCGCGTCGCCACCGCCATGCCGCGGGACCGGGCGATCGCTGCAATCTGGCAGTTTACCGGTGAAACCGGACGGCCGGCCGAACGGCGCATGTCCGCGATAATCGCATAGTCGCGGGTCGCCCCGCTGTCGAACGGCAGCACGCGATCATCGAAGGCATCGCTCAGCATTCGCTCGATATCCGAGGTCAGTGATTCCCGCCGTCGGCCCGCCGGCAGAATGGCGGCACCGTAGCGCAGTTCCGCTTCGCCAACCGCAGAGAAGAACAGATCTTCCAGGGCGTGGCCAGCAGCCCACGCCTCGACTGCCGGATCGGGGGCCTTGCGGATCAGTTCGGACACCACATTGGTGTCCAGCAGCACGGACACAACCGCAGCTCAATCGAAGGATGGCGGTTCGCGCCCGGGCTCTCGTGGCGGCAACTCCAGATCCACGCCGTTGTTTGGCCCGAAATGCGAGCGAACTACGCTCGCGAGGTTCCAAGAACTCGGCTTGCGCCCAACCGCATCTCGCAGGATCAACCGCACTTCCTCTTCCATGGAACGGTGGTGTTCGGCAGCGCGGACGCGAAGGCGTGTCTTCACGTCGTCGTCGAGGTTGCGGATTGTGATGCTCGCCATTGCCGTGCTCTCCGTTCTTCCAAGGACCCAGTCTACGCAACGATTGCGAAGCAACTCATACATAGCTGGCAGCTGCCCGTCGCGCCACAGAGCTGACCGGAACCAAAACGCTGAACTAGAATGGGAGGCCGGAGGGTACCACCTTGCGGATCTGGCCGTCGCTGCTGCCTCAGTTGCGAATTTCCGGCCCGGTTGATGGTGGACAATGGATGATGGACGATCCACTGCTGCAGCCGGATAAGGACCGCCTGCGGGCTTGATCATGCGGATCTTTTGGCAAGTGTAGAGGTTTGGACCATTTCGTCATGAATCGGGCGGTTTTTTTTCCTGCGTTCACTATGTGCGTCTTTCTTGCTTGATCAAACACTAGCCGGGACAGGGCTTCTTTCCCAAGCAAGCGTTTTCAGGTAGCTCCGCCATCCAGACCCCACCTTCTGTGATAACACAATTCCATGTCGTCCATCTTGAATTTGGCGCCGCAAGGTGGCAGCATGTAGAAATTCTACTTCGATTGGCAGGGCTTTGCATAACAAAAAAATTGTCAGGGACGTTCTCGCAATAATTCGAACTCGGATGGATAGCTTGGGCGGCTCAGAACGTAAAGTTGCTGAATTGATCCTGCAGAACCCGGCGCGGTTCACAGGTGCAGGCCTCGCCGAACTTGCCATCGCAGCCGATGTCAGCCAACCGACTGTAATCAGGTTTTGCAGGAAACTGGAATTTGAAGGCTATTCCGACTTTAAAGTCGCCTTCGCACAAGGCACGGCCGTCGTGCCGACGGCGTTCCATCAGGATGTGACTTCAGATGACAGCGTGAAAGCCATAGTGCACAAAGTCGCAGATTCCGCCGTGGCCGCGATAACCTCGGCGAGAGATGCAATTGATTCCGAATGTGCGGCCCAGGCGGCCTCGTTGATTGCAAATGCGCGTCGCGTCGAGTGTTTTGGCAATGGTGCCGCGCGCGTCGTTGCCGTCGAAGCACACAACAAGATTTACCGGCTTGGCATACCGTGCGCGATTACCGCAGACGTGTTTACCCAAACGATCCTCGCAGGAACACTCCAAGGGGGTGACGTGATCCTCTACGTTTCGTTCAGCGGAGAAGCGGACCTGCATTTGGACAGTTTGAAACTTGCAAAGTCCATGGGTGCCCAAGTGATTGCTGTGACGCGACCGGGGTCCAAGATTGCCCGCGAAGCGCACGTTTCCGTCGCAATCTCTGTTGCCGAAGATTTTGAGTCCTTCACGCCCATCTCGACGCCGGTGACATTTATGATTGCGATTGATGCGATCGCAATGTGTGCAGCTCAATTGCTTCCCAAAGAGGTTAGCGATCGCCATGCCGCCGGGAAAGTTGCATTGGCGAGGCACACTCACCCATGATTTACAGTTGCTGGACACAATGAACGGCTCCTTTGGCACCTCCCTCCCCGTCAGCGCCACACGCTGCAAGTTCGCGCACATAACACCCATAATTTTCGCAGTGCCGGTTTTGTCCTCTGCAAATTGAGGATTCAGGAAAGCGTTCGCAGTCTCGTAAATGGGCCCGTTTGCCCAGTGCGTCCGTCTCAAACATGTCCAACTCTGCGCCCTCAAATTGACCCTTCTCGGACAGGTCCGCGAGCACTTCTTCACCGGCCGAGCTTCCGCACGATGCATTGACCGCAGTAACGCCAGCTTGCGCCTTTGGGACTGCTGCGCGATCAGGGATTGCATTGTCCATTGCCGGAGCAAGCAAACTGATTGCATCTGCCCTCGTGACTCGGTCTGGCATTTTGGTGCATGTGGGAGTGTGTTTGACAAACAGTGCATGCGCTGACTTGCCCAAACTGAACGCAGCCGATCCGTAATCGCTCGACCGATCCGGCCAATTCCAGCGGTTTTCAAGACCCAACCGCTGAGACATGGAAGCACAGTTTTTCAACCAAATTTCATCATCACATCAATGTTGCGCCGGATTGCGCAGAACAAATGGGGCACGTGCGACCGAATTCGCATCAGTTGCCGCCAGATAGGGCAATTCAAGAAATTCACCGGCATATCGATTGACAGAATGTAATTTTTCTACATACTTGCCTGGACAGATGCCGGAGATATTTGGAAGGGAGGGGCATGCGAACGCTCTTCATATTATTCGATTCGCTTAACCGCCATGCGCTTGAATCCTATGGCGGAAACGTGAAGACACCAAACATCAGACGCTTTTCGGAACGTGCCGTGACGTTTGACAACCACTATGTGGGTTCAATGCCGTGCATGCCTGCGCGGAGGGACATTCACACCGGGCGTGTAAATTTTCTGCACCGATCTTGGGGACCGCTGGAGCCTTACGATCAGTCGTTCTCGGACATTCTTGTGAAAAACGGAACCTACACGCACCTTTTGACCGATCACTATCACTACTTCGAGGATGGCGGTTCGACATTCCACAACCGCTACACGACGTGGGATTTTGTCCGCGGCCAGGAGTGGGACGCGTGGAAAGCGGTCGTTGAGCCGCCTTTGGATGAATTCAAGGAGCGTTATCACGATTCGCAGTACGAAGATGTCCGTCAATTTTCGGGCCGCCTGCAGAACATGCTGAATCGCGCCGAGTATGTCGAAGAGGAGGACTTTCCAATGGTGAAGTGCTTCGAGCGGCTATTCGATTTTCTCAATGCCAACCGTGACGCTGACAACTGGATGCTGCAACTTGAGTGTTTCGACCCGCACGAGCCCTTCCAGGCGCCACAGCGGTTCCGAGATCTCTACCCGACCGACTATCAGGGCCCGATATTGGATTGGCCCCGCTACCGCGAGGTGCGCGAGACAGACGAAGAAGTTCGTGAAATCCGTGCAAACTATGCGGCGCTGTTAACGATGGTCGATGAGTATTTCGGCAAACTTCTCGATTACATGGACGAGCATGACATGTGGAAGGACACCGCGGTGATCCTAACAACGGATCACGGGGTTATGCTGGGCGAGCATGATTGGTGGGCGAAGAACCGGCAGCCGTTCTATCAGGAGATCAGCCATATCCCGATGATCGTCTGGCACCCGGATCATGCCGACCAAGCCGGTCAGCGCCGGTCGGGATTGACCCAGACGCAGGACCTGATGCCCACGCTCCTTGAGATGCATGGAATAACGGACCTGCCTTCATCGGTTGAGGGTAAGTCCGTTCTGAACCTAATGGCCGAAGACGGCCTCCATCACGAGGCAGTCATATACGGACTCTTTGGCGCGGCAACGAATGTAACTGATGGAAAATACACCTATTTTTGTTATCCGACAGACTTCTTTGAACAAGAAATCCATGAGTACACACTCATTCCGCTTCATACGAAGAGCTTCTTTCTGGCCAACGAATTTGAGAATGCCGAGTTCGTTCGCTCGTTCTCGTTTACCGGAGATTACCCCGTCATGAAGCTCCCGGCCCGAAAGGATGCCAAACGTCCGCCGGGTCAGGGAGGACCGCCTTCGGATCTGTTCAATCAGATTTATGATGTCGAAGCCGACCCTGGTCAAACTGCGCCAATCAAGAACGAAACAATTGAGGCGGATATGACGGTGAAACTCTTGAAATGCATGCAGCAGAACGAAGCCCCACCCGAGGCTTACACCCGATTGGGCCTGGAAGTGCCTGTGTGAACGGCATGCGGCTGCCAAGCGAACTGGATACTGGCGTTATGTGGCGACCCCTCGAGGACTCGAACCCCGAACCTGCTGATTAGAAGTCAGCTGCTCTATCCAGTTGAGCTAAGGGGCCGCAATTCAACGCACCGAAACATGACAACGGCTCAGTTGGTTGATAATGCCGGTCAATGCGTCCAGCTGTCGCGCCTTTCAAAGGCGAAATTCTCTGCATATCCTCTTTTTCTGACAACGGGCTTGCGTTTTGCGGGCTGGTGAACCGTATAGGCAATCCCGTGCTCTTCGGCGTAGGCCATTGCAGCCTCCTTCGTTTCGAAGGAGATTTTTACCTGCGCCTGAGTATCGCCTGAACTGGTCCAGCCCATCAGGGGATCAAGCCTTCGCGGCTCGGAAAGGGGAAACTCAAGCAACCAGTGCTTCGAACATGCAGTTCCCGATTGCATCGCGTTTCTGGCGGGTTGGTAAATCCTTGCTGCCACGGGCGAACTCCGACTGTAGGCGTCGCATATAATTCAGGTCGACATTCCTAGACAAGTCACGTCTGCCGCGCCGAGTCTGACGGTGGTGCAGGTCCATCCGGGTTGCGTCAATGTTGAACTGCACCGAGAGGGGCGGACCGGCTGGAAGTTTTCGCGCTGTGGTGCACGCTGTGGGCTGTGATAGGATCGATCTTTCAGCATGCGAGGGAAGCAATGCAACCGTCCTCCCGATTCGGTTCCGCACCGCGGAACCGAGCGATCGACCTTAGAAGCGATACGGTTACCCAACCCGACGCGGACATGCGGCGTGCGATGGCCGAAGCGGAGGTCGGCGACGATGTGTTCGGGGATGATCCCACCGTCGGAATGATTGAGGAGCGGTTTGCCCATTTGCTGGGCAAGGAGGTCTCGGTTCTCTTCCCCACGGGCACACAAAGCAATCTGTCAGCGATACTCGCACATTGCGGGCGCGGCGACGAAATGCTGGTAGGCAACCGCTACCACTCCTATCATGATGAAGCCGGAGGCGCGTCGGCACTCGGCGGCGTCGCCTATTGCCCGCTGGAGGTTGCAGCCGATGGATCGATTGAACCGCAACAGATTGATCAAGCAGTGAAAGCTGACGATCCGCATTACACCAAGACCAGATTGCTCTGCCTCGAAAATACTGTTGCCGGCACAGCGGTTCCACTGTCGCGAATGCAGGAGGCAGCAGCAGCGGCCCGCCGCAACGGGCTTGCCGTTCACTTGGACGGGGCCCGGTTGTTCAATGCAGCAACCGCGTTGAACGAAAACCCCGCCTCCTTGGCTGAGGTTGCCGACACCGTATCCGTCTGTCTTTCGAAGGGGCTTGGAACCCCAGCCGGCACAATGCTTGCCTCAAGCAGCCGATTGGAGCATTCCATTCGCCGCAACCGAAAAATACTTGGGGGCGGCATGCGGCAGACCGGCATCCTGGCGGCTGCAGGCCTCCATGCACTTGACCACAATGTCGAGCGGCTGCAGGAGGATCACAGGCGTGCGGCTGCACTGGCTGAATTCCTCAGGAATTTGCCCGCCAGAGCCGGCTTCAAGGTCAGATTGGCCACCAACATGGTCTGGTTCACGCCCCGACCGGAGGATTTTGCACCGCTGGGAGAATTTCTAACCGCAAAGGGCATTCTTGTTGGTCTCCGCAGACCAACCATGCGCATCGTCCTGCATCTCGGCATCGGTGACGCAGACATTAAGTTGGTCGCCGGGGAATTCGGCAACTTCTACAGGGACGAGACGTAGTGCAGCCAGTTGCACAGGGCCTACAGCCTTGACTTGATACGGTCGGTAAGGTCGGTCACCCATTTTCGCACTCTTATCCACAGGCGCCAGATCACAACTCCGGTAATCGCCAGCAGGAAGGCGGCAACCAATCGGGTCCAATTCAACGTCCCGTCATTCGGCCCGCTCACTTCCTTCAGCGCCAATGCGTTCGGATAAACCGAAATTACCTTGATTCTCCACCCGTAGTGCCGAACCGCAATCCAACCACCGGATTCCGCGAGGCTCTGTGCCTCCGCCTGTAGGTTGCCGCTGCTGAATTTGAAATACGGCGGCCATCCCCAGCCGGTGTCCTCGTTTCTGAAGACCCTTGGCTGTCCATCCTCGAAGACTGCGTTTATGAATCTGATGTCGCGATTGTTGGTCGTGGCATCGGTTCCGGTGCCGGCATCCGGGCTGGCCCAAAAGAAAGCGCGACTGCCCACATCCGTTCTGACGACTTCGGTTCCAACCAGCTTGAGGATGTGCGTTGAGGGAAGCGAATAGTCGAATACGGCCAGCAATAACGACGCGGCCAGCATCCATAAGACGATCTTGATGTAGCGCATTGTCCCCTTTCCAGGCGAGTCGTCTGCCCATCCCGCCATCGGCCATGACAAACAACCGTTCAAGCATCAAATCTGTTCGAGCAATTGATAGTTCAAGATCGAGTTGGCGGAAAGCACCGCTGCCTTCACATCCCATGCAATGTCATGCTGGTGGAACGAATCAAAGCTACAGGCTGGAACGGTTGTTGCCCCATTTGTGATCCGTGCTACACTTCCGTGATGACATTTGAAAATTCGCAGTTGACCCGGTTGGAAACCCTTTTTGAAAGGATAGATGCCAAGCGCGACGACATTGTTGATCTCACCCGGGAACTTGTGCGGATTCCGACCTTGAACCCCCCGGGCATTCATTATCTTGACGCATGCGAATTTGTCCGGAAGCGACTGGCCAATGCAGGATTCCAATGCACCTTGCTGCGCGCTGAAGATGCGATTGCGGACAGCGACAGGTACCCAAGATGGAACCTGCTTGCCCGAAAGGACGGATCCTCGCCCGGGGACTGCGTCCACTTCAATTCCCACATTGATGTCGTTCAGGTCGGCGAGGGATGGAGCCTTGATCCCTTCGAAGGAATTTCCCGGGATGGACGCATTTACGGACGCGGCACATGCGACATGAAGGGGGGGTTGGCTGCATCCATCGTGGCTGCCGAGTGCTTTGTGCAGACCTATGCCGATTTTGCCGGAGCAATTGAGATTTCTGCGACCGCCGACGAGGAGTCGGGCGGATACGGAGGGGTTGCATGGCTGGCGGAACGGGGGCACTTTTCACCCGATCGCGTGCAGCATGTCATCATACCCGAGCCATTGAACAAGAATCGCATCTGCCTCGGTCATCGGGGTGTCTGGTGGGCTGAAATAGAGACGCGAGGCAAGATGGCGCACGGCTCCATGCCCTTCCTCGGCGACTGCGCAATAAGGCACATGGGCGCCGTTATTGCCGAATTGGAGGAGTCGCTGTTCCCGATGCTTGCAACCAAGCGAACCAACATGCCGGTTGTGCCCGAGGGAGCAAGGCAGTCAACACTGAACCTCAATGCGATACATGGCGGCGAACCGGTTCAGGAGGAGGATTTCACCGGCTTTCCGGCATCATGTGTTCCGGATCGGTGCCGGATGGTGCTCGACCGAAGATTTCTTGCCGAAGAGTCACTTGATGAGGTCAAGTCCGAGGTTATTGACGTGCTCAGGCGGGTCGGACAGCGTCGCCCCTCCTTCGAATTCGACATCAACGAACTCTATTCTGTGCTTCCAAGCATGACCGGCAAGTCGGCACCGGTTGTGCAGGCGGTTGATCGCGGCATTCGCCGTGTTCTCGGCGTTCGACCGGAATATGTGGTTTCACCCGGAACCTATGATCAGAAGCACATCGACCGCATCGGCAGGATGAAGAACTGCATTGCCTACGGGCCGGGGGTGCTTGATTTGGCACACCAGCCGGATGAATGGATTGGAATCGACGATATGCTGGACAGCGCCAAGGTCATGGGACATGCGCTGGCAGATTTGCTATCATGCAGCACGCAGTCGGCGGAAAGGCCGACATAACCCAAAGGAGAAACCGACATGAAAAACACCGGCAAAATGCGCACTGCAATCGCTGCAGTTTCCTTGGCACTTGCGGGTGGAGGTGCGTTTGCGGCGGGCGGCTCCATCACCATCGGAATGCAACTTGAGCCCCCCAACCTGGATCCAACCGGAGGTGCGGCAGCGGCAATTGATGAAGTTGTTTACGCAAACATCTTTGAGGGATTGACCCGATTTTCGGCGGATGGCTCAATTCGGCCAGGCCTTGCACACTCCTGGGACATCTCGGAGGATGGAACGACCTACACATTCCATCTTCGGGAGGGCGTAAAGTACCATGACGGAACCGAATTCGAAGCAACCGACGTGAAATTCTCGCTTGACCGGGCAAGGGACGAAAATTCAACCAATGCCCAGAAGGCACTTTTCGCCGGAATCACGGATGTGGAGGTTCTGGACCCATTGACCGTCAAGGTTTCACTCTCAGATCCCAACGGTCTTTTCACCACCAACATGGCATGGGGGGATGCAATCATTCTGGCGCCCGAGTCGGTTGAGAGTGCTGCAACCAGTCCCGTCGGAACAGGACCATTCAGGTTTGTTCGCTGGGTGCAGGGCGACAGTGTCGAAATTGAGCGCAACCCGGATTATTGGGGCAACCCCGTAAGTCTCGACTCTGCGGTCTTCAAGTTCATTTCGGATCCGACTGCGGCGTTTTCCGCGTTGATGACAGGCGATATTGATGCCTTCCCGGGCTTTCCTGCACCGGAAACTCTTGATCAGCTTGCCGCCGACTCCCGTTTCAACGTCATCGTCGGGTCAACCGAAGGTGAAACCATACTTTCCACAAACAATAAGTCGGGACCGCTGACTGATGTCCGTGTCAGGAAGGCGATCGCCCATGCGATTGACCGTCAAGACATCATTGATGGTGCCATGTCCGGATTCGGCACTCCAATTGGTTCGCATTTCGCACCCCACCATCCCGACTACATTGATCTCACTGGCAACTCGATGCACGATCCTGAGTTGTCGAAACAGCTGCTGGCAGAGGCCGGATTCGGTGATGGGCTGAGCCTCAGACTGATGCTTCCTCCGCCCGCCTATGCACGGCGCGGCGGTGAGATCATTGCCGCACAGCTCAGGGACGTCGGAATTGAAACTGAAATATCCAACCTTGAATGGGCACAATGGCTGGAACAGGTGTTCCGGAACAAGGATTTCGATCTCACCATTGTCAGCCACACGGAACCGAACGACATCGGAATTTACGCCCGACCGGATTACTATTTTCAGTATGACAACCGGGAATTTCAGGACATCATTGCCGAATTGACGATCACGGCTGACCCGGAGGCACGACGCGAACTGGCCGGAAAGGCACAGAGAATGATCTCCGACGATTACGTCAACGGTTTTCTGTTCCAACTGGCGAAGACTGGCGTGGCAAACGCCAAGATCTCGGGATTATGGGAAAATTCGCCAACCCAGGCCAACGATCTGACTGACGTCCAATGGAATGAATGAACTTCGCTCCGGCGCCGCGTGAACGCGGCGCCGGCCTGCCCAACCCAGGCCAACCGCAAATCGCAGACGTCCTCGGAATGTCCACATCAAGGGACGGGCAGATTGTGCCGTGTCGACTTGCAAAAGTTAACCCGCATTGGAACAGCCAATGACCGCTGCATTTCGAGGCGATTGCTGAGTTCACCGCAACACGTCGTGAACCGGCAAGGGAAAATGACGGCCACGCCCAAAAGAAGCACCCGGAGACTCGCCAAACATCAGGAAGAACTCAGCCTGAATTCACTGTTGCGAATGAAGCTGGTTCAGTCCAGCCAATCTTGCGGAATTGACGGAGCGGCAGCCAGCAGCCGTTTGGTGTAGTCATGCCTTGGTGAACTGAAAACCCTCTTGGTTTCCCCCTCCTCAACGATCCTTCCCTTCCACATGACAAGGACCCGGTCGGTTACCGCATTCACGACGGTGAGATCATGACTGATGAAGAGGAAAGCAAGACCATGTTTTCGCTGAAGATCCGACAGCAAATCAAGAATTTGCGCCCTTATCGACACATCGAGTGCCGAAACCGCCTCATCCAACACAATTATGTCGGGACGCAGGACAAGTGCCCGGGCAAGTGCAATTCGCTGACGCTGCCCTCCTGAAAACTGATGGATGAATTTTTGCATGTCGGCAGGAGATAGACCGACATCCACGAGTGCCGCAGCAACCCGGTCCAGCTTTTCCGACCTGTCCATGCCGCTGCGTTCAAGATGGAACGGCTCAGAGATCAATCTTTCCACCCGATGCCTTGGATTGAATGATCCGTAGGGATCCTGAAACACCGCCTGGATCTTCCGTCGAACCAACCGCGGCACACCTTTCTGTCCCTGAATGTCGACGCCGTCCACCAGAACCGCTCCCCCCTGCAGGGCGTCGAGCCCAAGCACTGCCCTTGCCAAGGTTGATTTGCCGCATCCGGACTCTCCGACCAACCCCAGACTTTCACCGCGCCTCAAAACGAAGCTGACCCCGTCGACGGCCCGCACCCGGTCTGGCTGTTCAAACAAGCGCCGGCGTGCCCTCGAGTAATCGCGCACAGCTGCTCTGGTTTGCAGAACCGGCTTGCTGCCGCCTTGGACCTTTCTGGTGGGCGCATACAGCGAGGCCGCAAGCAGCTTTTTCGTGTATGGGTGCCGCATCCTGCGGAATAGCGCTTCAGTGCGTCCGTGCTCAACAATTTGACCTTCGTTCATGACAACTGTCGAACTGGTCATCTCGGCTATGACCGCGAGATCATGTGTGATCAGCATCAGCGACATGCCGTCGTCGTCAACGAGGGAGGCAAGCAACTTGAGAATTCGGCTCTGCGTGGAGACGTCAAGTGCCGTTGTGGGTTCGTCGGCAATCAGAAGCTTGGGCCTGAGCGCAATTGCCATGGCAATGCAGACCCTTTGCCGCTGACCGCCGGACAGTTCGTGCGGATGGAGGTCCAGCGGGAACCGTGAGGTTGGAAGACCCACCCGCTCCAGCTTCTCGGCAGCGGCCTGCAGCCCCTCGGTTCGGGAAAGGCGCTCATGCACCATCAGTGTCTCGGCAACCTGATCGCCAATCGTCCGGACCGGATTCAATGCCGTCATCGGTTCCTGAAATATCATTCCGATCTCCCTGCCCCTGATGCGGCACATCTCCGGCTCAGACAGTTTGAACAAATCGGAACCGCCCAATTCCGCCGAGCCGGTTCTCTTGGCTCCCGGCGGCAGCAAGCCCATGACTGCAAGGGCGGTCATTGATTTTCCTGACCCCGATTCACCGACAACGCCAAAACTCTCCCCAGAGGCGATCGAAAAGCTCACATCCTTGAGAATTCCGGTGCCTCCGATCGTAACCCCAAGACCGCTGACGGAAAGAACGCTCATCCCGCTGACCTCTGAATCCTCGGGTCAAGCCAATCGCGCAATCCATCGCCCAGCAAATTGAAACCGAGGACCGTCGCCACGATCGCAAGCCCCGGCAACACTGCCAACCCGGGCGTGCCGTAGATGAACGTTTGTGCATCGGCGAGCATCCGGCCCCAACTCGGGGTTGGCGGCTGCGCCCCCAGCCCCACATAGGAAAGGCCAGCTTCTGCGAGGATACCGAGCGAGAACTGAATCGTGCCCTGCACGATCAGAAGATTGGCAATGTTCGGAAGAACATGTTCGAATGAAATCCGCAATTTTCCCTTTCCGGCCACTCTGGCTGCCAAGACATAATCAAGGGTCCACTGACTCAGTGCGCCGCCCCGGGTTACCCGGGCAAAAACCGGAATGTTGAAAATTCCGATGGCAAGAATGGCATTGACCGCCGATGGGCCAAAAACCGCAGTGATAAGAATGGCAATGACCAGGGACGGGAACGCAAAAACAAGGTCGTTACCCCTCATGATCAATTCGTCGTAGGACGAGCCGCGATTTGCGGCAGCCGCGAGCCCCAATGGCACTCCAAGTGCCATACCGATTCCGACCGCAATCACCGCCACGCTGATGGATGTCTGGGAGCCGACCATGAGCATCGAGAGCATGTCCCTGCCAAAATGATCGGTGCCGAGGAGGTGAACGGAATCCGGCGGGCGAAGCCGGTTTGCGATAACCAAGTCCTCAACCGAAAACGGAGTCCAAATGAGCGAAACCAGCGCCACCAGCACGAAGAAGACGGAAATGATGCCGCCGGCAACGAGGAGCGCTGAGAATTTCATCGCCTGATCCTCAACCTTGGATCAACTGCGGCATAAGCAATGTCGACAACAAAATTCACCGTTATGACCGCAAACACCAAGAGCATTACGACGCTCTCGACGACCACAAGATCCCGCTGGGTTATGCCCTGAAAGATCAACCGTCCAAGCCCCGGCAGGTAAAAAACGTTTTCAATGATTATTGCTCCCGCCAACAGGAATGAGAATTGAAGGCCGATGATGGTCAGGACCGGAATGAGCGCATTGCGCAAGGCGTGACGCACCGTTGCCTGCCGTTGGGACAGCCCCTTGGCTCGCGCCGTTCTGACATAGTCCTCCGAGAGAGCTTCAATCAGCGCCGAGCGCATCACCCTTGACAGAATTGCACCCTGCGGCAGTGCCAAGGCAACCGCAGGCAGTGTGAGAGCCTTCAATCCCTGAATGATGCCTGCATCCCAACCGGGAAATCCACCAGCGGAAAACCATTTGAGACCTATGGAGAACACCAACACCAGCAGCATCGCAAACCAAAAATTCGGGACGGCGATCCCAAGTTGCGTCAATCCCATGATCCCAAAATCGGCGGGCCTCCCGCGCCTCGCAGCGGCGAACAGACCCACCGGAAACGCAATTGCGGTGGAAAGCAGCAATGCATAGAGCGCAAGCGGAACGGAAACTGAAACCCGTGCCATGACAAGTTCGGAAACAGGAACCCGGTAGGTGTAGGAGGTGCCAAAATTGCCGACCAGCAAACCTCCGGTCCAAGCGAAATAGCGCGAAACGGGATTGCCTGTGAGGCCCAATTGATCCTTGAGTGCCGCAACCGCCTCAGGGGCCGCGTTCAATCCAAGCATGAACGCCGCAGGGTCGCCGGGAATAATTTCAATGACTATGAATATGGCCACGCTGGCGACGATCAGGCTCAAGATCAAGGATGCCAGGCGGATCAGGCAATAGTGAAGCATGGTTGGATGTTGGTTCCGGAAAATTTGACCTGCACCGGAAGCAATAGCACAAGATGCAGGCCGGACGCACCATGCCCCTGATGGCAACGGCTTGGCGGGAGCAAGCCTACTGTTTGCCCTTCCCCTCCCACAGCGGATGAGGCACCGGATCCTTTGCGCTCAGGAAATGCCTGATGAACACATCAAGATAGCTCTGATAGATGTAGCCGTCATTTTTCCCCAGGTAGAGTTCACGATTCCGGTCAAACCTCTTCGGCAACCTGTACCAGGGTTCATTTGGATGCATGTGATGCACCAAATGAAAATTGTTGTTCAGAAAAAGCAGCGCCAATGGGCCGCGGTCGTTGACGACAACCGTTCGACCCCGCGGCCGTTCATGAGCGCGATGCTCAAGATACGTACGGATCTTAAGCAATGATATGCCGAAATATGCCGCCAGCAGGTAGGCAGGAATCGGCATCGAACTGAACTCCACCACCCATGTGATAACCGGAACGGCGCCGACTGCATGCAAAATCCAGGCGCGCATGATTTTCCGATCTCCGGCAAGAGCCAGACGCAAATCGGATTTCATGAAGATGAACTGGGAAATCGCCGGTCCGATGAGCATGCGTCCGATGAGTGCATTGTTGAAACGCAACAACATTTGGAGCGGTTTTGGCATCCGATGCCATACTGCGGGATCAAGGTAGTTCGTTTCAGGATCTTCATAAGGGTCGGTGAGGTTTGGATCGTGGTGATGCTGAAGGTGCGTGTCTCGAAACCTCTCGAACGGAATCAGCAATCCCACTGCAGGAAACACCAACGCAACGCTCCAAAATCTGCTCTTCAGCGGGTGCCCGTGAATGACTTCATGCTGAAGAGAGGAGTGAAAAGCCACCAGGCTGGCCGTAGCGGCAATTCCAAGTGCGACCGACAGTTCAGCAATGGCCGTGGTGGCGAACAACAGCACGGTTGGCCACTCATTCCCGGCATGGCTTTGGCCGTCCACGGTTTTGACCTCCCATCACCAACGTGATTCCCCTAGCAATGCATATCACCGGAAACGATTGCTTGACTCAATCCTGAACCGGCCGTGGCATTCACTTCGGTCTGTTGGACTGATGTAGCACCACCAGGTCTTCGGCGACAGGGGACAGTCAATCGGAGCCACTTGGGGGCCATTGACTCCGGAACCCAGAGGATTGAACGGCCTGTTGCAACACCCGCGCCACTGCCCGCTGTTGGAATCCGGAAAAATTGGATGATCCAACATGAATTTACAACCTTATCACAGGCGGTCATTTATCAGTGTCTCACGGCCGAGTTCATTTGGCCGGAAGTCGAATCTGAGTGAACAAGCGGTAGCAGTGCGGGAATTGACCCCGTCGCGTTGCAGTTGCAGTTCAACCAAGATGCACTCACGAGATTGCCGGAGCGCGCGTTGAAGCCAACGCCCGACACCCACCGCCCTTGCCCCTTTGCCATCAGATCGCTGTGTTCTTCGCAACGGACGGACCGTCAACCGCCAGTCACTTCAGATGCATGGTCCTTATCTTTGCCCACGCATCGTTGTAGGCTGCAAGGCGGCGCTCCGCCAGTCTGATTGCCTCATGCGGCATGCCGTCTGCAACCAGGATATCGGGGTGGTTCTGCCTGACAAGGCTGCGCCAGCGCTCTTGGATCTCCTTGGCCGGTGTGGTCGGATCAACGCCCAGTACCTTGTACGGATTTTCTGCCGGATCATCCGAATGGCGACAGAGCATCCCTTCAAAATGCTCGTCGGAAAATCCGAAGAGTTCATTGAGTCTATGCAAAAACTCCACTTCGGTCGGATTCAAATTTCCGTCGGCCAACGCCACGTGAAACAATCCGTCCAGAACACCTCCGAGAATTCGTCGGTTGTTGGGGAAGAGAGATGCAACCGCCCTGCCATAGGATTCATATCCTGCTGAAGACTGCCTCGCATAGTTGTAGACCCGGGCTGCATGCTTTTCATCAGCGCTGCCGATTCGGAATATCTCCCGGAACACCCTCACTTCATTGACCGTTACGGTCCCATCAACTTTTGCCAACTTGGCACCGAGTGCGATCACAGCAATTGTAAACCGGACCTGCCTGTCCGTCTCCTTCCTCAACCACTCAGGTGTCTCAAGAAATCCCTTCCCGGAAACCTTCAGTTTCGTGAAAAACTCGGAAGCACGCGTCCAAATCGACATTGATTTTCCTGCTAGCTGCCAAGCAATTTCTGCATCAGAACGAGATCAAACCACCTCCCGAACTTTTGCCCCACCTGCGGAAGGCGGGCAACTTCCGAGTAGCCGATGGCTTTGTGGAACGCTATCGCTCCGTCGTTTTCGCCGCTTATGCCGGCGATCAAAGAATGAACCCGCCTGTCCCGCGCAACTGTTTCCAAACTGTGCATCAGACCCCGACCGATTCCCTTTCTCCTTCCATCAGGAAGAACATGAATGGTGTGCTCCATGGTTCGCCGATACCCAACCCCGAGCCGAAACTGACCGTAGGTGGCAAAGCCGACAACCTCTCCGTCGTCTGCCAAGAGAACCGGAAGCCCGGCGACGCGCTTCGCTGAAATCATCTCTCGAACCTCTCCCTCCGCCTTCTCGACGCTGTTGAACGTAAAGGCCGAAGCACGGATGATAAGGTTCCAGATTCCGGCGATCGCCTCCGCGTCGCTTTCGTCTGCTGGCCGGATTTTCATTAAGAACCATTCGCATTGGAATCGACGGAACGCCTACATCAAAATCCGGCCGGATTGAAATGTTCAGACATTTCGGTTGCTTCATCCGCGTTGCCGCTCCAAACTCGAAAAGCAATCCGCATGCAGGAGTCAACCATGGCAAGGACACTATACTTGGCAAATCCCTACGGTTTTTCCCGGCAACTGAAGGCTGGCCCGCTCATCGAGATTCAGAAGGCGCTGGAGTCTCTCGGGATTGAGGTTTGGGAACCCTTCGAGCGCAACAACCAGATTGACTTCAGCGAACCGGGTTGGGCCTACGGCGTGGGTCAGGCGGATATGCGCGATGTACGCGACAGCGACGCGACATTCGCCGTCGTCAACGGCTGCCCACCTGACGAAGGTGTGATGGTGGAACTCGGAATGGCCATTGCTTGGGGCAAGCCAACCTTCCTGTTCAGGGACGATTTTCGTCGCTGCACAGACAGTGAGACCTACCCCCTCAATCTGATGCTCTTCACAGGCATGCCGAAATCGAACTGGGAAAATTACTGGTACTCCTCGGTCTCCGAGATATCCGATCCAGGGAAAGCACTTGTGCGCTGGTTGCAGGGCAAACCGAACTGACGTCCCGACGCGGGCACGGCAGTTTGAATTCCGGAACCCGACCGCGGGCACATGGGTATTTTCCACCAGGTCAGTTCAACCAAGCCATCCAACACTTTCAAGGAGTACTGAGGTAATTTGTGTGTGCTCCCAGCGCGACTGCCATCTCTCCTTCAGGTCGATTTTGGAACCGAACAGCCGTTTTCCCGCCTGCGCCCTCGCTGCATCTCGTCATTGCGAAGGATAGGGAAGCTGGCGGCACCTGGAACTCGGGCACACAGCACCTCCACTGAAACTGGGGGCATCCGAATGAAATTGAATCGCAAATTCGGAAGGAATACTGCCCGAACCCGCACGAAAGCATGACAGGGAAGGATACGACAGAAATGAACAGGCGGACCGCGGCAATTATTGGCGGAGGGGTAATCGGGGGTGGTTGGGCAGCACGTTTTGTCCTGTCGGGCTGGAATGTTGCAGTGCATGACCCAGGTGCCCACGCAAAACAGGACGTTCTTGGTGCACTTGAGCGCGCAAGGCGCTCCTATCCGGCGATCTACGACTCAATGCTGCCTCCGGAGGGGCGCTTGGAATTCATAACGAGCATTCGGGAAGCCGTAGTGGACGCTTCCTGGATTCAGGAAAGCGTGCCGGAAAGACTGGATCAAAAACGGGCCGTGTTTGAGACCATTCAGAAACACAGCGCCCCCGGGGCCATAATCGCCTCGTCAACGTCCGGATTCCGGCCAACGGATCTGCAAAACTGCGCACTCCGCCCAGACGAGATCATCGTCGCTCACCCGTTCAATCCGGTCTACCTTCTTCCTTTGGTGGAGGTCGTTCAGTCCGATGTCAATTCGCCCGAATTTGTGAATTCGGCGATGTCTGTGCTTGAGAGCATCGGGATGTCTGCGCTGAAGGTAAGGACAGAAATCGATGCCCATATCGGCGACCGGCTGCTTGAAGCCGTTTGGAGGGAGGCCCTTTGGCTCGTACGGGACAACATCGCCACCACCGGGGAAATCGATGATGTCATCCGAATGGGATTCGGATTGCGTTGGGCACAGATGGGATTGTTCGAGACCTATCGGATCGCAGGCGGTCGGCAGGGAATGGAACATTTCATGGAGCAGTTCGCTCCTTGCCTCGAACTCCCTTGGTCCCGCCTGACCGATGTTCCCGAGCTTGATGGCCAACTTGCCCGGAAAATCGCCCGCCAGTCGGATGAGCAATCCGGGCACCGCACGATCGCGGAGCTTGAGGAAATCCGGGACACAAATCTCGTTGCGATATTGCGCGGGCTAAAGGCGCAGAATTGGGGTGCCGGCAAATTCCTTCGGAAGTGCGAGGTTGGAATGGTTGCGGTCAAGGGGGCTTCTTCGATCTCCTGCCCCATGAGAACCGTCGAGAGGGTCGTGCCTCCCGATTGGGCCGACTTCAATGGACACATGAACGAAGCCAGGTATCTTGAACTGTTCAGTTTTGCGACCGATGTGTTCCTTGAAGCCGTCGGATGCAATCAGGCCTATATTGAAACCGGTGGGAGCTATTTTACCCTCGAAACCAGCATCCGACATCTGAATGAGACATTTCCTGGTGCGCGGGTATTTGTCGACACATGGTGCCTTTACGGAGAAGGAAAAAAACTCCACATTTTCCATTCCCTACTCAATGAAGCCGGCGATGCGCTTGCAACCGGCGAACACCTGTTGATTCATGTTGATCTTTTGCAACGAATGTCGTCTGAACCGACGCCGCAGGTGGCTGCCGCGATCGAAACTGCGGCGCATGCCCATCAAGGGGCAATATTGCCTGATTGGGCGGTGCCAAAGCTCTCATTCAACCGAACGGAAGCGTCAACATGACCAAACACGGAACACCCAATTCCATCGATTGTTCACGGATCATCGCCGATGAACGGTCCGGGAACGGCGCCAATGCATTGGACGACTTGCCGGAGTGGAACCTCAATGACCTTTATTCCACCGAGGACACCACTCAACTTGAAGCAGACTTTGCATGGCTGGAATCGGAGAGTCGGAAGCTGAATGAAGCGCATCACATGCAAGTTGCCGAACTTGGTGCAGAAGGGTTGCACGAGTTGATCATTGCCCATGAACGGATGGAAACAAAGATGTCCCGCATATGGGCGTTTGCCGAATTGCGTCGTGCGGAGGATACAAACGACCCGCTGCGGGGCAAATTTGCCAATGACTGCAACGAACGACTTGCTGAAATTAACCGCAACATGGTTTTCCTGAAACTCGAAATCGCACAAATCGATGATTGCAAATTCGACCGGATCATGTCGGATCCGTGCGGCCCGTCGCCTTACCGGCCCATGCTCGACAGCATCAGGAAAATGCGTCCGCACCAGCTTTCAAACGCAATGGAACAGTATGTCATCGACCGAAAGGTATCTGGGAAATCTGCTTGGATTCGACTCTTTGAAGAAACAATTTCGGGGATGCAGTTCAGTTTCGACCGATCCCAGCACACTCTCAGCGAGGCACTGGACAAGTTGGCAAGCCACAATCGGCCAACACGAAGGAAAGCGGCATTTGCACTGGCGAAAACCTTCAGGCGAAACCAACCGTTGCTGACGCTCATCACAAACACGCTTGCCAAGGACAAGGCAACAGACGACAAGTGGCGTGGGTTTTCCACGCCGCAGGCCGCACGTCACCTTAAAAATGAAGTTGAGGCCGAAGTCGTTGAGACGCTGAAGAACACAGTGATCCAGTCGTATGAACGGATTGCGCACAGATATTACGGATTGAAGGCTGACTGGTTGGGGTTGCGGAAGCTTGAGATATGGGATCGGAACGCACCGCTTCCTCTCGAACCAGAGACCAAAATTGGTTGGCAACAGGCTCGGGCAACCATCCTGGAGGCGTTTTCCGGCTTCGCCCCGGAATTCGCAGAAATCGCATCGCAATTCTTCCAAAACAACTGGATCGATGCGCCAATGCGGCCCGGAAAGGAACCCGGTGCCTTTTCGAGTTCCACATCGACCGAGGTGCACCCCTATGTCCTCGTGAATTTTGCCGGCAGGCCAAGGGATGTGATGACACTTGCACATGAACTCGGGCATGGCGTGCATCAGGTGCTTGCCTCCTCACAGGGCGAATTTCTTTCGAAAACACCCCTTGTTCTCGCCGAAACCGCAAGCGTGTTTGGCGAAATGCTTACGTTCCGCAAGTTGCTCAGCTTAACCCCGAACGGTCCGGAACGCAGGGTGCTGCTTGCCAACAAGGTTGAGGACACAATCAACACGGTAATTCGCCAAATCGCATTTCATGAGTTCGAGTCACGTCTGCATGAGCGCCGAATTGAAGGCGAATTGACATCTGACGACATCAACGGAATCTGGATGGAGGTTCAGGTTGAGAGCCTCGGACCCGCATTCAGGTTCATGGAAGGCTACGAGACCTATTGGTCGTATGTGCCGCACTTCATCCACACACCCTTCTATGTCTACTCCTATGCATTCGGACATGGCCTCGCGCAGGCACTGTTTGCCGTATATGAAGATGGACAGAATGGATTTGAGCAGCGTTATCTTGAAATGCTCAGGGCAGGAGGATCCAGAAACTACAGGGAACTGTTGTCCTGGTTTGGCCTTGATCCGACCAAACCGGATTTCTGGCAGGGTGGTCTCAGCTTTGCGGAAGATCTCATTGATGAATTGGAGGAAACAACCGCCTGACAAGCGGCTTGTTTGGACTGGTTTACGCTGATGCGGGCACCATTCGCTGTTCCCGCGCCAATTCCAGTACCCGACCCTTGATTTTTTCGAATGCCTTCTCTTCGATCTGCCGAATGCGTTCTCGGCTAACAGAGTATTTGACCGACAGCTCCTCAAGCGTCTTCGGCGTGTCGCTCAGCTTGCGGTTGGACAGGATGTCCGCCTCCCGCTCATTAAGCACATCAAGCGCCTGATGCAGCAATTTGCTGCGTTGTTCCTTTTCTTGGGTTTCAGCATAGACTTCCGCATGGTTGGCCGACTCGTCTGCGATCGTGTCAAGCCATTCCCGGGAATCATCTTCGTCCGAGCCGATTGTTACGTTGAGCGAACCGTCCCTCCCCGACAATCTCCCGTTCATTGACCTGACTTCATCCTGGGTAACATTGAGCATCTCGGACAGGTCGTTCGCCTGCTCATCGGTCAATTCATTGTTGTCCAGCACTCCGATTCGCTGCTTTGCCTTCCGAAGATTGAAGAACAGCTTCTTCTGCGACCGGGTCGTGCCCATCTTCACAATGCTCCAAGATCGAAGAATGAACTCCTGAACACTGGCCCGAATCCACCAAATGGCATAGGTCGCCAATCGAAATCCCCTTTCAGGGTCGAATTTCTTGACCGCCTGCATCAATCCGACATTGGCCTCGGAAATGACATCGGAGATGGGAAGGCCGTAGCCGCGGTAACCCATTGCAATCTTCGCCGCCAATCTCAAATGCGACGTGACCAAATCGTGAGCAGCCTCAGAATCCTGATGTTCAACCCATCGCTTGGCCAGCATGTATTCCTCTTCCTTCTCAAGAAGCGGAAACTTTCTGATTGCTGCCAGATAGGAGTTTAGACCCGATCCGGCGGAAGGCGCCGGGAGATTTCTGTACCCGGACAATGGCTCGTCCTCTCTTGTTGCCTGCACACCATCTACATAAGAATGTTCCGCTTTCGTTTCAAGCTCGGAACACAGTCCGGAATTGAATACTGCATCGGCAACGAAGACCAATCCCGTTGCCACTGAGCATGGATGCGGATTTGGCAGAATTGGTGTCGGCCGCCGTGCCCGGATCAGGGGATGACGATCAGGATTGGGTCCTTGAATACCTCCAGGCCTTGCTGCGGAAGGCCCTTGCGATTCAGAATCCGTAAATTGGGACAGTGCGCGACATACCTTCCGGCATCCCAATTGTCCTCGATTGCACTGTCTCAGCCTTCCAACCGACTGAGCTCACGGTCGGTGATGATTGCAACACTGAATTCCAACCTGGCGTCGCCGCCGACTTTTGGAGGGCCTGAACGGTTTTTCTGAACCTCAATGGGCTAAAGGGAGGCAGGATGGCATGCGCTTGGCCGCAAGCATGCGCTTCAGTCTACTCAGCAACCTCGATTGTCTTCAGGTTGTTTCCCGGACATTGCATCCAACAGGAGCCTCATGTCTTCGGGAAGATCCGATTCGAACCCCTGCCGCTTTCCGGTTCGGGGATGCTCAAATTCCAGTGTCGATGCGTGAAGTGCCTGCCTGCCGAAGGATGCCGCCGCTTTCCTTGCGGGCTCCCCTGCACTGCTTGGCAACACCTTGGCGCCCGTGCCGTAGAGCGGGTCGCCAACAAGGGGGTGGCCGATATGCTCCAAATGAACCCGTATTTGGTGCGTTCTCCCGGTTTCAAGCCTGCATTCGACCAGCGAGGCAGATCCGCCGGCAAGCTGCTCCAAGGACCGTACGCGGGTTACGGCATGCCGACCGCCGTCATCAACGACCGCCATCTTGATCCGATGCGTCGGACTCCTGCCAATGTTGCCTTCAATTCGCACAAAGCCATTGCGTTCGATCGAAACCCCCGAATAACCGGCAAAGCCGGACGAATTTCCCGGAACGCCCCTGACAATCGCAATATAGGATCGCGACACCGTGCGCTCCTCGAACTGGGTTGCCAGCGAGTCTGCCGCCCAGTCCGTCTTTGCCACAACCAGAAGCCCGGTTGTTTCCTTGTCCAGCCGGTGAACAATTCCGGGACGCTCCATATTTCCAACCGAGAGAATCCCTTCACCGCAATGATGAAGCAATGCGTTGACCAAAGTCCCACTCCAATTGCCTCGGGCCGGATGCACCACCATTCCGGCTTTCTTGTTGACCACCAACAGGTCTGCATCCTCATGCACAATTGAAAGTTCAATGGCCTCACCGACCAATCCGGCACTTTCCGGCCTTGGCACCGCTATCCTCCAGCATTCGCCGATGCCGGTCCGGTGAGCCGGATCGGTAACCGTATTCCCATCGCAGGACACCGCCCCTTTTCGTATGAGTGCGGAAACCCGTGTCCTGCTGATGTGCTCACCTGCTGGCAGAAACTCCACCAACGCCCTATCAAGCCGCGGAGGTGGATCTTCGCCGATTTCCACGACAACAATTCGGATCGCATTCATGGAAGACTCTTCGGACCCCATCAAGGCTCCCCCCACCGTCAGGTGGCTCAAGATCATGGTTACGGCACTTACGGTAACAACCATTGCGGGGTTTACTACGATCGTGGTGCTGTTTGTAATCAAATTCCGCGAATTCAGTGCCCCTCCCATTCTTGAACTGCCCGGGAGCATTTCCTTGCCGGGCGGTTCGAGCGCCGTGGCGTTCACCCAAGGGCTGACTTGGTTCGCCGTCGTAACAAAAAACGACGAAATCCTGATTTTTGATCGGAACGGAGGTGAACTGATCCGCAGAATCGATATCATTGACTGATTCGCAAGCCGTTGCGAATCACCTCGGCAGATCGGTGGTGGCAAGTGAACATACCTGAAGACTTCAAGAATGAATTGCTTGACAGGGTGTCCTTGGCCCAGGTTGCGGGTGCCACACTGAACTGGGACCAAAGGAAATCGCAACCGTCCAAAGGCGATTTTTGGGCATGTTGCCCTTTCCACAGCGAAAAGACGCCGTCATTCCATGTCGATGACAGGAAGGGCTTCTACTATTGCTTCGGATGCCACGAAAAAGGCAATGCCATCAGTTTTCTCCGCAACACCCGGAACATGGGATACAGGGACGCGATTGAGTCATTGGCCGGAATGGTGGGGATGAAGGTTCCGGCTCCCACACAGCGGGAACGGGAACGGGCCGACAGGGCATCGGTCATGCAATCGACCTGCGAAGAGGCGTTGATCTTTTTTGAGCAATCCCTGCAGGCCGGGCTTGGCGCCGCAACGCGCAGCTACCTGGACGAACGCGGGGTTTCGAACCAAACCCGAAAGTTCTTCCGGATTGGCTATGCTCCAGCCGGCACCGAACTGATTGCCCACCTCGAGCGCAAGGGATTCTCGGAACAGCAAATGCTGGACGCCGGGTTGGTCGCGAAGTCGGATCGCAACAATGATCTGTATTGCCGATTTCGCGATCGATTGATTTTTCCCATCTGCAACCCAAGGGGGCAAGCCATAGCGTTTGGGGGGCGCGCAATGGCTTCCGGTGTTCCCGCAAAATACGTGAATTCGCCGGAAACCGAACTGTTCAGCAAGGGATCCTGCCTTTTCAACCACGGCCCGGCCCGCAATGCGTGCGGCGGCAAGGAGCCACTCCTTGTGGTGGAGGGCTACATGGATGTCGTATCGCTGCAGCAAGCCGGAATTGGCTCCTGCGTCGCCCCTCTGGGCACAGCGGTTACAGAAACCCAGCTTCGTCAAATTTGGAGAATGTCGCCCAAGCCGGTTCTGGCCCTGGACGGCGATGCCGCCGGATTGAGAGCCGCCGAACGGACTGCCCGAATTGCCCTGCCGCAACTTGAGCCCAACAAAACGCTTTCATTTTGCATCATGCCGGCAGGAATGGATCCGGATGATGTGGTTCGCCAGCAAGGCAAGGACGGCATGCTGGAGTTGGTCAGTCAAGCTGTGTCAATGTCGGAATTCCTCTGGCAGTGCGAAACCCGCAACCGGGACATCTCCATTCCGGAAGGCCGTGCAGAGTTGGAAGCCGCACTGCTGCGGTCGGTTCGCACGATCAAGGATCAAACCGTAAGAAAGCACTACTGGGAGCATTTTACGGGGCGACTGGGAGGCGGTGGGGGCACAGCAGCCGAACGGCCGCAAAGGTCCAAGAGGCCTTGGTCCGGCCGGCAGCGGCAACAAGTGTTCAAGCCGACATTCGAACTCCGCAACTCGCCCTTGGTCAAGGCTGACCCCAGCGTCGGGGCACACCAGAACCTGCGCGAAACATTCGTCCTCGGGCTATGCCTGTCGGTTCCCGAAATCGTTGGAGATTGCCTCGAAACGCTTGAGCACCTTGAAATGTTCTGCGGTGACAATCAAAGGATCCTCTACAGCATCACTGCACATTTCGAATTGGCCGAATCGGGTGGCGACAATTTTAGGGATTCGGTGGTTAGGGATGTCGGCGAAGCCCTGATTCGGAATATCCTCGAAACGAAGCAGGTTTTGAATGCCCCGGCCCTGAGAATCGCCAAGGAAAATCGCGGGGAGCGTCGAGCCAACGCGAAGACTGCCCTGATTGAGGAGATCCGAAAGCTTGAAACGGCCAATGGTGCAATGGCAGAGATATCCAATGCCCAAAACGAGGTGGCCGATGGCGGGGACAATCCTACGGCGAGGGTTGCAAGCGCCGTCAGTGCCAGGGAGCTTGCAAAGCGGGGGCTTGATACGCTTGAAACCGGAGAATTTGAGGTTCATGCAAACGGCGTCAGGGTAAGTGTTGACGAACTTCGCGAATTTGATGCCGCATGCGACGGTTAAACCGTTCCACCCTCGGGTTGGTTTGCAAATCAACCGAGATGCAAACCCCGGCTGCAATCGGAATCGCAACAATCAGGTCGGGAAGACTTGCATATCCGGCTTTTTCGGGGTTGGAATCACACCACTTGACCCCAAATTGCAGTTTACGAGATTTTAGAATCCGGAATTGGACAGGGACAGCGTTGGATAGACTCCAATGAAGGACGGTCAGAGTGCCGTCCAAAATGCCGCGTCCGGCCATGTCGCCGCCGAAAACTCCCCTGAGGATCAACACATGACAACAGCCACCGAAGCCAAAAAACCGGAAGACCAGCGAGACGCATCAAGTCCGCTGCAGGACATGACGCAATCGGCCGTGAAGCACATGATCGCCGAGGCCCGGGAGCGCGGATACATTACCTATGATGTTCTCAATCAGGTGCTTCCGCCCGAAAAGGTAACCTCCGAGCAAATTGAAAATGTCATGGCGGTGTTGTCGGAAATGGGCATCAACGTCATTGAGGACGAGGAGGAACTTGAAAACGATGGTCAGCCTGCACGCGATCTGGTGGAGTTGTCGGCATCCCGCGACGTCGCCGTCGCCACACCCTCCAACGAAACGCTGGATCGCACGGACGATCCCGTTCGCATGTATCTGCGTGAGATGGGAACTGTTGAGTTGCTGTCCCGAGAAGGCGAAATCGCAATTGCAAAGAGGATTGAGGCTGGACGCAACACCATGATTTCCGGCCTCGGAGAAAGCCCGCTCACATTCAAGGCCATCTGCGGGTGGCGAACGGAATTGGTCGAGGAGCAGATTTTTCTGCGCGACGTCGTGGATCTTGAGGAGACCTACAAGGCGGGACTTGAATTCAACAAGGCTGAGGCCGGCGGGCTTGACAGTCTCAACGTTGATGAGCCTGAAAGCGACGAGCACACCAATCTTTCGGTGGCGGCGATGGAAGGGGAATTGAAGGAGCGGCTGCTTGAGGATCTGGACAGAATTGCCGTTGGTTACGATAAGCTTGCCAAGCTTCAAAAAACCAAGGTCAATGCAATGGTCAAGGGCCGACGCACCACCACCGCGCAGGATCGCCGATACGAAAACCTTCGGAGGGATTTGGTCGGCCGCGTCAACGACCTGAAGCTCCACAATCACCGGATTGAGCAGCTCGTTGGGGTAATCTACCAGATTCATGACGAGATACTCTCAATTGACACTCGCATGGTGAAGCTCGCCGACAGGGCCCGGATCAACCGAAGGGATTTCGTGAGGGAATGGCGCGGCAACGAACTGAATCCGGATTGGATCGAGGAGATCCGCGGCAAATCCGGACGCGGCTGGCCCACATTGATTCAAACTTCGCTGGAGGAAATCTGCGCGCTGCGCGAGGAGGCGATGAATGTGGCGAGATTTCTTGGGTTCGACATATCCGAGTTCCGAAAAATCGTCGGGCAGATTCAAAAGGGGGAACTGGAGGCGCGAATTGCCAAGAAGGAAATGGTTGAGGCAAATCTTCGGCTGGTGATCTCAATTGCCAAGAAGTACACCAACAGGGGACTTCAGTTCCTCGACCTGATTCAGGAAGGCAATATCGGCCTGATGAAGGCTGTCGACAAATTTGAATATCGCCGCGGCTACAAATTCTCAACCTATGCGACTTGGTGGATACGTCAGGCGATCACAAGATCGATCGCCGATCAGGCCAGAACCATCAGAATTCCGGTTCACATGATTGAGACAATCAACAAATTGACGCGCACAAACCGTCAGATGCTTCATGAAATCGGTCGGGAGCCAACCCCGGAGGAGTTGGCGCACAAACTTCAAATGCCACTCGACAAGGTACGCAAGGTGCTGAAAATCGCCAAGGAACCAATAAGTCTTGAAACCCCGGTGGGTGACGAAGAGGACAGTCAGCTCGGAGATTTCATTGAGGACAAGAACGCGATTCTTCCACTCGAAAGCGCGATCCAGGGAAATTTGAAGGAAACAACCTCGCGCGCCCTTTCCGCTTTGACTCCAAGGGAGGAACGGGTTCTGAGGATGCGATTCGGCATTGGAATGAACACCGACCATACGCTTGAGGAGGTTGGTCAGCAGTTCAACGTTACGCGGGAGAGAATTCGCCAGATCGAAGCGAAGGCTCTGCGAAAACTGAAGCATCCAAGTCGCAGCAGGCGTCTTCGGCAATTGTTTGAGATGTAAACCGTTCTTTGGGCACAACAATCGTCCCTGCGCTGATTTCCATTGATTCTCTGCTTGCGCGTCAGATATTGTGGATCAGCCAACAGATTGTATGAAGTTGATCCATGCGTTGCCCATTTTGCGGAAGCACAGACACCCAGGTTAAGGATTCCCGTCCGGCAGAAGATCACGCGGCCATCAGAAGAAGGCGCCTCTGCCTATCCTGCGCCGGCAGATTCACAAGTTACGAACGCGTCCAACTTCGGGATCTCGTCGTGAAAAAATCCACGGGGAGACGGGAGGATTTCGATCGGGACAAGCTTGAGCGATCAGTGAAGATTGCAATGCGCAAGCGGCCGATAGAGGCCGAACGGGTTACGCGCATGATTTCCGGGATTGTCAGGAGGCTTGAATCGATGGGGGAATCTGACATTCCTTCCACTTCCATCGGTGAGATTGTCATGGAGGCGCTGGCGCGAATCGACACGGTCGCATTCGTTCGGTTTGCAAGCGTCTACAAGAATTTCCAGGAAGCCGACGACTTCGAGTCCTTTGTGACACAACTCAGGCCGAAGGATGAAGTTCCCGAATGATCAATGCCATTCAGCCGGCTTGATCAGCATTGGATGCGGCTTGCACTGAGCTTCGGGGAACGGGGGCTTGGTCGGACTTGGCCGAACCCCTCGGTCGCCTGTCACATTGTCAGCAACAGCCGAATCATCGCGCGCGGACGGACCGAAATCGGGGGAAGGCCCCATGCCGAATCGATCGCCCTCGGGCGCGCCCGCGATCAATCGGACGGTGCCACCGCCTATGTAACGCTTGAACCCTGTTCCCATACCGGCAAAACCGGCCCGTGTGCGGAACTTTTGGCGAATTCCGGTATCGCCCGCGTTGTTACCCCTCTTTCCGACCCTGACGAGCGGGTGTCCGGAACAGGGCACCACTTTCTACGAAAGGCCGGAGTCAGGGTGGAATCGGGCTGTCTTGAAGAAGGTGCCATCCGCTCGCATCTCGGATTTCTGCTTCGGTCAGTCCACGGGCGCCCAATGGTTGCGCTGAAGCTTGCCCACTCTCTTGACGGGCGAGTTGCAACCGGGACCGGCGAAAGCAAATGGATCACCGGCAGCGCATCACGGCGCCTCGTTCATGTCATGCGCTCCCGACACGATGCCGTCATGGTCGGACGGGGAACCGCACTTTCGGATGATCCGAGATTGACACTCCGCGGCATTGGCGCCGACCACCTTCCGGTACGAATTGTTCTTGACACCAACCTTTCTGCCCCTGTCGACTCCAATTTGGGTAATTCGGCACGGGATGGGCCGGTTTGGATCTGCCACGGTGCAGATGCTCCAGAAAGCGGCAGGGATGCATGGAGGAAAGCAGGTGCAGAAACAATCGAATGCGGCGCGGCGCGGAGCAGCGGACTTGATCTTGCCACTGTCATGAAACACTTGGCGGAACGGGGGTTGACCCGGATCTTCTGCGAAGGTGGGCCAAGATTGGCTTCATCATTGATCAGGGAGGGATTGGTCGACCGGTTCATCTCGTTCTCCTCGGGCACTGTGCTCGGGTCCGATGCGATGCCAATGTTTGACCAACTCAATTGCCGGAACATTGCGGATGCGTTTAGATTCACGCTTCAGCAACAGATACGCGTGGATGGCGACGTCATGAGTGTTTGGTCGCAACCAATCGCCTCCTACGGATTCCGAAACCGGAGGTTTTGTTGATCCTTGCGCTCCTTTATAGTCGTGGTTGCAAAAACGGATCGGGAATCCTTCAATGTTCACGGGAATAGTGACCGACATCGGAACGGTTGCAGGCATCGACGGCGACGACGGGGTTACCGTAAGAATAACTGCTCCGCGCGTTGGTGCGGGGCTGACACCGGGCGCTTCGGTCGCTTGCGATGGCGTTTGTCTCACTGTTGTCAGATGCGGAAACGGGACCGAAACCTGGTTTGACGCAAATGCCTCCCCGGAAACACTCGCAAAGACCACAATCCGATTCTGGCAAGCCGGAACACGGGTGAACCTTGAACGCCCACTGAGGGTCGGGGACGAACTTGGCGGCCACATAGTTGCCGGGCATGTTGACGGCGTTGCCGAGGTTGCGGATATCGTTGCTGACGGCGATTGTCGACGAATCGAACTTCTTGCTCCGAATGAGCTTGCCGGTTTCATTGCTCCAAAGGGATCTGTTGCGCTGAATGGCGTGTCCCTGACCGTCAATGAGGTTGCCGGCCGGGAATTCGGGGTGAATCTAATTCCCTTCACCCTTGCGGAAACCAGTTGGTCGGAAACCCGCAAGGGCGATCAGGTGAACATCGAAATTGATATTCTTGCGCGCTATGTGTCGCGCTTTAGGCAAGTGGAGCACTAAGCCATGCTGAAGGAGAGCTACACGGACGCCATCTCCGCGACCGAGGAGATAATTGAGGATGCACGAAACGGGCGCATGTTCATACTTGTTGACCATGAGGACAGGGAAAACGAGGGAGACCTTGTGATCCCGGCGCAAATGGCCACCCCGGATGCGATCAACTTCATGGCCAAGCATGGAAGGGGCTTGATCTGCCTTGCTCTCACGGAGGCACGCACGGATGCCTTGGGGTTAAATCTCATGGCGGCCAGAAACTCCTCAAGGCACGAGACTGCGTTCACCACATCAATTGAGGCTCGGGAGGGCGTAACCACAGGGATTTCCGCCCACGATCGGGCGCGGACGGTTCTGGTTGCGATTGATCCCGAGTCAACCGCGGACGACGTCTCCACACCCGGGCACATATTCCCTGTGCGGGCCAAGAATGGCGGTGTCCTCGTTCGGGCGGGACACACCGAGGCGGGTGTCGACATTGCCAGGTTGGCTGGCCTCAACCCCTCAGCTGTCATCTGCGAAATCCTGAAGGAAGACGGCACCATGGCCCGGATTCCCGATTTGGTGGCTTTTGCGCAACTGCACGGAATCAGGGTCGGCACGATTTCCGACCTGATTGCCTACAGGCGCAAACACAACAATCTCGTTCACCAACTCGCTGCCCGGTCGGTTGCCTCCGAGTTCGGGGGAGAATGGCTGCTGCGAATCTTCACCGATGAAATTCAGGACAGCGAGCACATCGTTCTTACCAAGGGGGACGTCGCCGATGGAAGCCCGGTGCTTGTGAGGATGCATGCTGTCGACCCGCTCACGGACCTATTGGGGCTTGGTGATGGCAAATCACACCAAATCGCGGATGCAATGCGGACAATCGCAGAAGAAGGACGGGGAATTGTGGTTCTGCTCAGGGATGTACACAGGAAGCTTGACCTTGGCAGACGAAACACACCGAGGGCATTGCGGCAGTATGGATTGGGAGCACAGATTCTGAGCACCCTGGGAATCAAACGGATGATTCTGCTGTCAAACACAAAAGAGAGGAAAATTGTCGGGCTTGAGGGCTATGGCCTCACCGTGGAGGGCATCAGACCAATTCTTTCGGAGGATTGACACTTGGTCGCCGCACAAAGTGAAGATTCAGTGAGCCTACCCGAATTCACCGATCCGCCCCGGTTGCTTGTGGTTGTTGCGCCCTTCGTCAAATCCATAACAGATCTGCTTGTTTCCGGTGCTTGCGCCCGCATTCAACACATCGGCGGAACCGGCAGCACGATTGAAGTACCTGGTGCACTTGAGATTGCACCCGCGATCCGATTTGCGGCAAATACCGACAAGTTCGACGGATTTGTTGCCCTTGGTTGCGTCATGAGGGGTGACACAACGCACTATGAGACGGTTTGTCAGGAAAGTGCGCGCGGGTTGACCCTGCTTGGATTGAGTGGCCTGTGCATCGGCAACGGAATTCTGACGGTCGAAAACATGGAGCAGGCGGTCGTGAGGGCGGATCCCGAACAACAGGACAAGGGTGGAGGAGCTGTTGCTGCCGCCATGCATCTCGTGGCATTGTCGAGAAAATTCGGCTCCTCGGCCGGCAGTGTCGGTTTTGAACTGATGAACGGCTGAACCCGGGATCATTCCCAAATCTCACAGGTACCGATGGAAAAACCACACCAATTGAGCCGACGGCGATTGGCGCGGCGCGTGGCACGGCTCAGGTCCGTTCAAGCGCTCTTCCAAATGCATCGGATTTCGCCGGTGGCAAGTTCTCCAATGACGGAAATGAAAATGAAATTGGCGAAGCTGACATGCAGTTCTTCCGGATGTTGGTCGGCGGTGCCGTTGAAAATCAGAGCAAAATTGATCAGGCAACGGACCACATACTTGTCGACGGCTGGCCCCTGGGCAGGATTGATCCGACGTTGCGTGCCCTGTTTCGGTCTGCCTGCTCCGAATTGATTAGCGAAAGCGTTCCGCAAAAGGTAACCATCAACGAGTTTGTCGAGATCGCCGACGCATTTTTCCCGGACGGCCGCAGTTCCAAACTCGTCAATGGCGTGCTGGACAAACTTGCGCGGAAGATTGCCAAGAAGGAACCAGCCTGAATTGAATCGGCTGCCTCGTCAATTGGCTCCCTGCCGGTCCATCCCATTGCTTGTCATGGTTTTGTCGGCGCCATTGCCGGCCATGGCTGCAGCCACGGGATCGCGGATTGAGGATTGAATTCTTGCCCATCGCCCGATGGCGTTTGGACCTCCGGACGTCATCAAAACCGGAGTTGCGCTTGCAGCACAACGTTGTGTTTTGCGGCGGAATCAGCCGGCATTTGGCGCTCGCCCTCAAGGCTCAGACTCAAAATCGACCCGATCTCAAACCGGCTGCCAAGCCGGTAACTTCTTGAACCCCCGCCAATCAACGACATCCCGCTGAAGGACGTCAACATACCTCGCCCACCACGAGTGGACATTCCATAGCTGATCTCCGCGTCCAATTGCCGTTTCTGCGAGTTGTTATTGCCCACCCCGTCCATCAATTCGGCAATGTCCTGTTCCCACAACCGTTCCACACCACTCGCCGTGTAACCCCAGGTCGGCGCAAGGCTGAGCGAAAGGCCATGCCCTTTTGCGCCAGGGTCGAATTGCAACAAGCCGCCAACGCCCCATTCCCGATAGTTGCCTTGCCCCAATAGCACCCGGCCGTTGCCCTCAATTGTCAAACCCGAGACCGCATCGCTGTAGCGGATGCCACCTCCCAGTTCCAATCCCGTACCCACTATTCCGTCACCTCCGTCACGGCGCAGGCCCAATTCCACTGTCGGCGTCAACAACCCGCCCGAAGATAATCTCCTCTCGTAGCTGCCCTTCAGCGACAACCGCAATCGGTTGGCATCCACGAATTGTCTCGTGATAAGGCCGCCGTTTCCTTCTATCTCAACGCGCATCCACGACGCCTCGCCTTTGAACATCAACGTTGTCGTGCCGCCTGCAATCCAAGACCCATCGGTAACCAAAGCACCGCTCGCACCCAGTGAAAACATCTTCAAATTCGTGTCACTGATGTGACGGTCGACTTGTTCGTCAGTGATCGCAATCTCTCCCCTGCCATATCCCACCGTCGCCCAGAGATTATAACCTTGGGGCGGCGACCAACCCAGATAGGGATGGACACTCGTTATCCGGCTCTCATAGGTTCCGCCCACCGTCGATTGATTGGTATTGTCGGTATAGTCGAATTCACCAATCGAGCGGGATAAGGCTATGCCGGTTAGCAGGTGGTCACGCAGGCAATCGTCAATACCCAATTGGCTGCCAAGCACCGTGCCACCCCACTCAAAATCTGAACCATTACCCTTAATCACGTGTTTGCTTCCCCGACCCCACAGTACTGGGCCCGCGGTACCGTCAACCATGTTGTCATTCACAGCTGCTAGCGGCAACAGGAAGGATGAGCTTGCCAAAACATCGTCGAGAGTTAGCGTTCCATCCTCAATTTGCCGCTCATTGGCTTGAAGAGCGGTCCAAATTGTCGATTCACCTGCCAGTGAATAAGAAGCAGGTCGCTGGCCACACCGTCCGTTCATGCGCTCGCCAATCGCCCGGTTGGTGACATCTGCAATGGTCAAAGCATGCTTGGACAGCAGCTCTGCGTTGAGGCGCCGGAAGCGCGTCCGAACCGGCACACCCTCCCCATCAATGATGGTCAGCGTCGCCGTGGCCGGATCGTCCACTATGACATTTTCGGGCAGGTCAACGAAACTCAGTCTAACAGTTTCGTCAAAGAAATCTTCATTAGATTCGGATTCAGCATTGGCATTTACAGAAAAACTCTTGACGGTGTCGCCCATCTGAAAGGTCAGCGTGCCAGTTGCTGCGTCCACATAATCCAAGTCCCCAATCAAAAAATCATCCGCCACTGTACTTCCCTGTGGAGTTGCCCTGATTGTGACCGTAAGGGCAGCGTCCGCCGGAGGGCTCAGCCTTACCTCGACATTGACTTCATCACCGCCTTCATTGGCCTTGTAGGCCGCAGAACCGAAGCGTACCGAATATTCGCGCACAACATCAAAGGTGAATTTGGCCTCTTGCTCGCTGTCGACCACGCCATCATTGATTTTGAAGTTGAAACTTGCGAAATCCGCTCCAATCTCGTCCTCCGTAGGTTTGAAAGTGAGCTTGCGTTGATCGAGTTCGACCTTACTCACTTCCAATGGCAGATCTCCGGCAGTGATGACGCTCTCGCCCAGCAAAAGTTCCCCCTTAAAGGGAAGCGAGAGCGAGGTGATCACCACATGGTCCAGTTCGTCACCATCGTCGTCTGAAAACATGAAATCACTTGCTTTGCAGGCGTAAAGTTCATTTTCCTTAACTTTCACAGTGCTGTCTTGAACCACGGGAATGCTGTTTAATGTCATTGCGTTCAGGTTGGCCGCCAAGCCTTCACCGGAAGCGTTCATTGCACGCAACGCCAGCGCATACTCCGTGCCGTTGATCAGGTTTTGAACGGTGTAGGAAGTGGAATTAACCTGGTTATAAGCACTGAGGGGAATGTTTTTGAAGTCACCCCCGTTGACACTGTATTGATGCCCGCTGATCGATGTATCGTTCGGATCATTCCATGTCAGTGCCACCTCGTGTCTTCTTGGTTCGACCTTGGAAATCGTCGGGGCAGCCGGTGGCATCCAGATGTTCCGGCTGGCTGCCGGTCCTTCACCGGATTCGTTCACTGCGCGCAACTTCAGCGCATACT
>JAGWAS010000013.1 GCA_021296235.1 Paracoccaceae bacterium | reverse complement strand
CGCCACTTCCTCAGCCAGATGAGCCAACGCATCATTTAGTTCAGTGCCGAGCGAAGTCAGTTCAAACTCGATGTCGGTCATCTGCCGCTCATTTCTCTGATTTGCAGTGTCCAAAATGGCCTGCAATCCACCAAGACGTTCACGCAAATCTCGGATTTGCAGATTGAGCACCACCTGCTGACGTCTATATTCAGCAATCTCGGATTCACTCTGCTTGAGTTCTTCTTCGCGTTTTTTTAGCAAGTTTTCCGCAATTCCCTGCAGAATTTCACTGTTCGTAGAATCTTGCAGTGCCCGCTCCAATTCTGATGCGGATCTCCGATTTTCAGCTTCCAATTCGGCGATTTTCGATTTGCTTTCTGTGAGTTGATCGTCCAAGTCCGCCAACCGCTCGGCATCCTGCCGCGCTTCCTTCTGCGCCTCCTCAGTTGCCCGATCTAGTGATTGTTGCATTTCCATTCGGGCGGTTTCCAGCAGGGACGCCAATTCTGTTGCCGCCTCAAGCTGTCTTTCTATGCTCTCCAACTGGGAGTTCGCCTGCTCCTTTTCGAGCGACAGGTTTGCGACTGTACGGTCGCTTTCGTCCAGCAATTCCCGGAGACGGGCATTGTCTTCGAGAATTGCCCTGCTTTCCTCTCTACTCTGGTCCAATTGCGCCTGGATGTTTCGCATTCCGAGCTCAACGCCGCGACTGGCCATCGCAAACCGACCTTCGGCATCGTCCCGCTCCCTGCGCAGAATCTCAATCTCGTCATTCGCGGCATTCAGCCCGGCCTCAAATTTCAAGGACCTCGCCTGTTCCTCGGAAAGCCGCGCACTCAGTGCCTCAATCTCACCGAGGGCAGTTCGATACTCCTCTTCCCTTATGGACAGTTGGGACTGAAGCTCCGCCCGTGCCTGCGCTCCAAGCCCAAGATCGCGAATGGCAGCAGCAATCCGGTTTTCGGCGTCGTCCCGCTCCCTGCGCAGAATCTCAATCTCATCATTTGCGGCATTCAGCCCGGCCTCTAATTTCAAGGCCCCCGCCTGTTCCTCGGAAAGCCGCGCACTCAGTGCCTCAATCTCGCCCAGGGCAGTTCGATACTCCTCCTCCCTTATGGACAGCTGGGACTGAAGCTCCGCCTGCGCCTGCACTCCAGCCTCAATATCTCTACCGGCGGCGGCAATACGGTTTTCGGCGTCATCTTGCACCCTGCGCAGCGCCTCAATCTCATCATTTGCGGCATTCAGTCCGGCCTCAAACTTCAAGGCCCTCGCCTGTTCCTCGGAAAGCCTTGCACTCAGTGCCTCAATCTCGCCCAGGGCAGTTCGATACTCCTCTTCCCTTATGGACAGTTGGGACTGAAGCTCCGCCCGTGCTTGTGCTCCAACCTCAAGATCACGATCGGCAGCGGCAATACGGTTTTCGGAATCGTCCCGCTCCCTGCGCAAAGTCTCAATTTCATCATTTGCGGCATCCAATCCGACCTCAAACTTCAAAGCCCTCGCCTGTTCCTCGGAAAGCTGTGCACTCAGTGCCTCAATCTCGCCGAGGGCAGTCCGATATTCCTCTTCCCTTATGGAGAGTCGGGATTGGAGTTCCGCTCTCGCCTGCACTCCAGCCTCAAGATCGCGACCGGCGGCGGCAATCCGGTTTTCGGCGTCATCTTGCGCCCTGCGCAGTGCCTCAATCTCATCATTCGCGGCATTCAGTCCGGCCTCAAACTTCAAGGCCCTCGCCTGTTCCTCGGAAAGCCGTGCACTCAGTGCCTCAATCTCGCCGAGGGCAGTCCGATACTCCTCTTCCCTTACGGAAAGTCGGGATTGGAGTGCCGCCCTCGCCTGCGCTCCAGCCTCAAGATCGCGACCGGCGGCGGCAATCCGGTTTTCGGCGTCATCTTGCGCCCTGCGAAGCGCCGCCACCTCGTCTCTGGCGAAGTTCAATTCAGCTTCCAACTTCGCAATCGCACGGGTTGCCTCGTCACGCTCCACGACCGTCCTGTCCAAGGCCGACTGACGGCTTGCCAGATCCGATTCCAAGTTCGATTGCGTGACCAATGCGGCCTCCCGCTCGGACCTGATCTGCGTCAGTTGCTCCACTGCCCGCTTGAATTCCTGACGCAGCGCGACCAGAGATGCCTCCAGTTCAATCCGCGCCTGTTCGGTCGCAGCAAGCAAAGTCAGTGTTTCCTCTGCTTCCTTGCGCTTTGCCGCAAGATCCAGATCCATCGCAATCAGGTCATCGGCGGCCTCATCCGTCCGGGCCAAAAGCAGCTGGTTCTCCTGCCTGACACTCTCCAGTTCCTCCAATGTGGCGGTTTGGAGACTCTCTGCATCAAGGTTTTGCTGCACCAGCGACACGATCCTTTCCTCCAGACCGGCAACTTGGGATTCAAATGCGAGAATGGTCGCCCGGCGCGCATTGCTCTCACGTGTCGCGGCCCCAAGAGCCTCTTGCAGTGCCGCGATGTCCTCAAGCGCCTTGAGGCGCGCCGTTTCGGCCGTGTCCGCACGCGAGGTTTCACTTGCCAATCTTTCGGTTGCGCGCTCAAGGCTCGCCAACAAGTCCACAATCCGCCCAGATTCGCGATCCCTTTCACCTTCTGCTCGCCCGAGCGCCAGCTGCAACGCCTCAATGTCTGCGAGGTAGCCCTGCTCCTTTTTCTCTGCGTTCGTTACCTCCTCCACAAGCTTTGCCGACTCGGCATTTGCCAGTGCCAACAGTGCGACCACCCGGTCCCGGTCCGCCTCAACCAGCCTGTTGGCCTCACCAGATTCTTCAAGTTTGACTGCAAGTTCGGCCCGCTGGGCCACCAACTCCTCAAGTTGATCCACCGCCTTGGCAAGTGAGGAGCGAATGTCCGCCAGTTGGATCTGAAGGCCGCCAATTTCCGCAAGACCGCGATCCCGGTCAGAGGTCAGTTCATTGATCAGAATCTGCCGCGAGGTCGATTCCTCGGCCGCATCCCGAAGATCAAGTTCCTTGCCTTCAAGCGCTATCTCAAGTTCCGAAATCCTGCTGTCCCTGAGCCCGAGATCCTCGGTCAATCCGGTGATCTGCAGCACGAGCCGCCTGCGCTCCTCGTCGCCCTCAGAGACCGTCAGGTTGAGGTTCGCAATTCGCCGATCAAGCGCCGCCAGTTCGTCGGATTGGCTCGATATCATTCCACTCAGGACAAACTGCACGATCGCAAACATCGTGAGAACAAAGGTGAGCACCAGCAGGAGCCCCGTCATGGCGTCGACGAAGCCGGTCCAAATGCTGGTCGTAACCCCCCGCCCTGTCCGTCTTGCAAGAGACATCGGTCAGGCCTCGTCGGTCTGCGGTGGCAATCTCCCCGAATTGTTCGCCGACGGGTCCTGATACGGGTCGTTCAGGTTGCGCACTGCACTGATCAATTCGTTCATTTCGGCACGCATCTGCTCGACCATGTCCTGCCTGGAATCCCTGTTCTCCTCGGACATCCGGCAAAGCATCGCATCAATGTTCCTGAGATGCAGCCGGGCCTCAGGCAATGCCAGTTCCACCGCCACCTTGGCAAGCTCATCCGACATCAGCTTCTGCTGGCCCGCCATTTCATTGATCAATTGCGATGTGCCAATGCCTTCGTCAATCTGACGCTGCTGGATGGAGATCTGCGCATCCATCCTTTCTGCGAGTCCGCCAAGGGTGGTGTTGAGACTGTTTATGTTGGCAACAAGCTGCGATCTCTCGATTTCGGATTCCTCAAGGATTCGGTGCAACTCGGAGATATGCTCCATCAGCCCGGCGACCGCGGTGGCGGAAATGGATGGTTCTGATCCCTCGGCATCACCCAGTGTCTGACCAAAGCCCACCCTCGTAATGCCCGAAAGCCACTCCTCCAATTGACGGTAAAACCGGTTTTGAGCCTGCCCGGCGAACAGATCCAGAAGACCGACCACAAGAGACCCCGCCAACCCCAGGAGCGAAGATGAAAAAGCCGTTCCCATTCCCGCAAGCTGCCGTTCCAGCCCATCCATGAGCCGGCTGAACACTTGAATGCTGCTCTCTCCCTCGGACGGAGCCAATGACCGGATTGTGTCCACCACCGCCGGCACGGTGATTGCCAAGCCGTAAAAGGTCCCGAGCAGCCCAAGAAAGATCAGAAGATTCGACAGATAGCGCGAATTGTCCCGCGCTTCATCCATTCGCGATGCAACGGACTCCAGAATGGATCTGGCGGAATTGGTTGAAATTTGTTTTTTTACCCCATGCGAGCCCAGCATACCCGCCAGCGGCGCCAGCAGCCGGGGTGCCTTGGACACGGCGTTTGAGTCGTCTCTGCTGCCCTCCAGGAACCTCTCAAACCAAATCACCGAAACGGCAATCTGCAGAACCTGCCAGAAGCAGGCCAATATCCCAACGAAGAAAACACCAAGGATCACGCCGTTCAGATATCTGTTCGCAAGAAATATCGGCTCAACGAAACCGAACGCCATGAAGGAACCGGCAAGGACAAGGGCAAGCACGGCCACCATCACGGTCACCTGTTGCACGGGCATGGCGAACTGTCCGTGTTCCATGCCTTCAGCACTCTTCATTGCCGCAACTCCGCTCGCCTGCTACACCTCTATTCCTCCCACCTTAGATTGTGGAACCGACTCAAACAACATTCAACTTATCTTGGCCCGTGATTGCGAATATATACGGGCGGTCCATAATCTGAATCACCGCAATCCACATGAGGTCGCAATGGAGAATTTTCTGGCTGAGGCCAACATTCCGAACCAATCGATCCTGGCCGTCATTCTGGTCGTTTTTGGCATCATTTTTGTCATGCTCATGGTCAAGTCTGTACCGCAGGGCGAAAATTGGACGATTGAAAGGTTCGGAAAACTCTGCCGAATCCAGAAACCCGGCCTAAGGGTTATCGTTCCGTTGGTTGAGAAGGTCGGTGCGAAAATCAACATGATGGAATCGGTCCTGAATGTCGGATCGCAGGACGTGATCACCCGAGACAATGCAATGATTTCAGCCGACGCCATCGCCTTCTATCAGGTCGTTGAGGCCGAACGGGCGGCCTATGAGGTTCGGGATCTCCTGATGGCACTTGAGAACCTAACTCAGACCAATATTCGTTCCGTCATCGGCGCAATGGACCTTGACGAGTCACTGTCCAACCGGGATCTTATCAATTCGCGCCTGCTGAATGTCATCGACGAAGCGGTAAAGCCTTGGGGGGTGAAGGTAACGAGAGTGGAGATCAAGGATCTTCTTCCCCCGCCAGATATTTCCGAGGCCATGGCAAGGCAGATGAAGGCCGAACGCGACAAGCGGGCGGAAGTGTTGCAGGCTGAGGGGGACAAGCAGTCGGCCATCCTGCGCGCAGAGGGCTTGAAGCAATCACAAATTCTTGAAGCCGAAGGCCGGCGTCAAGCCGCCTTTCTGGACGCAGAGGCTCGGGAGCGGGAGGCGTCCGCCGAAGCCAAGGCAACCCAGCTGGTGTCGAAGTCGATTGCCGAGGGCGACATTCAGGCGGTCAACTATTTCATTGCACAGAAATATACGGAAGCTCTGGCCGGCATCGCATCCTCATCGAATTCCAAAACCATCATGATGCCGCTGGAAGCAAGCTCCGTGCTCGGCTCCGTAGCCGGAATCGCAGAGTTGGCCGGGGAAGCAATGTCAAAGGGCAGGTCTGCCCGGAACTGATCGAACATGCTCAACTTCCTTGAGGGAATTTCACCGGTCTGGTGGGTTGTCGCAGCGCTTGCCCTCGGCGCTGTCGAGATGGTGTCCACGACAACTCTCCTTCTCTGGCCGGCGCTTTCCGCTTTGGCGGTCGCAGGAATCCTTGCGCTGGTCCCCGGCTTGTCGGGCGAGGCCCAAGCATCGCTGTTTGCAGTTCTCGGAATTGTGATGACAATTGCCGGACGCTACACAAAACTTCGATTCAGCAGTGCCAAGGGAACGGCCGAATCCCTCAATGATCCGGCGATGAGGGCGGTCGGGCAGATTGCGCAGGTGATCGATTTTGATCACGGGGAAGGCAAGGTCATGGTGAACGGGGTTCGCTGGCATGCACGCTGCGACCCCGCGGATGAACCTGCATCCGGAGATTCAGTTAAGGTCACATCGGTTGAGGGTTCAACCTTGATTGTCGAACGGATCAGCGACCCTTGATCCCCTCAACCAGGCGATCAATCTCCAAAAGGCCAGGATCAGAAATTCCGAGTTCTTCAAACCTTTGCACAGTCCTCCGCAAATAATCCCGATTCATGCCGCTGACCCCGCTGGCACGAGCGATGATTTCAGCCTGCTGTTCCGGAGGCAACTCGCCACAATACTGGTGGTGGTGCCTGTCCACGACATAGGCAATCGCCTCCGTTCGCCCGCCTCCGGGCAAGGCCACATCAACAACCTCCTCACTGTAAGCTGAGGTAACGAGTTCCCGTTCCCTGATTTGGGCAAGCACACGGTCATGTTCGGACGGTTCCGCCCACAGCACGATTCCTTCGCAACTGGAACCGGAACAGCGATCCAGTGCCAACACCAATCCCGGACTCTCCCTTGAACCCCGATGGTGGACCGAATGCATGCAAAATGACCTGCTGTAGCCTTCCAATTTGCCGTGTTGTGACATGGCGGGCCTGAAGCCGGGCCTCCACAGCAGTGATCCATAGCCAAAAAACGGCAACTTGCTGTCCATCGCATGCCCCATGCTTTCCTTCCCGCTGTTGATTTGCGGAACACCGGCAAATACAGACAAGCGATGTACCGGGCAATTGTCGCTCTCATTCTTGCCGCCTTTACGATCTGGTCGGCACTCTGGTTCATCAGCCAGAGGATCGTCAGGGATTCCCTGATGGCACTCTCTGCCCAATTGCAGGACTCCGGACTGACGGTGAACTACTCCGATCTGCGCATCCGAGGCTACCCATACAGGCTTGACGCAACATTGGACGAACTTGTCATCGCCGATCCAAAAAATGGAACTGAGTGGCGGGCACCGTATTTCCAATTGCTGATGCTGATCTACTCGACCAATCACATAATCGCCGTTTGGCCCGAGGAACAGGAATTTGAGATTTCGGGGCGGACCCATTCCGTCAGGTCGAAGGGGTTGCGGGCAAGCCTCAAAACCGATGGCAGGAATTCGGAAATTGAGCGGTTTGTGGTGGAGACCGAACGACTTTCGGTCGACGGCCTGCCCCTGAGCGTGGAGTCGGTGCTTATTGCCCTGCGCCAAAAGGGTGAAAACGGCAACAGTTATGAATTCTCGCTCAGCACCGAAATTCCGGAGCCGGCCCCGCCGCCGGAAGGGAGCCATGCCATCCCGGTTCCTGCCGGAGACGGACGGCTTGTTTTGAGAGCGGATTTGGAATTCAACCGTCCCCTCAGCGGCTCAACCTGTGCCGGAGGTGCAGGAAGATTGCTGGCACTGCGCGTTCCGGAAGCGACCTTGGCATGGCCTTCGATCGCACTTCAGGGCGAATCGGACATATCATTCGATGAAAGCGGCCTCGCCTCCGGCCCGATCACCTTGTCAGCAAGCGACCCATCGCAGCTTGCTGACCTGCTGGGGCAGAATTCACTTGCTTTGGATTCATTCGGTTCCATCGCGCTCCGCATTGCCGCTCTTGCGGTCAACGGCAACGAAGCCCAATTGACTCTGACAAACGGCAAAATCGGCATTCGCGGATTTTTGGGAGGACTCCTCGACGACTTGAAGATCGGCAAATTCCCGCCGCTCCGCATCTGTTCATGAAGCGGCATCTCAGGGTTGGTTTTCGGAGTCCTTCCGTCTTCCAAAGTCGGAGAGCGCAGTATCCTGGCCGGCCTCAATGATCCCGCGGCGAATCTCCCTGGTCTCACGGAAATATTTGTGCAGCACATCACCCTGATCGGTTCTTATGGCCCTCTGCAGGGCGAATAACTCCTCGGTGAAGCGTCCAAGAATCTCCAGGGTCGCCTGTTTGTTGCCGAGAAACACATCGCGCCACATGGTAGGATCCGATGCTGCGATCCGGGTGAAATCCCTGAAACCGGCAGCAGAGTATTTTATCACCTCCGAACTGGTTACCCTGCGCAAATGATCGGCGACGCCGACCATCGTGTAGGCGATGAGATGCGGCGCGTGGGAGGTTACGGCCAGCACAAGATCGTGGTGATCAGCATCCATGAAATCAACCTGCGCACCCATTGCGTTCCAAAATCCGGCGAGCCGGTCAACCGCCTCCTGGTCAGCGTCCGCCCCGGGAGTAAGAATGCACCAACGGCCTTCAAACAGCTCGGCAAAGCCCGACTGCGGACCGGAATGTTCGGTTCCGGCGATCGGGTGGGCCGGGATGAAATGCACATCCTCGGGCACCAGGGGTGCTACGGTCTTGATGACGTGGGATTTCACTGAACCAACATCGCTCAGCGTGGCTCCCTTTCCAAGGAAGGGAGCGATGCGCTCGACAATACTGCCGAATGCGCTCACAGGCGTGCAAAGCACCACGAGGTCTGCGCCATCAACCGCTTCCTCCGGTGTCGCATGCATTTTGTCGACAAGACCGCGCTCCACCGCCAGTTCGGATGTGGAGGCGGATTTGGCGTGTCCATCAATCCTTTCGGCCAGCCCATGCCTCTTCGCCGCAAGCGCGATTGACGAGGCAACGAGGCCCATCCCAATCAATGCAATGCGCCGATAGATCATTGATCCTTGTCCCTCGCTGCCATGAATTCGGCAATCACACCGCATACAACCTCGCAATTCACGACATCGCCAATCGTAATCCGCAGGCAGTGGGGGAGCTTGTAGGCATCAGTTCTGCGAACCAAGATCCCGGCATTTCGAAGGCACTTGTCGCATGCGGCCGCTTCCGCGGCACTTCCGAATCTTGCCAGAATGAAGTTGGCATGGGACTGATCGGAAGGAACACCGGCTTGTTCAAGCCTCGCGGCCATCAGTTGGCGCATCCTTGAATTGTGCAGCCGGCTTCGGCGGACATGGTCGACATCGCCCACCGCCGCCGCCGCGGCGAGTTGCGCCGGGCCACTTACATTGAACGGCCCCCTGATCCTGTTGAGCATGTCGATCACCGGCTCTGGTCCATAACCGTATCCAATCCTCAGCGACGCCAAACCATGAATTTTCGAGAATGTCCGCGTCATGACAACGTTCGGTCTGGTTTCCGTCAATGACGCACCTCCGTCGTAACCGTCTGCATATTCGGCATATGCCCCATCCAGAACCAGCAGCACATTGTCCGGAATTCCATCGGCAAGTCGCTCAAGCTCCATACCACTGATCATGGTGCCGGTCGGATTGTTTGGATTGGCAACGAAAATGATGCGCGTCCTTGTCGTAACGGAAGCAAGGATCTTTTCCACGTCAACGCGACGCTCGTTTTCATTGACCTCGACCGGTTCGGCACCGGCTGCCCGGGCAAAAATCGGATACATCAGGAATCCGTGGTGGGTATGGATCACCTCGTCCCCCCGACCGGCGAACGCTCTGCAAAGCAGTCCGAGTATTTCGTCGGAGCCGGCACCGCAAACGATCCGCTCCGGCTCCAGCCCGTGTGCCTCGGCAATTGCCGTGCGCAGCGCTGCATGATCCTGTGGCGGATAGCGTTCAGGCGAATTCAAGGACTCCACGAGTGCGGTTCGCGCAAGCTGGCCTGGCCCGAACGGGTTCTCGTTCGAACTCAACTTCAGGACGTTTTCCTGACCGTCGATCCGATCCTCGCCTGCAATATATGGCTCAATGTTATCCCGCCGAACACCGGCGAATGCGCTCACATTCATGAATCGTTCCCCGAAATAGCGTCGCTCACGGCTTGCTGCCGATGCGAAAGCAACCGAACCAAAAGGAGATCATTTTTGATACTGCTCACACTGGTTCTGTGTCAGCGCGCTGATTTTGAATCTATCCAAGCCATCTGACAAAAATTGCAGCCACTGAAAGAGCGAGAACGCCTGCCCCAATTGTTCCTGCCAGCACCCAGACTTTCAACTTTTGGATATCCTCTTTGGTTGCCAAGTAATCCAATCTGGCCTCCAACGCCGACACCCGTCCACCCAGGTCACGACCATTTCCATTACCTCCGTCCGCCGGTTGACCACTTGGAGGATTCAACGGATGAACGTTGTTCGGAGGGCTCATTGCCTATGCACCCAAGCGTTTAACTTTTGCCAAAGCGCCTGATCGAAGTGTCCATAGTAGCTGTCAATCTTGACGATTACGCCGGGCAATTCCTGGCCGATTCCCAAACGCGTCATCATATCCGCAGGTGTGGAATCAGTTGAGCCAACCGCCCAAAGACCCTCGGCAATTCTGTGATTGCTGTCTGGGAATTTCTCGGAAATGACGCCTGTGTCAGAAGACAAGTAAACCAAGTATGTGTTCATTGCTTCACGTCATTCTCTTGCCTATGTGGAACCCCTCCGTTCACGACTGCTTCGACTGGCAGATTGGAACGAACCGGTACCACAGTCCTTGGAGAGGCCTCCGGTACCGGAGCGGCACTTAGTTGCTCTTCGGGGTCTTGTGTTCCTTGTACCAGCATGACCAACTCCATCTGCGGTCGAGATTTTATCCTACCATAGCATCGTGACACCCGCCAACTCCAAATCAAAACTGATTGCCGCAGATTGACATGGGACTCGGTCCGGGTCGCACCATCCGGCAATCGCACCCGCATCGGCACTTCAGGCAGGCAAGATGGATTAAGTTCATTCACCCGTCTCGGTTCACACTCTCCCCGGCGGTTGATTCTGTTTCAAAACGCGACAGTAGTGGCTGCCGGTGGCCCGGCGAGAGTCAATTCCCGCTGGCTACCTTGATGCTGTTTCAGGAAATTGGCGGCCAGCAGTCAGCCAGTCGCACCGGCAAACATCGGAACCTTATCCAACTCACGCCAGGCGCCCCTCAACGAAGTCTCGTATGACAGGATGGCGCTGCTACCCGAATACACCTGCCTGGGAAAGAAAATTGACCCTGTTTGCACCTGATCAAACAAGGACGACGCATATAAGGAATCTGGGAAAAGCCGTTCAGTTCATGACCGAACAGTTTGAAAACCTAAGGGAACCTGCACTCTTCATCCAAGAGCCTGGCTTCCTGTCGTGCCGATTTCCTGCCCATTGTTCCTGCCTCCATTGTCATGGCCCTTTCAAGGTTGCCCAACGGAGAAGGCAGGACAGAAACAAATCTCGGGAAAGCTCTGAATCTCTTGATTTGGACAGTCCACTAAATGAATCTCTGTGGATCAATGTCAATCGCGACCCTGAGACTCGATGGCACCCGAAACTGCTTCATCCATCTCTTAATTGCCGCCTGAACCGGTGCGTTGATGTCCGCCTTGATGAGGATGCGAAGGCGCGTGCGCCCGCGGACTCTGGCCAACTGGGCGGGGGCGGGACCGAACAGATGGGCACCGATCCGGTCCAATGGCCCGGAATGCCGCACCATTGCGTTCGAAAGTTCCTCTGCAGCCCGCGAATTTCGGCCACTGACGACTATCCCAACATACCGGCCGAACGGAGGAACCCCGGAAACCTGTCGCTCGGCGGCTTCCGCCATCAGGAAAGCTTCATCGTCGCCCGACAAAATTGCCCTGATGACATGGTGATCAGGATTGCATGTCTGCAGCAGTGCCAAACCGCGACGGCCTCCTCGGTTGCGGCCCGAGCGCCCCGCAACTTGGGTCATGAGTTGATAGGTTCGCTCGGCCGCCCGAAAATCGTCACTATTCAGGCTGAAATCCGCATCAATCGCGCCGACAACGGTCAATCCAGGAAAATGATGCCCCTTGGCCACCAACTGGGTTCCGATGACAATGTCGGCGCTGCCCCGCTTGATGCGTTCAATTGTATCCCTTAAGCCCCGGCCCCCATCCATTGCATCCGACGAAAGGATCTCGATTCGGGCTTTGGGGAAAAGTTCCCTGGACTCCTCGGCCAGCCTTTCGACGCCCGGTCCGATTGCCACGAGTTCACCTTCGGTTTCGCAGGCCGGGCAGGCTTGGGTTACGGGTCTGGTGGCACCGCATTGGTGGCACATCAGGATTCTCCTGAACCGGTGTTCAACCATGCGGACGTCGCATTCCGTGCACACAAACTGGAATCCACAGGATCGGCAGATCGTCATTGGCGCATAGCCCCGCCTGTTCAGGAACAGAAGCGCCTGTTCACCCCGTTCCACCGCTTCCCGAACCGCCAGAGCGAGCGCGCCTGAAATCCAACGACCGCTTGGCAGTCCCGACTCGCGCAGATCAATCGCACTCATTTCCGGCAATTCGGTGGCCCCGATGCGCAACGGCAGATCCACACGGTCGTATTTCCCGGTTCGCGCGTTGTTCCAGGTTTCCAGTGACGGCGTTGCCGAGGCCAGAACAACCTGTGCACCGCAGAGCGATGCCCGGAGAACCGCCATGTCGCGCGCATTGTAGATGGCACCCTCTTCCTGCTTGTAGGACCCGTCATGTTCTTCGTCGACGACAATGAGGCCGAGAGTTCGAAACGGCAGGAACAGGGCCGATCGGGCACCGACCACCAACTGAACCCCTCCCTCACCGACACTCCTCCAGAGCCGCCGCCGCTCCGCGGGGGTTACCTCCGAGTGCCATTCTCCGGGTCTGGCACCGAACCGCTCGGCAACCCTTTCCAAAAACTGTTCGGTCAGGGCAATCTCCGGCATCAGCACGAGTGCCTGCCGCCCTCGGGCAACCGTTTCGGCAACCGCCTCCAGATAGACCTCGGTTTTACCGGATCCGGTAACCCCCTTCAGCAGGGTTGCGGAATAGCTGCCCCTTGCGGCCTTTGCCCGCAGGTCCGACGCGGCCGTCTGCTGGTCGGGCGTCAATTCGAGATTCGTTTTTCCGGGCTTCAGTTCCGGATATGGCCTGTCCCTGGCCACATTGAACCGCTTCAAAACGCCCTGATTCTCCAATCCCTTTACAACTCCTGCCCCAACCCCGGCGTGTTCGACAATTTCACTTGTCGGCATCGGCATGCCGCCCCGATCCTTGAACGCCCGCAGGACACTCAAGCGCGCGGGTGTCGCCGGATTGGGGGCCTTCCCCGTCGCGGCGAATACAGTTCGCGTTGGCCTCGCTTTCTCAAGCCCGGAGACCCGGGTTGCCAAGCGCAGCATCGAAGTCTGCGCAATGAGCGTGTAGCGACCCGCCTGCTCCAGAAAGCGCCGCATGTCGGCGTTTATCGGCGGAGCGTCAAGGCGGCGATGAATCCTGCGCAGGCGCGCATTGTCGACCCCACCTTCACCCGCGCCCCAAACCGCTCCAATTGCAAGCGACGCACCAAGAGGCACCTCGACCAGGTCGCCAGCCCTGACACCTCCCTCAGGTGAGATGTAGTCAAGGCAGCAATCGATCGGCCTGGTTGTCAGCACACCGACCACTTCGCCCTCCCCGAACAGTTGCTCCTTTTCGTCTTCTGACCTTGTCACACCGCTATTCCATCCAGATGCCGCTTCGGCTAATACCCTCAAATGTCAGGAATTCCATCCCAGCAACCAGGAACAACCAATGCAATTCTTCGTTGATACCGCCGACACGGAGGCCATTTCGGAACTTGCCGGAATGGGAGTTTTGGACGGGGTAACCACCAATCCAACCCTTGTTCACAAGTCCGGAAAGGATCCCAAGAGTGTGATTGGTGAAATATGCTCCATAGTTGGGGAACTGCCAGTCAGCGCCGAGGTGTTTTCCACCGAATGCGAAGCGATGGTTGAGGAAGGCAAGGACCTCGCAGGCATCGCAGACAATGTTGTGGTCAAGGTTCCGTTGACGTGGGACGGCCTAAAGGCCTGCAAGCGGCTCAGGGCCAACGATATCCGGGTTAACGTAACACTGTGCTTCAGCGCAAATCAGGCACTGATTGCAGCAAAGGCAGGAGCCACATACATCAGCCCCTTCATTGGCCGACTTGACGATCTCGGGCTTGAAGGCATGGAACTCATCAGGGACATCCGGGAAATCTACGACAATTATGGGTTTTCCACAGAGATTCTCGCCGCATCAATCCGTTCCCCGCTTCATGTCTCACAAGCCGCCATTGCCGGAGCGGATGTTGCAACCATTCCGCCGGAGGTCATCAGAAAACTGGTTGATCATCCACTGACGGACAAGGGACTGGCGGCGTTTCTCTCGGACGCGGCAAAAATCGGAAAGTGAATGGGGGCGGCTGAGACCCGCACATGGTGCTTCATTGACCTTCGCAAAGGATGACAAAAAAGGCAGGCAACCCCGGGTCAAGGACTTGATCATTGCCGATCCGGGACTTGTCCTTGACGATGTGGAAGTGCTGCAGGCGCTGGCGGCCGTTCGCAATGACAGGCTCGGGGAAAATGTGATTGACGGGCGGGGCATGGCAATCAGCCGCCTTGAGCAGGAACTGAAGCAACTTCAGGAGGAAAACAAACTCCTGAAGGAGGTTCTCCACGAGAACTCGGATGCGGTGCACCGCATTCATCTCGCTGCGCTCAGTCTGCTGGAAACCGACGACACCGGTCGGTTGGGCGACTTCATTGACGGAGAACTCCCCAAAGTGTTGAAGGTGGAGAAAATCCGGCTCCTCCTCGACAGTTCAGTGGATGGTGGGATTCCAGAATTGCTGACCCGAATCGCCACCGGTCCGATTGATGCATCGGTTCGCCGCGGGTATCTGGACCCGGTCAAGGGCACGCCGGAGAGAGTCATTCTTCGGCAGATTTCGAAAACGCCCACCCAGGTTTATGGCGAAGACGGTCCACGGATTCGCTCCGAGGCGCTGTTGCCCATTGCGGTCGATGGCTTGGGATTGATTGGAGTGCTTGTGGTCGGTTCCTCCCGGTCGGAGAGCTTCCGGCCGCACATGTCGACCGAACTTCTGGAACTCATTGGCAAGGTATTTGCGATGACGGTTGTCCGGCTGTCGACATGACCGAACTCTCAGAATTCTTCAAAAACATGCTGTCGGAATGGATGTTGGACAGGACGGCACTCGGCGGAATTTCGGACAACACTGCCGTCGCCTACCGGCGCGACGTGGCTGGCTTTCTTGTGTTCATGACAGAACACTCCGACAACCCGCCTGGCCCATTGCTTCTGAAATCAACGATGCGAGGTGATGTGCGCTCGTGGATGGCCGAGCAACGGAGGCGGGGCGTGTCCCCGAGATCGCTGGCCCGCAAGCTTTCGGCCGTCAAGGAGTTTTTCCGCTGGTTGGGCCGGCGGCACGAATTTGATCCTTCCGAAACCCTGCTGGTGCAGGCGCCAAAATTCAGGAAAAGCCTGCCGAGACCATTGCCGGAAACGGCAGCAAGTGATGTTCTCCACGACATCGGAGGGAAAGAAGGCGCCGGCTGGACCAAGGCACGTGATCAGGCCGTTGCGGGACTCCTGTACGGGTGCGGACTGAGGGTGTCTGAGGCGCTGGCCCTGAATTGGTCGGACCTTCCGCTTCCCGATTTGCTGCGCATCCGCGGAAAGGGAGGCAAGCATCGGATGACACCGGTTCTGCCTGCAGCGAAGGAAGCTGTGACAGTTTATGCGAACCTCTGCCCGTTTCCGAAATCGGGAGCCCTGTTTCGCGGCGCCAGGGGTGGCCCTCTCAACGCCCGCACGGTGCGAAGATCCATGGAAACATCTCGGGCAAGGCTTGGACTTCCGCCAACCGCCACCCCGCATGCACTGCGCCACTCTTTCGCAACCCACCTGCTGAAGGCCGGCGGCGATCTGCGGGTTATTCAGGAGTTGCTCGGCCACAACTCGCTCTCGACAACTCAAGTATACACCGAGGTCGAAAAAGGTCACCTGCTTGAGGTTTATGAGAGAACGCATCCTCGAGCCCGGCTGAAGCAGGCGGACCCGCGATTAACTTAAATGGGATTGAATGAAACTTGCCGCAATGCGGCCATTCAACCACAGCGCAACCACAATCCAGTTCACCCGGCTCGGCGGAACATTCGGTCTTGGATGTGCGCCCGAGTCAGTACAAGCTTGGAGTTCGGGAATGATGATCGGCCCGCCGGCTGAACCAAGAACCTGCCCCAACTGCAAGACCGGGGCTATCGATTGATGCCAGCCAGCAACCCAGCGAGATCCGACAAGGATTCGACGGGTGCGCAGTTCGTTCCATTTTTGCGCTCAATCGGATCCGCTGCCGGAAGGCAATCAGCAACCTGGCGCCCAAGAGTCTTCGCACATCTTCGAATAACGACAATTTTTCCCGGGTCATCTGTCATATGGCCGGTGGGGAACCGGCCTGTCGGCCACGAGGCAACCAAGGCACTCGCAGACCTTGGCAATTATCACCCTGAGCTGCGCAGCCGATTGATGTCGGACCGGGTCTTGACGTTGAACAGTCTCCGCCGTGTTTCAAGTCTGCAATTTGCCGGGCATTTTGATCGGAGCGTTGTTTCCAGTCCGTCAAGGGCAGTTCTTTGGGATTACATCAAAGGTCGGATCGAAAAGGCCAGCATGAGAGATTGGATCCACTTCCGCAATCCAGTCCGCAGGATTGAGCAGAGGGACAACGGAAGGTTCGGGTCCTTGCGCGAGCCAGACACGTCAGGGACAACGGCCATGTCTCGCCAATGACAGATGGCATGGCTCCGGCCCACCACACCAAATGGGTGGAGACGCTTGACGAATCTCTCAAAAGCTACATAGGATCGGTAGCCTGAGAACCGGGCGGCAGTTGGCCCCAGCTCCAACGCAATGAAGAGAGTGAGACCAAATGGCCAGTTATCCGAAGTCCGGCAGGAACAACACCGGTGTGGTCGAGGACGCACTCAATCAAGCAGTAGCCGAAACGGTTGTCGCCACCATGATGGCACAGAACTTTCACTGGAACGTTACCGGGATGGCGTTCGGTTCACTGCATCAACTGTTCCAGACAATCTATGAAGACCATTTCCAAGCCCAGGATGAATTGGCCGAGAGGGTGAAGGCAATTGGCGGATTTGTCGACGGAAGATTGGCGATCATTATTGAACGTTCAACAATAAAGGATGCCGACGGTACCGGATCCGACCGGGAGATGGTTGCCGAGATGGCTCAGGCTGAAACTGTCATCGCATCAAGGATGAACGAGGTCGCCGAAAAGGCAGAACAAAACGGAGATTCACTGACCCAGGATCTGGCGGTTGCCCGCGGGTTGGTCCACGAGAAGTTCGCTTGGATGCTGAACTCGCATCTCGGATAGAACGCCTCTCCTTCCGGGGCGGATCAATCTTCGCCCGCCGAGGACTCCCGGTACCATCGCGAGATGATCAGCCGTTCGTCGGGTTCCATCAGCGTCGCATTGGCCGGGGGCATCGCGACGCTGGCGGCCGACTGCACGTATACGGCACGGGCAAGACGGATGATGTCGGCCTCCGATTCAAGAACTACTCCGTTCGGCGGCCAGTGAACCCTGCTCCACACTGGTTGTTGCGCATGGCAGCCGGAACAGCGGGTTGCGACAATCGAACGAACATCGCCGAATTCCGGATGATTGATGAACGAGGACCTGACAGGTGCCGCTTCGGTGGTGTTTAACATCTGTGCCGTGGACAGCCACATGATGCAGATGAAGATCACGGCCGTTACCGCCCAAGTCCAATGAGGTTTTCCGCGACCGGCATGCATTGAGTTGAAGTAATGCCGGATGGTAACTCCCATCAGAAAGACCAGAGATGCGATCAGCCAGTTGTACTCGGTTGCAAATGCCAACGGATAGTGCACCGAGAGCATCAGGAAAATAACCGGAAGGGTCAGATAGTTGTTGTGCGTCGACCTGAGCTTTGCGATCCGGCCGTACTTGGCATCAGGCACACTTCCGGCCTTCATGTCGGCAACAACTACCTTTTGGTTCGGAATTATGATCAGGAAGACGTTTGCGGTCATGATCGTCGCCGTGAACGCGCCAAGATGCAGCAATGCCGCCCTGCCCGTGAAGATCTGATCGTATCCCCAGGCCATCGCGGTCAGGAGAATGAACAGCAGGACCATCAACGAACCCGGACGGTTTCCGAGTCGCGATTTGCAAAGGCTGTCATATACAAGCCAGCCCACCGCCAGCGACACACCCGAGATCAAAATCGCCTGAACGGTCGACAGATCGGTCTTCGACCGGTCGATCAGGTGGATTTCCGCACCGACCCAATAAATGATCGCCATCAGGGCGGCACCACTCAGCCAGGTCGAGTAACTTTCCCATTTGAACCAAGTAAGGTGCTCCGGCAACCGATCCGGGGCAATGCTGTATTTGCGGACGTGATAAAATCCTCCGCCATGCACCTGCCATTCCTCACCGGTAACTCCATCCGGAAGATCGTCAGGGCGCCTGAGCCCGAGATCAAGGGCAATGAAGTAGAAGGATGAACCAATCCAGGCAATTGCAGTGATGACATGAAGCCACCTTACGCCAAATTCAATCCACTCCCATATAATTGCAGCGTCAACCATATTCGTCCAACTCCTGCGGCAGGTCAGCCCGAAACCGGATCAGGTGCAGACATCAACTGCCGCGATACGTCGAGTAGCCAAACGGCGAAAGTAGCAGTGGGACATGATAGTGCTGCTCTTCCGACATGCCGAACCTGATCGGTATTTCATCCAGGAAACTCGGTTGCCGCACGGTCGCTCCAATCCGTTGAAGATACCCGCCGGCATGAAAGACGATTTCGTAAACACCCTTACGGAACACTTCCTGCGGAAGCAGTGGCCCATCGGTGCGTCCGTCAGAATTGGTTGTCGAGGAACGGACCAATGTCCGAACTCCGTCCTCAATCCGATAAAGGTCAACCTGCAATCCTGCCGCAGGACATCCCATCGAGGTGTCAAGCACGTGAGTTGTCAGCATTCCCGCCACATCGAATCCCCTGTTTGCACCATCCAATCCGAATGAAGCCGCTTCATCCGTAGCTTGCAACCGTCGTGCCGGCCAACGCCGAAATGTTGAACAAACCCCTCGCCGTTATTGCCGATGTAACAATGTGGGCCCGGTTGCCCATGCCCATCAGGATCGGGCCAACCTCAAGGCCGGATGAAACACTCTTGAGAAGATTCCTTGCCGCACCGGCACCGACCGAATTCGGGTAGATCAGCGTGTTTGCCCTCCCCTCAAGCCGAGATTCGGGGAACAGGCGCTCCCGGAGTTCCTGATCCAATGCCGTGTCCGAATTCATTTCGCCCTCATAGACAAAATCATGCCCACCGGCATCCAGAATCTTAAGGACTTCCCTCATTAGGCGGCCAGAACTGCTGTCCAGATTGCCGAACTGCGAATCGGAACAGAGGGCTATTTTGGGCTCTATCCCAAACCTGCGCACGTGGCGGGCGGCACTGATGACCGTCTGGGCAACCTGTATGGCCGTTGGTTGCATGTTGACATGGGTATCTCCGATGAAGAGAGTTTCCCCGTCGCAGATGATGAGGGACAAGGCACCGACAGGGTGCAGTTCGTCCTCCGAGAGAATCTGTTCTACATAGTTCAGGTGCCAAAGGTACTGGCCGAAGGTCCCGCAGATCATGCTGTCGGCCTCGCCTCGACGGACCATAATCGACGCTATTGCGGTTGTGTTGGTGCGAAGGATCGCCTTCGCAAGGTCAGGAGACACACCTTTCCGTCTCATGATCCTGTGATACTCAGTCCAGTAATCGCGAAAGCGCGGATCGTCGGCGGGATTGACAACGTCATAACCGCCCGCGGCCAAGACCGACAGCCCGGAACGATCGATTCTGCGAGCGATGACGTCGGGCCTGCCAATCAGAATCGGTCTGTGCCTGGTTTCTTCAAGCATCGCCTGAGTGGCATGAAGAACCCGGAAATCTTCACCTTCCGCAAAAACGATGCGCCGGGAGTTCATCCGACTTGATTCAAATACCGGACGCATCGTGAAGGAAGATCTGTAGACTTGATCCTCAAGATTTCTCCTGTAGTCGTCCAGATCGACCGGACGTGTGGCAACTCCGGATTCCATGGCAGCGGCAGCAACCGCGTGGGCCACCCTCGGCAGCAATCTTGGATCAAACGGTTTCGGAATGAGATAGCGCGGACCAAAGGTAAGCTCTTCGCCCTGATAGGCCGTTCCGACTTCGGCCGAGGTCGTTGCCCTGGCCAACGCCGCTATTGCTTCCGCACAGGCCAGCTTCATCTGGCTATTGATTTCGGTAGCACCGACATCCATCGCTCCCCTGAATATGAATGGAAAGCAAAGAACATTGTTGACCTGGTTGAAATAGTCGGACCGCCCGGTCGCGATCAATGCATCCGGAGCCACCGACAGTGCAACCTCAGGCATGATCTCGGGAACCGGATTTGCGAGGGCAAAAATTATCGGGCAGCTCGCCATGCTTGCGACCATTTCAGCCGAAAGCAGATTGGGACCCGAAAGCCCAAGGAAGAGATCAGCGCCCTTGATCGCCTCCTCCAGTTTCAACCCACCCTTTTTCGTGGCGAATTCAACCTTTTCGGATGACAGGGTGCCTCGATCCAAGCTGACAACACCTTCCCGGTCAAAGAGGAGAATGTTGCTGGATTTGGCGCCCATGGTAACCAACATCTTGAGGCAGGCGATTCCCGCAGCTCCCGCCCCGAGTGAAACGATCCTGATATCCTCCAATCTCTTTCCCGCCACCCGCAATGCATTCGCTGTCGCCGCAGCAACAACAATCGCAGTACCGTGCTGATCATCGTGGAAGACTGGAATGTTCATCCGCTCCCTGCACAGCCGTTCCACCAGGAAACAGTCCGGAGCCTTGATGTCCTCAAGATTGATTGCACCGAATGTTGGTTCAAGGCGAACCACGAATTCAGCAAGCAGTTCCGGATCGGGTTCATTGACCTCAATGTCGAAACAGTCGAGATTCGCGAACTTCTTGAACAGAACCGCCTTGCCCTCCATGACAGGCTTCGCTGCCAGCGCGCCGATGTCGCCGAGTCCAAGAACCGCGGTCCCGTTCGACACGACCGCAACAAGATTGCCCTTGGCTGTGTAGCGGAACGCATCCATTGAATTTTCGTGGATTCTTGTGCAGGCCTCGGCAACTCCCGGGGAATATGCCCGGGAAAGATCCCTGCTTGTCGCCATTGGCTTGGTTGCGCGAATCTCCAGCTTCCCAGGTTTGGGAAACTGATGGTAGTCAAGCGCTTCCTGTTGCGCCATTTCGGACTTCAGGTCTTCAGTCTTCAATTGCCACTCCAATCTGGTTTGTCGCCCTCAGAACAATTTGCATGACTGCAAACCCGCTCCGACTTAAGAACTCGGCTGAACCTACAGATTTTCCGGCGGGATGCCACCTCCCTGACAAATGCTTGGGCGTTTCCAAAAATCTGGCCTCTATGATCAACGGAACAGTTCAATTGGGAGATGCACCTGACGATGCGAAAAATCTTCAGCCAAAACCACTGTGGCATCCTTTCCGGACCAGACGACCGCATACTGACCCGGACCGTCAAACCGCGGCGATCGCGGCTCCTTGTCATGCCGTCGAGGAGCAATGTTATAGTGGCATCCAGAGATTGTCGTGAACGGTATTCCGCTGCAGGTTCCGGAGGACGTCAGGTGAACGTGGCCAGAAATCACATGACGGATGTCGGGATGACCTGACAGCACATCAAGGAGCGGGCCATTGTTGCGAAGCCTGATTTCGTCGTTTGAAACCATCAGATCCGTAATGTTGTGGTGCAAAACGACAATCACCGGCATGTTCGCGGCCCCGTCCAATCTTCCCTTCAGCCACGACAGCTGCGCTTCGCCCAACCAGCCCGCATGTTCACCGACCATCACGGAGTCCAAGATAATGATGCGTTGGCCGTGAACATCAATGCAGCGGTCCATGAATCCTGTCTCCGAATTCGTCAGGTCCCCGAAGACACCTGCGAAATTTTCGTGACTGTCATGGTTCCCCACCACAAGGAAAAATGGGATCTGCAGCTTTTCCAATTCAAGTGACAGACGCTCATACGCTGCGGTTTCGCCCTGGTCGGCAAGATCTCCTGCGACAATGCAAAACTCTGCGTCCCGATTGAATTCATTAATGTGTATGACCGCTTCACGAAACCTCTCCACCGTGTCGATCGAATGGGATAGCATTCCATCCGGGACAAAATGCAGATCCGAAACCACCACGAACTTGAACATTAACCCGCCTCCTGCAACAGCAATCTCCAACAGGCGGTCCGAAATGCTGTCCCGCCGTCCCATGGATTCGGGACCGGTAACCGATTTCCACCGGTGACTCCAATCAACGTTTTAGACTCATCTGCAGTTTTTGCCGGTGAGACAAAATCAAGCCGGAAAGGTCAGAGAGAAAGTTGTGGATGCCGATCGCGATGCCTGGCGGAATTCCCGTGCGAAAGGCATGAAAACCCAAAGTTGCATTGTTGCCACCAAGTTCTTGTTCCCGAAAAAATACCAACAACCGCTGCAACCCGCAGCAAACCGGGCCAGCTATCAAGAATGTGCTGGACATGGCCCATTCTGGAAGGTTTGGAAGCCGCCGAAACACAATCTGAACAAATCAGGATTGATCCGTGCCGATCAAGTCTCCCGATGCGCCACCCGTTCGCAATGATTCAGGCCATAAGCTGTCGGCAAACTGCCTCAGCCTGCAAGCAACAGCCCATGGATTTGAGAACAACAGTTCCATCGGACCGGACATTGCATATTCCGGCTGGGCATCAACCTCCCCCGAATCGACTGTACAGCCAATGCCGACGCGATTGGCATGGTCTGCGGACGCCAAAGACTGCGGGCTAAGTGCAAACCAATGACGCTCTCCCAATACACCGCCACTATACTGAACCATCGTTGGGCGATCATCGGGATTGCAGTTTCGTGCATGCTGGCGATGGCGGCAGGTTCCGGAGGGATAGGGGTTACGAATGACTATCGCAGCCTGTTCGATGACGACAATCCGCAATTCATCGCATTTGAAGACTTCGAAAACACTTTTGGAACTTCCCAAACCATGCTGGTGGCGATAGCCCCCCGAAATGGTTCAGTGTTCAGCCGCGACGCATTGGGCGCGATCCAAGAGCTCACCGAGGCCGCTTGGGAAACACCCTACAGCATACGGGTTGACTCGCTAACCAACCATTCCAGAATTGAAGGACGGGACAACGAACTGATCGTCGAGCCCCTGATCGACGACGCTGGAACACTCGACAACGCAAAACTGCTGCGCATTCGTGAAACCGCCTTGGACATTCCCGAAATTTCCGGACGATTGGTGTCGCACGACGGAAAGGTGGGCGGGTTGGCGATCAGCTTTGCATTGCCGGACAACCGGGATGCCGCCGTGGCTGAAATCACCGACCATGTTAACGTTGCTCTTGGCGAAGCCCGTGCCCGACATCCCGGGATCGCCTTCCACGTTACCGGCTACGTTCCACTGAATCGCACTTTTGCCGAGGCCACATTGAATGACCTCCAAACGCTGGCCCCGTTCGCATTGCTGGTCATCGTCATTGTTGCAGTGTTCCTTTTGCGCTCAGTTCCTGCCACTGTGGCAACGGTGTCCGTAATTGGTTTGGTTGTTGGCACCACCTTGGGATTTGCCGGCTGGGCCGGAATTGTGCTCAGCCCGGCCAGCTCCGGCGTTCCCATCATTGTCATGACCATCGCCGTTGCACACTCAATCCACATTGTAACCACCGCACTGGCGTCAATGTCCAAGGGCATGAATCGCAACGCGGCCATAACCGAATCCATCCAAATCAATGCGTGGCCGGTGTTCCTGACATCGCTGACAACCGCCATTGGATTCCTCAGTCTCAATGCTTCGGATTCGCCGCAGTTCCGCATCCTTGGAAATCTCGTTGCGTTTGGTGTGCTGTGTGCATTTGTCTATGCCACGACATTCCTGCCGGCACTGTTGTCGCTCCTGCCGATGCGGGTGCATTCAGGACGCCGCAAACACCATGCGTTCTTCGACCGGTTCGGTATTTTTGTCGTGAACTACAGAAGGGGCCTTCTGTGTTGCTCTGCCATTGTTTCGGTTGCAATGGTGAGCGGCATTCCCCGGATTGAATTGACCGACAATTGGACACGCTACTTCAGCGAGCGCTATCAGTTCCGCCAGGATACAGATTTCGTCATTGACAATCTGACCGGGATGGAGACCCTGGAATTCTCCCTGATTTCCGAACGCGAGGGCGGCATCACCGAACCCGCCTACCTCCGGAAAGTTGCCGACTTTGCCGATTGGTTCCGGGCGCAGCCCGAGGTCAGCCACGTTCATGCGTTTTCCGACATCATGAAACACCTGAACCGGAGCATGCACGGCGACAATTCGGAATTTTACAGGATTCCCGACAACCCGGAACTCTCGGCCCAGTATCTGATCCTCTATGAATTGTCGCTGCCCTTCGGAAGTGATCTGAACAATCGATTGGATGTAACCAAGTCAGCGACGCGCATGACCGTAACGATGCGCAATTTAGCCTCAGAAGATCAGCGCGAACTGGCCGACCGTGCGCTGGCATGGATTGGGGAACATGCCCCTGGCCTCACCGGCGGAGCAACAGGCGCAAGCATCGTGTTTGCGCATCTGTCCAACCGGAACATTGAGAGCATGGTAAGTGGAACCATCATCGCCGTTGCAATAATCTCGATGATTTTGGTTGTTGCTTTCCGCAGCATGCGACTTGGAATTGTAAGCCTTTTGCCCAATCTGCTTCCGGTTGCATTGGCGTTGGGGCTGTGGGGCTACCTGGTCGGCCAGGTCGGTCTGGTCGGATCAGTGGTTGCCGCCATTGCATTCGGCATTGTCGTTGATGACACGGTGCATTTCCTCAGCAACTATGTCAGAGCCCGCCGCGAAGGGCTGTCGGCACCCGAGGCCGTCTGTGCAACCTTCAGCACCACCGGCCAGGCACTGTGGACAACCACCGCCGTATTGTGCCTTGGGTTTCTGGTGTTCGCCATGTCGGGGTTCGAGTTGAGCCGGTCGCTCGGTCTCCTCGTCGCCATGACGCTCACCTTCGCGCTGCTTGCGGATTTCCTTCTTCTTCCGCCGCTGCTGATGGCCATCGATTCACGAAAGACATGACCACCACCCGTCACGTCTGCTGACCGGGTCCGCGGCGCGGATCATTCCGATTCTGTGCTGCGGCAAACTCTGACCACAACTCTGCACTTCTGTCTCGACCGATCAGTTGTCCAAGTAACGGGACATCTCATGCGGCCAAACAAGAATGTGCGGATCGGGGTGTTGCCGATCACCGCGCTTCCCCCTGTTCCCGCACCGGTCAATTTCGCTTGCCGCGTCATGGGGCCAGCGCCCATCAAATTTCTTGTTGCTGGGCGGCACCGCCATGCGACCTGGCAGGGCATTCCTGCAAACACCCCGGCTTGTGCAGCCCCTCCCCAAGAACAATCTGTTGATGCGATGGATGGCTCAATTCGATCTGGCTTGTTGATCGGTTGTGCGGGAGTCGCCGGCGACCGGCGGCACATCAAGGGGATTCCGACTGTGCATCCCGGACATCCACTCGGTGCAGATTGAGGTTCCGTCAAGCCGCTTGCGCAGTTGGTTGCGTACATCACTCCACCTGAGCCTGATGGAATTCATCACAATCTCACGGTCAAGATCCTTGTACTCGTCCGAAACTGGTGAGGAATCGGCAAGAGCGGGAGGGCTCTGCGAAAATGCAGCCTCACCAACGACCGCGTTTGCCCATATGGTCGAACCGCTCCTGCGTTCAAACCTGGAAAGAGCATGCATCCGCATTGACTCCGCCACCCTGCCCTCAAAGGTGTCATTCACACAGATTGAATGGAGGTGTTGTGCCAGCGAAACCGCTCCGCCGCGTTCCAACCCGCCCCGATCAACCGCCAACGACACGGCATAGATGGTAAGGTCGGAAAGACAGGCGGCGTATATCTCCCACTTCGCCTGTTCAATCGACGGCAGGAATTCGTCATCGTTGAAAATGTTCACATATTCACGGCCCATTCTTGTCTTGAGATAGCCATAGAGCGACGTCTGGGCGACATAGGCTGATCTGGTTGTCACGAATTCGACCAATTGCGGCATCCGGCCTATCGGAGACTTGTCAAAGCGGATGCGGAGCACCCTCAGAAGCGTTGAAATGACTTCACTTGCTTGTTTCAGCATTTCACGCCCCAATGCAGGCACGCCGGAGGCACAACCAAAATAAAGTTGATGAAAGTCCGTGGGCTTTGGTATAGACGCGCACTTCAAAATGCAACGGAAATCAACTTTCTGTGCAACTTTAACGGCTTAATCGCCGCAACAACAGGAGTGCACATGCCAGATACATCTCATAAGATGGTCGAGCACTGGCGAAAAACGCGCAACCTCACAATCTACGTGCTGGTTTTGTGGGCAATATTCGCCTTCGTCGTCCATATGTTTGCAAAGAACCTGAACGAAGCATCGTTCCTTGGTTTCCCCTTGGGATACTACTTTGCCGTGCAGGGATCCCTAGTGATCTTTGTGCTCCTCATCTTTGGCCAGAACATGCTTCAGGACAAGATTGATGAGGAAGCCGGAATTAGCGAGGGCTAGGGAGGAAGACAATGGCAAATTCGTCAAGAGAAGACTTCATCAAGAATCTACCCCGGATATACGGATTGTATACCGGCGGGTTCGTCTTGTTCATCCTGGTCATGGCTGTCCTCGAACAGCTCGGAGTCGGTGCTGCAACAATTGGCATCCTGTTCGTTGCATTCACAGTTGTCATCTACGCGGTGATCGGCTGGCTGTCCCGAACCATGCAGGTTGACGCCTACTACGTTGCCGGACGCGAGGTGCCCCCCGTATTCAATGGGATGGCAACGGCGGCCGACTGGATGTCAGGAGCGTCATTCGTTGCGCTTGCTGGCGGAATCTACTTCGGCGGCCACGGATACTTGGCCTTTGTGGTCGGGTGGACCGGCGGATACGTTCTCGTCAATTCTCTGCTTGCGCCCTATCTGCGCAAGTTCGGCTGCTACACTGTGCCGGATTTCATTGGAACGAGATACGGCGGAAACCTGGCCCGATTCATCGCCACCGTCATTCTGGTTGTGGCGTCGTTCACGTACGTGACGGCACAGATCAATGCCAGCGGAACGATTGCGTCCCGGGCATTGCTGATTCCGTTCGAATTCGGGGTCTGGTTCGGCCTGCTCGGCATTCTGCTGTGCTCAATGTTGGGCGGCATGAGAGCCGTTACCTGGACACAGGTCGCGCAGTACATCGTGCTGATCATTGCGTATCTGGTACCAGTAATTTGGATGTCCAACGTTCAGGGCTTCGGAATTATCCCGCACTTCAGCTACGGCGATGCCGTGAACAGGATTGCGGAGCTTGAAGCGGCTTGGGGTGTCGGAGCGGCGGCAGGCGGTGACGCGCCATTCGGCGGCGTGCGCATCCTGACAACGCATCACAACGAGCCCGGAACGGGTCTTGCAAGTTGGAAGTTCATATCTCTGGCACTCTGCATGATGGCAGGGACCGCGTCGCTGCCGCATATCCTAATGCGGTATTTCACGACTCCATCTGTGCGCGCGGCCCGCAAGTCAGTGTCGTGGTCGCTTCTGTTCATTTTCCTGCTCTACTTCACGGCGCCGGCACTTGCCACGCTGACGAAGCTGCAGGTTCTTGATCCGGAACTGGCTTCCGGCATCATCGGCAAATCGATCGAAGAAGTCATGGCCCTTGACTGGATACAGAACTGGGCGGCGGTCAAGTTTCTTGCGATCAGCGACTTCAACGGCGACGGCATCCTTCAGGTCAATGAGTTCTTCATGAGGCCCGACATCGTGGTGCTTGCAACGCCAGAAATCGCAAACTTGCCGTATGTGATCTCAGGCCTGGTTGCGGCCGGCGGCATGGCTGCCGCCATGTCGACCGCCGACGGTCTGCTTCTGGCCATCGCCAACGCCCTCAGTCATGATCTCTACTACAAGATCATCGATCCCAAGGCCGACACTCGGACGCGGCTGATCGTTGCCCGAATTCTGCTGATTGTGATCGGAGCTTTGGCTGCATTCGTTGCGAGCTTCCGTCTCACCGGAATTCTTGGTGCGGTTGCTTGGGCATTCGACTTCGCGGCTTCGGGTCTCTTCTTCCCGCTTGTGCTGGGAGTATGGTGGAAACGCGCCAACCGTGCAGGGGCGATTGCCGGAATGGTGCTTGGATTTGCCGCAGGCTCGTTCTACCTCTACCTGGTAAGGTTTGCCGGGATGGATCCGTGGCTCGGAATTGACCATCTGAGGTTTGCAATCATCGGAATGCCCGTAAGCTTGGTGGCCATGGTCGTGGTCAGCTTGGCAACTGAGGAACCCGACGAAGAGACCCAGCAAATGGTCGACGCGATCAGGGATCCCTCAGGCAAGGCGATCCTCAGTCGGGAACACTGACCCGATTGCATTGACTCATTCAGGGGCGGGTGCATTCCCGCCCCTGTCTCTTTGAGGGTGCAGATTCATGGAATACACCTTTCAAGCCTTCCCCTGGTGGATCTTGGTGATCGACTATGTGTTGGGAATGGTGATGTGGACATTGATCGGACGGATGGCAATGAACCTGTTCCTTCCGCTCGACAGCGAGTTTTTCTTCATGAAGGTATTTGTCCGCATGACCGATCCAATCATAAGGGTCTTCAAGCCGGTTACGCCCGGGTTCTTGGCGGCACCCTTCGTGCCGCTGTTCGTTGCATGGTTTTTCTTCATGATCAGGTTTTACCTGATGCCGTGGCTGCTCGGCTATTCCGTCATGGGAATGCTCTCCTTTCCACTCGAAAGTGAATTTGCCGCAGGGCTCTACCAAATCTTTGGAAAGTGAACGGCGTTCGATCAAGTCTATTCGGCACTTCCCATCCACCCGAATTTGGCGCGCCGCCTGTGTAACCGGAAGTCATGCGCAAAGCGCTGCGTCTCCGGTTCCGACGAAAACTGTCGCCGACCGATTTCCCTGACCCAATTTGATGTTGCCAGAAACCGCCTCAGGCAGGAATTCCTCCCGGAAGAATTAACACGTGCTGTCTTCGCCTGTTTGCCTTGGCCCCGCTTGCCTGCGCACAATCCAAGCTGTAACAAATCGATGCCTGCTCCCCCGGCTGCGTCCCAATGGCGATTGGCCTCGGTCGAGGTGAGCTGCGCCAGCCGGCCTGAAGGGGATTTGCGATGACCGCCACGGCAGAGTTCACGAAACCGATCGTCAAGCCGGAGTTCCGGTGGGAGGATCCGCTGCTTTTCGAAGATCAACTTGACGAAGATGAAATTCTCATCATGAACGCCGCACGTGAATTTGCCGATGCGGAACTGCGGCCCCGGGTCAGGAAGGACTACCTCAACGAAACTTCGGACCCAACAATTTTCAGATTGATGGGAAAAACCGGCATCTTGGGAGTCACCCTTCCCGAAGAGCATGGCGGCTCCGGTGCAAGCCATGTCGCATATGGGCTGGTCGCAAGGGAGATAGAGCGGGTTGATTCGGGTTATCGCTCGATGATGAGCGTCCAATCTTCGCTGGTGATTTACCCTATCTTGGCATTCGGCAATTCCCGGCAGCGCGAATTCCTCCCGAAACTCGCCGCCGGTGAACTGATTGGATGCTTCGGCCGGACGCAGGAAACCTGCAGACACGGGCCGAAAGGACACGCAACGGCTACCGGCTGACCGGAAGGAAGACATGGATTTCGAATGCTCCGGTCGCCGACATCTTCATCATATGGGCGAAATCGGCTGCGCATGATGGTGCAATCAGGGGGTTCACACTGGAGCGGGGCATGTCGGGACTGTCCACCAGCAGGATCGAAGGCAAACTCTCACTGCGTGCATCCATAACCGGCGAGATTGAAATGGACGGTGTGGAGGTCGGCGAGGAGGCACTTCTGCCAAACATCTCCGGATTGAAGGGTCCATTCAGTTGCCTGAACCGGGCTCGTTACGGAATCGCTTGGGGAACGATGGGCTCGGCCGAGGAGTGCTGGCATGCCGCGCTGCAATATGGGATGGATCGCAAACAATTCGGAAGGCCGCTGGCTGCCACCCAACTCTACCAGCGGAAACTGGCGGACATGCAATCGGAGATCGCCTTGGGCCTGCAGGCGGCTCTCCGGATAGGAAGACTAATTGATGAAGGCCGGATGACACCGGAAATGATATCGATTGCCAAACGCAACAACTGTGGAAAGGCCCTGGAAATTGCGCGTGCGGCGCGGGACATGCTTGGCGGAAATGGGATTCAGATCGACTACCAAGTCATCCGACACTCACAGAATCTGGAAACGGTAAACACCTATGAGGGCACCCATGATGTGCACGCGTTGATCTTGGGTCGGGCCCAGACCGGTATCCAAGCTTTTTTCTGACAAGCCCGTGAAGAATTCCAACGAACTGCGGCGTGAAGAGTGACCCGTTGCATTGCAAATTTATCATGACACGGTAGGCCTAGGATGGGTTTGGGCGAGTCGGTCGGCGTCATCCATGAGCGGCAGAACCAAACGTCCAAAATTGACATCAACGTCGTTGTGACACCCCCAAGTAAAGTCCGGAACGTCGCCGAGTGCCGTATCTCATGGCAATTCTCAGAGGCCTTGTTAAACGCAGCCTAAGCACGGAATTTCGCCGAGGTTTATTGCACTCTGCTCTCTGACTGAATCAACGAAATCGTCAACCCGAAGCGGCCCGTAGTATCGCAAGAGCCGCAAGCGGTTCACTTTTGACGTCAGCACACGATCCAAATCAATGAAGGGCCAATTGCTATGCGAGCCGTGACAACTGGAATTCTCTCATATGCACCAGCAGTCATTCTGGGGCTTGGTGCATTCATGGCGACCTTCGATGTGACGGCGATTTCGCTTGCACTTCCGGAGATCGCAACAAGTCTTGCGCTCGACGACGCACAATATGTCTGGGTGGCAAACGCCTACAATCTTGCCTTCGCAGTGATGTTGATCACCGCCGGAGCGATTGCAGACCAGCACGGTCATCGACGTGCGTTGCTTCTAGGTACGGCAGCCTTTTTGGGTTCCTCCCTCATTTGTAGCTTTGCTTCAAACTTCGAAGTCCTGATCTTCGGTCGGGTGCTACAGGGCATCGCAGCAGCGTTCATAGTGTGTGGGGGCTATGCGCTTGTCGGCAGCCAGTACCCGGACAAGGACTCTCGGGTTAAGGCCTTCGGGATTATTGGTACTATCGCGGGATCCGCCATGGCGGTTGGTCCCAGCTTGGGCGGCCTAATCACCACTTATCTAGGATGGCCCGTCGTATTCTTGGTAAAGGTGCCGTTCTGCATTGCAATCCTTGCGGGAACGTTGCTGTTTGTCAGTGATCCCAACGAAGAGCGAATGGATGCACGGTTTGACGTGCTTGGCTCGGCGATTTTTGGGGTGCTGCTTTTCCTAATTACATGGCTTTTGCTCAATGGTCCGGTGGTTCCATTAATCGACGTTATTCCGCCAGTTTGGGTCGGCGTGATAGTGCTGCTGCTTGCCCTGTTCGTCTGGGTTGAACTCAGACAATCGTATCCGGCGGTCGAGTTGCGGCTCTTTACGAACGCCATTTTCTCTGGCCTTGCTCTCGTTCCGCTGGTTTTAGCCATTTGCTATTGGTCACTTATCCTTATCATCCCGCGATACTTCACAGGTTCGCTCGGGTTGCAGTTGGATATGGTTACCTATCTGATGCTTTGTTTTACCGTGCCGATGTTTCTGGTACCGATGTTGACCGTCAGCCTTGCCAAAACATGGCGGCTATCTTCGTTTTTCTTTGTTGGCCTACTTTTGGTCGCAATTGGTTGCTTGGGGCTCGCGTTCAGCGCGGTTTCGAGCGAACTCTGGATCGCCATCGTCGCTATGATCGTGGCAGGTTCGGGTGCAGCGGCGATCCAAACCCAGGTGTCCGGCGCCTTGATCTCCAGTGCACCGATCCAGCAGGCAGGTTCGGTGTCGGCGGTTATGACAGTGCTTCGGCAGGGTGGCTTCGCCATAGGTGTCGCCCTGCTCAACGCTGCCTTCACGCTTCAAACTACAAAGTTAGTGCTTCCTTTCCCGCCCTATGCAGGGGTGTTTCTATTATGCGCCGCGTTAGCTGGCGTCGGCGCTGTAACCGCCTACATGTTACTGAAATCCAAGGAAAACCGGGAACCGGATTGAGGGGAACACCATGCTGCACACACACAACGCCGAAGCTCTTTCGGTGGAATGCACGATAGCCCACATTTGGTCCAAGGTACTCGGGTCTCAGCCTGCAAACCCGGAGACGAGCCTTTTCGATGCTGGCGGGAATTCGTTGGCCGCCAAGCTGATAATCTAGGTAGAGGACACGTTCGGAGAAGATGCCCTTCGGCCAGAGGAATCTTATGCTCGCCCAACCTTTGCGGATATCTTGGCGACGGAATTAGCGCATGTTGGTTGATACAGGCAAATCCCGGCCGGGCGATGAGCATCACCCTCCGGCACACCACACTTATCGTCGGGAAACGGTTGCGACACTGTTTCAAACAACAGCTCGGACGTGCCGGCAACTTCGTGTATGGTCAAATCGTCAATCCCGGCAAGGTGCGGCCGAACCTCGACCGGTGCCGGGACATCGGAATCAAGCTGACGCGGTCGGTTGTTCACCGCCGGCACCGGCAGTGGCGGCAAAACAATGTCCGCAACCCTGCCGGACAGTGTTGCCAGCACCTTCATGCAACCGGCAATCTGAAGGCGGCCTGCTGCGTCGACAAAGGAAAGTTCGTCGCAAATTCGACGGCCCAAAGCGCGGCGGCTGTCGAGCTGTTACTGCGACAAGGTCGCTGCTATCCGCGAAACTGCCATCTCTTTCCGTAAGGTGCGGCTGATCTGAGATTGTGCCGTAATTGGGCTGACATACCGCAACAGAACACATTGTTCAGTCAAATCTGTCATGACACGGTAGAGCTAGCTTGTGGAAAAAGCGAAGCTTGCGACACGATCATTGGCCGACGGCCACAGTTTTGTCTCCCGAAACGGTGGTTGGCAAAAAAGAACCTCGCAGAGTACGAATGGCAATCAACATCCGGTCAGAATTCTTGCTTGTCTTCCGCCCTGGCAACACGCAATGATTGACGAGTTATTCAGTTCTCTTACCACCGAACTGGGCAGTGCAAATCCGGCGGTTTACCATCATAAGGTGTAGAATACCCGGCAAACCAAATCTGACTGAGGACGATATAAGGGCTGCCTGCGACGCCGACATCATTGACGCAAAGACTGCAGAACAGCTCAACGCATTCATCCGGTCCCGTCGCAGCCGAACGGATGACGAGCCGGTCAGAGTATTCAGTGGCTTTGCCGAGATATTCGTCTCGCTTGGCCTTGTAATTGCCATCATAGGTGCCACCACACTTAGCTGGGGGAACTCTGAAGGCTTCTGGCCGCCGGTTCTGACACTCGCCGTCTGTTGTGCCCTGCTCCCCGTCTATTTCGTCAAACGAAAACGGATGGTGCTTCCTGGCATTGTGCTTGCAATTGGCTGGTCAATTGCGGTGGCGCTTTGCATTAATCATTTGCTCGGAGATTGGCAGAACGATCATCTTCGGTTCGTTGCCCTTATGATGGCCGCAGCGTTGGTCGCCTGGTATGCCGTGCACAAAGTACCATTCACTCTTTTTCTCACCAGCATGGCTGTACTCGCCTTCCTGCTTTCCTTCGTACCGGACATTGAAAATCCGATTTTAGTTCAAGACTGGAAAACGGCGTTCAGCCTTACGGGTGGCACAACAGCTCCCTTCCTGACCCTTCTGTTCGGAATTGGCGCCACAACCGCCGCCATGCTGTTTGATTTTGCTGATCCGCGCCGCATAGGCAACGCTTCGGCCTGTGCATTCTGGTTACACTTGGCAGCAGCACCGGCCATCGTGAATACCGTTGCTTGGACTGCTTGGAGTTCTGGTGGAAACTGGGCCGCTTTGTTCACGGCAATGGCACTGGTGCCAATACTTCTTTTTGCGCTGCTGATTGATCGCCGATCATTTGCCGCCGCCGGAACCATCTGGGGCGGGGTACTGCTGGCTCAGGTGTTCGACCAAAATGCATGGATCCTGCTGGTGCTAGGCTTGGCCGTGGTGTTGCTTGCAACCTTTTGGTCCGGATTGCGGTCGATGATGTTCGCCGCATTGCCCGACTGGTCTTGGCTTGGTCGATTGACGCCGGTTACCGATACCAGCCGCGCCGGCAACAAACGCAACCTGGCCTGAGGCATGAGCATTGGCTTTTTGCCTCTGAATTCCAAGGCGGGGACGCAACAGCAGTCGATTGGAACGTTATCCCTGAGCATGAACGATCTGTCCTGTCCCAAAGTTCCTGCCTTGACGCCCACGCATCAAGATTTCTTGTCCAATCAGGCGGAAGGCATGGCATGCGTCATCATTTGAATTCAGGATGTTCAATTTCGTTGAACAGTCAGACCCAATTCTCATTCAGTCGTCCAGATGGACACTTGAACCCAACCACACTCAATGTCGAACTCGGGGACCAAACACATTGCAGTGCAAATGTTGCGCCAACTCGCCAGCATCAATCTTCAACCCACTGCTGCATTGGTATGAAGTGAAGCCCCAACTTCGGCGTAAGGGGCCGGCAAACCCCGCGGGACCGTTTGCGGTTTCGATACAAATCAAACTCTTGACCGTCGAATCCAATTCACCGAATTCCAATGGTTGGATCATCGTGTCATTGTGGTAGACACGATGTTGTTTGACACTTCCGATGTCGAACAATGGTCCGGCGTCCGAACGCGGGCTCACAATGGTGGTTCAATGCAAAACTCACTGTCCCCATATGAGTGTTCGGCGGAACCTGCCGTTCGGGTTGGGGAATTTCCGCATGCCGCGCAACGCGATTGGACGGCGAGTTGATTCGGTTGCGAAACTCCTTCATATTGACAAACTACTTGGCAGACGTCCGAGGCAATTGTCGGGCGGTCAGCGTCAGCTAGTTGCGATCGGCAGGGCAATTGTCCGCAAATCAATCATCTTCCTGTTTGACGAATCGCATTCACACCTCGACGCTGAACTGCGTCTTCAAATGCGGGTTGAAATTTCGAGCCTCGATGCCGAACTTGGCAACAAAATGATCTACGTCACCCATGACCAAATTGAAGCCATGACCGTGGCCGACGGGAGTGTGGTTCTGCGGGATGGCAATGTTGAACAGATCGGCAAGCCGCTTGACTTCCGTAATCACCCCGCCAACAAGTTTGTGGCGGGATTCATCGACGCACCGCAGATGAACTTCCTTTCAGGAACGCTTGGGGACAGCGTGCTGAATTTCGACAGCGGCATGACGCGAAGTGCGTCGCATTCGGCCGCAGGCAGCCACAAGATAACGTTTGGAATCCGTCAGGAGGAAATTGAGGTTTCTCTTGAGGGCGACGGAAACGGTCAAGTCGAAGTTCGTAACTTCGAACAGCTTGGCTCTCTTTCCAACATCTATGCCGGAATTCCAAATGGCGACACGTTGTCGGTCCAGCTTGACCGGCAGATTCCGCTCCAGCGGGGGCAGATAACAGGGTTCAGCTACGACACCAACATTTTCCATAAATTCGGTGAGGACGGGCGGGTGCTCGAACAGGCGAACGGATGAAGGCCGCCCTTATTGGCCTTGGTATGGTGTCGCGGATCTACGGCGACTCCTTTCGCAACTCCAAGACCGTCTCGTTGGCATCGGTGTTTGCGCGCTCAAGCAAAAGTCGCCGTGAGTTCCTGAACAAGTGGCCAGATTTGGGAGCGGTTGAGGCGGAAAACCTGAAGGAGTTGGCAGAAGATCCTGAAATCGACTTTGCGATCCTTACCACTCCGCCGAATGCGCGTGCCGAGATTGTGGAAACCCTGCTCGCGGCCGGCAAACCGATTCTGATGGAAAAACCGGTGGAACGGACTCTTACGGCCGCCGTGATGCTTGTTGAAAGATGCGAATCCAAGGCAGTCCCGCTCGGCATCGTCCTCCAACACCGCGCCCGGCCGTCGGTCGCAGAACTGCGACGCCTCATGCCGACACTTGGCGATCTCATAACTGTCGAAATCAATGTCCCTTGGTGGCGGCCACAGGCGTATTACGATGAACCCGGACGGGGCACCTACTCAAGAGATGGCGGAGGCGTTCTGATCAGCCAGGCAATTCATACTATTGATTTGGCGTTATCTTTGACCGGTCCAGTCGAGTCGGTAACGGCGATGAGTGCGACAACCGGGTTTCATTCAATGGAGTCGGAAGATTTTGTCGTCGCTGGACTCCGGTTCAAGAACGGTGCGGTCGGCCAACTCTTTGCAAGCACCGCTAGTTATCCGGGACGCACTGAGTCGATTAGATTGAACCATCGTGAAGGATCTGCACAACTTGAAGCAGGGAAGCTGCGCATCGAACGTCAGGACGGCGGTTTCGAGCAGTATGGAGAGGATACTGCATCTGGGGCCGGTTCGGACCCGATGGCGTTCACGTCCGATTGGCACCGCCTTGTCATCGAAGAATTCGCCGAGGCAGTCCGCACCGGCGGGCCCCCTCCCATTTCCGGCCGCGCGGCGCTTGAAGTTCACCGCCTGATCACAGCGCTTGAGGGTTCAGCCCGGACCGGTCAAACAACTTCGCTCACGGACATCTGACATGCAACCAACGCTCGGCGTTCTTGGAATCGATCACGGTCATATTTTTGGAATGCTCGGAAACATGAAGGCACAGGGCTGTGGGTGCACCCACTACTGGAACGACGGACCGGCTGTGACTGAAGAGAAGTTCAACCGCACATTTCCGGAGCTTGTTAGAGCAGCTGACCGCCGTCGTATCCTTGACGACCCGGCCGTATCAATGGTCCTGATCTCTGCAGTTCCCGCTGACCGGGCTGCATTGGCGGTTGAGGCAATGGAAGCCGGCAAAGATGTGATGGTCGACAAGCCTGGATGCATAACGCTTGACCAACTCGACACCATACGCAAGACCCAGGCCCGCACCGGCCGCATCTGGACCGTGAACTTTTCGGAACGCTTCGAAGTTCCTGCCGCAACCAAAGCTGAAGAGCTCGTGTTTGGCGGCGCGATCGGCAGAGTTGTGCAAACCGTTGGTCTCGGACCGCACAAGCAAAACCTCAAGTCCCGCCCTCCCTGGTATTTCCAGCGCGATCGGTTTGGCGGCATCCTGTGCGATATCGGAAGCCACCAGATCGATCAGTTCCTGTGGTTTACAGGAAGCGACTCAGCCGATGTTGTGCATGCCCACGTCGAGAACACCACGTTGCCCGACCGTCCCGGGTTTCAGGATTTTGGCGAGATGGTGCTGAAATCCTCCAAGGGGCACGGATATGTCCGCGTTGATTGGTTCACTCCAAACGGCCTGCCGACATGGGGCGACGGCCGCTTGTTCATCCAAGGTACAGAAGGCCATATCGAACTGCGGAAGTACACCGATATTGGGCGGCCGCACGTTGCCAACACTCTGTTTCTTGTCAATGAAGGCAGAAACGAACTCATCCCATGCGCAGATGAGCCGCTGCCGTATTTCCCTCGGATTGTTGCCGACATGCTGGATCGCAGCGAAACGGCGGTTCCGCAGGCACACACATTTACAACGACCGAGCTTGCAATCCGCGCTCAGACAATAGCCGAATGCAATGACGTTTAGGGCATGCATTGTCGAAGCAGAAATTGGAGGCGAACACTGCAAGGGTTATGCCAAACTTGCTGACCGGTTCACGATGCATCCTGTATGCGATCTCAATGAAGAACGCGGGCTTGCGTTGGCCGGGAAATTCGGCGCCGCATTCACCAGGAACTTGAATGTGGCGATTTTGGATTCCGAAATTGATGTCATTGATGTTTGCTGGCCGTCGCACGCGCATTTTCAGACCCGCATCGACGCTTTGGACACCCAAAAGGTGGTGCATTGCAAATTGTTTGGCCAGGCGGCCACGGCCTGTTGAGATTTCCGTTGGAGGAAATCGACCCAACGCCGGTTCCTGACATTGCATTTGATGGAAAGCACCACATTGGCACCGCTGACACTCCAGTGGCTTCCGGGCCGTTTAATCCGCAGACGCGCAATCTGTCGGCAGGCGCTCTCGACAACAACTGATCCGATCTGCAGGCCCCGTTACCGGAACTTGTCATGTCGCATCTGTGCACTGTTGGCGGCGAAATAATCGACACACTTCGATACTGCGTCGTCCATGTGGCGGTGGGGTGCAAACCCGGCAATGACATCGTCAACCTTGTCGGCCTTCAGATCCGCCTTCGTTTCCTCCAGCCGTGCCCTGCGTTCTGCCTTGTCCGGAACAAGCGCCCGTAGGTGTTGGGGCTCAGAATATTCGGTCATGAGCCGGGCGGTTTTTCCGAGTTCCCTATGTCCGTGTTTTTTTGTTTGATCAGGTACAATCCGGTATAGGTCTTCTTTTCCAAGCAGGTATTTTCGGGTAGCAGCGCCATCCTGTCATACGAGACTTCATCAGGAAGCTGTTGGCGCGGTCCGACTTGGCAGCGATCCGACTGGACGGTCAGGTCGGATGCACCTGCCTCAACGCAGTCGATGGCCAGCTGGCTGAACGAGGAAAGGTCGTGAACCGGCAGCCGGATCAAGCACAGGCCAGTACGCATCCTTAGCTGAAGGAGGCGGGCACTCCTGCGGCGTTACGTAGGCGATTGCTGTTGGGTTGCAGGTCATTTTGTTGGAATAATTGGCGAGGCGCTGAACCGGCTCCGCCGGTCAGCTCCCCAGTTGGCTGAGAGAATTCCGGAACTTTACCGAATGATTCGCACGCGGTTCCGGACGCTGTCGGGTCGAACGGGCAGCTCAGCGCCAAAAGGCGTCTCAAGGATTTTGGACGGCAACCTCGCCGCAGCGCGCTGGCACGGAAAAAGGGAGGCGGGAATGTCGCCTCGCTTTCGTACGCGAACTCGAAAAACAACCGCGTCAGCCCCGCGGCGGGGATGGAGATTGGCGGAGACGGAGGGATTCGAACCCTCGAGACGGTTCCCCGCCTACTCCCTTAGCAGGGGAGCGCCTTCAACCACTCGGCCACGTCTCCAAGGACACTAGTAACCTCAACTGGGAAGCGTCGACAAGAGCCGACTTTCAGCTGTTTTCAACCCACTGTATCGGCCTCATCCAAGTTGGCGCCAAAGCTCGCAGGCACAACAGGTCCGGAAGCAAGGATTTCCAAGCGGCGCGGCAACGCAGAACCAGCGAAGTGACCCAAACACGGTGTGGCCGTTTGTGCATCTAAATCGTTTTGGGTGGAATTGTCCTACCAACTAATGGTACGATAATTTCTCTTGGCAAGGAGATCGGAATTGTCGAATTCACGGCATTACTCAGGCATTGTTCCCGGTCGGCTTGAACCGGAGGAGTATCACGCCAACTTTAAGGACCTGCATCCACCCTTAACCGGACATGAGGCAGCGGTTGCCGCGGACAGGTGCTATTTCTGCTACGAAGCCCCTTGCATCGAAGCTTGCCCGACCGAAATCGACATTCCCCTATTCATTCGCCAAATTGCCTCGGGCGCCGAAAAGGCAGCGGCCAAAACAATATTCGACAGCAATATCCTTGGAGGGATGTGCGCTCGCGTCTGTCCGACGGAAACTCTGTGCGAGGAAGCCTGCGTCAGGGAGGCGGCCGAAGGAAAACCGGTCGAGATCGGTAGACTTCAGCGCTTTGCGACCGACGCATTGATGGCAATCGGCACTCATCCATATTCGCGGGCCGCGCCAACAGGAAAATCCGTCGCTGTTGTCGGCGCTGGACCGGCAGGGCTGGCTTGCGCACACAGACTCGCAATGAAGGGGCACGACGTTTCGGTTTTCGAGGCCAGATCCAAGCCCGGCGGCCTCAATGAGTATGGAATTGCTGCATACAAAACCGTCAACCAATTTGCCGCCAAGGAAGTGGATTGGCTGATCTCCATCGGTGGCATCTCTTTGTGCATCGGAGAGGAACCGGTGGACTTGGTCAGATTGCATGAACTCAGGACGGAATTTGACGCCGTGTTTCTCGGATTCGGTTTGAGTGGTGTCAATTCAATCGCAATTGAGGGAGCGAACCTCGGCAATGTGGAGGACGCCGTTCGTTTCATTGCCCGGTTGAGACAGGCCTCCGACCTCTCCGGCATCGCCGTAGGGAGGGACGTGGTTGTGATTGGAGGTGGAATGACGGCGATCGATGCCGCGATCCAGTCCAAACTTCTTGGTGCGCAGACGGTTACGATCGCCTATCGGGGTGCAAAGCAGAAAATGAGTGCGTCGATCTTTGAACAGGATCTGGCGACATCCAAGGGCGTCAGGATCGTAGCTGACTCACGGCCGGTAAAGATTATTTCCGAAGGAAAATCCCGGCTCGTTGAGTTCGAACGCACAGAAACAACCGAACATGGCATTCTCGGAACCGGGGAGACATTTCGCCTGCCCGCCGATCAAGTCTTCATCGCAATCGGGCAACGGCTCGAAGACAGGTTCGATATCCTTGATATTGAGGGCGGCAAGATTTGCGTGTCCGGACCGGGACGCACTAGCATGACCGGTGTATGGGCCGGCGGTGACTGCGCGTCGGGCGGAAATGACCTGACCGTTACAGCGGTAGCCGAAGGTCGGGATGCAGCTGAGGACATCCACCGGTTGCTGTCGAGGGATTGAGTGCCGAGTGCCCGTGGGCCACTTAGACTGGGAAAGGAAAAACAATGCCTTCACTGCAGTCCAATTTTTTGGGAATCAACTCACCGAACCCGTTTTGGCTTGCCTCGGCACCGCCGACGGACAAGGAATATAATGTCCGCCGGGCGTTCAGTGCCGGTTGGGGCGGGGTTGTCTGGAAAACGCTTGGTCTTGACCCTCACATCGTTAACGTAAACGGACCTCGCTACGGTGCGGTTTGGGGAGCGGACCGGAGGCTGCTCGGCCTCAACAACATTGAACTCATCACCGACAGGCCCCTCGGAACCAATCTTTCCGAGATCAAGGCCATCAAGCGTGAGTTTCCCGATCGCGCAGTTGTCGTAAGTCTCATGGTTCCCTGTGAGGAAGGTCCGTGGAAAACCATTCTGCCCATGGTGGAGGAAACCGACGCCGACGGTGTTGAACTGAATTTCGGCTGTCCGCACGGCATGAGTGAACGCGGAATGGGGTCCGCAGTGGGACAGGTACCCGAATACATCGAGATGGTCGCCCGGTGGGTTAAGGCCAACACCAGGATGCCGGTGATTGTTAAACTCACCCCGAACATTACCGATATCAGATTCCCGGCTCGCGCGGCGAAGGCCGGCGGTGCCGACGCGGTCTCACTGATCAACACCGTGTCCTCAATCACGAGCGTAAACCTCGACACCTTCAGTCCCGAACCATCAATTGACGGGAGAGGATCGCATGGCGGCTATTGCGGTCCGGCGGTCAAGCCGATTGCACTCAACATGGTTGCTGAAATCGCCAGGGATCCCGAAACCTCGAAACTTCCGATTTCCGGAATCGGAGGAATCACCACCTGGCGGGATGCAGCAGAGTTCATCGCCTTGGGCTCCGGAAATGTCCAGGTTTGCACGGCAGCCATGACTTATGGATTCAAGATCATTGACGAACTCGTTTCTGGCCTTGAGCTTTGGATGGAGGAAAAGGGATATTCCTCCGTTTCCGACTTCATGGGCCTTGCAGTCCCAAATGTAGCGGACTGGCAGAATCTGAACCTCAATTACGTAACCAAGGCCAGAATCGATCAGGAACTCTGCATTAAATGTGGACGGTGCTATGCCGTCTGCGAGGACACCTCACATCAGGCGATTGCCATCAGACCTGATCGGGTCTTCGAAGTCCTTGATGACGAATGCGTCGCTTGCAACATGTGCGTCAATGTTTGCCCAGTCGACAACTGCATAACCATGGAGGAACTGAAACCGGGAGATGTGGATTTGAGAACCGGTGAAACGGTTGACGACAGCTACCGGAACTGGACCACCCACCCCAACAACCCGATGGCAAGGGCTGCCGAGTAACTTCCTGACAAGTAAACCGAAGCCGAATAGTTGCTGCAAGGCTGGTTCGGCGGAAACAAACAGCCAGAGCAGCAGCAACCAAAGGAACGCGACGACCCATGCACATCCGCCTGTTGGCCCTGTGGGTCGCCGCAGTATTTTCCATCGCCACCCTGAATCCGGTGGCGAGCCAGTCGGTCCAACCGGCCGCAGGCCCACCGATTGAAATCTCGGACATGCATGCGGGTCGGATGCTCCTCATGGCTGGCCGGCTGCGTGATGCTCGTGCCTTCCTCGAACAGGCGCGACCGCAGAATGAAAAGGCGGAAATCGAGCGCTTGTTTCTGCTCGGCCAAATCGAATTGCGGCTTGGTATGCCGAAAAGTGCCGCAACCCGGTTCGAAACGATATTGGCGTTTCGGCCTGACTTGGCAAGGGTGAGACTCGAATTGGCCCGTACTTATTTCGCCATCGGACGCGACGAACGGGCCAAACATCATTTCGAGGCGATGTTGGCAACCCGCCTGCCTGCCTCAGTCGAAGATGCTGTAAAGGGGTTTCTTGGCCGGATCGACGCGCGCAGACGATTGTCGGCTTCGGTCTCCGCTGCGATGCTGCCGGAAACCAAGTCCAGTGGAGGAACGACATCCTTGGGCGGATTTCAGTTCACCAGTCCAGAAACGTCATCAGGAATTGGAATGTTGGTATCAGGCGGTGCGTCCTTCTCACCGGCACTTGGAAAGAACCTGCGTGCGGTGCTCGCCGCCTCCGGCGCAGTCAAACTCTATGAGCAGTCGGATTGGAATGACATCTCGGTCGAGGGGGAGATTGGCTTGGCTCGGTTGTATGATGATGGAAGCGTATCGGGCGGCCTGCGACTGGGGCGTCGCTGGCTGGATGGTAAAGCCAACAGCGGGCAAATTGGCCCTTGGGTGCGCGGGCAGTTCCGCCTGTCAGACAAAACCCGACTCCATGTTACCGCAAGCATTGAGCACAAGTCTCATGACAGGATGGGCGATAGGGATAAGGACGGCTGGCATTCCGCCGTTTCCCCCAGACTAACTTTCGCCGTAGATAGTCAAACTTCAATCCGCACGAAATTCGAATTGGAGTCGGTTACGGCCCGGACGGGCCATCTTGGCAGTCGGATGGCAGTTCTCGGGCTCGCGGCCTCACGCGCCTTCAAGGGCGGTTTGACATTGTCGTCGAGCGCCAGCTTCCATGTGCGTCGGCATTCTGCCCCAAACACGCTCGTCAACAGGGTCCGAACTGACAAGCAAATTCGTCTCAGCGCACGAGTGTTTCACCGCGCATTGCAGTACGGTGAGTTCGTGCCCCATGTTGGCTTGTCACTCGAGAGGAACAACTCCAATATTCCAACCCTCTCGTACCGCAATAGCGGAATCATTTTTGGCATTTCGCGCACGTTCTGACTACTGCTGCCGAGGTTGGCGCGAACCCATATCCATTGATGGCGGCATTTTCCGGCTGGCACCGCGATGTCTAATGCAACGGCGGCCCCAACTGATAAAACAATTGAAACCGATGCAACTGAGCACTGCGTGAAGGATGATGTCACTGCTTTCACCACACTTGGCAATCTTGCTTTCCAGAAGATGTATGGAATTCACTGAAAGATTAATGCCCGGCTGACCTGTTGAAATGCTGCAAAGGCAAAGCCCCAATCCCAAGACAGTTCTCGGCGCACCACAAATGCGATTGCTCCATTCCTCCATGTCTTTCTTCATGTCATAAAAATTGAAGAGCCGGAATTGATCAGCACAAGGCAAGGGAAACCAAATGACGGAGTTTCCGGCTACAGATGCGAATAAGTCTGCATCTTGCGGCCGCCCGAATTGACGCCAGCGGCGGATCCGGGGCTGTCCCGCAAATTGACCTGCAGTAAGGCGGGATGGATGCCCGCTTGACACCCCGCTGACAGCCGGATGTGCCGTTCGGATTGTCGATCAGAACATGATTTGCCCAAGCCGCACTGACAGCACAAGCCGATTATCGGGATCTGGACCAGCGATCGCGCAGCTACACCGCCGATGCGGCCGCCGCCGCGAAAGGCAGAACTGATCTGGAAACGTCGGCCGGACACCCTCTCCGAACGGTTCGGACGGGAAGGTGTTTTCGATGCACATGCCATCCTGGAATTGTGACTTGAGGTCAAATTCGGCGAGCTGCTTCGTCGTCGCTCCAATCTCCACCGCACTCCGAAGCAACGTGTTCTCAAGTGGCGAGTACAGTTCGACCCGGGCGGGGAACGCGATTCTCTGTCCGGAAAAAACCGATTCGGCTGGGCGTGTTACCCCGATCGCACCGAACCTTGTGAACGTTCCCGCAATCGTGAGGGTCAATGCGGACGTCAATTCCCTGCAAAAGACGACTGAAGTCGAGATTACGATGGTTAAGTTCTCGATCAAAGCGGTCAGATTCGCACTTCCGAATTTGCAGATCCGTGCACGAATTGCCAAAGGCGCCCTGCCCGCCGGCCTGTTCAATCTGCCACAGGCTCGCCAGAGCAGTTTCAACGGATACGTCGCATCTTCATTCTGATTCGTTCCGCCAGCGCATTCGAGGCTGAACATATGGTCCGACCTTCAATTTGCCATGATGGTATTCGGCTTCGGTCCATGTTCTGCGCCAATTCGAAATGTGCCAAAAACTGCATCTCTTGTTGGGATCCGAGTTGGGATGCCGCCAAATGCCAATCGCCGGGTATGCCACCCCTCAATACGCAAGCAGGAATTGCAAAATTGCTGCATGCTAAATCTTGACTCGTTGCCTTTCTCTGCTAGCAAGAGCGATCGGCCATCAATGCCGATGACCACCACCCGTCGCTGGCGCGCCGGGGATTTGAAAGGCTTTAGTCATGGCTTTGGATCAACAACAATGGCCGAACGATCTCAGTGCGTTCTGGATGCCCTTCACTGCAAACCGGCAATTCAAGAAGTCTCCCAGGATGTTCGTTTCCGCAGATGGAATGTTCTACCGAACATCCGATGGCAGGGATGTTCTGGATGGATCCGCGGGATTGTGGTGCTGCAATGCGGGACACAACCGTCCGAAGATCGTTGAAGCGATTCAGCAGCAGGTTGCGGAACTTGATTATGCACCCGCTTTCCAGATTAGCCATCCGAAGTCGTTTCAGTTGGCCAACCAAATCATCGACATCGCGCCGGAAGGCATTGACCATGTGTTCTTCACCAATTCGGGATCCGAATCGGTGGACAGTGCCCTCAAGATTGCGATTGCCTATCATCGTGCTCGCGGCGAGGGGCAACGCACCCGGCTTGTCGGGCGTGAACGCGGCTATCACGGAGTGAATTTCGGCGGCATTTCAGTCGGGGGGATTGTCAACAACCGCAGGGTCTTTGGTTCCCTCCTCACCGGCGTCGATCACCTGCGCCACACCCATTTGCCGGACAGGAACGCATTTTCCAGAGGCTGCCCGCAGCACGGTGCGGAATTGGCGGAGGATCTGGAGCGAATCGCTGCGTTGCACGGTGGTGAAACCATTGCCGCTGTCATCATTGAACCCGTTGCAGGATCAACAGGAGTGCTCGTGCCTCCGGTGGGGTATCTTGAGCGCATTCGCGAGATTTGTGACAAGCATGGAATTTTGTTGATTTTCGACGAGGTCATCACTGGTTTCGGAAGACTTGGCGAGCCGTTCGCGGCTCAACGGTTCGGCGTGAGCCCGGATATGATTACCTGCGCCAAAGGGCTGACCAGCGGTGTGATCCCGATGGGTGCCGTCCTTTCTTCGGCCAAGATCCATGATGCCTTCATGACCGGACCTGAGTATTTGATTGAGCTTTTCCATGGCTACACCTACTCCGCAAATCCGGTTGCCTGCGCTGCTGGAATCGCCACGCTCGAAATCTACCGGGAAGAAGGCCTGTTTGAGAAAGCCAAGGCCTTGGCTCCCTATTGGGAAGACGCTCTTCACAGTCTCAGGGACCATCCGGGCGTAATCGACATCAGAAACATCGGCATGGTTGGAGCGGTTGAACTCGAGCCTTTTGAAGGCGCGCCGACGAAACGGGGATTTGAAACGTTCCTCAATTCCTATGAGGCGGGTCTGCTCACCCGTGTCACCGGTGATGTGATCGCCCTCTCCCCGCCCCTTATCGCCGAACGCTCGCATATCGATCAGATCATCGGAATCTTTGGCGGCGTGCTTCGCTCCGCCTGACGGCAGGAAATCGAAATGACCACTCCATCCGCAAACCTGAAGATCAACGGTGCCCGATTGTGGGACTCAATCGCAGAGATGGCAAAAATTGGCCCCGGAGTGGCAGGCGGCAACAATCGGCAGACGCTGACCGATGAAGACGCTGAAGGAAGGACACTCTTCGCAGCGTGGTGTCGTCATGCGGGACTGACTCTTGGCATAGATGGCATGGGAACCATGTTCGCCACCCGTCCCGGCAGCGATACTGACGCGTTGCCGGTTTATGTCGGCTCCCATCTCGATACGCAACCGACCGGCGGAAAATATGATGGGGTTCTCGGCGTACTTGGTGCACTTGAGATCATCCGAACGCTCAATGACCTCGACATCCGAACCAAGCGGCCGATTGTCGTCACCAACTGGACCAACGAGGAAGGTACGCGCTTCGCTCCGGCGATGCTGGCATCGGGGGTATTCGCCGGGGTCCATGATCAAGAATGGGCTTATGGACGCACCGACCCGGAAGGGCGACGATTCGGCGATGAGTTGCAGCGCATTGGCTGGAGGGGCGACGAGGAGACCGGCTCACGCAGCATGCATGCCTTCTTCGAGCTTCACATCGAACAGGGCCCAATCCTGGAGGCGGAAGACACCGACATAGGTGTCGTGACACACGGGCAGGGCCTTTCATGGATACAGGTTACCATCGACGGCAAAGATAGCCACACCGGTTCCACACCGATGCCGATGCGGCGCAATGCCGGCCTCGGCATGGCCAAGATTCTGCTTCTTGTCGACGACATCGCCTGGAGTCACAAACCGGATGCGGTTGGCGCAGTTGGCCATGCCGACGTGTACCCGAACAGCCGAAACGTGATCCCGGGAAAGGCCGTGTTCACCGTCGATTTCAGGTCGCCAAACATTGAAGTCATCGCCGACATGGAAAGGAGACTGCAAGACGGTGGCCGGGAGATATGCGAACAAATGGGACTCTCCGTTGAATTCGAGAAAGTCGGCGGGTTCGATCCAGTCGAGTTTGATGCCGGATGCGTGTCTGCGGTTAGGAACGCGGCGGAAAGATTGGGATATTCCCATAGAAACATTGTATCCGGCGCCGGCCACGATGCATGCTGGATCAATAAGGTCGCTCCCACTGCAATGGTCATGTGTCCTTGCGTTGATGGGCTTTCTCATAATGAGGCGGAGGAGATCAGCCCGGAATGGGCGAGCGCCGGGGTCAACGTGCTTCTGCACGCAGTCGTTGAAACAGCCGGAATCGCTGTCTGATCCGGAAACAAGTCCGGAGGAATTCAACTCTGGCAGGGCAGCCGGCGCATCGGAGGATCAAAAATGTCCACAGTCATCAAGAACGGAACCGTCGTAACCGCCGACCGCTCATTCGCAGCGGATGTGCGGATTGAGGACGAGGTCATCAAGGAAATCGGTGCGAACCTGACCGGAGACAATTACCTTGATGCCGAAGGCGCCTACGTCATGCCGGGAGGCATCGACCCGCACACCCATCTTGAAATGCCGTTCATGGGAACCACGGCGGCGGAGACGTTCGAGTCCGGCACATGGGCCGCCGCCGCCGGCGGGACAACCATGCTCGTGGACTTCTGCCTTCCGGGCGAGGACGGCTCAATCAAGAATGCGATCGCGGATTGGCACCGAAAGTCACAGAAGCAGATCTGCACCGACATCGGCTATCACATGGCCATCACCGGATGGAATGAGAGCGTCTTCAACGAGATGAAAGATGCGGTCGAAATGGGCATCAACTCGTTCAAGCATTTCATGGCGTACAAGGGTGCCCTGATGGTTGAGGATGACGAATTGTTCGCGTCCTTCAACCGCTGCCGTGAACTCGGCGCACTGCCGATGGTGCACGCCGAAAACGGCGATATCGTCGCTGAACTTCAGCAGAAATACATTGAGCTCGGGATTACCGGTCCTGAAGGTCATGCGTATTCCCGTCCGCCGGAAGTAGAGGGTGAAGCCGTCAACCGGGCAATAATGATAGCTGACGCCGCCTCGGTCCCGCTCTACATCGTTCATGTGTCCTGCGAACAGGCACATGAGGCGATCCGCAGGGCAAGGCAGAAGGGAATGCGGGTCTACGGCGAACCCCTGATTCAGTTCCTCACTCTGGATGAAAGCGAGTATTTTTCGAAGGATTGGAATCACGCCGCACGGCGCGTGATGTCACCGCCCTTCCGATCCAAGGATCATCAGGATGGACTCTGGAATGGTCTGGCGGCAGGATCGTTGCAGGTTGTCGCAACCGACCATGCTGCCTTCACCACGGAGCAGAAGAAGATGGGCCGCGACAACTTCACCCTGATTCCAAACGGAACCGGCGGGTTGGAGGAACGCTTGGCGGTACTGTGGACCGAGGGAGTTGACAAAGGCCGCCTGACGCCGAATGAATTCGTCGCAGCCACCTCAACCAACATTGCCAAGATCCTTAACATCTATCCGAACAAGGGCGCACTGGTTCCGGGTGCCGATGCCGACATCGTGGTTTGGGATCCTTCAATCCACAAGACGATTAACGCCACGACCCAGAAATCCGTGCTTGATTACAACGTGTTCGAAGGGTTTGAGGTCAAGGCACAGGCCCGATACACACTTTCCCGAGGCGAGGTCATCTGGGCGTGGGGGCAGAACTCACAGCCAAAGCCGGGGCGCGGCAGGTTCATTCCCAGGCCGGCATTCCCATCCGCCCACAAGGCACTTTCCAAATGGAAGGAACTGAATTCGCCGCGGAAGATCGAACGCGATCCAATGCACATTCCGGCGGGAATCTGACCGGAATCGGGGCGTTCTGCAGGTGGCAGATATTCAGGGACACCAACCCGTTGGCGATGCCATCATCAGCGCCAACGACCTTTGCTTGGCATTCGAAACCAGAGATGGAACCGTTGAGGCCCTCCGAAACGTAAGTCTCGACATCGGTCGGGGCGAATTCGTTTCACTCATAGGACCTTCGGGTTGCGGAAAAACAACATTCCTTCGAGTGGTTGCCGCGCTTGAAGCGCCGACATCCGGATCTGTTTCTGTCAAGGGAATGACGCCGGATGATGCGCGAAGGGCGCGCGCCTATGGCTACGTGTTCCAGGCGGCCGGCCTCTATCCCTGGAGAACTGTCGCCGCCAATGTCAGACTCCCGCTGGAAATCATGGGTTACAGCCGCAGTGAACGCGAAAAACGAGTGCGGAACGCATTGGATCTTGTCGAACTCTCCGCCTTTGGCGGAAGGTACCCTTGGCAATTGTCCGGGGGAATGCAACAGCGGGTCTCAATTGCAAGGGCCTTGGCATTCGATGCGGAAATCCTGTTGATGGATGAACCTTTCGGAGCCCTGGACGAAATCGTTAGGGATCGCCTCAACGAGCAGCTGCTGGCCCTGTGGCGCAAGACAGGAATGACAGTTCTGTTTGTTACGCATTCAATACCCGAGGCGGTTCATCTGTCCACCAAGATCGTGGTCATGAGCCCTCGTCCGGGCAGGATAACCAGCGTCATCGACAGCCCGTTGCCCCCGGAACGACCGCTCGAAATCCGCGATACGCCGGAATTCATCAAAGTGGCGCAGGGCGTTCGCTTGGGTTTACGGGAGGGGCACATTGGGGACTGACGCCAACAGTCGTCCGGCACAATGGCCATCGGGGCATTGATGCGCTCTCTTCTGCCGGTTGCAGCGGTGGTCGCGGCAATCATTTCCGTCTGGTATGCATTGGCGGTGCAAATGAATTCCGACTGGGCACTTGACCGAGCCGGACAAAACGGAATTGAGCTTTCCTTCGGCGCACTTGTCAAGAACACAATGAGTCAGGACCGGCCGCTGTTGCCGGCTCCGCATCAGGTGGCAGTGGAACTATGGGAAACCACGGTCGAAAAGAAAATCACTTCGAAACGCAGCTTGGTGCATCATGGATTGATTACCCTTTCGGCAACGGTGTTTGGATTTGCGATCGGCACCGCTCTTGGCATTCTGTTGGCGGTCGGCATCATCCACAGCCGCGCCATGAACATGAGCATCATGCCTTGGGCAATTGCCAGTCAGGCCGTCCCGATCCTGGCACTGGCGCCGATGATCATTGTGGTTCTCTATTCGATTGGCGTATCCGGCCTTTTGCCTAAGGCAACGATATCTGCCTATTTGAGCTTCTTTCCGGTTGTGGTCGGCATGGTTTCCGGTTTCAGAAGCCCCGATCCGATGCAATTCGACCTGCTCAAAACCTACGCCGCCAACCCCTGGCAGGCATTCTGGAAGCTCCGGGTCCCTGCATCGATGCCCTATCTCTTCACTTCTCTCAAGGTCGGCATTGCGGCATCGCTTGTCGGCGCAATCGTGGGAGAACTGCCCACCGGGGCCGTTGCCGGGTTGGGAGCACGACTTCTGGCTGGCAGCTACTATGGGCAAACAATTCAAATATGGTCGGCTCTGATCAGTGCTGCGACCTTGGCAGCCTTGCTCGTTGGATCAATTGGCATTGCCCAAAGATTGACCCTTCGCCGCATGGGGATGCTGCGATGACGTTCATCATCGGTGCCCTTGCATTCTGGATCGGGGCCTGGTGGGCCAACGTTGTCCTTTCGGCAAGACCTGCGACGCTCACGGTTCGCATTGCCGTTCCGATCCTTTTTGGAATTACTGTGCTGGTAGTCTGGGAGGGGCTGGTGCGTGGTCTGGACGTGCCCGGCGTCATCCTGCCGCCGCCGACCGCGATCGCTGCCGCGTTTGCCCGCAGCCTTGACATACTATGGGTGGATTTCGTGCAGACCGTGCTCAAGGGTGCCCTTTCCGGATATGCCATCGGCTGCGGCTCGGCTATACTGACCGCAATTCTGATTGATCGTTCACAGTTCCTTACCCGTGGCCTCCTGCCCGTCGGAAATTTCTTGGCGGCATTGCCCATCGTTGGCACGGCGCCGATATTCGTGATGTGGTTCGGCTTCGGCTGGCAGTCGAAAGCGGCCGTGGTTGTCGCAATCGTGTTCTTTCCGATGCTGGTCAACATGGTGCAGGGTCTTGCCTCAACGGAACCGATGCAGCGCGACATGATGAAAACCTACAACGCCTCGTACTGGCAGACATTGCTGAAGCTGCGCCTGCACGCGGCCATGCCCTTTGCATTCAACGGCCTGAAGATCTGCACGACATTCGCTCTCATTGGTGCCATCGTTGCCGAGTTTTTTGGATCACCAATCTACGGAATGGGATTCAGAATATCGACAGAGGTCGGAAGGCTTGCACTCGACGTGGTTTGGGCCGAAATTGCGGTTGCGGCGCTGGCCGGTTCACTGTTCTATGGGCTGGTTGCACTATCGGAAAAAAGGGTAACATTTTGGCACCCGTCAAACAGAACCTGAACAAGGTTGCCAATGCCAAATGAGGAAAATAAAATGAGACAAATTCTTGGAATGGCCACAGGGACAATTGCTGCGCTTGCAGCGGGCCTGACATACGCGGCCGATGAAGTAACTCTGCAACTCAAGTGGGTAACGCAGGCACAATTTGCCGGGTATTACGTTGCCCTTGACAAGGGGTTCTACGAGGAGGAGGGCCTGGATGTCACGATCAATGCGGGCGGCCCCGACATTGCGCCACCTCAGGTTATCGCCGGTGGCGGTGCAGATGTGATCATTGAATGGATGCCCTCGGCACTGGCGAGCCGCGAACGAGGGTTGCCGCTTGTGAACATCGCCCAACCGTTCAAATCATCGGGCATGATGCTGACCTGCCGCAAGGACAGCGGCGTGACCTCCCCGGCTGACTTTCGCGGCAGAACGCTCGGCGTTTGGTTCTTTGGAAACGAATATCCGTTCCTCAGCTGGATGAGCCAACTCGGAATTCCGACTGACGGAAGCGAAGGCGGCGTTACGGTTCTCAAGCAGGGATTTAACGTCGATCCGTTGCTGCAGGGACAGGCCGACTGCATCTCAACCATGACCTACAATGAATACTGGCAGGTCATTGATGCAGGGATTTCGGCCGACGAGCTGATTACCTTCAAGTATGAGGATCAGGGCGTCGCAACCCTTGAGGACGGCATCTATGTGATTGAGGAAAATCTCTCGGATCCGGCTTTCGTCGACAGGATGACCCGATTCGTTCGGGCGTCCATGCGCGGTTGGAAATATGCCGAAGAAAACCCGGATGAGGCTGCTGGCATTGTGTTGGACAATGATGCCACCGGAGCGCAGACGGAAACTCACCAGAAGCGCATGATGGGCGAGATCGCCAAGCTCACCGCCGGCTCGAACGGCGCACTTGATCCGGCCGACTACCAGCGAACGGTCGATACGCTGCTTGCAGGCGGTTCCGACCCGGTAATCTCCAACGAGCCGGAAGGAGCGTGGACGTCAGCAATCACAGATCAGGCCCTCAACTGATCGCTGCATAAGCCATGTGCATGTGGGCGGTGCCTCTGGCTCCGCCCCTTGCCCACCAAGCCATTGCCACTTCGGTTGCACCTTTTGACCCGGACCGCCTTGGTTTGGTCTGCCATTCGTGTTTGGATCAGCACTCACCCGTTCGCTTGGAACGGGTCGGGTCGGTACTTGATCGCCGCCAAATAAAGGCCCCGGGCCGGTGCGACCGGTCCACATGCACTTCGGTCCCGGGCTGCAAGCATTTCGGCGATTGCATGGGGTTCAATCAACCCTGCCCCGACCCGCTCAAGGGAACCGACCAAGCTTCGGATTTGGCGATGAAGGAAACTGCGTGCCCTTGCAGTGATCAAAATCTCTGCCCCGTGGGTGCGAGGCTGCAGTTCCACAACAAGCGAATCCAGCGTCCTGACCGGCGATTTCGCCTGACAATGCACTGAACGGAAGGTAGTGAAATCGTGTCGCCCGACAAGGTGTTTCGCACCCCTGCGCATGGAATCGACATTGAGATCGTGGCGCACATGCCAAACAAGTCCGTCCTCTATTGCCGGTGGCGGACGGCGGGACAGAATTCTGTAAACATAGACGCGCTCGACAGCTGAATGCCGGGCACTGAAATCGTCACCAACGCAAGCAACGTCCAACACCCTGACCCGCTCTGCCCGCAAATGGGCGTTCAGCGCTTCACGCAGCCTCAGGGGCTCCCAATGGCTGGAAAGGTTGCAATGAGCAACTTGCCCCCGCGCATGGACACCGCTGTCGGTTCGGCCTGCGGCGACAGTTCCTGCGATCCCGATTGGCTCAAGGCACGAAAGGGCCCGCTCGAACACTTCCTGAACCGAAATCTGTCCATCCTGGCGCTGCCAACCGGCATAGTCCGCACCATGATATTCTATCCTGAAGGCGTAGCGGTTCATTCAACCCAGTCATGTGAACTCTCCGCCTGCGTCAGCTCCTGCGCGGTGCCGGTCGGACGGGACTGCGTTATAGCTGCACCTTCGACGAAAACAAACTCTCCAAGCCGAATCCGGGCGTTGCAATTGCAACGAAAGCCGTGTTGGTTGCCGCACGCGCTGGACGGGCATCGGAGCAGAGCATATTGAGCTTTCCGCGCTTGGGGCCGGATTGGGTTGATTGATGGGAGCTAAGATATGTGCGCCGACCAGGTTGACTATCGGGATACATTAAGGCTTCCCGACACCAAATTTCCGATGAGAGCCGGGCTTCCGAGACGCGAGCCCGAATGGCTGGAGCGCTGGGAAAGGCTCGACATCTACGGCCGCCTCAGAAATAGGACTGGCCGACCACCCTTTGTCCTGCATGACGGCCCTCCATATGCCAATGGGCATCTGCACATAGGCCACGCGCTGAACAAAATTCTAAAGGATCTGGTCGTTAGATCACAACAAATGATGGGCATGGATTCCCGCTTCGTGCCCGGTTGGGATTGCCACGGGCTGCCGATTGAATGGAAAATTGAGGAACAATACCGGGAAAGCGGTCGGCAAAAGGATGATGTGCCGGTAACCGAACTTCGTCGCGAATGCCGAAGATTCGCCGAAAAATGGATCGACATTCAGCGCGAGGAGTTCCGCCGTCTTGGCGTAACCGGCAATTGGCACGATCCATACCTGACGATGGACTATCGTTCCGAAGCGGTCATTGCCGAGGAATTCATGAAGTTCGTCATGAACGGCACGCTCTATCGGGGCTCCAAGCCGGTCATGTGGTCGCCGGTCGAGAAAACTGCACTTGCCGAGGCGGAAGTGGAATACCGGGATCACCGGAGCCCGGCGGTCTGGGTAAAGTTTCCGGTGAAGGAATCAAGTCTCTCCGAGCTTTCGCCCGGTGGCAGCGCGGTCCTGATTTGGACCACCACACCCTGGACGATCCCGTCCAACCGTGCCATTTGCTTCAACCCCGGCCTGAGTTACGGATTGTACCGCGCCGAAGCAGTTCCGGAGGATAACTGGATCCAGGCAGGCGAACAACTGATCCTGGCGGATCGGCTGGCCGATGAGGTGTTCGAAGCGGCGCGCATAACAAGTTCAACAAGGATTTGCGAACTGGACGCGGATGTGCTTGCCGCCATCTCGTGTCTCCACCCGTTTCACGGCTTGGTCGATGCATCCGAGCCGGAAGAAAATCGATGGGAATTCACCGTTCCGATGATTGGCGCCGATCACGTAACGGACGAAGCCGGCACCGGATTTGTTCACACCGCACCATCGCATGGGGACGACGACTATCGCATTGGCCTCGCACATGGACTCGCGATGACCGACAATGTCCTTGAGGACGGCACATTCCGCCCGGAGTTGCCCCTTTTCGGCGGCTTGGCGATTTGTACCGACAAGGGAAAGGAAGGCCCGGCAAACCGGGCCGTGATTGACAAGTTGATCGAAACCGACACCTTGGCGGCACGTGCCACGATCACTCACTCCTACCCGCACAGTTGGCGGTCCAAGGCACCGGTGATCTACAGGAGCACATCGCAATGGTTCGTCTCAATTGATTCCGCAATTGATGACGGTAGGGGGCAACTCGGGCAAACAATCAGGGAAAGGGCTCTCAATTCGATCGACAAGTTGGTCGAATGGACACCCCGGACGGGACGCAACCGACTGCATTCAATGATTGAGAACCGACCGGATTGGGTGCTTTCGCGGCAGCGCGCCTGGGGTGTGCCTCTTACCTGCTTCACCAGGAAGGGCTTGGCGCCCGATCATCCCGACTATTTGCTGCGCGACGATCGGGTCAACCAACGCATTGTTGAGGTGTTCAGGAAAGAGGGTGCCGACGCCTGGTATGAGGAAGAAGCCGGAAACCGGTTCCTCAAGGGATTGCATGACCCGGCAGAGTTTGAGCAGGTGTTCGACATTCTTGATGTGTGGTTCGATTCTGGATCAACCCACGCCTTCGTGTTGAGAGACCGTGAAGACGGCACCGAGGACGGAATTGCCGATCTCTATCTTGAGGGAACCGATCAGCACCGGGGATGGTTTCACTCTTCGCTGCTTCAAGCGTGCGGAACCAGGGGAACAGCCCCCTACAGGGGCGTCCTTACCCACGGCTTCACCCTTGATGAGAAGGGAATGAAGATGGCCAAATCGGTCGGCAACACGGTCGCACCGGAAAAAGTGGTGCAGCAGTACGGTGCCGACATACTCCGCCTTTGGGTGGCACAGTCCGACTATACCTCGGATCTGCGCATCGGTCAGGATATTCTCAAGCAGACAACGGATACCTACCGGAAGGTCCGCAACACGTTCCGTTTCATGATCGGAAATCTAAAGGGATTTGATCAGGAAACTGTGATTTCGCCCGAGGCGATGCCGGAACTGGAAAGATGGGTGTTGCACCGGGTTGCGGCAATCGACAGGACAATCCGGGACGGTTATGCGAACTACGAATTCCAATCCGTGTTTCAAACGATATTCAACTTCGCAACAATTGATCTTTCCTCGTTCTATTTCGACATCCGCAAAGATGTGCTCTACTGCGCCCCCGAATTCGGATCCACCCGGTTGGCGACCCTCTCAGTACTTGACATCCTCTTTCACAGACTGACCACTTGGTTGGCGCCGGTTCTTGCATTCACGATGGAAGAAGTTTGGCTGGAGAGGTTTCCCGGGGACGAAAGCTCCGTTCACCTTCTCGATTTTCCCAAAACCGATCAGTCCTGGACGGATGAGGAATTGGCCGGAAGGTGGGAAATTGTCAGGAGAGCCCGGCGCGCAGTTACCTCTGCCCTGGAATTGGAGCGCCGCAACAAGGTCATTGGATCAAGCCTGGAGGCGTCGCCGGTGGTCCACGTCGATGACCCGAAACAGCTCGCCCTGCTGACTGAAGTTGGATTTGACGACATCTGCATCACTTCCGGCATCTCGCTTCGGCCTAGCCCTGCCCCTGCGGACGCACACCGGCAGGAGGACAGTCCCGGATTTGCGGTCTCATTCCGGCTGGCGGCCGGTGAAAAGTGCCGACGCTGCTGGAAGATTTTGCCGGAAGTCGGAACCGGAATCCGCCCGGACCTTTGCCTCAGATGCGATGCCGTCGTTGACGCCGGAAACTGAACCAAATTTCTGCGTGTTTCTTCGGTTTCCGATTAACACCGGATAAGGCCGAGCCCGCAGCGGTCTCACCGGCACGCAACCGCAGGCAAAGGCTACACATTGAACAGGATGTGCAGCACATCGCCATCCTGAACGATGTAATCCCTTCCTTCGGAACGAAGTCTTCCTGCCTCACGGGCACCGGATTCACCGCCATGCCGGACAAAGTCGTCGAATGAAACGGTTTCGGCCCTTATGAACCCGCGGCGAAAATCACCGTGGATGGCACCCGCGGCATCAAGGGCGCGGGTTCCCCGCGGTATGGTCCACGCATGAGCCTCACGTGGTCCAGCCGAAAAGAATGTCATCAAATCCAGAAGGTCGTAGCCGGCCCTGATCATCCTTGAAAGACCGGATTCCTGCAATCCAAGTTCCGAAAGAAACTCGAGGGTCTCCTCCCCTTCGAGCTGGCCAATCTGCTCTTCGATTGCCGCCGAACAAATGACATGGGCCGCCCGATTGCGGTTTGCCACCTCTGCCACTTTGTCGGAATGTTCGTTTCCGGTTGCGGCTGACGCTTCATCCACATTGCAGACATAGAGCACCGGCTTGGCGGTTAGGAGCCGGATGCGGCGCCAAGCCGGAAGTTCGCTCTCAGAAACGTCTACATTGCGAGCCGGCTCGCCCCGTTCAAGGTATGGATGCGCTCGGCGCAGCAACCCGTCCTGTTCGAGTGCCTCCGGTTCCCCGCTCTTGACTTTTTTCGACAATCTTTCGAACCTCCGTTCAATCGACTCGATGTCGGCCAGCATCAGTTCCGATTCGACCGTCTGGATGTCCGCGACCGGGTTGATCACACCATCCACATGAACAACATCGTCATCCTGAAAACACCGCACGACATGGGCAAGGGCATCAACCTCCCTGATGTTGCCGAGAAACTGGTTGCCCAACCCCTCTCCCTTTGATGCCCCCCTGACCAAACCTGCGATGTCGACGAACTTCATTCGGGCAGGTACGGATTTCCTGGATTTGGCAATGAGGGCGATTTCATGCAGTCGAGAATCAGGCACCGCCGCTTCACCGGAATTTGCTTCTATTGTGCAAAATGGAAAATTTGCTGCACGCGCCGCCTCCGTGGAGGTCAACGCGTTGAACAATGTTGACTTGCCCACATTCGGCAGTCCGACAATCCCGGTTCTGAATCCCATGGAACCCTTCCACTAGCATGTTGCAACTGACGGTGCTCCTTGGACTAAATCCGCTTTCATTCCAAGATTGCACATCTGCCGAATTTCCGGCAGGAAACAGGTGCGGGTGGCAACAGGGGCACACAAGAATGATCATCAATCCCTACCTGACCTTCAATGGGACGTGCGCCGAGGCATTTGAACGATATGCAGAGATATTCGGCGCACAAATCACCTTCATGCAAAAATTCTCCGATGCGCCAATGGGCGAATCGATGCCTGCCGGTTCGGCGGACCGGGTCATGCACGCACGCATTGAATTCGAAAATGCGGTGCTGATGGCGTCCGATGCGCACACACCCGGAGAGGTCGTGTATTCCGGCATTTCAGTGCAAATGAGCATTGCGACCGTCGGCGAGGCAAAACGCGTCTTTGATGCGCTTGCGGAAGGCGGTGAAATCGGAATGCCGTTTGGGAGCACTTTCTGGTCGGCTGGATTCGGGTCGCTTACCGACCGCTTCGGTATTCCGTGGCTCATTAACTGCGACGAACCATCGGAGTGAGACCGGCGAAACTGAGGAACGTCCCATAAGGAAGCTGAATGTGACAAGAATTGACCGAAAATTCGCCGAACTTCGCGAGTCCGGCGACAAGGCATTCATAACCTACATAATGAGCGGCGATCCCGATCGCATGACGTCTCTTGAACTGCTGCAGGGACTTCCGGCGGCCGGGGCGGACATCATAGAATTGGGAATCCCCTTCACCGACCCCATGGCGGATGGCCCCACGATTCAACTGGCCGGGCAAAGGGCTCTTGCCAGCGGGCAAACCCTGATGAAGACTCTTGATCTCGTGAGGGAGTTTCGTCGCACTGACAAGTCCACTCCCATCGTTTTGATGGGTTACTACAACCCGATTCACAATCGCGGGTCGCACAAATTCATTGCCGAGGCTGTTGATGCAGGTGCTGACGGGCTGATTGTTGTCGATCTCCCGCCGGAGGAAGATGAGGAGCTGTGCATCCCGGCACAGGATTCCGGGCTAAACTTCATCAGACTTGCAACGCCGACTACCGATGACAGAAGACTCCCGTCTGTTCTCCGCAACACAAGCGGATTTGTTTATTACGTATCCATTACCGGCATCACCGGAGCCGCATCTGCCAATGCCAGCGAGGCGGCGCCTGATGTCGCAAGAATCAAATCAGAGACAGAATTGCCGGTTTGCGTTGGCTTTGGAATCAAAACGCCAGACGCAGCAAGGGACATTGCCGCCATTGCAGACGGCGCTGTGGTCGGGTCATCAATCGTTAAGCTGGTTGAACAGGGAAAGCCTGTTAACGAAATCCTTGCCTTTGTCAGTGAATTGTCTGCCGGAGTTCATCAGGCCGGATCCGGGGCGGGCGGACGCTAGGGTCCGGCACCGCAACCATGCCGAACCTGTTGTCGGCATCCGACTTACAATCACCAGGAATCAACTGATCATGACCGTCATCACAAACATAGGGGACCTGAAGGAACTCAGCCGGCGCCGCGTGCCGCGCATGTTCTACGATTACGCCGAATCCGGAAGTTGGACCGAACAGACATTCCGGGAAAACAGTTCGGACTTTTCTGAGATCAGGCTGCGTCAAAGGATAGCCGTCGATCAATCGAACCGAAGAACCTCTGGAATGATGGTCGGCCGGCAAGTTGCGATGCCCGTTGCCCTGGCCCCGGTCGGTCTCTTGGGAATGCAGTCGGCCGATGGCGAAATCAAGGCATCCCGAGCCGCGGACAGGTTTGGCGTTCCGTTCACGCTTTCGACGATGTCGGTGTGCTCCATTGAAGATGTCGCCGAACACGGCGTTCCGGGATTTTGGTTTCAACTTTATGTCATGCGCGACTGGGAATTTGTCGAGAATGCCATCGGTCGCGCCAAGGCTGCCGCCTGCGGCGCGCTGGTGCTCACACTTGACCTGCAGATACTTGGACAAAGGCACAAGGATATCAAAAATGGCCTGACCGCTCCGCCACAACCAACACTTTCCAACCTGATTGACCTATCGACGAAACTGCGTTGGTGCCTTGGGATGCTTGGAACCCGGCGTCGGCAGTTCGGAAATATTGTGGGGCATGCGAGGGGCGTAACCGACACCGGTTCACTGATGCATTGGACCTCAACACAGTTCGACCCGAAATTGGATTGGGAAATGGTCAAACGGATCAAGGACATGTGGGGAGGGCCATTCATCCTCAAGGGGATACTTGACGTTGAGGACGCACAGCGGGCAGTTGATGCAGGTGCGGATGCGATCATAGTTTCCAACCATGGAGGACGTCAATTGGACGGAGCACTTTCATCAATCCGCATGCTTCCGGCGATTGTGCGGGCGGTCGGCGATCAAACCGAGGTTCACATCGATTCCGGGATTCGCTCGGGTCAGGATGTGCTTAAGGCATTGGCTCTTGGAGCAAAGGGAACCCATGTCGGCAGAGCATATGTCTATGGCCTGGGCGCCATGGGAGAACAGGGTGTCGAGACGGCACTTGAAGTGATCCGGAAGGAAATCGACACAACCATGGCACTGTGCGGAGAAAACAGCGTCAATGATCTTGGCAGGCACAATCTGCTGCTGCCACGGGACTTTGAGGATCGTTGGACCTGATCGGAGCCGTTTGGACCTTCAATCGCTTTGCATTGTCGGAATGTTTCAACTATTGGCACCGGTTCTTGCGGGCATGCACCCTTGGAGGATGCCCGTTTAAATCACAGGAGAAAGCAAATGGCCGGAGAGATACCGGATCTGCATGCCGAAAGGCGAACGGGGACAGGCAAGGGGGCCGCCCGTCAGGCAAGAAGGGACGGAATGGTTCCTGGAATCATATATGGCGGCGGCGACGAACCACTGCCGATCAACATCAACAAGAATGCACTTTACAAAAGCCTGCGCGCCGGCCGGTTTTTGTCCACGCTCTTCAATCTCAAGGTCGATGGAAGCGAGGATGTTCGCGTCATCTGCAGGGCCGTCCAACGGGACGTCGTAAGGGACGAGCCAACCCATGTCGATTTTCTTCGATTGCGAACGACCAGCAGAGTTAACCTTTTCATTCCGGTGCAGTTCATAAATGAGGAAGAATCGCCGGGGCTCAAGCGAGGCGGTGTCCTGACCGTCGTCAGGGGGGAAGTGGAACTCATCGTTACTGCCGACAACATACCGGAGGCGATCGTTGCCGATGTATCCGGCCTTGATGTCGGCGATGTGATCACGATATCGAAGATTGATCTTCCCAAAGGTGCCCAACCGCGGATAGCGGACAGGGATTTCGTCATCGCGAACATCTCGGCGCCTTCCGGATTGCGTTCTGCCGATGAAGAGGAAGAGGAAGCCGAAGAATTTGAGACGCCTGAATCGGTTGAAGAGGAAAACCCCGAAGATTGACGCTCACATCCTTGTTGAACCTGACTCTGGCTGCCGCAATTTTGCATCGGCACTGCCAGAGGAACGGTTTCAATGGGCGGGGCGGTGCTCCGGATTATTCCGGTCCACAGATGTGGCCATGCCTGACAAATCGAGCGGTGCATCATGAAAATTCTGGTCGGGCTGGGGAATCCCGGCCGAAATCATGAACAAAACCGCCACAACATCGGATTCATGGCGATTGATCGAATTGCCGAAGACGGCGGAATCGCCAATTGGCGGGCCCGCCACCAAGGGCTTGTGGCTGACGGAAGGCTGAGCAACTCGCCGGTCGTTCTCCTGAAGCCTCAGACCTACATGAACAGGTCCGGGCAATCGGTCGGCGAGGCCATGCGCTATCTGCGATTGTCCCCAGCCGATATCGTTGTCTTTCATGATGAACTTGATCTTGCTCCGGGCAAAGTCCGGGCAAAGATGGGAGGTGGCCATGCCGGGCACAACGGGCTGAGGTCCATCCATCAGCATCTCGGACCTGATTTCGCAAGGGTGAGGCTCGGAATTGGACATCCGGGTGAAAAACACATGGTTACCAGACATGTTCTCGGAAATTTTGCGAAATCGGACCACGAGTGGCTTGCGGAACTGTTGGACACGGTGGCTGCATGTGCGCCTGTTCTTGTTGCGGATGGCATCGGCGGTTTTCAGAACTGCCTGGGACGCATGCGCCAAACTGCGGTGGCCACCAAAGACGCCAATGCACGGCCGACAGGCGACCCGAAAAATCAACCTCGGCCTGAGCGAACCGGACCGTTCCAGAATCTGCTCGGTCTGCTGACCGGCAAGGGAAAGGACCGGCACTGATCTCGGCGCCGAGATTGGAGTGGATTCACCCGTTGAGCCACCCCAGTGGCCTTGGACGGTCAGGCAGCCATTGGCAGGTCGCAATCAAATGGGCAGATTGCACCGGAACGGAAAGTTCGAATTGTGAACAGCCTCCGGAGTTCTCCATCGGCGACAGCAGCAGTTGCGCCGCTTCATTGAACCGCCTTGCGGAGCCTGTTCGCTTCCCACAGATAGGTGTTGCGGGCGGTTGCATTGATTTCGGATTCGGCAAGTTGAACCAGCGTTTCCGCTTTGAGTTCCTGAACCGGTTTTCCGAGCGCCATCAGATGATCACAGAGTTCAAGCCGCCATTCCAGATCTTCGGCAACAACCGCTGCCTCCATTAGGGCCGTTGCACCGCCTGCCAAATGGGCCATGTGCCTCGCCCGATCAATCGAAGAAATGGTGCCGAGATGGGTTGGATTGCCATCATACCAGCCCAGTGTTCCCGCAGCGAAGGCGCGCACCGACCAGGACAGCTTTCCATAAAGTTCCTTCAACCACGGTTTCGAGGCAAGTGCCTCCGGCAAGGAAATGGACGCTGCGATGTCATCAACCGACAATCCTTCATCCATGCCGTCGGCTGTCGCCCGCATCACATGCAGGATCGCCGCCCTGGTGGTGGTCAACACCTCTTGCACCGCAGCGGCACCAAAAACCGGTCGCGTATGCCCCGGGGAAAGGACCTCCGATTGTAGCGAAGCCAGTTGGCCAAGGCTCTGTGCCCAAGTGGCGAAATCACGGTATGGCGTTCCCCGAATTGCGTAGAGGTTTGGAAACGCGTGATACCAGTTGTCGCCGCAAAACAGGATGCCCTGTTCGGGCAGCCAAACAACCATGTGATCAGGTGTTTCACCCGGCGACAGGATCAGTTTTGCTGCAACGCCATCCAGATCAACAACCTTGTCCTTGGCAATTCTCTCGGTGGGTTCGATATGGCCTGCACCCAACCCCTTCATCGGACGGTCGCCCGGCCCGCAACCGAGGCTGATGCGTTCTTCATCCGTCAGGCCAATGCCGAATTGTGCCTGGGTGCGCCTATCAAGTGCCTTGTTGGCAGAAATTCGAGATTCATTGACCCCAACCAAGTCCGAACTGAACAAATGACCTGCGATTATCGGGACGGACCCATCGGTAAACACCGATGCACCTGAAATGTGGTCGCGATGCGAGTGGGTGTAAATGATCCGCCCGACCGGCTTGTCGGTCAATTTGCGGAACTCGGCAAGCACATTTGCTGCAGCCTCAGTCGACTCCGTTGTGTCGATTATTGTCGCCGTCCTGCTTCCGTCGATCAGATGAACGTTGGCGGCTGCATATCCAACCGCAGTCCATATGCCCGGAGCCAAACGAATGATGTCCCTGCAGGTCTGCCGGTGATGGGCAATTAGGTCGGGATGCGGCATGGTGTTTGGATCTGCCTTCATTTTCTGCCGGTAACCTATACCCGAATGGGACCCGCAACCACATTTGATCTGCCGGCACAACGCCGTCAGGTGCCACTTTCTCGAGGTGGCGAACTCGGATCCAAGTCGCCCTTGCAGGTTCAAACCCAAGGATGTAACGCGAATTGAGGAGGAGGTCTTATCTGTCGCTTTCCGGTGCACCCTAAACCGCCGGGTGTTGTGTCTTGCCGACAGCCGTGTTCAGCGATGGAAACTTCCATCGAATAAATTGCGGATTGTTACTTCGTCAACGGAGGACGCGCCTTGAAACTCGACGAATCGCTCAATGTGTTCAGAACTCCACTTGAACCCTGTTCAACTGATCCCGTAACCGGTTTTTTCCGTATTGGCTTCTGCGACACCTCCGACGATGACCACGGAAGTCACACAGTCTGTGCCCTTATGACGGAGGAATTTCTTGCCTATTCCAAATATGTTGGCAATGACCTGTCCACTCCGAAGGAAGAGCATGGGTTTCCGGGACTCAAGGCAGGAGATCATTGGTGTCTTTGCGCGGGCCGCTTCCTTCAGGCCTACAATGAGGGATTCGCACCCAAGGTTCGACTCCAGTCAACACACATCAAGGCTCTCGAAATCGTCCCGCTTGAATATTTGAAGGAAATGGCCATCGACCTGCAATAGAAGTCAGTGGAAACCGGGTTGTCCAAGATGCGCTCACCATTCCAGCGACGGCCCGTCATGATCATGTTCATCTGGTCTTGCACCGGTCGGTTCTTGCTGGCCATGACGTCCCAAAAACTTGCATCCGGGGCGGCTAAATGAACACGCTCAATCAATTCTGCAATCGACGTCAAAACCCTTTGCGGAATTGAAACTTTGTTTGCAGCGTTTCCGCAAATTGGGATCGGAGATTTTTGTTGATCCCACCAACCGAACTGCGGGCATCATGGTTGTTGACACATCCGCAGCTGATGGCAGGATTGGGGCCATAACCGACAATTGAACCAATTCTGTGCTCGTCCGAGCCAAGGTCAATCGTCAAGTTTCGCCGACAGTCGGCATATAGGGCCGGATCGCATGATCGGCTGCCAACGATTGCGGTTTCCGCCGAATGTCATCCGCTGTAATGGGGCGTTGCCATGAAAATTGCGATCCTCATTACCTGCAATGACAAGTCGGATTTCGTCAACCGACATCCTGACGACGGCGACAAATTCAGTGCACTAATGTCAGCCGTCCGTCCTGAATGGGAGTATTGCCCCTTGCCGGTGAGGAACAACGCGTTTCCAAACAGCGTCGATGAATATGACGGCTACATCGTCTGCGGAAGCTCCGCCTCGGTTCACGACAATCATGAATGGATCATCCGGCTCTTTCATCTGATCAGGCAAATTGATTCCTGCGGGATACCGCTGTTTGGGTGCTGTTTCGGCCATCAGGCGATAGCCAAGGCCCTTGGCGGTGAGGTTTCAAGGAACAATTTCGGCTGGTCCGCCGGCATTGAAACAACCTGCATTGTAAGGAACGAGGACTGGATGCCTGCGGAAAGCAGTGAAATCAGAATGCACTCCTTCCACATTGAGCAGGTGTCCGACCTGCCCGCCGGATGCCGGGTTGTGGGAACCAATCCAAATTGTCCAATCGCCTCATTTGCGCGTGGGGATCATGTTTTTACAACCCAATACCATCCGGAAATGACAGAGCCCTTTGCAAGGGAATTGGTTGAGGACATGGCCGATGAGCTTGGGGACGGGTTGGCCGGGGCAAGAAAGGACGTCGCGAAACAGACACAGGGGCCGGAATTTGCAACTTGGCTTGCCCGCTTCTTTGAATTTGCTCAAGTAAGTCGAACCACCGATCGCCGCGGAACACCCGACCCGGTCCAAGCTCGCCACGATGCTGCCATTGAGGTTGCCAAACTTGCCGGCATCATGGCGCTGCGCTATTTTCGGAACCTTTCCAAGCTCCAGATTGACTCCAAGGGTCCAGGCGATTTGGTGTCAGATGCCGACAGGGCTGTCGAGCAGCTCGTCAGAACTGAAATCAGCAACAGATTTCCGGATGATGGAATTGTCGGCGAGGAATTCGCACCCACGGGGGCAAGTTCCAGCTACACTTGGGTCATTGACCCAATTGACGGAACTGCAAACTTCGTCGCGGGCATACCCGTCTGGTGTGTAGCCATCGCCTGCATTCGTGATTCGGCCACCGTCGTGGGAGTTGTCCACGATCCGTCTCACAATGAAACGTTCCATTGTCACCGCAATCGCGGTGCTTTCCTGAATGGCAGGGCCACACGCACATCCAAATCGGTGGCGTTGTCGGACAGTCACCTCGGCATCGGCTTTTCATCGAAGTTCCGCAAGGATTCGACAATGGCCCTGTTTGAACACTTGCTGGACAAGAGGGTAATGTTCTCCCGAACCGGATCAGGCGCGTTGGGCATCGCCCATGTCGCTTCAGGACGACATGCCGGATTTATTGAGGAGCATCAGAATGTCTGGGATTGCATTGCAGGGTTGCTCCTGGTCGAGGAAGCGGGCGGAATCGTACAGGAGCATGACCCCGACCGACTGTTGGCGGCAGGAGGCAGAGTTGTCGTGTCCGCCCCTTTCGTCTTTGAGGCGGTTCAATCAATAGCCGACCATGCGTTCGGGAGTCCTGCCGCCACGGCTTCCAATTGAATGCAGAGCAGAAAATGCTCAAGCAGATGCGCTTCCATTGTCGTTGGATGATTCCATCTCAGTCGGCGCACGTTCGCAGGCAAATGATCTCACCATGTCGTTCGAGCGTGCTCCAAGATACCGCAGACGCGGATGTGCAATTGATCAGTGTTCTGAATCTTCATGTCGTTGCAGGTTCAGTTTGCGGGCTGAATCGAATTCGGGCTCCAGACACATTCCGGAACCGAAGCGCCCATCGGGCAAGGTTCACATGAATGAAATGCCGACCGACCCGAACTCGCCGAAATCCGCTTGAAATTCACTGCCGGGAACCGCTTCAATCGGGCGGATGAAACTGCCCGACAGTATTATGTCACCTTCGCGCATGCCTGCGCCGACCTGTTCAAGGCGCGAGGCGAGCCAAGACACGGCAATCAGCGGATCATTCAGCACACCCGCTCCCAGGCCTGTCTCCTCAACTTCACCATTGCGCTCGACAATTACACCGACCCGCCTAAGGTCCAAGCCGTCAATTGGGTGTTGCTCCGGGCCCAGCACCAAACCTGCGTTGGCCGCGTTGTCCGCAATTGTATCGCAGACATTGCGAGCGGCCCCGCTTTCGGGATCCTTGCGCCGGATCCTCGTATCGAGAATCTCAAGCGCCGGAACGGCACATTCCAATGCTGCCGCAACTTCGTCACGGCCCAGCCCAACCCCCTTGAGCGGGGCTTTCAAAACAAACGCAATCTCAGCCTCTATCCTGGGGGCAATGAACCGCCCTTTCGGCACCGAGCAACCGTCCTTAAACAGCATGTCATCAAACAGGACGCCGCTGTCAGGTGTCGTGATGCCCAGAGCAAGCTGCATCGCCCTTGAGGTCAGGCCAATCTTCCAGCCAATCTGCCGCCGCCCCTCGGCAACCCATATTGCCACCAACTCCCCTTGAATGCGGTAGGCATCCGAGATCGTCAGGTCGCTGTACTCAAGGGACAACAGTCCAATCTGGGAACGTTGGCGCTCGGCATCATGCAAGCGTCCGGCCGCCCGTGAAATCTCTTCGGCCGTCAGGCTCATCCTTCGTCGACCACCCTGTTTCGCAGCACACCGAGCCCGTCCGCCTCAACCTCAACCATATCGCCCGGAAGGAGATAGATCGGCGGATCGGCGCGTGCTCCCGCACCGGTCGGCGTTCCGGTTACGATGACATCACCAGGTTGCAATTCGGTGAAGGTCGATATGTAGGAAATCAACCGCTCCGGCGGAAAAGTCATGCGTCCGGTCCGGTCGGATTGCCGGATCTCACCGTTGACCAAAGTCATCAACCGGATGTCCCGGATCTGTTCCGGACTTTGGAGGATTGAGAGCCAAGGCCCCATTGATCCGGAGCGCTCGAAATTCTTGCCCTGCGTGACATTGAATTTGGCATGCCTGACCCAATCCCGAATCGTTCCGTCATTGCACAGTGTCATGCCGGCGACATGCGATAGAGCATCCGATTCGGAGATGTGCCGACCGGATGTGCCGATAACCAATGCAATCTCACCTTCATAGTCGAATTTGTCGGATACGCGAGGACGGACGATATCCTCTCCATGTCCGACGAACGATCCGGGAAAGCGCACAAAAAGGGAAGGGTAGGATGGGGCCTCCGAATTGTCTCCATATTCATCATTTCGCGCCGGGTAATTTATGCCAACGCAGATGATCTTCTGGGAGTCGGGAACCGGCAGGCCGAAAACGATGTCCGAAACCGAGTGCTCAGGCATCCGGCCGGCGGCGACATCAAGCACTTTGCTGAGACCGCCTGCGGCCATGACGCTGCGCAAGGTCGGCCACTCCGGGAAGAGCGGTGACAGCGGAACCAGTCCTCCTTCAACGGCAGCGCCATAAAACTGCTCACCGCCAATGGTATAGCTCGCCAATCGCATTGCCGATTCTCAAGGTGCCACAATTGGGGTTCCGGCGTAGACGGGTTCAACCGGCTCAGTGCCGGCAAATACCGATCCCTCGTTGAACCAAGACCTTGGTGCAGGAGCTCCCCAAAGGGTTTGTCGCGCTGGATCATCAATATCCCATTTTATCGGTTCATGCTCGGGATCGACAGTCTGATAGTCAGAACTGTAGAGTTCGATGCGGTGCCCGTCGGGATCAATCACATATAGGAAGAACGCATTCGAAATTCCGTGCCGGCCAGGACCGCGCTCAATGCTGGCGAGATACCCTGTCGTCGAAATCAGGTCGAGAAACTCAATTATGTGCAACGGATTGGATATCCAGAACGCAGAGTGATGGAGCCTTGGTCCGCGACCGTTGGTGAACGCTATGTCGTGGACATTGCCCTTCCGGTGCATCCACGATGCCCATTTGCGCCCGGTCTCCGCATCCTCGGTATATTCGGTCAGGCGAAACCCCATGCTGCCGTAGAAGGAAGTTGAACCGTCCACATCCGGAACAAACAGGTTCGCATGGTCAATTCGCAATGGCTTGACTCCGCGATACAGCCGGTACTGCTGATGCAGGCTCGGCAATCGGTCCATGCGGGCATAGAATTCCAACGGAACGCCCCAAGGGTCGCGAACCCGCAGAGCTCTCTCCATGAATGCAGGTTCGCACCATGCAGTCTCAAGTGATCGCTGTTCGAAGAATTCCCTTGCGCGGTCCAATTCTGAATCATCCGGGACCTTGAAACCTATCGCCCTGACATCCGCCCTGTCCGCCTGAACAAGTCGAAGGCAGTGATGGCCGCGCTCTTCCAATGCACGCAGCCTGATGCAACCTTCGTCCTCGTGAGTGACAACAAGACCCATAGTGTCGACGTAGAATTTCCGTGAGGCATTTAGATCTCTCACACCATATTCGACATGGCTGAAGCGCGAGATCCTGAACGGGAACTCGACTTGTGGATCCGGGGGCATCAGTTTGGCCACGGCAACCTACTTCCCCAGCTTTGGAATCCGGTGCTGGCCGAGGGCCAGACCAATGTGTTTCTGTTCCATGCAGAACTCAAATGACCAATCCCCACCGTCACGACCAATGCCGCTGTCCTTCATCCCGCCGAATGGAGTCGGCAGGTGCCTGACATTCTCAGAGTTGACCCAGACCATTCCGGCCTCCAACTGTTGAGAAACCCGCAATCCCCGCTCAAGGTCCCGGGTCCAGACATAGCCGGCGAGACCATAGCGAACGTTGTTCGCCATCCTAAGCGCTTCGTCCTCGTCTTCAAATTTCAGCACCGTGAGAACAGGTCCAAACACTTCGTCCCTGGCGATGTGCATTTCCGGGTTCGCATCAACGATCAATGTTGGCTCAAACCAGCAGCCGCTGCCATTGATGGCCCTTCCGCCTACCGCAACGGTGGCTCCTTCCTCCTCTGCCAGCCGAACGCAATTTGCTACCTTTGCCAAGTGTCCGGGACTGACAAGGGGGCCCAATTCAGTTTCCGGATCAAGTGGATGGCCAACCCGAATTTTCCCAATTCGTTCGATCAGCTTCTCGGTGAACCCGTCGGCGATTGATCTGTGGACCAGCAGCCTGCTTGAGGATGTGCAGCGTTCGCCATTCAGTGAGTAGATCATGAAAATCACTGCATCAAGTGCGCGCTCGAGATCGGCATCGTCAAAGACAATTACGGGGTTCTTGCCGCCAAGTTCAAAATGAACCCGTTTCAGGGTATCGCCTCCCTGCTTCATGATTTCGGATCCCGTCCTGCTTTCGCCCACGAACGCAATTGCCCGGACATCCGCGTTGCGGGTCAAGCTGACGCCCGCAACCTCGCCAACACCGTTAACCACATTGAGAACCCCCGGCGGCAATCCTGCGTTCTCTGCAATCTCGACAAGCAATTTCGCAGTCAGCGGCGCCAATTCCGCAGGTTTGTGAACGACGGTGCAGCCGGCCGCCAACGCAGGTGCTATTTTCCAGGTGGCCAGCATGAACGGTGTGTTCCATGGAGTAATGACCCCGATTGGTCCAATCGGGATCCGGGTTGTCATGTTCAACAAAGTCGGCGACGGCAGGGTTTGGCCATCACGTGCGCCAGGGGCCCTGTCGGCAAAAAACCTGAAGTTCTCCGCTCCCCGTGCCGCTGCCTTTGACATGAATCGGATCGGCTGCCCCGTATCCCAAGACTCGCAGATGGCGATTTCAGCGGCAGAACGTTCAATTCCATCGGCAATGGCATGGAGGATTCGACGGTGTTCCGAAGAAGGTAAATCCCGCCACTTCCCAAAGCTGGTTTTGGCGGCATCCGCGGCCCGAGCCACATCGACCTCCCCACTGTCGGCCACATCGCAAATCGAACTTCCGTTGACGGGCGAAACCGTGACGAGTGTTGCGCCGGATTCTGCCCCACAATCGGTGCCTGCGATTCGGTTCCGCACTCCCTCGGCGCGGAAGCGTTCAAGATACCCATCCAGGGCCTCAAGATTTCTGTCCAGATCACCCAAATTCAGCCCTCATTCAGAAACTTCCTGACCGAACCTGTCTTGAGGCTCATTTCCGGATCAATTTCGCGCATCTCAATGGAAAGCGCCAACGGCCACTCTTGCAGTTCAACGTCCAGATAGTTTTCCGCAGCTCGAAAAAGCCTGCCAACCGCCTCTTGCCTAACTTCTGCGGACCGTCCGGCCCCGAGCCGGACCAATATGTCAACAAAGCCGAATTCAGGACTTCCGTTGGCAATTGAATACTCCTCACATCGAACCGCCCTAACCCGAATGCCTGCCATTGGGAAGACGCCGGTGGCGAGGGCCTCGCGCCTCAACCGGTCGCACAACCCCTCAATGTTCGTCCAGTTTGCAACATTTGCCGAATATTCGATTGTCAAGTGGGGCATGGGTCAAATCCGTCCACACTGCGAACCGCATGTCGCCGAAAAGTTCTGTCAGTGGGTGGATGCGTGCGCTGAAAGGCCTGCATCGACTGCATTCAGAATCTCCACCGCCTCCTGCTCGGAAAGAACCAATGGGGGAGACATGAGGAGATTGGAACCCGAAATCCTTACCATGACGCCCTCCCTGTAGATGCTGCTGTGGACGGCATCCACTTCGTTGCGGGGAAGAGGCGATTTCAACTTTCGATCGGAGACGAGTTCAACAGCCAGCATCAGGCCGCGACCGCCTCTTACGTCACCCACAATTTCGTGCTTTTCCTTGAGCCGCAGGAGGCCATGATAAAGTTGATCCCCGCGCGCGGCTGCATTCTCCACAACATTGAGGCGCTGAGTTTCCTCAATGCATGCGATACCTGCAGCGGCACCAACTGGATGACCCGAATAGGTGTAGCCGTGCCCAATGAACCCGTCCGGCCCATTTTCGCGTTCAAATGCGTCGGCGACTTCGTGCGACAGCATGGCTGCACCGAACGGAAAATACCCGTTGGTAATCGCCTTGGCGAGAGTCATGATGTCGGGCTTTACTCCCTGATGGCGGGCCCCCGACCAGTCGCCGGTCCTGCCAAAACCGGTTATGACCTCATCGGATATCAGCAGAATTCCATGCCTGCTGCAGATCTCCCGAACGGCCGGCATGAACGACTCATGCGGAACGACAACACCCCCTGCCCCGAGAACCGGTTCCATGATGAAGGCGGCCACCGTTTTTGGTCCCTGAAATTCAACTTCGCTTTCGAGAGCTGTTGCGCACAGTGACGCAAGCCGCTCAGGGTTGGTCTCACCGAATGGGTTTCGATAGGCATTTGGACAGGGAATGTGGAAGCATCCGGGCAGCAGGGGCTCGTATTGCTCCCGGAACCTGGGTCCACCATTGACGCTGGCACCGCCGAAATGGGTTCCGTGATAGCCGCTCCGCAAGCTTATGAACTTGGTGCGCGCAACTTCTCCACACAGCCTGTGGTACTGCCGCGCCAGCCGGAGGGCGGTCTCGACACTGTCCGACCCGCCGGAAGTGAAGAATGCACGGCCCATGCCTTCCGGCGCGAAGAACTCCGTCAACAAATGTGAGAGTTCGATCACCTTGTCATTGCTGCTGCCCCGGAATGTCGAATAGTAGGGAAGCCGTGCCAACTGATCGGATATCGCCCGCTTTACCGGTTCGCACGAAAAGCCCAAATTTACGTTCCAGAGACCGCCCACGGCATCAAGCAACTCATTGCCGTCAAGATCTCTGATTCGGTTGCCCGACGCCTCGACAATGATCGGCGGCGGATTCTGCAGCGCTTCTGCGGGAATTCCCATCGGATGCCAGAAATGACGGGAATTGTTTTCCCGGAGGAAATTTGAATCGAGCATGTCTCTGCCTTTCCCTCCTCATGCGGCAAACGGTGCAATGCCTTCAGATCAGTTATCGACACAGGACAACGATGGCAAAGTCAATTGTTTTCGGTGAATGAATTGTGTTTGCTCCGGTTCAACCAAAACTGGGCACGGTGCGTTTCAATCCCTCGGCAATCAAGCAATCGGCCCTTCCTGAGATTCATGTTGCCAGGAACCGGTTTCATTTGTCATTTTGAGTCCTGGTCGGAATGGGCCGCATTTGAAACGGTTGAACACATGCCGGATGCCGAGTTGAACCATGACTCGCTGAGGAAGCTGGAGCAGCAGCTGAAGGCTGAATTTGATGAACATTTGGCCGTCCGTGTTCATCGATGCGTCAGTTGGATCGGTCGGGCCGAAACCGAAATCGTAAAAGAGGACTACGATGCGGCCTTCATATTCTATTGGATAGCCTTCAATTCGATTTATTCTGCCGAGCGGTTCCACGGAGCTTCGGTAACAGAGAGGAACCTGTTTACGGATTTCTTCAAAACCATTGTCGAATTGGATCATCAACAGTCGGTGTACAATGCGATTTGGGATCGATTCTCGAGTTCAATCCGGAACATTCTGAACAACTGGTATGTATTTGGGCCATACTGGGAATCCATCAACAGCAAAAACAAAAATTGGGAAGATCTGTTCGAAAGGAACATCAGGCAAGCCCTGAAGGCGTTCGAACGGAAGGATACGGTAAAGGTGCTGAGCAGTTTGTTTGAGCGGCTCTATGTCCTTCGCAATCAATTGATGCATGGTGGTGCAACCTGGCGAGGCACAGTCAACCGGCGTCAGGTCAAGGATGGTGCACGGATACTGAATTTCCTTGTTCCAATCATGGTGCGCATCATGATGATGCATCCGGGTTTGCCGTGGAGCAAGCCATACTATCCCGTTATTGAGAAATGAATTCGGGGGACGATTTTCCTGTTGAGCCGGCACCGACGGTGCAGAATTCAATTCAATCGGCTCCGGCAAGTGAATTGGAGAATCTTAAGGCACCTCTGCCTTGATTGCCGCGCAGGTTTCGATTGGTGCCTTGAAGCGTTATGAACCACCTGAGCGTGTTCAACCGTTTGCCCCGGGCAGTGCACACAGCATTTCAAACAGCAGGTTGGCACCTATGAGCGCCGTGTTGCCGCTGGGATCATATGGCGGGGAAACCTCAACAAGGTCACCACCCACCAGGTTCAACCCGCTGCATCCCCTGACGATCTCCAGCGCCTGAATTGTGGTCAGCCCACCGACTTCCACGGTGCCCGTCCCTGGCGCAAATGCCGGATCAAGACTATCGATGTCAAACGAGACATAAACCGGCACATCCCCGCCAAACCTCTGCCGCACCCTTTCCATCAAGGGTGCAAGCGAACGGTGCCAACATTCTTCAGCCTGGACGACCTCAAAGCCGAGATTTCTTCCCCAGTCATAGTCGCTTGGTGAATATCCGGTGCCGCGCAATCCGATTTGAACGGTTCTGTCCGGAATGATGAGATTCTCTTCAACCGCTCTTCTGAAAGGCGTTCCGTGGGCGATTTTTTCGCCGAACATGACGTCCGATGTGTCGGCATGCGCATCGACATGAACCAGCGCCACAGGGCCGAATTTGCGGGCAACCGCCCTCAGCACTGGATATGTGAGTGTGTGATCGCCCCCCAGAACCAAAGGTACACAGCCATGTTCAAGAATGCCGTTGATCCCCTCAGTGATGATGTCGCACGTTGCGGAAATGTTGAACGTATTGATGGCAAAGTCACCGATATCCGCCACCTGCAAATTTTCGAACGGTGCAACCCCATTGCCCATACCGTAGGGTCGCAGCATGCAACTTTCGGCCCGAATCTGCCTTGGGCCGTGCCTGGTCCCTGCCCGATTTGACGTACCGATATCCATCGGAACTCCGACAAAGCATGCATCCAGTCCTGCCGCCGTATCCTGCATCGGCAATCGCATCATGGTGGCCAGCCCACCAAATCTTGGCATTTCATTGCCACCCAACGGCTGGTTGAATCGGTGTTTCGCATCGGCCGTCATCTTAAATCCTCCCCGTTGTTTGCCATGGCTTCGTTGTCGCACACCACACAGTCGCCACAATGCCGACATGGATTATGCATCCTGGCCGGTGCCTTCCTCAATTCCGTAGCGAACAGTCAAACGCACATCAACCTTCGGCGCGTCTGTGTTGGTTGGATTCGTTTTCGCCGACCCTGGCCGGAACATGCCAATTGCGATGCTGCGGGTTGTTGAATTGTGCATTGGCCGGAAATGGAATTCTCGGAGAACAAAACTCCACATGTCGACTACTACGTTGAATTATGGGTTGGAACACACAGCGAGGTGCCGATGTCGCCGCTGCCGGATCCCACTGCAATGCCTCATGCCGCAGTCGAGATCACCAGTCGTGCTAATGACTCTGCCCAGACACTGTTTGCACTGTTTGCGGAGCCGACAGCAGGAGCACTCAGCCAGTCAACGGCGCACATTGTACCCAAGCCCGTTTTCAACACCTCGACAACGCAGTGCGAGCACCGGCACGCGTCAATTGTTCAAAGACTCCTCACCCGTTCAGGGTCGTCACCCTTGCCAGCAAAATTGTTGCCAAAACTCTTGTTGGGGCTCCAGATTGACACTGAAAGAAACGCGCGTGAATTTTACCGAGGGAGACAGAACCTTCAGCATGGCGATCAATACTGCGGCAATTTCCGACCGCATGAAAAACGGCATCCACACCTGGTCGATCGCTCAACAGCAGGAGCAATCCAAAGCCGTCCATGAATCGCCGCTCTCGGCAGCAAATGACCGCGAGGTGGAACTACATTCTCAGCAGGCTGCAACCGCCCTTCCGGCCATGATCTTGGTGAGATGCGCGCGGTATTCGGCCGAGCCGTGAATGTCGCCAATCAATCCTTCGGGTGAAAGCTCCAACCCGTCCAACGATGCCTTGGTGAAATTCCCGAACAACGCAGATTCAGCTTCCACCCAACGGAAAACCCCATCTTCGGATGCGCCGGTTACAGCCACCCGTGCCCGGTCACCGAACCGCGCCACAAACACGCCCACCAACGCGAACCTTGAGGCCGGCTGTTCGAATTTCTGGTAGTTGGCTGCATCCGGCACGGGAAACCTCACTTCAGTTATGATCTCCCCGTCCCCCAGCGCTGTCCCGAACATTCCGGTGAAAAACTCATCCGCCGAAATTTCCCGCAAGTTCGTCACAATTGTGGCCCCGGTTGCAAGGGCCGCGGCCGGATAGCACGCCGAAGGATCGTTGTTGGCAAGGCTGCCGCCCACTGTCCCCCGGTTGCGGACCGCCGGATCACCTATGTTTCCGGCAAGCTCGGCAAGTGCCGGGAACGACCCTGCGGCTCCTGCAGCGGCCGCAACATGGGTCGTGGCAGCTTTTACGCAGACAACGCCATCCCCAACCGCAACCCCCTGCAAATCATCAATCGCCATCAGTGACACCAGCTTTGCCGGATTTGCCAGCCGGTTCTTCAGCGTAGGGATCAACGTCTGCCCGCCCGCAAGTGCTTGGGAGTCCTCCTGCGCCAATGCAACGATTGCGTCCGCCAAGGATGAGGGGCGCTCAAAATCAAAATTGTACATCTCATTCTCTCCTGAATTGCTGTGGCGCAGGGGCAGGTCCGCCGGTCCCTGCGCCTGCAGATCAACCGTTGATGGCCGCCCAAACCCTGGATGGGCTCACCGGCATGTCTATGTGGCCCACCGAATGGCCGCCGCGCTCCAAGGCATCAATTACTGCATTCACCACCGCCGGAGGTGATCCGATTGCGCCCGCTTCACCGCACCCCTTCACACCAAGCGGATTGTGGGTGCATGGCGTCTGGCAGGAATGATCAACGACAAGGGAAGGAACGTCATCAGCCCGGGGCATGGCGTAGTCCATGTAGCTTCCAGCCAGCAATTGACCATTGTCGTCATAGGTGGCGTGTTCAAGCAGCGCCTGTCCAATGCCTTGTGCAATTCCACCATGAACCTGACCGTCAACTATCATCGGGTTGATCACATTGCCAAAATCATCCGCCGCAGCAAAAGAGCAGATGTCGACCTTGCCGGTTTCGGGATCAACCTCAACCTCGCAGGCATAAGCCCCGGCGGGAAACGTGAAGTTGGCGGGATCGTAGAACGCAGTTTCCTCAAGACCCGGTTCCAACTCCTCCAACGGGTAGTTGTGCGGAACATATGCCGCAAGGCACACATCGCCCCAAGCAACCGACTTGTCCGTGCCGGCCACGGCAAAGCTGCCATCCTTGAACTCAATGTCGCCCTCCGGCGCCTCAAGCAGATGCGCGGCGATCTTTTTTGCCTTGGAAATGATCTTTTCGGTTGCCCTGACCATTGCCGCGCCGCCCACTGCAATGGAGCGGGATCCATAGGTCCCCATGCCCATCGGCGTATTGGCGGTGTCGCCGTGCTGAATGTTCACCTGGCCTTCCTCAATGCCCAGCATGTCGGCAACCACCTGCGGAAAGGTCGTCTCATGACCCTGGCCGTGAGAATGCGATCCGGTCATGACGGTAACCGAGCCGGTTGCGTTGACCCGCACGGTTGCACTTTCGTAGAGCCCCGCTCGTGCACCGAGTTGGCCGACAAGGTTGGATGGCGCGATTCCGCAAGCCTCAATGTAGCAGTTGACGCCCAGTCCCCGGAGCTTCCCTCTGGCGGCGGATGACTCCGCCCTTCCCGAAAATCCGTCGATGTCGGCAATGTCCACCAGCTTGTCCATCGTGGCCTGATAGTTTCCGGTGTCATACTGGACGGCGACCGGCGTCGAATACGGAAATTCGTCGGCACCTATGAAGTTTCTGCGGCGCAGTTCAATCGGGTTCATGTTGAGTTCCCTTGCCGCCTTGTCGATGACCCGTTCCAACTGAAATGTAGCCTCCGGGCGGCCTGCTCCCCTGTAAGCATCAACGGGAACCGTGTTCGTGAACACGGCCTTTACGTTCACATAGATGAGCGGAGTCTTGTAGTTTCCGGCCATGAGCGTCCCGTGCAGCCAAGTCGGCACCGATGTCGAAAAGGTCGAAAGATATGCTCCCATGTTTGCGCAGGTCTCAGTCCTGATCGCCAGGAAATTGCCGTCCTTGTCCAATGCAAGTTCGATCTTGGTTACATGATCCCGCCCATGCGCATCGGTAATGAACGACTCGGATCTGCTTGCCGTCCACTTGACCGCGCGCTTGAGTTGCCGGGCCGCGAAGGTGCACAAAGCCTCCTCCGCATAATGAAATATCTTCGAGCCAAAACCACCACCCACATCCGGGGCCACCACGCGCAGCTTGTGCTCGGGCAGACCAAGCACGAACGCACCCATCAGAAGGCGGATGACGTGTGGATTCTGTGATGTCGTATAGAGCGTCGATTCATCGGTCGATGGATTGTAATCGCCGATTGCAACACGAGGCTCCATTGCGTTCGGGATCAGCCGGTTGTTGGTGAGTTCCAGAGTTGTGACATGGTGCGCTCCGCGAATCGCTTCTTCGACTGCTTCACGGTTTTCCTCAACGAACCCCCAGTCATAACAGAGGTTGCTCCCTATCTCGTCATGGACCAGTGCGCCTCCACCAAGCGCAGCCTTCATGTCGGTAACCGCCGGCTGTTCCTCAATTTCGCAAGATACGGCCTCTGCGGCATCCCTCGCCTGGGCCGCGGTTTCGGCCACCACGGCGGCAATTGGATCACCTACATGCCTTACCTTTCCCTGAGCCAACACCGGGTGTGCGGGTTCCTTCATCGGCTCGCCATGCCTGTCGGTGATCTGCCAGCCGCATGGAAGTCCGCCGACGCCTTCGAAATCGGCTCCGGTGAAAACCCTGACAACGCCGGCCATTGCGGCAGCCGCGGACGTGTCAACGGACTTAAGGACGCCATTTGCTACCTCAGACCGCACAAAATGGACATGAGCCTGTCCATGTACATTCATGTCATCAGTGTACTGCCCGTTTCCCGTCAGGAACCGAACATCCTCGCGGCGCTTCGTGCTTGCGCCAACACCAAAATCCTTTGGCATTTCTTCCTCCATTTCCATTCCCGAATCCGGCGGGATCGGTGTTTGGCTATGCGGCCTGCGTTCGGGTGGCTTCCGCAGCGGCCTGAATTGCTTTGACGATGTTGTGATATCCTGTGCACCGGCAGATATTGCCCTCAAGGTAATCCCTGATTTCCATTTCACTGGGATCAGGATTCTCACTAATCAGTGCCGACGCGGACATAACCATTCCCGGTGTGCAAAAACCGCACTGCAATCCGTGATGATCCTGGAACGCCTGTTGGATCACGCCGAGCGATCCATCTTCGTTCGCCATTCCCTCAATGGTCAGAACATTCGAACCCTCGGCCTCCAATGCAAACATTGTGCAGGACTTTACCGCATTGCCATCGACATGCACGACGCATGCCCCACACTGGCTGGTGTCGCAGCCGACATGGGTTCCGGTTAGGCGCAAATTCTCGCGCAGGAATTCCGACAGCAGCGTCCTTCCCTCGACTTCACCCGAAACTTCGCGGCCGTTCACGACAAAACTGACTTCATTCATTGTTGCACTCTCCCGATTAGCCAAGCGCATTGCACAGCATTTTGGTTTCCAAAACAACCGGTTTCTTTGTCAAACGCATATGGTTCCCCGAAATCCCCAACGGTCGGTTACGGTTGAATCTCGCAGAGAAATTCCTGCGCATCGGGAAGCAAATCATTCCCGCCCCGGTGGCCGGAAAGTTCCGAAAGCGACTCAAAAAAGCGCCTTCCAAAAAGGATTGGAGGACCCCTGCCTCCCGCTTCGGAAGCGATCCGGCAAATCTCGCGACCGTCCTTCGGGCTGAAGGCTGCAATCATCCTGTTGAGCAGCGCCTTATCCGGCACGGGATCACCCGACCGAAGAAGGAGAATCGCATCAATCTCGGGTGGCAGCGATTCAATCCCCACCCTGATCAAGCCAGCACGGCCGGTCGACGCGGCAGTTGCCAGAAGGGTATCCGGCGCAACGGACGGGATGCCTTCAAGTTCCCGGCAAACCGAACCGGAACCAGCGATCCTGATCAATTCGGCATCTGATGCCCGTGCCGCCTCCAACAATTCGCCGACCGCATCCGGCAACTCGTCAGCCAGAACGATCACGGCAACGCGCGGCCTTGAAAATGCGCCGACCCCTCCTGATCTCGGCTGCGGACGGCTTGGTACCTCCTTGAGCAGTCCTCCCACCCCCATTTCCGCCAATTGACCATCGGTCAGGTTGCGGCCGCAGGCGATCCGCTCCAGGATCCAGTCGGCCCCATTGAGTGCTGGTGATCTGGCGCAACCCGGCAGTCCAATGACAGGCCGATCGCCCAATTCACCGTGGAACAGCAAGTTTCCCGGATCAACCGGAATTCCAAATCTGTGCACCTTACCCCCCGCCAATCTCAACCCTTGGGGTCCAACATCAAATGCGTCCGATGTGGCGGAACCTGTCAACAGCAGCACAAGCGATCCACTGCTTGCTGCAATCGCCTTACAAACCGCGTCCTGCCTGTGCGGAACAACACGCGTTTCCGTGAGTTCAATCCCAAGCCGGGTCAATCTGGCGACAACTGATGACTTGCCCTTTTCAACCAAGCGTTCTCCTTGGCCCTCAACTCTCGTAACGATCAGGCTTGCATCCCTTCTAATGACCGGGAAGTGGCAAAGAATGCCCGATGCGGCCATCAGCGCCTTTTCCAAATCCACGGAAGGGACTGCAAAAGTGATGATCTTCGCGGTGGCAACCAAGCTGCGCGATGCAACCCGAGACAGGTTGGCCAGTGTGGCAAGCGTAATTGCCGGATTGATGCCATTCAGCCGGGCCACCGCCTTGACATCAAACTCCACCACCCCCGCGACATCCGCATAGATGTTGGCTCGACCCGTGAATGCGGCGGAACGCGAGAGGCCGCTCGTTCCCGAGAGCAACGCATCTGCGAGTCTGGAAGCGGCTTCATCCTCACCCACGTCATCCTCGGACAATTCGGCGACGGTTACCTCCTTCAAACCGGTTGCGGCAAACAGCTCAGTGTCACCGGTTGTGAGTACCATGCCCTTACGGAAGCGTTTGCCTCCAACATGGAGTGAATGGGCAAGGATGCAACCGGCGGCCTTGCCAACCGGCACGCCACCAAATCTCATTTCCGGCAACCGCCCCGGCGCAGGCTTTCAGTTACCTGCGCCATGATGGCCACGGCTATTTCCGAAGGCGACCTGGCACCGATGTCCAACCCGACAGGTGCATGGATTCTTGACGTATCGTCCTGTTCCAACCCGTGAGAACGAAGTCGATCCAGTCGTTTCCCGTGGGTCCTCGTTGATCCAAGGCAGCCAAGGTAGAATGCATTTGATCGAAGCGTCTCGACTATTGCCGGATCATCAATCTTGGGATCATGTGTAAGGGTCACCACCGCTGTCCTTGCATCCGGTCTTTCGGTCGCGATGACCTCGTCCGGCCAATCGTTGGACAGCCGAACATCCGGGAATCGTGATTCCGAAGCAAAGGATTCCCGCGGGTCAACGAGCAATACATCGTAGCCGGTCTGCTGCGCCATGATCACCAGTGGCTGCGCTATGTGCGCCCCACCGACGACAATCATCCTCAACGGGGGATTGTGGATATTGATGAACCAGTCATCCTCAAACCCCGAGCTGTCGCGGAGCATTCTCTCTGCCACCTGCAATTTCAGCGGTTCGGACTTTCCGTCCGACAACCGATGCTCCCAAGTCGAAAAATGCGTCAACAGTGCGGTGGCTTCCCTGCCTCGCCGTCGCTGAACCAGTTCCTCAAGCAAGGCAACAGGCAGCCCCTCCCCCCTGTTCACGGGATCGACCAAGACCCGGATCCGGCCTCCGCAGGCCAAACCAACCGCAAACGCATCCTCATCGGCCACCCCGAATTCCAACACCTTGGCCTTGCCGGCCCGCATGGCCTCTGCAGCCTCTGCAATCACGGCCCCTTCGACACAGCCACCGGAAACCGAGCCCTCAAAACGGCCATCTGCTCCCACCGCAAGTTGGCTGCCGACTGGTCGTGGTGCCGATCCCCAAGTTTCCACGACAGTAGCCAGAACCGCACCTCCTTCGGCATGCCACTGCAGTGCGGTCTCGGGAATTCTGTCATGCAGGATTTCGGACATGCTCCAATTCCAATTGGGACTTCTATACATGACTAACTGTTGTCAGCCGTATACCGTTCTGCGACCTGCCCCGGCAACCCTGCGACATGCAAGTGCCGTTGCCGATGAAAAGGGTTAACCGCATTCCTTCTGTTGCAGCAAAGGCCGATCTTGGATCAGGGAGGGAAACTGCGTTGTGGGTGGTCCCAGACACACCTTGTTCGAAATGCTGGTTGAACCATCTGTTGTCGGTCTGCGAGGTCAGTGTTCTCAATGATCAGATCGGCAGATGGCACACGATTTTGAGCTCATGCTACATACGCCCAACCCCGTGATTGTTAAGCAGCCATTTGCAGAACCGAAAGCAAACGCGATTTTTCGCCGCTGTCGTTTGATTGCGAAATCGTCTCCGCCAGTTCGGCCAGCGCATCAATGTTGTGTGCCGACCTGAAGCAGTCGACATTTGGGAGCATTCTGGCGACACCGGTTGCCTTCGGAGAGAATTTTTCCCAACGGAGCAACGGATTTATCCAGATCAGTCGCCTTGCCGAAAGCCGGAGGCGCTTGATTTCAAACTCCAGGAGATCAGCGCATCCGCTGTCGAGGCCGTCCGAAATCAGCAGCACGATGGCCCCCTGCCCCATCACCCGCCGGGACCAATCCCGGTTGAATGTCCTGATGCAATCACCGATCCGGGTGCCGCCATCCCAATCCTGCGCTTCCATACCAGCCGCGGCCAGAGCGGAATCGGCATCGCTTGCGCGCAATTGCCTGGTGATGTTGGTGAGTCTGGTTCCAAAGGTGAAAGCAAAAACACTGCTCCAACCGGCACCCCGGTTGCCGGACACAGCATGCAGGAACCGCAGCAGCGTCCTTGAGTAGACCGACATGCTGCCCGATATGTCACAGATCGCCACCAAGTTTGGCCAGCGGGTGCGCTCTTTGCGCCGAAGCATTGTCCTTATCTCTCCGCCCTGTTTGACTGCCATGCGCATGGTGGCGCGCCATGCCGGATGCCGCCCTCGCGGATATTCTGTCTTGCGTCTTGATGACAGGGCAGCAACCGGAAGAGAGAAAGTTGCAATGACGTTTCTTGCCTCCGCCATTTCCTCGTTTGTCATCTGTTCAAAATCAAGCGATCGCAGTTTTTCCCGACTCGACGCTGTCTCGGTGGAGTCAATTTGGATTTCCACCTCGTCATCATCTGCCCGACTCTGCGCCGGCATGTTCGGGCTCTTGCCTCCGAGCAGCGCGTCGGCAGCTCGCCGCGCTGCGGCATCTGCCTTCCGCTCGCGGGCCGCACCCCGCACCATCGGAAGCAACATTGACATCATCTGCTCATGAAACCTGGGATCTCGCCAGAACAGCCTGAAGATCTGATCGAAAACCTTCCGGTGCTCGTTCCTGCTGACCAGACAGGCATGAAGAATCCAACGAAAATCCTCCTTGTCGGTGAAACCGGCCACCTCCACCGCCCGAACCGCTTCAGCCACCTGACCGGGGCCCACCTTCAAGCCCGCCAGGCGAAGGGCCCTCGCAAAATGCACCATGTTGTCAAGGAGCTTCCCCTGCGGCGAATGCCCGCCCCCCGGGTTTGTTGGATCATCCACCGCAGCCCATTTGCCGGATTGTCTCCCCGCGACCTCAGCCTTCCGCAAGGGCTTGCTCCGCCTCGTCCAGGAGTCGCTTCAGTCCGGACGATTCGAGCCTCTGTATGTCGTCCTGGTATTTCAGCACCGCTCCGACGGTGTCGGCGATGACCTCGGGCGACAGGGCAGTCGCATCCAACGCAAGCAGGCATTTCGCCCAATCGATGGTTTCGGCAACGCCCGGACGCTTGAACAGATCCTCAATTCTCAATCGTTGAATGAAGGCGACAATTTGGCGGCCGAGTTCCTCTGGCGCCTCCGGAACCCGCGCTTTGACGATTGCCAGTTCCCGATCGAAATCGGGGTAGTCCACCCAATGGTAGTAGCATCGTCTTTTGAGGGCATCGTGAATTTCCCGCGTTCGGTTGGAGGTCAGGATAACCAGAGGGGGATCCTCGGCCTTGATCGTTCCGAGTTCGGGAACCGTGATCTGATAGTCGCTGAGAGCTTCAAGCAAGAACGCTTCGAAAGGTTCGTCGGCCCGGTCGATCTCATCAATCAGGAGAACAGGGGCAAGCCCGTCTCCGGGCCGCAACGCCTGAAGAAGCGGACGCTCAATCAGAAATTTCTCTGAGAAGAGATCCCTGTTCAGTTCATCGCGAGAGATGTCTCCTGTGGACTCCGCCGTCCTGATTGCAATCATCTGCGCCGGAAAATTCCAGTCGCACACTGCAGAGCTTGAATCCAGCCCCTCATGGCACTGAAGCCTGATGAGCCTCCGGTTGGTCGCGGTTGCCAGCGAACGGGCGATCTCGGTCTTGCCAACCCCAGCCTCGCCCTCAAGGAACATTGGACGATTTAGCCTGAGCGACAGGAACGCTGCGGTTGCCAGCGGCCGTCCGCATACATATCCCACTCCGGCAAGCAACTCCTGCATGGAATCAATTGATGCGACTTCCTCTGGCAATTCGCTCTCCTGGCATCCACGGCGAAGTTTGCGGTTCCCCAAACTGGTTTGGGTATGCGACACTCCGAAATTGCACCAACTGGCAAGCCGACATATTGACGAAGCGGTGAATTCGCAAGTGGCGCAAAGTTGATTGGCAGAAATCGAGTTCTAACTCTCATTGTCTCAGCGGTCGGGGTGGGATTGTTCCTGCTCTTTGGATGGCCGCTGCCGTTCCTGTTGGGTCCAATGGCCGCCTGCCTCATTTGTGCCCTTGCCGCCGTGCCGCTTCAGAGCATGGGGTTGGTCGGCAGGTTCATGCGGACATTCCTCGGAGTTGCAATCGGAACCTCGATCACACCCGAAATCGTTGGCGAACTGCATGGATTTGCGTTCTCGCTTGCAATGATCCCCTTTCTGACCTTGCTTCTTGCATTTGTCGGTTTCCGGCTGTTCCGCATCATGGGATTCGACCGGCAGACTTCACTCTATGCCTCCCTTCCCGGCGGATTGCAGGAAATGCTGATGCTCGGTGAAGGGGCCGGCGGAAATGTGCGTGCCATGTCACTCATTCATGCCACGAGGGTACTGGCCCTGTTTGCCCTGGTTCCGATCGTCATTACCCTGGTTTGGGATGTCGATCTCTCAAACCCACCGGGAAGACCGGCCTCGTCGCTGCCGCCACACGAGATTGCGCTGATGATCGCAACAGGGCTCATCGGTTGGAAACTTGCGGCGCTGCTTCGCATCCCGGGACCATCCCTTTTGGGTCCGGCACTGCTGGCCATGACCCTGTCGCTCACAGGCTTCATCAATTCAAGACCGCCCACGGAAATCATGGTGGTCGCGCAATTCTTCATCGGATTGGCGGTCGGTGTCAGATATTCCGGAATTACACTGTCCGAACTCAGGAGGTTTGTGTTTGCCGGAATCCTCTACAGCTTGATTACGGCACTGCTTAGCGCGGCGTTCTTTCTTGCAGTCCTGAGCGTGCTGGGGCTGCCACCGATCGACATCCTTCTTGCGTTTCTTCCCGGCGGACAGGCGGAGATGGCAATCATTGCAATTGTCGCCGGTGCCGATGTGCCGTTCGTCATCGCACACCATTTTCTTAGGATAATGGTTGTTCTGCTTGTCGCACAGATCATGTCCGGATGGTTGAAAAGACTCTGATCCAAGCGACACTCAACCCGGCAAACACCTCGTGCACTGCACTGGATCAATCCTTCGTTTGACGTACCCGGCCACCTCCATATCCACAAACCAATTCCTGGTCATGCACACGAAGATGAATGGGTTCGCCCGGAAACTGGCCCTTGCAGATTCCAAAACCCCGACCGCCGCATGCCAACCTGCGCAACAACGCCAGAGACTTCCGTTGAATCACCCCGGGGAACCGGCAAATGCATTCAATTTGTGCTCTCGCCGCTGGATTGATCGCCGACATCAGGTCCAGGTAACTGACGATTCCAACCTGTCGAGAAACTTGCACTGCGGCAGCAACGACCGGGTGTTGACGAGATTGTTCAACTGAATTATCGACTGTCGACCTCGGCGGAGTAGCTCAGTTGGTTAGAGCAGCGGAATCATAATCCGCGTGTCGGGGGTTCAAGTCCCTCCTCCGCTACCAAATTTGTCAATAAATTCATACTCTTATTGATAAATTTGATTTTCCGAAGTTTCCGAAACCACCCCTGCCCAGTACTTACCCAAAATGCCGTAACTAGTCAGTCTGCAGTTCGCCCATTCGGCATTTGGCCGCATGTCTCACAAAACCGGCGCTTCAGTCCGGGCCGAAGTTTTGGCCGCGCGGTCTTGATCAGGCTTCCCAAAACCGCAAAGTCCCCAGCTACGGCCGCCATCGGAATGCTACCGGAGTTCTTTGCTTGACCTTAACGGATCTGAGACCCTGATTTGCGAGAACGTTCGACGCCAGAACGGCGGGGTTACGAAGGAACCACACGGTTTCTGTTTGGCCTGTCCGAGGATTTGCGCCTGGCACAGGGGTGCATCCCAGCTTGTTTGTTCAGACGGGCACGACCTGTTGCGCCCTCCAATTTAGGAAGGCGATCCAAACTACGGTTCTTGGCACAGCATTTGATGGTAAGGATCACATTGGTACCACTCAAACTCCAGTTGCTTCCCGACCATTCCACCACCCATGTCGAATTTCATGGAAATTCAACCGTCATGCCGTGCGCGACGCAGCCCCCGCTCAATACATTTCACCAAATTGCTCCATACAGACAATTTGGACGCAACCTAGTCAGCGCCGAGTCACCAATCACCAATAAAGTTGGAGTGCGCCCAAGCGGTTGGAGCAGTGGGTGGTCCTATTTCTCAATCTCCGGCAGCTTCAATATGGAGATCCCATGAAAAAGAGCCATCGGAGACAAAGTGCTACAATGAATTGCAGGGTTGTAGCGGTTTGCCCGAATGGTGACTTACTTCATGCAATAGCAGGGACAAGTTACTATTCCACCGATTGGGCGACAGGGTGTTCCCCATCGTCGGCAAATGGACGAACCCAAGGAAAGTCACTTCCTTAACGTCTCACGAAAATCACTGTCGTTTCAGCGATTTTGTGTACAGCGCTCCCAATTGGGAACAATGCCAAGATGCCGACCGCAGTGATCAGGAAAAACCGATAGCAGGATACTTGTGGTCAAACCGAATAGGCAAATGAGGCCGACCACGATTCCTGCCAAGAGTTGTTCGAACCTCGTCGCAGCCTGCAGGGTGCATCTCATGGAGAATCAACCGCACGTTTTTTGGTTGTTTGGTTTACAAAAGCGGTTCGCACTGCTGAAGTCTTGGGGGTGCATTGTTGGGTTAAGGCAGATACCAATTCGCTTCAGCTTCAGAAATTGTGGCTGAACGGCACACACCGCGAATGCCCGTTATGTTGTAGAAGTTGCCTCCGAAAAATACGTTTGCGATGAGAATGTCGTTGTTGATCAGGTATGTATAGTTGTAATTCACGGTGTCTCCCTTGACACTATTGGAGGTGTAATTCAATACAATCCGACCTTGAGGCATTTTAGCCGATCCAAGAATTCTAAGGTCAATGTGATAACTTTCTGGCACCCTAATGATGTGGGTTGATGTTTCCGGGATCCAACTTTTGGCGACATCCAACGCACTGCCAGAAGAATAGGGCGGTTGATATTTTGTGACCTTGCAATCCAACTTCAAGGACTGGGCGTTCGCCGATGTTGTCAATCCGACGACCGATAGAAATGAGAACAGGGCAAGCTGTGCGATCAACTGCATGAGTGCTTTCATGGGTAACCTCCGTTGAAGCTGTATTCTGGGTGAATTGCGGACTCATTCGTTCGGCGGTCGATCAGGTGATCTAGCCCACAATTTGCACCAATTGGGTGTACATGAGGTTGTGTTTACAGTATCTGTCAATGTCTTCAACTAACTTCCAATGCCCAGAAGCCTTACCCCATTCAGCCAGAGTTTAAACGGGAGCAGTGTGGGTTTGAAGCCCTTGGGCAACGCTAGGGTGCATCCCGGATTGTTTGAATGGGGTAATTCGGTGAAATGTATTTGGCGGGGGCTGCGTTGCGAATGACATAACAGTTGAATTGCCGTGAATTTTGGCGGGGGTTGGAACGGCCGGGAAGCTAATGGAGTTTCAGTGGTACCATTGTTGTCCTTTCCATCAAATGCTGTGTCAAGAATCGGAGTTGGGTCGACTTCTTCAATTGAAAGGCACAACAGGTCGTGCCCGCTTGTGCAAACAGTCTGGAATGTACTCCCGGCACAGCGGTCGCTTAACTTTGTGCGAAGCGTCGTCGGCGCTTCGTTGAAGTCGGATGGAAACCGGAAAGGAGAAACAGACCGCAGAAACACGAAGAAGGAAGGGCCGGGGGCGGTGCCGACGACGTTCAAGTGTTTTTGGAATCGTGTTCAAATGCATCGGAATACGCAATTGTCTCGCCAGGTGAAGTTATAAAAGTGCTGGATAAATTGATGAGGGGTGTGTTCCTGTTGAGCAAGAAAGTTAACAAACGGCTGGCTGTTGGCCGACCCTCAACAGGAGATCACACCCCATGCCCAGAAGATTACCCGGTTCCATGCAGACACGCCGTAACCTTTCCGACCTGATCGAAGGAAGATTGTCCTCGCCGCAGGGGCGCAGCCAGTTGGTCGACCTCGCCACGCGACTGATCATCGAGGAGGCCCTTGAGGCCGAAGCGCGGGATGTTACGGGACGCAATTATTATGAACACGGTGTCGAACCCGGCCAAGGCTACCGGAACGGCAACCGCACCGCGCGGCTGAGGGTCGCAGAGGGTGCAATCGAATACAGCGCCCCGCAGCTCGCCGGCCGGGATGAGCCGTTCCGTTCCCGGATCCGTTCCGA